>DLPV01000006.1:40618-82206 GCA_002477465.1 Gammaproteobacteria bacterium UBA7449 | reverse complement strand
CTGGGAGTTCTCTGGGAGTTGTCTAAAAGTTGTCTGCAACGGGCCCAAAAAAAAGGCGCCTAATGATGCCGGATTTGCCCAGTTAGGTCAACCAGCCGCTGTCTGCTCAAACTGTGAACTCCACTTAAAATACAGACAGTTAGCTACATTCGAATCGAAGCAAGAGTGGTGATAAGTATGATGCATAAATACAAATCGATGGGCGGCCTGTTTGGGCTAATTCTTGCCGGTCGTTTGATAGCCTGTGGTTTCGTCACCGCGCCATTGACGTTGGCAACTGCGGAAGTAGATTAAACCGACTCAAGCGGGAAAAATTCTCCGGCGCTGTAAACCCCTACCCGGTCCTGCCCGCCCACCCGCGCTGATTCAGCCAACTCGACTAATCGATAGAAAACGGCCCGGCTGATTAGCCCTTCAAGACCATTGCGCACCTGCAGTACGGGATGGGGCTCCTGATTCTCTCCGTGTTCAGTGACACGCAAGGGGTGATTGGCGTTTGCTACCACGAGTTCACCGACATTTGTATGAAAAGTAAGCTGCTGCTGCGAGTTGGATTTGCTGACATCCATCTCCGTAATTAAAAATGGACAGTCCTCAACCTGGATGCGGACTTTTTCTACTGGTGTAACAAGGTAGAAGTCATCGGCTTCTTTTTTCAATACTGAGCCGAACAGTGCAACCATAGCCTGTCGCCTAATGGGTTTGCCCTCGTGTACCCAGGTGCCGTCCCGCTGAATGACCATATCAAGATCACCACAGAACGGTGGATCCCACAAATGCACTGGCGCGGGCCCCCGGCTCTTTATTTTTGCGACCATCGCAAAAGGATCTGGTCGCTCTACAGCGTCTGTCACGTCTCGTTGAAAAACCTCAATGGCAGCAAATCGAATATCCGGCTTACCGGGATTGTGCAACCAATGCCGAGAAATAGCTATTCAGCACTGGCGCTAACAGCGTAAAGCTTTTTCTCATCTTCTTCCCTTTCGATTTCCTGACATTCAAATACTGCAGCCTCAAACTGGCGCTGGTGCCGAACCCGGTAGCTGGCAAGAGGCTTCTCTAGGACTCCTAAACGCTTTATCTATGGAAACCCGGGGCAGTGTAGAAGCGGCCCACCTACCTGAACAGAAGTCGAAGGAATCAACCGGCGGCCGTGATACAATTTTAGCGCTAGCTCAGTTTTCTCTAGAAGTGGTGCATGTCAGAAACTGTCTCCGCAGATCAATTTGATTCCCTGTTTCGACACGACGCTCCCTTGCTCGATGTACGAGCACCCGTGGAGTTTGCGCAGGGCGCATTTGCCACCGCCACTAATCTCCCGTTACTAACTGATTCGGAACGCCAGCAGGTAGGGCTGACCTACCGGCAAGCCGGCAGAGCGGCTGCAGTCAAGCTGGGTCACGAGTTGGTTACTGAAACAACGCGAGAAACACGCCTACAGGGCTGGCAAGCTTTTGCCGCCAGCAACCCTGACGCACTGCTCTATTGCTATCGAGGTGGGCTGCGATCGCAATTCGTGCAGCAGTGGTTACAGGAGGCTGGTGTCAACATCGCACGAATTGAAGGTGGCTATAAGGCGCTCCGCCGACATCTTATCCGCGTAGTGGAGCAGTTCGACGCTCAGGACAGACTGGTCCTGGTAGCCGGAAAGACCGGTAGTGGCAAGACGCATTTTATCAACAGCCTGGACATGGGTGTTGACCTCGAAAAGTTAGCAAACCATCGTGGCTCTGCTTTTGGCAAGCACGTCGAGCCCCAACCCAGCCAGGCCAATTTTGAAAATGCGCTGGGCATTGCGCTGCTGAAATGCCTGGCCATTGAGCCTCGGCGCATCGCTGTGGAGGACGAGAGCCACGCCATCGGTTCGATTTCTGTTCCAAAGAAGTTCCACCTGGCCATGGGGCAAGCGCCAATTGCAGTAATCGAAGAAAACCTGGATGCCCGGGTACAAACTATTCACATGGATTATATCCAGTCGAATTACCAGGCGTTCAAGGTCCAACATCCAGATGCAGCCGAGACGCTATTTACTGAGTTTTTGCTAGGTGCCCTTACCCGCATAAAAAAACGCCTTGGTGGAGAGCGCTACCAGCATCTAAATACCCTGATGCTGGAGGCCCTCGGGCAACAGTTCCAGAACCGGTCGACTGTAGCGCATGAAACGTGGATCAGAGAGTTGCTGCAGCAATACTATGATCCGATGTATGACTATCAGCTTGGAAAGAAAGCCGATCGCATTGTATTTCGTGGCAGCAAGGCTGAAGTAAAAGCCTGGATTCAGCCCATGCTACGCACAGGCGATTCTTAATGTCGATTCGGCGAATCTCCCTGGGACCCCTGGAAACAGCCATTGCCGCCGATGCCACTATTCTCGTCCCCAACAACCGAATTCGTGATGCCCTGCTGCATGCCTATGCACAGCGTTGTGATACCGAGGTGTTTCGTACTCCCAAAATCCTGGGTATCGATGTGTGGGTGCGGCGAGTTTGGGATCTTGCCGCCAGTCACGGACTCCCGGCATTTGCCGGCAGGCAACCAATCTCATCAACAGAAGAATCATTCCTCTGGATGGAGATTATCGAAGCAGCCCAGGACAGGATACCGCTGCTTAATCCGGAGGAGACGGCCAGGGCCGTCAGTCATGCCTATCAGCTGTTAAGGCAATGGCAGCTAGAGGAAAAGCAGGGTGATGTACTCACAAGTCATCGGGTAATTCCGGATATTGCAGTGTTTCTGGATTGGAAGGCTGAGTTCGAAGCAGAGTGTGAACGGAGACAGCTCATTAGCCTGGCGGATTGTCTCAAGGTGATAAATCGACATTGCCTTAATGTGGGCCCCCTGCCCCTGAGCAATGACTTCTGTCTCTACAGCTTCCTTAGCCCACCGCCTTTATATGCTGATCTATTTGCCTCTTTGGAGAAACACCATAGTATCCAGCGAATCAATCCTGAACCGCCAGATACCGGTATTGGCGGCAAACATTTCAAGTTCGATTCCTGGCGCGACGAAATCAGCGCCTGCTGTGAATGGGTCGAAGCCATATTGAGTGTCTCACCGAACGCGCATATTGGTATCGTGGGTGAGTTAGATGAATCTCGCATGCGCGAAGTTAAACGGCGCCTAAATCAAACACTGGACCCGCAGTCACTGCTGCAGTTCGATACAGCCCCAAATCACATGAATAGCTCACAGGCCGACGCAAAATTGAATGATGAAGCGCTAATTCATGACGGTTTGTTATTACTCGGATTAATTCGGGAAGAGCAGCTAAGCGAAGAAATATGCCGCTTATTGCGCTCCCCTTTTCTGCTTGATGAACATACGAATTGGCAAGCCAGGTTTCAACTGGAGCGCCATTTGCGCAGACAACTCTCTGACCGCTGCCAACTCAGCGAGCTGCAGTTTATTGCCGGGCAAAAAGACAAAGACTATTACTGGCCTGAGTTCACTGCGGCGCTTACTCGCTTGCGTGAACATATGAGAAGAGAGCATTCCCGCCTATCGCCACTACGTTGGTCGCAACTGTTTGCGCAGCTGCTCGCAGAATTAGGGTGGCCTGGTTCTCAGCTATCAAACTATCAACAGCGCGTACTCGAACAGTGGCAGGAAGTATTGCAGCAGTTTGCTCGACTTACCCCGGTAATCGGCGCCGTTGATATAAACAAAGCACTGGCAAGTCTGCGTAGTCTGGTGTCGAGAGCCGAAGCATCACAGAAATTTATGCCAGCCGTAAACTTGTCATTATATAGCCTCAAGGAAGCCGCCGGACTTGAGTTCGATTACTTATGGCTTTTAAACATGAATGACCAGGTCTGGCCACCTTCCATCGCGCCGTCACCATTTCTTCCCTTCAACCTACAGCGCGACAACCGAATGCCGGCAAGTCACAGTGAAGTGCAGTATGAATTCGCCATTGGAGTTTTTACAGCTCTTTGCAAATCAGTGAGCACTGAATTGCGCAGCAGCCACCATCAAAGCGACGATGACGAGGAATTCAGACCCAGTAGCTTTGTGGCAAACTTCGAACAATTTTTCCCTGAATCGGGCGAACAAATTGTCCTGAAGTCGTTTTATGGCAAACAGCATTACCGCCAGCAGCTCCTTATTCAAGTTGAAGACGATGTGGAGATTCCCCTTGAGGCATCAACAGACAGCCTCGGAGGACATCAGGTTCTTAGCAACCAATCCAGCTGCCCGTTCCGCGCATTCGCCCTGCATCGCCTCGGTGCCGCACCGCTGCAGCCATTTAGCACGGGCTTGAGTAAGATGGCGCGCGGCAGTGCCATGCATATTGCACTTGAGCACCTGTTCAAGAATATCAATAGTCAGGAAACCCTGACTCGGCAGACTGACGCGCAGATACATAAGTTATGCGAGCAGGCAGCTGAACAGGCTGTGGGATACTTGACCCGTAAGCATAAGGTGCTAATGACCCCGCGATTTCAGTCTATTGAGGTTGAGCGAACCACAAAACTACTGCAAAAATTTTTAACAGCACAGGAAGCTGAGGCTGGGCGTTCTCACTACCGTATTCTGGAATTAGAACAGAGGCACCATTGGGTACACAATGAGCTGCATTTCAATCTGGTGGTCGATCGTGTTGATGAGCTAGCAGACGGCAGTCTTGCTGTCATTGATTACAAGACTGGCAAATCTTCTCCCACCAGCGGCACCTGGTTAGCTGACCGGCCGGAAGATTTACAAATTCCATTCTATTTTACCGCCATGGCGGAAATGCGGGGAGCGCCGGTAAAAGCTGTTGCCCTCGCCCATGTTAATGCCGCGCGTATCGATTACACGGGCTTGTCAGCAGATTCTACATTCC
Organism: Gammaproteobacteria bacterium UBA7449; assembly: GCA_002477465.1. Lineage (GTDB taxonomy): Bacteria > Pseudomonadota > Gammaproteobacteria > Pseudomonadales > Pseudohongiellaceae > UBA9145. The sequence continues at coordinate 77,381 of DLPV01000006.1, read as the reverse complement.
ACGGTCGCATCAAACCTACCGAGGAAGAGCGAGGAGTAAAGAAACCCTGGTCAGAGCTTACCCAGTTGTTTACTAGCCAGATTTCTCGATTTTCATCCGAGTTCAAGGCGGGCCTAATCCGGGTTGATCCTGCTAACGGCAATGTAACCTGCCGCAATTGTGAATTGGCTGGGCTCTGTCGTATCGATGAGGCAGAAACAGGAAGAGTTGAGAGTTTACAAACAGATTCTATTGGGGGCGGTGATGTCTAAGGCCTTACCAGACCAGGCAGCGCGGGAAACTGCGCTGGAAGTGTCGAAATCATTTATCGTGCAGGCCCCAGCAGGTTCAGGCAAGACGGAATTGCTCTCCCTGCGTTATCTAAAATTGCTTGCGATTTCCCGGCAACCCGAGGAAGTTCTTGCAATCACGTTTACCCGCAAAGCCGCCAGCGAAATGCGAGACCGCATCATCAGAGTCTTAAACTGGTGTAGGGACTGCATGGACGGCAATTCTGCGCCTGTGGATGAGATACAGCGCTTGCGACTCGACATCGGTAGCGCCGTTTTGGCGGCGGACAGTAAGCACGGCTGGCGGCTACTCGAGTCACCTGGCCGGTTTCGGGTTCAGACAATTGACAGTTTTTGCTTCTATCTTGCCAAGCAGCTACCAATTCTGTCGCAGGTGGGAGGCAACCCTAACGTCACGGAGCACATCGAGCTCTGCTTTCGCGAAGCCATTAGCGCCACGCTTGGCAACCTTGACTCCGATACCAGGCTCGCCGATGACATTGCGACCGTCCTGGGACATCTCGACAATGATGTGACCGCGATTGAAGCCCAGCTGATCACGCTATTGAAGCAGCGCGATCAATGGAGTAGTTATATTCTCGCGCTCAACAATGCCGCGCAGCCGACTGAACGCTACTTGCAGTCCAGCCTCGAAGAATTAGTGGCTGAAACCCTACTCGCAACAACAGCACTGCTCAAGGAAGATGAGGCAGAGCTAGTCGAACTCTATAATTTTGCCGCAAGCAATCTCGATAAAGAGGGACAATTGCCCCTGAAGGAATTTATACCCCTTAATGCTCTGCCAGCAGCCAACAGCGAATCCTTGCCACAATGGCTTTTCTTGGTCAGCTTTCTACTTAGTAAGCTTGAACCAAATAATCGCGCTAAAGGCAATTGGCTTAAACGTGCGGTTGCAAAAAATGGATTTCCACCGGCTAATCAACCCGACAAAGAATTTGGTGCTTTATGCAAGCAGCTCAAGAGCAGAAGAGATGATCTGGTCAACAGATATCTGCCTGACTCGGAACTGCTAGAGGCGCTTTGCTATGTACGCTTACTTCCTGGCCCTGGACTGGACCCACAGCAATGGTATTTTCTGACGGCACTTTGCCATGTGCTGCATGCGCTTAACGCCGAACTGCTGCTTGCATTTAGCCGGTTTCGCCTGGTGGACTATACCCAGACTGGCGCAGCAGCGGGTCTCGCCCTGGGAAGTGCGGAGGAACCAACCGATCTGTCGCTGGCGCTTGATAATGTCATCAACCATATTCTTGTTGATGAATTTCAGGACACTTCGCAGCTCCAGCTCGATCTTTTACGGAAGTTGACGGCTGGCTGGGAGCCTGATGATGGTCGCAGTCTGTTCCTCGTTGGTGACGCCATGCAGTCCTGTTACGGTTTCAGAAATGCCAATGTAGGCATTTATCTGTCGGTAAAAGAACGAGGCATCGGTGAGCTGAGCCTCACGCCGCTGGCGCTTAGCAGTAATTTTCGCTCTCAGGAGCCCGTCGTGTCCTGGGTAAACAATGTCTTCTCCGGTGCGTTTCCACGACACCCCAATATATCTCGCGGCGCAGTGCCCTACAGCCCAGCCCAGGTGATCCATCCCAAAAGTGATGGCACAGGCGTCAAAGTTAAACTGCTGCATCATGAAAGCGACCAACGCCAGGCGGCTGACCTCGCAGAAGCTCAGGTGGTTGCCGAACAAGCCAGCGCGCTGCAGCAGCAGTTTCCGAATGACAGCATCGCGATCCTGGTGAGAACTCGACCGCAGCTTCAGGCCATTGTGCCGGCATTGCGCGAAAGGGGATTGCAGTGGCGAGCCAGTGACATCGACCGCCTAGCAGCCCTGCCGGTGATTGAGGACCTCCTGAGCCTCGTTCGCGTGGTGATCAACCCTGGGGATCAGCTTGGCTGGCTTTCCTTACTTCGCGCGCCCTGGTGCGGACTCTCAAGTGGCGACCTGCTCGCGCTTGCCGCCGATAAAAACTCAGCCTCTATCTGGCAAGCAGTGCAGCATTTCCGTGGCAATTCACAACTTTCACAACACGCGAGGGAAATGCTCGGCACATTCAGCACAGCCATGATGTTCACCATGGCGAGTCGGGATAAACGCAGCCTTCGACAAAATATCGAAGCAAGTTGGGGGTTGTTACGGGGAATCAACTGCTGCCGCAGCGAGCTGGAATTAGAAAGCGTTGCCCGTTTTCTCAATTTATTGGATGAGCAAGAGGTCGCTGGCGGACTCAGTAACTTCTTCGACTTCCAGGATACGGTGTACTCGTCATTTGTTCCAAGTACAGACGCGCAGGAAAGCCTCAGTGGACTTAATCTCCTGACCATGCACAAGTCCAAGGGCCTGGAATATGATCATGTATTGCTGCCGAGTTTGTCGCGCCCTCCTCGTCACGACAATAAAACACTGTTGGTTTGGCATCAGCGTCTGAATACTGCCCAGGAGCCGCACCTGTTTATGGCCGGCGTGACCAAAACTGGCTCTGAGGAGTCTTCGCTTTATCAGCTAATCAGGTACGAGCACAAACACAAGCAGCTACTAGAAAGCACGCGCCTGCTTTACATCGCCGTTACCCGCGCGAAAAAATCCGCGACGCTGTTTGCCAATGTGGCACGAGATGAAGATGGCGGTCTTAAGGAGCCAGGCAGCGGCACCCTGCTTAAGCGGATCTGGCCGCAACTTGAAGGGCATGAGTCGGTAACAGTATCAGCATTGGAAGATATCTATGCCGTTTCAAAAACAGACGCCAGCGGAACCCCGGATGATATTCAGCCCACATTGATAACTCGCTTTAATCAAGTCCTGGAATTTGAGCCGTGGGAGCAAAGAGCATTAGAGCTTCCGGCAAAGAGTGAAGAAACAGCGGCTAGTGAAAGTCGATCTGGCGCGCAGAAATCGCTGCAGCCAGCGTTAAAAAATGCAGCTTCGACTTCAAGCACGGCTGAGGGGTATGATCATCAGTCCGAACTACCGAGCATTCTTGGCACGCTTGTGCACCGGGTATTTGAGACCTATGTGTCAGCGCCAGACAGGGCTTTATTCTTGCGAGACCTGAAGTCGCTGGAGCCGCATTGGCGTCTGGCAATACGCCATCTGGATTTGCAGCACGGGGCTGAAGAGAAAGCGATCGCATTTATTCATGCATCAGTACAACGCACTCTCGAAACGCCTTCGTTAGCCTGGATCTTCGATGATCAGCACCTCGATAGCGAGTGCGAGCTGGAACTATCGCGGTTTCAGTCCGGCCAACTGAGAAACTTTATTATAGATCGGACCTTTATTGATCAGAATGACGTACGCTGGGTGATCGACTACAAGACTAGCACACCATCTGCAGGTCAAACGATTGATAGCTTTGTGGCTGAGCAACGTGAGAATTACCGGAATCAGCTGGATAGTCATCGCAGCTTGTTTAGCTACATGGAATCACGCCCCATCCGCACGGGGCTCTTGCTCACAGCCATTCCTGCACTGGTTGAAATGGAGTTTTGATTTAGTCACAGTCTGCAGGATCGACTGCGAAAATACCCGGAGCATTTCTGAGATATCCCTTGTAATCCATGCCGTATCCATACAGGTAATGGTCAGGCACTTCGAGTCCGACGAAGTCGGCTTTCAGATTCGTTGTTTTGCGATCATGTTGCTTGTCTACTAGCACCGCGCTCAGTACGTCCCGCACTCCCAGGGCCTGACAATGCGCCATCACTGCTGCTAGCGTATCCCCTTCATCCAAAATATCGTCTATCACCAAAACCTGCCGTCCTTCAAGAGAGATGCCTGGATAGCGGTCCCAATGCAAGCCTGCGCCCCGAGTCTTGTCCCGATAACGCGTTGCGTGCAAGTAATCCATCTGTAGCGGAAACTTTAAACGGGTTGCTAATCTGCCAGTAAGGATTAGCCCGCCATTCATAATACAGAGCAGAATCGGATTGTGAGCATGAAGTCTGCCAGATATAGCATTTGCCATAGCGTCAATTGCCATTTCCACGTCCTGCTCAGAGTATAAACAGGTAGCTCGCGAGCTGACGGCCTTAATCAATTCGAGGGTCACTTGGCGCCTATGGATGCTTTAGAATTTTATCGGTGGTATTTTGTGTTTTGACATAATTAGTGCGACTCCATGGCTTCTGATTCAGGTCGCAGCTGATCCAGGCCATCCAGCGTGGTGGTCGGAAAGGCGAAGTCTGCACCGTGCTCATGCACGATTTCAACGATCTTTAATAGTACATCCTGCTTAACTTCATGAAACCGAATCCAGTTCGTGGTCTTGGTAAAGCAGTAAATAAAAAAATCGAGGGAGGAACTGTTATAGGCGTTGAAGTTAACGATCAGCGTCTGATTGGCATCGATATCTGCATGAGCTGTTAACATGGCTTTTACAGAATCAATGATACCTCCCATCTTCTCTGAATCTTGATAGCGGATCCCAATGGTTTCGTTGATGCGCCGATTAGTCATGCGGGATGGGTTCTCCAGGGCAAGTTTGGTGAATGCCGAGTTGGGAACATACAGCGGGCGCTTGTCAAAGGTTCTTACTACTGTAAGACGCCAGCCAATGGACTCGACTGTGCCCTCGATTTCACGGTCGGGCGAGCGGATCCAATCGCCAATAGCGAACGGCCGATCCAGATAGATCATCAGACCGCCAAAAAAATTCGACAACAAGTCCTGAGCAGCGAATCCAACTGCAATTCCCCCTACGCCACCGAAGGCCAGTAAGGCGCCGATTTCTATGCCCAGAGTAGGCAATGCCACTAGTGCGCTGGAAATTACCACCGAAAGCCTTAACAGTTTTGCCAGCGCGATCAGGGTTGTCGGGTCCATCCGGCTCTGTTCACCATCGGGCCGCTCTTGCAAATCCTTGAGAATGCGCTCTTCTGTAAGGGTTATAAATCGCACCAGAAACACCATGAGCAGGACAATAAAGGTAAGCTGCCTGACCAGATCCAGGTTGCCTGCGCTGAACAATTCGGTGTCGATGTACCCGTCGCTGATTTGAATCGCCCAGAGCAATCCCATGATGAGTATGAACCAGCTCACCGGGTCATGGGCAGCCTTAAACAGGGCGTCATCCCACAAGTTATTAGTCTTTTCAAACTGTCTTCCCAATACGTTGAGGGTACGCATGGCGATAAAGCGGGCGATCAATGTAAGCGTGACTACCGCAAAGAGTTCAACGCCCCAACCCAGCTCGGCCAATCGCTCCAGTGAAAGAAACTCAAACATTCAATCAATCCTCATTCGTCAGGAAACCAATGCAGCAATCTGATCGGTTGCTGCTTGCCATTTCTCAGTGTTATACAGATCGCTGATATCAGCGGCTGGGGTCGCCCGCAGTTTGCTTAGTCGATAGTTACCCGCGGAATGATTTGTGTCCAGATAATCAGCAACCGCGAGTGCTGCCTCCCTGTCGTTGCAGCTTAGCACCATGTCACATCCTGCACTGAGTGCCTTCGCTGCACGGTCAGCAGGACTGCCACTCTCCCGGGCGGCCTGCATACCGAGATCGTCGCTAAAAATGACGCCTTCAAACCCCAGTTGCTGTCGCAGGATTTGTTGAAGCCACTTGCTGGAGAACCCTGCGCATTCGCTATCTATCGACGGATAGGAAACGTGGGCGGGCATAATGGCGTCCAACACATCAATGCAGTTGCTGAAGACCTGCATATCTGTTCTGAAAATTTCTTCGGCATCCCGGGTATCAACTGGCAGCTCGTGATGAGAATCGGCAGCCACTGACCCGTGCCCAGGAAAGTGCTTTCCAGTAGCAATCATGCCGGCCTCATGCATTCCATTGATATATGCCCGAGCCAGATCCGTCGCGGTTTTGACATCCGCTGCGAAGGCGCGATTTCCTATGACTGCACTGATATCTGTATGCAGATCCAATACGGGCGCAAAGCTTAAATCGATGCCGTGATGCAAGATTTCAGCAGCCATGACCCAGGCACAGCTGCGCGCCAATTCCACCGCCTTCTCTGAATCATCTTGGTAGACCGTGAATAGCCTGTGTAATGGAGGTAACTGCACGAACTCATGTCGGAAGCGTTGCACCCTACCCCCTTCCTGATCCACGGCAATCAGCAACTCCGGATTGCAATTGCGGGCGTCCGCCACCAATTCACGCAGCTGTCTGGGGTCGCGATAGTTACGGGTAAACAGGATCAATCCACCAACTACCGGCCGAGCCAGCAACTGACGATCCTCTGCAGTTAATTCCGAGCCCTCGATATCCAACATCAAGACGCCCAGGGGGCAATTGCTTTCCATGTCTGCTGTATTCTCTTGATAGTCGCGGAATTATCACAAATAACATTTTCCCGAGCAAAATTAGTTTTGAGAGCTGTTCAATAGCTTAGCCCGCACTGTTAATTCTGTCGTTCAGCTTGTAACGATTTTCTCGTAAAAAGCGCTTTCTTTTTGACTCGGATACTCCCTATGGTGTGAATTATCGGCGGCCATTGACCGTGTGAATTCGTAATTGACATGACTTCATGCCGAAACAATACCCTGCGCATCGGAGTCAACTGTATGCCAGGGCGGTGGAAAAGAAAGGAGCGCACTATCCCAGTAAATCGCTAATACAACAAACACTGGAGACAAGATCATGAACACTCTCATGCCTGAAGTATCCGCCTGGTACCAGGAGTTAGCCAGCGGTAATTTATTTGAAGTCGTAGCTATAGATGAGGCCAGCGGCAGTATCGAATACCAGTTACTTGGTGGCGAAGTCGGAGAATACGACAGTGCCAGCTGGCAGATGCTCTATTTGGCCCCTACCGAAGCTCCTGAGGATTGGCGAAGCCCATATGCCCTCAGCACAGAAGACTAGGCTTAATCTGACCAAACAATGGTGCCGGAAGACTTCTCCGGGCCACTCACTGAGCTGGAACCGGTATTAATGGATTTTGGTGACGATTTTCAGATTCTCTGAGGACGATCCAACCCATATTCTAGCTCTAATAAACTTACCTCACCCCAGGAAGCCTATGGATTGGGCGTTTCAGCTTAGTCATTGTCATTTCTAAAGTTTGATTGAGATCGTCAGATAACTGTATATAATTACAGTTGTATTCCTTCTGAGGCCTTTATCATGCACAAGCTCACAGGACGCCAGGAACAGATCCTCGGCTATATCAAAGATTATCTGCAGGAGACCGGGTTTCCTCCCACACGTTCTGAAATAGCCCAGGAAATGGGGTTCAAGTCTCCCAATGCAGCAGAAGAACATCTCAGGGCTTTGGCGCGCAAGGGCGCAATCGAAATGCTGCCCGGCACCTCAAGAGGTATTCGTCTGCCAATCAATGAACAGCTTGGACTACCCATTATTGGACAGGTTGCGGCCGGTAGCCCGATATTGGCAGAAGAGTCTATCGCCGATTACTGCGGCATACCGCCTGACATGTTTTCGCCCCAGGCTGATTACCTGCTCACGGTAAAAGGCACCAGCATGATTGATGTGGGTATTTTTGAGGACGATTTGCTCGCCGTTCACAAGACTGATCGCGCCAACAATGGTGACATCGTTGTCGCCAGAATTGACGATGAGGTCACCGTAAAACGACTGGAAACCTCACGCAGTAAGTACAAGGTGACCCTGATCGCTGAGAACCCGGATTTCTCGCCGATCGAAGTCGACATGCGCAACAGCGACTTCGCAATTGAAGGTATTAGTGTAGGCGTAATACGCCGGCAGATATAGCTCTATGGCGAGTCGCCACTCTTCCAGGCGAAATGCGAGTTTAGGAAATTACTGGTTTAAGAACTTGCCGATTTAAGAAATTTCTCACTTATGAAATACAGCAGCGATGAAACAGCGAACTTATAGTAAAAGGATAGGCAAAGAACAATTAGAGAATGTACCGGGAATGGCTAGATAGTGTCTATAGGTTAGTGAGAGAGGCAAAGGAAGAGAAAGACTAAGGAGCAAGCACTAGGTACATTCCCGGCACGCCCTATCTCGAATTCGGCGTCAATCTACTGTAACCCTTGGCTAGCGCTCTTTAAGTAACCGCCCTCAAGCCCTGCGGAGAATAATTGAAAAGCCCTGGGGAAGCGTGACCGTCCTATTTCTTCTTGCTTACTTTTTTCCCTGCTTTCTTCTTAGTCTTTTTCTTCCCTTTCGCGGCAGCCTTTTTTTCAGGCTTTTCTACGTCCCACTTGCCGTCCCGGTAAAAAGCTTTCCAGCCCGTGGCTTTCTTGTCGACTTCCGTCTGTATGTATTGTTCCTTGGTTTTACGACTAAATCGCACAAGGGTTTTATTACCATCATCATCCTCAGTGGGTGCAGAAAAAATAAACTCATACTTCGCATCTATTGCATCTTTGTGGGGAAGAATTTCTTCAACCAAGGGGGCACGAGTCTCACGGTTCTTGGGGAATTTACTGGCAGCCAGAAACATGCCCGACGCGCCGTCTCGCAATACATAATGATCTTCCACCGTCTCACAGGCCAATTCTGGCATTTGCACCGGATCCATTTTGGGCGGTGCAGCCTCACCATTGCGAAGCAACTTACGGGTATTCTTGCAATCAGCGCTGCTGCAGCCAAAATACTTACCGAACCTGCCGGTCTTTAGCTGCATATCGGCGCCACATTTGTCGCATTCTATTACCGGGCCATCGTAGCCACGGATTTTGAATTCACCGTGTTCAATTTCGTACCCCTGACAATCAGGGTTATTACCACAAACGTGTAGTTTACGTTTTTCATCAATTAGATAAGCATCCATCGCCGTATTACATTTCTTGCAGCGATGCTTGTGGCGAAGCTGAATGTTTTCCTGCTTTTCAGCTTCCTCAGCCGTGTCTGTTCTTATCGCCTCTTCACCCGGTGTCAGGTTTATAGTGCTCTTGCAGCGTTCTTTGGGTGGCAAGGAATAGCCGGAACAACCCAGAAAAACGCCAGTAGAGGCTGTACGAATCTGCATATTACGGCCGCACTGAGGACACTCAATATCAGTATCCGTGGGCCTGTTGGTACGCATACCACCCTCTTCCGCTTCAGCATCCGCAAGCTGACTGGTGAAACTCTGATAGAAATCATTCAGCAGAGACTTCCAATTTTTCTTACCCGCAGCCACGTCATCGAGGGAGTCTTCCATCTTCGCTGTAAAATCGTAATTCATCAGCTCATCGAAACTTTCGATCAGCCGTTCAGACACGATATCACCCATCTTCAGCGCGTAGAATCGCTTGTTCTCTACCTTCACGTAACCTCGATCCTGGATGGTAGAGATAATAGATGCATAGGTAGAGGGACGGCCGATATCTCGCTTCTCCAACTCCTTGACCAGACTTGCTTCGGTAAAACGCGCGGGTGGCTTGGTAAAGTTCTGGAAAGGATCAAGCTTTTCTAATTTGAGGGAGTCGCCGACTTCAACTTCCGGAAGTACCACGTCTTCCTCTTTAGATGGCATTACCCGCAAGTAGCCATCGAACTGCATTATGCGACCCTTTGTCCTGAGCTCGAACTTGTCTGCCGCAATAGTAATACTGCTGCTAAGGTAGCGTGCAGGGGGCATTTGGCAAGCCACAAAGTACTTCCAAATCAAGTCGTACAGTCGAACAGCGTCCTGTTCCATACCCATAAGTTGGGTTGGCAGCACTTTCACGTCACTGGGCCGGATTGCCTCGTGAGCTTCCTGTGCGCCTTCTTTAGAGCTGTAGAGAGCTGGCTTTTCCGGTAGGTACTCCTTGCCAAAATTGCCCTCAATGTAGTCTCGGCACATCTGGATCGAATCATTACTGAGGTGCGTCGAGTCGGTTCTCATATAAGTGATATATCCAGCTTCATAGAGCCGTTGCGCCATGAGCATGGTTTTCTTGACGCCAAATCCGAGCCTTGTGCTGGCCGCTTGCTGTAAGGTAGATGTGATTAACGGCGGCTTTGCCTTGGAGGAAGTTGGGCGGTCTTCACGCTTGCTTACCGTGTAATCTGCCGCCTCGAGGATCTTAAGCGCCGCATCAGTTTCGTCTTTGCTGCGTGGACGGAAGTTTTTCCCTTCATCCCGCACGACCTGGCAGCGCAATTTATTTTTGTTGGAAGTGGCAAGGTCAGAATAGACTTCCCAGAACTCCTCGGGAATAAAGGCTCGAATTTCCTGCTCTCTCTCGACCACGAGTCTCACGGCCACTGATTGCACCCGCCCTGCGGATAAGCCTCTTGCAACTTTCGACCATAACAGGGGTGAAACCATGAAGCCCACCACCCGATCAAGGAACCGCCTGGCTTGTTGCGCTTCTACATAGCGCATGTCTAATTCACCCGGTTCTGAAAAGGCCTCGGTAATAGCACGCTTGGTAATCTCGTTAAAGACCACGCGCTTATAGCGATCGGGGTCCCCACCTATTGCTTCCTTCAGGTGCCAGGCTATGGCCTCCCCCTCTCTATCAAGGTCAGTCGCGAGGTAGATATTGTCCGCTGATTTGGCGACTTTCTTTAAATCGGCAACAACTTTTTCCTTGCCCGGCAAAATCTGGTAGTTAGCCTTCCAATCATGCTCTGGGTCGATTCCCATTCTGCTTACAAGCTGTTGTTTCGCTTTCTTTTTCTTGTAGACGACCTTTTCTTCAGGCTTCATCTTCCGGGTCTTGGCTGCAGCTGCTGCCCGGGCCTTGGTATCGATCGGCTTGCCGCTGCCGCTGGTTGGTAAATCGCGGATGTGACCCACGCTGGACTTGACCACGAATTCCGGGCCTAAGTACTTGTTTATGGTCTTGGCTTTCGCTGGAGACTCAACAATTACGAGGGATTTTGTCATTTCATACGCCTGGTTTGCGCTCTATTATGTGCTGATGGGTTGCGAGCAGCGCACATATATAAGGGCAAGATTGCATTGGGTCAAGTCTTGAGTAGACATTTATATAAGATTCCCAAATTTAGCCACGGAATCCAATTAGCGCGAAACCTGCTTAAAATTTGAGCCAAAGAACCAGAGAATGTTCTCCGGAAAGGATGCTTAAGGTGGGAGAGTGATAGTGAAGTGCTTGGTCTAAGTGCCAGTTAGCACTTTAACATTGGCCGCCGCACTCCTTAGATTCAGGTCAAGCAAACTGCAGTTCCCGCATTAAGACTCTAGATTTCAACTTCGCGCAGCCAGCCGAAAACATCTTCATTCTCACCCTTCTGAATCCCAACCAGGGAATCATAGAGTTGCTGCATCACAGGCCCGACAGTCTGCCCATCGCCGTTTACCATGTGCCAGTCGTTATCGAAGAAAACCCGGTCCACCGGAGACAGCACAGCAGCCGTGCCGCAGGCCCCCATTTCCTGAAATGACCCAAACTCTTCCCTTAAGTCGATGGCTCGCTCAACGGTTTTCATATTGAGCTGAGTCGCTGCGATTTCCAAGACTGAGCGTCGCGTGATGCTGGGCAAGATGGCATTGGATGCTGGAGTCGTCAGAGTGCCGTCATCCATGGCTACTATGATGTTGGCAGAGCCAGCCTCGTCGATATAACGATGTTGCGCTGAATCGAGATACAGCGCTTCATTGGCACCTAATTCCTGGGCTTTCAGAGTAGCCATCAGGCCACCGGCATAATTGGCGCCGGCCTTATAGCTCCCAGTGCCATGCGGTGCCGCGCGATCGAAGTCGGACACAGCCAGGCTGATGGCCGCGAGTCCTGCTTCTTTATAGTAAGGCCCAACCGGCGATACAAAAACCCGGAATTCAAATGATCGAGCTGGCTTGAGACCGAGATTTTCGCCAACACCGATCAGCATGGGGCGGATATACAGGGACGCACCTGAACCATAGGGGGGTATCCAGGCATCGTTCGCACGAACGGTTTCTGCCACAGCCTGCAGGAACAGGTCTTTTGGCACCTCGGGCATTAGCAGCCTGGCAGCAGTACGGTTCATGCGCTCGCTGTTGAGTTCAGGACGAAAAAGTAGAATACGACCATCTTCCGCAGTCTGGGCCTTCATGCCCTCAAAGCACTGCTGCGCGTAATGCAAAGAAGGAGCCCCCTCGTGGATAGAGATATTCTCATCTTCAATCAGTTTTCCTGACTGCCACTCACCATCGATATGGGTCGCGGTAAAGCGGAAATCTGTCTTCACATATTGAAATCCGAGCTCTGCCCATTTTAGTGGCTTCTTGTTCATTTTTGCATCCAACTGCTGATCTTGCCTAAAGTCTATATACCTTATACATTATTCAATATTGACCCTGGAATAGCCAGATGGCCCTTGGCCCAGATCGCTTGCTGAATTAGACTCTGCTCCGACTTTACGGGCAGCCGTCACTGCCCTATCTAAGCCGGAGATTAGAGTGGAGAACGCTGCACTGGGGCTTGTTGATATTGGCGCAAACCTCACCCACAGCTCATTTGAGCATGATTTCCTTGCCGTAATTGCCGAGGCGCAGTCAGCAGGTGTGCAACATATCTTGCTTACCGGGACTGACCTCGAAACGAGTCAGGCGTCATTTGATTTTGCCCAGCGCGATCCGCAGCTATTCAGCAGCACAGCCGGTTTTCATCCCCATGTTGCGCAGCAGGTCACTGCCGGGCATTTAGCGGCAATTGAAAAACTCGTTGCACAGGATAAAGTAGTCGCTGTCGGGGAGACGGGGCTGGACTTTAATCGGAATTTTTCTGAACCAGACTCCCAATTAACAGTATTCGAAGCCCATCTGCAAATTGCCTCCAGGGTCAGCAAGCCCCTCTTCCTGCACCAGAGAGAGGCCCATAAACCCTTCTTCGAGAGGTTGTCGGCATACCGGGATGAGCTGGCTGGCGGCGTAGTGCATTGTTTTACTGACAGCAGGTCCGCACTGCGAGATTATCTCGATTTGGATATGTACATTGGTATCACCGGCTGGGTATGTGATGAGAGGCGGGGTAAAGACTTGCAGGATATTGTTTCCTTCATTCCCCAGGAAAAATTGCTGATTGAAACGGATGCGCCGTACTTACTGCCGCGAACCTTGAAGCCAAAACCAAAGACCAGACGCAATGAACCGAAATATTTGACTGAAGTATTGCGGGTTCTCGCCGAATGTAGAAGTGAGAATGTGTCTACGCTGGCGGCCGCCACGGCAAGCAATGCCCGGCGCCTGTTCGCATTGCCATGTCCCTCGGTGCCCGCGTAACGTGCACCATATCACCCTATGGGGTCTCCAGATCATTCACTTTTCGGAAAAATTTGTTATATTTTCTATCAACTTGCCACCAGTGGGACTGAGAGCGAATTGAACAAGCGCGCATTTCTAGAAGGGTTCTTCACCGCCAGCACCGTCGTATTTGGGGGCCACTTCATGTGGCGGCGCCTGAATGGTGAGGGATCTCTGCTGTTGAGCGATGCCGAGAGTCCGGTATTGCCGCAGACTGGTGAGGCAGCCCCCAAGGGCTTCGCATTTTCACCAGTTGAGATAAAGAGCTTGCTGCCCCAGGAAGGCATCCCTGCTCCCGCGCCGGTCGCCGACCTGCGGATGCCCGTTTTGGCATCAGAGAACTTGACAGAAAGCGACAGTCTCGGCGACAGCGGGTTCGAAATAACCGCTTTGCCCGATGACCTAGTAAATGCTTACCTGCGTAAGATTCGTAATTTCGATGCGATTTTTGCCAGCGATATCTATCTCGATCAGCGCTATGAATCAGTGTTGGTGAAAACGACTAAACATCTTGCCCAGGTTGAATCCTATATAGGCCACGGCAACTTCAACTTAATGAGCTTCGATGAGATGCTGCGCGCCGGCCGAAATTATCCAGCCATCGGTGCTTTTGAAACAGATGAGCTGAATTTCCTGGAAGAGATTTTCTTCGCCAATCCCAATCGTTATGGCTTTTTCGGCGAGAAAATCAGTCATGAGATTACCGATGCGATTCCGAAGACCGAGGTGTCTAAAATCCCGAATTCAGGGCATTTCCTGCTTAAGGGTGAGTCTCTGAATCTTTACAACAAGATCAAGGCCGACGTTGGGGACGAAGTCATTCTGACGTCAGGGGTTCGCAGCAATGTGAAACAGATGCATCTATTCCTCTCAAAGTCGATCGAAGCCAATGGTAATCTGTCCAGGGCATCACGTTCGCTTGCGCCACCGGGGCATTCCTACCACGGAATTGGTGATTTTGACATCGGCAAGATTGGCCTGGGCGCACGCAACTTCACCAGTGAATTTTCCCAGACTGACGAATACAAACACATCGCCCGACTTGGATATGTGGATATCCGGTACCCAACCGACAACCTGTTTGGCGTCCGGTTTGAGCCGTGGCACATCAAACTAGGCTAGCGAGCTGTTCGTAGCTAAAAGGCCAGCCAAGTTCTTCACCATCTGGCTCACGCCGCACCACAGGAATCCGAATCCCATAACGCTCAACCAGCGTCTCATCGCTGGCAATGTCGATTTCCTCCACTGTAACATCAGCCTGTTGATTAAGATGTGCCAACATCTCTGCTGCGTATTCGCATAGATGGCAGCCCGCGGTGGTATAGAAAGTCAGAGTGCGCATGAGACAGCCTGGTAAACTCGCTTTAAATTTTGTGGCTTTTGGGTACAGTCAAAATACAGATCGAATAGATCTTTTATACCATCATGAGTCAGGTATTTGTGCAGCTCATAACCTGGAAACTGCTCGCCAAGTCCGCCTGCAGCAATGACTCTTAAAGATTTCGCCGCACCAGCATAAATTGCAAGATAGCGTTTCGCAGCGATATCCAATTCAACTTGCAGCTTTATTTGGCTAATCTGTCTTGCTTGCCGCTTCACTAGCCCTCACTCCTGTTTCAAGCTTTGCTTCAACCTCAATTGCCATGCGCCGTTGAATGCGACAGGTTGAGAAGTTCCCGCAACGCAACTGAAAACATGGAGTAGTCAGGATTGTTTTCTGCCTGTAGCAGAATCAGCATGTTAGTGGCGCGCGCAATGGTATCGGCATGCTTTTCGTTCCAACGTGCAACTTTACTCTTACCTGAGCCTGAAAGGCTTTTTGTATTGACCACATTGCAGGTAAGTGCACGTTGCTGCCACGACAGGTCGTCAAGATAGGTTTCCCTGGCCAGTGCCTGCCAGTAGTTTGATACGGGAAGCTGGTTGATCATGGTGCCTAGCCAGTTGAGTTTCAGCAATTCACCGAGTGAGTAGTAGATATCAGCGACTACCGACAGTTTCTCACCTGTGCTTTGGCTGACCTCGATCAGGCTGGTGGCCGGGTACAGAAAATCAGCGCTGCAGATTTCATGAGCGAGCTCAGACTCAACTCCCTTTTCTTCCAGGCTCTTTAGCTTTTGTTTGTACAGTTTGGTGGACTCTGACGGCAGTTTCTTCGGCAACATTTTCTTGAACTGGACCATTGGCTTGGCAAATAGCTCGACTTCAGATTCAAAGTTGAGATTGCCCCTGCGGTTTCTCAGCAACCAGCGGGTGGTGCGCCGTACCAGCCGCACCAGTCTCGACATCATGTCTGCCTGGATTTTAGTCTCCACGCTGTAATCGAGGGCTTCGACTGCCGCCCAGGATTCATCAATGCGGCAGATATGCATCGCAATAATGGCGGCCTTGATGACTTCAGAAACTGTAGAGGCGGTTGAATCGACCATTCTGTAAACGAAGCTTGGGCCAAGCTTATTGACTACAAGATTAGCAAGCTGGGTGGCGATTATTTTCGGCCGCAGTGTATGTTGCTCCATCTCTTCGCCATAGCGCTTCACCAGCGTCTGGGGGAAAGCACTATGCAGATACGGTATTAGATACGGTTCGTCGAGGTAATCAGCATCCGCCAGCTCCTGTTTCAGATACATTTTCATGTAAGAAGTAAGCACCGAGATCTCTGGACGAGTGAAGAATTTGCCCTCAGCTTCTCTCTCTTCCAACTTCTCATCGTTGGGCAGAAACTCAATATCTCTATCCAGGCCTGCATGAGCCTCCAGGTAACGCATTAGATCAACATATTCCTGGTGGCGAGAATCGGTTTGGGTGAGCGCTACGCCAATCGCCTGTACCTGAGCATAATTATTCGTTAGCACGAGCTCAGAAACCATATCAGTCATAGACTCAAGCAGACGATTCCGCCGACTATGGTTCAGTTTGCCAGCAGCGGCGAGGTCATTGAGAAGAACCTTGATATTAACTTCGTGGTCAGAACAATCCACGCCAGCCGAGTTATCAATAAAATCAGTGAGTGAAACGCCACCGTGGTTACCAAACTCTATCCTGGCTAGTTGAGTAAAACCGAGGTTGCCGCCCTCCCCAACAACGCGACATCGCAACTCATTACCGTTTACGCGCAGTACATCGTTACCTTTATCTCCTACCTGCGCATGGGATTCGCTGCTTGCTTTAACATAAGTCCCGATACCTCCGTTCCATATAAGATCAACCGGACTTTTTAGCAACGCACTGATTAATTGGTCCGGCGTCAAGGCGTCAATATCAATAGCAAACCGCTCTTTCATTTGAGGGGTCACTGGAATTGACTTGGCCGCTCGCGAGAAAACGCCTCCACCTTTTGAGATAAGTTCACTGTTGTAGTCTTCCCAATTGCTGCCCGGTTTACGAAACAAGCGCTGACGCTCCTTGAAGCTAGTAGCTGAACCTGGATTCGGGTCTATAAAGATGTGCAAGTGGTTGAATGCAGCTGTTAGACAGATGTGCCTAGACAGCAGCATGCCGTTGCCAAATACGTCGCCAGACATATCACCTATGCCGACCACACTAAAATCTTGTTTCTGCACGTTGATACCGAGTTCTCGGAAATGTCGCTGCACCGACACCCATGCGCCCTTCGCGGTGATCCCCATAGCCTTATGGTCATAGCCATTACTACCACCGGAGGCAAAGCCATCACCCAACCAGAAACCATAATCTTGAGCTATACTATTAGCGATATCAGAAAAAGTCGCCGTGCCTTTGTCCGCCGCTACAACAAGATAGGGATCATCCTGGTCTTTACGTTTTACTTCAGATGGCGGCACGATTTCTCCATCCACGATATTGTCGGTGAGATCAAGCAAGCCGCTAATAAACGTCTTATAACATTTGACGCCCAGTGCCATAAATTCGTCACGATCTGCAGACGGCGCTTTCACGACAAAGCCGCCCTTTGCACCTACCGGCACAATTACTGAGTTTTTTACCTGCTGTGCTTTTACCAGACCGAGCACTTCGGTTCGGTAGTCTTCAATTCGATCCGACCAGCGCAGACCACCTCTCGCCACTTCACCACCGCGCAAATGCACACCTTCCATCTCGCGGGCATAAACAAAAATTTCATACTTGGGACGTGGCAAGGGAATACCGTTGATACGCTCTGGCAACAGCTTGAAGGAGAAGTAATTCTTAAGCTCACCTGTAACTTCGTCGTGTTGAAAGTAATTGGTGCGCTGGGTGGCGTCGATCAAGTTGAGATAGGCGCGCAGCGCACCGTCTTCCGAGAGATTACTGACCTCTTCAACTTTCTTCAGAATATTTATTTTGGTCGCTTCGAGTTTTCTACTGTTAGCAGCGTTGCCTATTGGGCTGAAAGCTTGCTGAAAACACTGTAGCAGTAACACAGTAATTTGTTTGTGCTTGATTAAAGTGTCAGCGAAAAATTCTGTGCTGTAACCAAATTGGATTTGTTTAAGATAGGCAGCATAGGCACGAAGCAAAGCGATACTTCGCCACGGCAGGTTAGCAGTGACCACCAAAGCATTGAAGCTGTCATCATCAGTATGTTTCTCCCAAATCGCTCTAAACGCTTCTTCAAAATTTTCCTTAAGTTCATCTGAAAAATCATTGCCAATATGCCGGCGAGCGAGGGAAAAATCATGAATCCAGACACTAGCCTGTTCGTCGCGCTTCAATTCAAATCCTTTCTCACTGATGATCTGCAGGCCTAGATTTTCGAGAATTGGCACAACATCAGAAAGGATTAGCTGGGATTCATAGCTAAATATTTTAAAGCTGTATTCCGCCCCCACGGTCGAGTTACAGGTATCAAGATCGAGCCCAAGCCGCTTGTGCGTCCCAAGCTGCTGAATGCGGGAGATATCCTTTACACCTTCATCCCCGCTATAGGCTTCTTTGTATGCTGCGGAGTAAGTGTCGCTGTACTCTTTATGCAACTTTTCAGCATCCGCATCATGGTACTTAATCAGCAAGGCATCGAGAAAATCATCATCCCAGGGTTTGATGCGTTCAATTAAGCGGACCTCAAGATTATCGGCGTTGAACTTCACTTTTTGAATGTCTTTTACTCTGACAATAAAGTGCATTCGCACCAGCATCGATTCCGATAGAAGCGTCGTATATTCGATATCATCTGCACATAGTTCTTCGCACAGGAATTCCTGAATATCCTCTCTTAGTTTTGTGTTGAACTGGTCCCTGGGCACATACAGCAAGCATGAGAAAAACTTGCCGTAGGAATCCTTGCGGATGAACAGCCGGCTCGTTTGGCTCTGTTGTATTCGAGTAATTTCAAGGGCAGTGGTGAAAAGTTGATCCTTGCTAATCATGAACAGCTCATCACGCGGCAACACATTGATAACCTGCAGCAAGTCCTTGATGCTGTGTCCGTTTGGCGCAAACCCGGATTGATCTAATACCGCATTGACTTTCTTGCGCACCAGTGGGATCTCAAGCGCCGCTCGATAATAGACGGAGGACGTATACAGCCCGACGAAGCGGTGTTCTTTGACGACGTTCCCCTTGCTATCGAATTCTTTTAAAAGCACGTAGTCATAGTGCGCCGGCCTATGCACTTTGGAAAGATTGGTAGATTTTGCGAAGTTACAGATCTGTTTCTTAAGAATTAGATTGGCAGTCCCGGATGGAAGCGTTTTTAGGTTCACCCTGGTCTTGAGATCTCGCTTCAAACGCGAGACTCCCATGAGTGAGTCTTTCTGTAACTCCATCACCACCCCTTGCTTGAGGTGCTTGATGCGGTACTCCTCGTAACCCAGGAAAGTAAAATGGTTGTCCATCAACCAAGCAATGAAATCGCAGGAATCCTTGAGCTCATCTTTTGATACTGGGGCAAGTTTGGGGTTAGCCAGCAATGACTCTCTGATATCACGGGCCCGATTACTCATGGGGACGAAATCCTTGACCGCAACCGCCACGTGTTTAAGTGTATCCCTGAGCGCCTTCTCGACTGCTCTGGCCTGGGACTCACTAATGTGCGCGCAGTTGATACAGGAAAGAGCTTCTGACTGATAGCCCTCGTGCCTGGTAACGGCGATGTTTTTAAGGTGCCCTTTGGACTTGCGATTGCCGGAAACCCGTTCGACATGAAACACAGCGTTATTGATACTGCGTATGATCACACCAGCGCGATTTAGCGACTGACGGACAGAATCTACCAGAAACGGCATGTCATCCAGCAGCATATAGACACTGGTTCCAGTCTGGCGTTTGGCATCTTTATCCAGCTTTCGATACACGAATTCAATCTTCGGCGAGGTTGAGCTGCGCTGCTGCATAAACCGCCAGGCATCTGCCATAGAGACAAACAGCTCATCCTCGGTGTATTTCGCCAGTTCAGTGTTCGCTGTGGAGGCAAAGTATTGCTTAGCGAAAAGCTTCAGGGTCTCGGCCTCTTTCTTGCCGTAGGCCTGATTGATTCGCTTCAGCAGCGGCAACAGCAAAACATTATCTGGCGAGGGGTGGGTGCACATAAAAAAATATCCAGATTAACTCTTCACGTTACAGGGGACTTTACCTGCTGTTAATGACGGTGTTTGATGACGAATGTTTGGCGCCAAATGCACATCTTTTGTCTGCGCAACTCCCCATTTCTTGAGGTCTGTAGCGAGCCACACTCCGATACAATGTTCGCCTAGACATGTGTTTCAAAACGTTTACAATCCGAAGCTTCGCCTACAGCGCTCCAACCACGCGGGAACTCCAAATATGAGCCAACACGCAATAATTACAGATCTTAAAAACTGGCTATCAAAACAAATTATAGGACAAGCGCGCTTACTTGATCGTCTACTTATTGCACTATTGGCGGATGGGCATTTACTGGTTGAGGGTGCTCCGGGACTGGCAAAGACCAAAGCCATCAAGGATTTATCCCGCGCCATCGAAGGTGATTTTCACCGCATACAGTTTACCCCTGACTTACTGCCCAGCGATATCACTGGTACCGAAGTCTTTCGTCCTGAAGACGGCTCGTTCCGATTCCAACAGGGCCCGATATTCCACAACCTGGTGCTGGCGGACGAAATCAACCGCGCGCCGGCGAAAGTGCAGTCAGCCCTGCTGGAAGCCATGGCAGAGCGCCAGGTCTCGGTTGGCCGCGAGTCTTTCACTCTGCCGGACCTTTTCCTGGTAATGGCCACCCAGAATCCCATCGAGCAGGAGGGCACCTATCCGCTGCCAGAGGCGCAGCTTGACCGTTTCCTCATGCACGTAACTATCGATTATCCTGCTGCTGAGGCGGAGCGTGATATTCTCAATCTGGTGCGAGATGAAGCCGCCAATAAGG
This sequence comes from Gammaproteobacteria bacterium UBA7449, assembly GCA_002477465.1. Lineage (GTDB taxonomy): Bacteria > Pseudomonadota > Gammaproteobacteria > Pseudomonadales > Pseudohongiellaceae > UBA9145. Next base: position 56,672 of record DLPV01000006.1, on the reverse strand, counting down.
CTGGTGAGGCACCGAATCAGATCGCCCAAAGCGACCTGTTTCAAGCCCGTCAGGAAATTCTCGCCATGCATATGGCGCCGGAAGTTGAGGAATATATCATTCAGCTAATCATGGCGACCCGTAAGCCGGAACTCTATGGCGACGACCTCGCCTCCTGGCTGGAATACGGTGCCAGCCCTCGCGGCACGATCTCGCTCGATCGCTGCGCGCGAGCACACTCCTGGATTCAGGGACGTGATTTTGTCAGCCCCGATGACGTGCAGGAAATTCTTTTCGACGTTCTGCGCCACCGAATTCTGTTGAGCTTCGAGGCCGAAGCCAGTGGTGTGACCCCGGACCGGGTGCTGGAGACTATTCGCGAGCGCGTCCCATCAGCCTGATTCAAAGCGGTCAGTCACCATGTCTCGATTAGCAATCGACCCCCAACACGCCCGCTACCAGAGCAAAGGGGCGGTAATCACGCTCCAACAGCTGCTAATCCAGCGTCATGCGGCGCGCACGCTTGAATATCTTATGCATTCCCGCTCAATTGCTGGGATATCTGGCCTCCATCTGTCCAAGATGCGCGGCCGCGGCATCGATTTCGAAGAGTTCAGACCCTACCAGGCTGGTGATGATATCCGCCTCATAGACTGGCGTGTCACTGCGCGCACGGGTCGTCCATTTACCAAGGTCTTCCGAGAAGAGCGTGAAAGACCCGTCATAATAGCGGTAGATCAGACCCAAAACATGTATTTTGGCAGTCAGGTCGCCTTCAAATCCGTGGTTGCAGCCCAGGCAGCAGCAGTATTCTGCTGGCTCGCTATCGACAACGGCGATCGTGTGGGTGGCCTGGTCTATTCCGACAATAGCTCTGCCCTCGTTCGACCGAAACGCTCACGCCGCTCTGCCCTGCATCTACTTAACCAGGTCTTTCTTTATAACCAGCGGCTGCGAGAGACCAAGGATCCGGAACAACAGCAGGTCATAGACCCTGATTTCAAGCCTGGCTTGGCCTCTGCACTTGGCCAGATTCGCCGCATCACTAAACCGGGCAGCACGCTCTACGTGATTTCCGACTTTATGACCCTGGATGCAAAGGCGCTGCGATACTTGAACCAGCTGGCGCGTCACAATAATGTCGTCTGTTGCCTGGTTTATGATGCACTCGAGGAAACCCTGCCGGTGCCGGGTATTTACAGCATTACCGACGGGAGCCGAAAAGGGGCTATCAATACTCACAATAGTAAGGCTAGAGCGCGCTACCGTGAGCAATTCAAAGAGCGCATGCAGTATCTTGAGGGCGAACTGGATAAGCTCCAGATCCGACTAGTCAAGATGCGCACCAATCAACTGGTGGTTGAACAGATTCGAGAATGGATAGCGAAGACTTATTAAGCCAATTGGCAGATATTCATCTACCTGCGGAGGTGAGCTACTGGCCACCAGCTCCGGGTTGGTGGGTGATGGCCATTTTGCTGCTGATCGGCCTGGTTTATCTCGCCTATAAGCTACGCATCCAGGCTCAGCACAGAAAGATCTGCCAGTACGCGCTGGCCGAGCTTGATCGCTGTATGGCAGAGTACGCAACGGCGGATAGCTCGGACCCTGACGCGAATCTTCTGCGCTACGTCAATGCAGTTAATTCTGTCTTGCGACGGGTGGCCCTGGTGCACTTCCCCAATACTGATGTGGCTGGCCTGGGCGGCCAGGCCTGGGTTGATTTTATTCGACAAAAAGGTGACTCTTCCCTGCTCAATGAGCAGATCGCAGCGGTCCTCAGCCGCGGCCGATTCCAGACCCGCGTCGAAGTCGACAGTCAGGCGCTGTATGAGCTGGGCCAATCCTGGATTAACAGTCTGTATCAGCATAATCACAGAACGACTCATGAGGCCGTACCGCTGGAGGGTTCTACCAAGTAATGCTTGAATTTACCTGGCCCTGGGTCTTCCTGGCACTTCCCTTGCCACTTCTTATCTACCGTCTGATGGCGCGCGCACCGCGGCAGGATGCTGCCCTGTACGTACCATTCTTCAGTGTTCTGAGCCGTCTGCAGTCAGACAACGAAAACCTTCGTAGTGGTCGCCTGTTAAACCTGATCTGCTGCACGCTTATCTGGCTGCTGATGATTCTGGCTGCGAGCCGCCCGCAATGGCTAGGCGATCCGGTGCAACTCCCTTCTACCGGTCGCGATCTGATGCTGTCCGTGGATATTTCAGGCTCCATGGAAGCCCAGGACATGGTGGTTGGTAATCGGCAGGCATCTCGTATCGATGTGGTAAAAGCCGTTGTGGGCGACTTTGTCGAGCGGCGTGAAGGCGATCGCCTTGGCCTGATCCTGTTTGCTGCCCATGCTTATATCCAGGCACCTCTGACTTTCGACCGCGCTACCGTAGGCACGCTATTGGAAGAGGCAGAGATAGGCATTATTGAAGAATCTGCCACTGCGATAGGTGATGCTATCGGTCTCGGGATCTTGCATTTGCGCAATCGTCCCGAGAACAGTCGCGTGCTGGTTTTGCTTACGGATGGCGTAAATAACGCCGGCGCCGTCTCACCAGAGCAGGCAGGGCAGCTGGCGCAGCAGGAAAACATCAAAATCTACACCATTGGCATTGGTGCCGACCAGGTTGTACAACGCACCTTCTTCGGAGCCCGGGCTATCAATCCATCGGCTGAACTGGACGAAGCAGTGCTGACTCAAATCGCAGAATCTACTGGTGGGCGTTATTTTCGCGCCCGCGATGTTAACGACCTGGTGGAGATTTATGAGGAACTGGATCGCCTTGAAACGATTGAGCAGGATGAGCAGACCTACCGCCCTACCCGCGTTTTATTTTACTGGCCGCTGGGGGCGGCATTGTTAATCAGTTTTATCCTGGCCTTGTTCTCAATACCCTGGTTATCTATGGCAGGAAAAGCCCGCATAGAGCCTGATGAAGCCGACGAATTGGCTGATTCGGAGGTTAGTCGCGCCTGATGGAAATCCTCATCCCCACCGCTTTACTGGAAAACTTTCATTTTCTGCGGCCAATCTGGTTGTTCGCGCTGATCCCCGCCCTGATCTTTGTGATTGCCCTGTGGCGAGTAAACACCGTGGTGACCGCCTGGGACAAAGCAATCGACAAGAGCTTGCTGCCTTTCCTGCTGGATCGCAGCAAGAATGCATCACAACGCACCCCACTACTGCTGCTGCTAACTGCCTGGACTTTGAGCGTAGTTGCTATGGCCGGTCCAGTCTGGGAACAGCTGCCCCAGCCCGTTCAAAAGCGGGAAGACGCCATGGTAATCGTGCTGGACTTGTCCCTGTCCATGTTCGCGCCAGACCACCAGCCAACTCGCGTTGATCTGGCCAAGCGCAAGCTGCGAGATATCCTGGCCCTGCGCGAAGAGGGACAGACGGCACTGGTTGTGTATGCCGGCGACGCCCATACCGTGACGCCGCTGACAGATGACGTGGTGACCATAGAATCACTGGTCCCCTCCCTCAGTCCCAACATCATGCCTCTGTTTGGCTCCAATCCAGTGGCAGCAATCGATATTGCTATTGGTCTGTTGGACGATGTTGAAGCCACCAGAGGCCGCATATTGTTAATGACAGACGGTATTAACGGCTTTTCTGAAGAACAATTGCTCGCGAACATCATTCAGGAAACAGATTACGAACTCCTGATTATGGGAATCGGCACCGAAGAAGGGGCTCCAATCCGCACCAGCGACGGCAGTTTCCTCACCGATGAAACTGGCGCCATCGTCACCCCTACCCTGAATCGACCTGTCCTCCAGTCACTGGCTAATCGCACCGGGGGACGCTACCACGACATTCAGCTAGCCGATTCCGACCTGGCCTTCCTCCTCTCAAATTTTGACCTGCTGGACAATGAAGAACTCACAGAAGTCGAAGAAGAATTCGATGTCTGGTATGAATCTGGGCCATTGCTGCTGCTGCTGGTTTTGCCCCTCGCCGCCATGACGTTCCGTCGCGGATGGCTGTTCTCTCTGGTGCTGATCACCACCTCCGGGGTGTTTGTTCCCACTGAACAGGCTCATGCCCTGGACTGGCGGGATCTCTGGAAGACCAAGGACCAGCAGGCCGCCGAGGCTTTCGCTAATGAAGATCATGAGGTTGCAGCGGCCTTGTTCGAGGAGCCAGGCTGGTCAGGTGCAGCCAACTATCGCGCTGAAAACTATGAATCAGCGGTAGCCGCCTTCAGTGCGATCAATACACCGGATGGCCACTATAATCGGGGTAACGCACTGGCTCTCGCAGGTAACTACCCCGAAGCTATTGCGGCCTACGATTCGGCCCTTGGGCTGGATCCCGAACATGAGGATGCGATTCACAATAAAGAAATAATTGAGCAACTGCTGGAACAGCAGGAGTCTGAGGAAGGCGAGCAGCAGGAAGGCGATAGCCAGGAGAATCAATCGGAGCAGGACTCACAAAACCAATCTGAACAGGAAGAAAACAGCGAGCAACAAGACCAGCAAAGCCAGGAAGGCAATGAGGAGCAGCAGGAACAGCAACAACAGAACCAGCCACCTGAAGAACAGGAAGGGTCTGAGTCCAACAGCGAGCAGAACACCCCATCGGAATCAACCAACGAAGAGTTCGAGGAACAGCAATCTCTGGAACAGTGGCTGCGCCGCATCGAAGATGACCCTGGTGAATTATTGCGACGCAAGTTTCGCTATCAGTATCGCCAACGTCAGTTGAACGGCACAGCGAACAGCGGCAGTGGAGGTCAGATATGGTAAAGCGATTCTTGATACGCCTGTTGGCAATCGCTTCTGTATTGAGTATCAGCCCAACCGCAATGGCACAGGAAATAGAAGTCTCAGTTGATCGTTCTGAACTAGCGCGCGGAGAAACCCTCACCTATACGATCCGAGTATTTGATCAGCGTCAGGGCATGCAGTTAGACCTGACACCACTTACAGAAAATTTTGATGTGCTGGGAACGCGCACATCCAGCCAGATACGCTCCATCAACGGCACCGTCGAGTCCTGGACTGACTATATTGTGACTTTGTTTCCGCTCACAGAGGGCGACCTGGAAATCCCCTCCCTGGAAATCAATAACGCAACAACCGAGCCCATTACTGTAAGCGTGGTTAATCAGGGGCCGCGCTCCAATCAGTCCTCAGAAGAGCTGTTCTTGGAAATAGAGGTCAATAAGGAGAGCGTGTACGTACAGGAACAACTCTTGTTTACCGTACGCCTCTACTACACCATCAACGGTATTCGTAACCCTCAATTTACCGAGTTGGAAATGGCAGATACCGTAATCCAGCTTATAGGCTCCCCCAACCAATATGAAAAGCTAATCGATGGGGTACGATACGGCGTTTACGAAAAGCGCTACGTCATCTTTCCACAACGCAGTGGGCCACTGGAAATACCAGACATCCTGTTCCGAGGTGAGGTCACTGACGGGTCCAGCAATTTCGTATTCAGAAACCTGAACACTCGCAGGGTAACCGCTTTTATCGATGGGATTACAATTGACGTATTGGAGCGACCAGCCAGCGCAGCTAGCAGTGGATTCTGGCTGCCCGTCAGCAGTCTGACTCTCGAAGAAACATGGAGCGATGAGCTCGCGGATGTTCAGATAGGCGATTCCCTGATTCGTACAATAACCATGGTCGCTGAAGGGCTTGATGGCGCCGTACTCCCGCCATTCGGTGGCGCTGAACTGATTGGCGCAAATGTTTATCCTGACCCCTCAGAGATCGATCGCACCTTCGTAGATGGGGCTATCGTGGGAACCAGAGTCGAGACTATGACTATCGTACCGACGGAGTCTGGTGCTCTGGAGATTCCTGAAATTTCCATACCCTGGTGGAACGTGGATACCGGCGAATTAGAAGCCACCGTGATTCCCGCCACATTCATCGATATCGCGTCTGTAGAAGGAGCAGCCCCCGCCGAACAGGCGGTCGCGAGTACAGGAAACCTGGAAGAATTACTGGAAATGCCACCTGTGGTTGATCAAGACATGATCGATGCACAGGCGGAAGCAGAGTTTATCGAGGTAGATGCTGACTGGCTTAACTATGTCATTGTTGGCGCCTTCCTGATCGTACTAGCCAGCATCTACCGGCTGGTGGTTATGCCAAACCATGCTGAGATTGCAGCGTTCGTTCGCGCTCAAAAGCAACGAATTGATGATCACTACGCACCGGCTAACAATGAAAACGTAGCTTATAAACAGTTACGCGATGCCCTTGGCAAAAGCGCTCCAAACCAACGGGACCTCAATGAAATCCGCCAGCGCTGGATTGTGTGGTGCGATCATTTTATTGCTGAACGCAGGGTAACCAGTATGGAAGATATTCTGCAGCAACATGAAGCACCACAGTTACATGAGTTTGCCGCTGCACTGCAAGCTGATTTGTTTAACAACAACTCACCCACTCAGTCTAAAGGCTTCGATACTCAAGCTTTAACACAGTGTCTCACTGGACTGCGAGCAGAGCGGGTCAAGCAGACAAAGCAGCAGGCCCGGGAAGACCGGTACGCATTACCACCTCTCTACAAAGCCTGAACCCCTAATGTTTCTCACCTCCTGTTCCGGGGTGTGACATCTCAATACAAGTTTAGCGTGAAAGACTCAAAACTCGTTTATTCAACATCCGGAGATAACAACTGCACGACATGCGGCAAGCCTCTGCATAAGTGTCGTTGTGAAAAAAAGCATCAGCCTGCAACGAAATCAGGCTCGAATGATGCATTGATCCAGCTGCAGCGCAAAGGACGGGGTGGCAAAGAAGTCACTGTGGTGACTGGTCTGACACTTAATGGCATGGAGATGCTGGCACTATTGCAGGAACTGAAGTCCGCTTTGGGTTGTGGTGGCACGCTTAAGCAGCAACAGCTGGAGCTGCAGGGGAACCGAATTGATGCAATCAAGAGTGCGCTCAACTCTAGGGGAATCATTGCCAAGGTGTCTGGCGTCTGAGCTATTCGCGCACTTACAAATCGTTTCGTCTCAACACAGCACGAAGTTCTCTTAGCAGGGCCCGCATAGTCTTGAAACTGGCTTTTTCAGACTGCGCGGTATTCTGATCAAAAATTGAAATACCCAAGATGTCGGCGGGCAATAGATCGCTGGTAAATTGGATGCGATTGCATTTCAGGCCCAGCGCCCTGACCAGCGCGTAAGACAGTGTCGTTTTCCCCATGCCAGGCAAATCTTTGATTAACAGGTGCCCATCAGAGAAAAGGCAACAGAGGGAAAGCTTGATCTGGTGTTCTCTGCCCAGCAGGGCCTTGCTGATTTCGAAAAGCGTACGCACAACCTATTGAGAATAGTAATTTTTAACAATCGGTGCTGCCGCAGCTGATTTTTCACTCAGATTAATAGAGAGCATGAATATAAATTAGTTGGACAACTCAGCCGTCGCTCTGTAGATCAGCCACCAAATTTTGTTGCCGAGCCATGCTTTTTTTCTTTCTTGCCGCCTTGGCCGCATCACTCCGAATCGTTTCCAGACGCTTGAGGTAGACCTCATCCACATCGCCGGTAATGTACTCACCATCGAATACTGAGCACTCATAGCGACTAATTTCCGGATTGCCCTCGGCGGCCGCCGCGATCAAATCCTCCAGGTCCTGATAAATTAACCAGTCTGCCCCTATCAACTCTTCCACTTCGTCATCGGTCTTGCCTGCTGCGATTAGCTCTGTTGCTGCAGGCATGTCAATCCCATAGACATTGGGGTAGCGGATAGCAGGTGCTGCCGAGGCAAAGTAGACTTTCTTGGCACCAGCATCTCTCGCCATCTGAATTATTTGTTTGCAGGTAGTTCCGCGAACAATGGAATCATCAACTAACAAAACATTTTTGCCCTTGAATTCCAGCTCAATCGCATTGAGCTTTTGTCGAACCGACTTTCGACGTTGGCTTTGCCCCGGCATTATAAAGGTCCTGCCAATGTAGCGATTCTTCACAAAACCTTCGCGATACTTTATGCCGAGATGATTTGCCAGTTCAAGGGCTGAGGTCCGGCTAGTATCGGGAATGGGTATCACCACATCGATATCATTATCAGGCCGTAATCGCTTGACCTTGTCAGCGAGGCGCTGCCCCATGCGCAGCCGTGCCTTATAAACGGAGATGCTATCCATCAGGGAATCAGGGCGTGCGAAATAAACATGTTCAAAAATACATGGCGTATGCTCGCCCGCATCGGTACAAACCTTAGTGTGCAATTTGCCTTGCACATCGATGTAAACCGCTTCCCCAGGCGCCACATCGCTTTCTATTGTAAAACCTTGCGAGTCAAGCGCCACACTTTCAGAAGCAATCATGTACTCTTTTCGGCCATTGGTAGTTCTGCTGCCGTAAACCAAGGGCCGAATACCGTGTCGATCACGAAACCCGAGGATGCCGTAGCCGGTAATCATGACTACTGCAACGTAACCTCCGCGACAACGCTTGTGAACGCCAGACACGGCGGCGAAGATATCCTCAGGCGCTGGCTCAATATTTCCCTTCTGCTGTAACTCATGCGCAAAGACATTCAACAAAACCTCTGAGTCTGAATCAGTATTCATGTGCCGAAGATCGGTCTTGTAAAGCTCCCTGCTAAGTTCTGCCACATTGGTAAGATTGCCGTTGTGTGCTAACGAGAGGCCATAAGGAGAATTTACATAGAATGGTTGCGCTAACGCAGGGCTGAAGCTTCCAGCGGTTGGATAACGCACATGACCTATGCCCATTTGTCCGGTCAGGCGGCGCATATGTCGTGTCCGAAATACATCCTGTACCAGGCCATTGTCCTTACGCAGGTTGAGTTTGCCATTATCACTGGTCATTATGCCTGCCGCATCCTGACCCCGGTGTTGCAGTACTGTCAGGGTGTCATAGATACACACACCCACGTCATTACTGGTTACAACGCCAACTAATCCGCACATAGACTGAAGCCTCGCTTCGTTCCGATTACATTATTGTATTGGAGTGACACTGTTCATATCGCGAATAAAAATCTGTGACTCTTCAATCATCACCATGCTATAAGGGATAAGAGTAGACTTTTGCCACCATTCAGTTTCCGACACAAACACGTTCAAAATAAACAAAATAGCCAGCACGACGACTGTTCCTCGTGCCAAGCCAAAAACCGCGCCCAGCAGCCGATCAAGAAATTTGAGTTCGGTGATGGTCAGCAATTTCGCCATGAAGTGATTGATCAGGGTTCCTATCATAATTACGAAAACAAATAGCAATGCGAAAGCCGTCACATAGCGAATAGATTCACTTTCAATCGTATTCACGAACAGTCCAGCGAAGGGCTCACTGTAAACCCGAGCTGCTAATAAAGCTGCGATCCAACTCAGCAATGAAAGCACTTCCTTGACGAAACCACGCCAAAGGCCAAAGGCAACGGAGATCGCGATAACAATAAGTATGGCAGTATCTAATTGATTCAGAGCGCCCATTGTTTGACTGTTTTATTGCTCCACTTCATACGGCACCACAATGCCGGCCAACTGAAATTCGTCTTGCAGGCTTTGTTGATAGCCATTTGATATTTGTCGATCCAACCACGGCCCTACGAACACGCCGGTTAAATCTCCCTGCTCTGCTGGAATTATTCTGCTATAGGCCCGGTAACCAGCCACCTGCAGACGCTCAAGTAGAGCGATAGCGTTGTCTGCGTTGGAAAAAGATCCGAGACGAACGGACCAGCCCTGGGGTAAACCATTCTCGTCTAACACTGATCCGGGCCGAGTAGAATCTGGAGCAGATTCCGTGATCTCGGCTACGCTGTTAAGCGCAAATTCGACCGGATCCGCTGCTATTGCGGCCACTGGCTCATTGTCTAAAGCACTGGCGCCGGCCTCTTCTGGCGCTCTCGTCTCGACCGCTAGCGCCGAATCTTGCTCGGGTAAAAGAGCGGGTTCTGTCTCATGGGGCTTGTCGTTATCGGCTAGAATTACGGGTCTTGACTGTATCGGTTCAGGCAGAACTGTAACGTTGGGAGTCGCTGGGATGCGGCTGGAAATAGCAGGTTGATAGCTGCCCTCGCCATCAAAAATTGTCGGCAAGAAAATCAGGGCCAGTGCCAATAGCACGACGGTGCCCACAATGCGTTGTTTAGTACTCTGCTGCAATTCCGCTGACCCTCAGTGCGCGGGCGCATGGCGCCTGGCTCCGATAGTTAAATTGTCTCCATTCCAGCAGTCGTCACGCGTGAGGCCACCTGCTTCGGTTTTTCCCTTCAAAGTTTCTTCGAATTAGTGTCCACACTGTGCTTTCGGACTGCAGCAACCGTGAAGAATGAGCCAGCTATAATCACCAGATCTTCTTCGTCAGCTTCCACACAAGCTGATCGGTATGCTTTCTGAACACTTTCGAAGCGGGTCATGGCTTTGATCGAGGTGAGTCGCTGGAGACGATTTTCAAGTTCGACCGCCGACATGCAACGGGGCTCTTCAACCTGCGTAATATACCAGAAGTCGATGGTGGATTCTAAGGCGTCGAGCATTGAATCGACATCTTTGTCGCCCATAATGGCCAATACAATCCGGATTTTTCCCAACACTCGCCCTGAATCACGCAGTTCAGCCACTCGGCTGGCCAGAGCAACCATTGCGTGCGGGTTATGAGCCACATCCAATAGCACCCGACACCCGCTATCGGAATCCCTGCGCAGTTCCTGCCTGCCAGGAATAGCGGCTATACTGAGCGCATCCGTGCGCGATTTCCAATCCACATCTAAGCCGCTGATCACCAATGCCTGGGCCGCTGCAGCAACATTATCGGCAAGCAGCCCTGGAAACGGAGGTAAAGAAAATGCGAGATCTGCGCCATCCCTGGTCTTGCCGTGCCAACAAGGAGAACTGTCGCCCTGCTGCTGTATGAAAAATTGCCTGCCAACGCAAAACGACCTGCAATTAAGTTGTGCAGCCAGGTTCTGCAGCGCTGCTGGCGGGTCGGAGTCGGCACACACGAACCAGCCACCAGCTCTGAGAATGCCCGCTTTCTCAAGGCTGATAGTATCGCGGTCATGGCCAAGCCATTCCTGATGATCAAGGCCAATAGTCGCGATGACGCTGACATCGGGATCTATAATGTTTACCGCATCAAGTCGCCCCCCCAGCCCAACCTCAAGCAGCGCAACCTCGACCTCCTGCTGCTGAAATATTAACAGTGCTGCCAGGGTAGCAAATTCGAAGTAACTCAAAGTCACGTCACCACGAACCGCCTCAATTTGAGCAAAGGCGTCACAAATTACTGGGTCGCTGGCTTGCTTGCCCTGCACACGTATACGTTCATTGAAACTGTCGATGTGGGGAGAGGTATAGCAACCCGTGGCAATTCCAAATTGACACAGGCACTGCTCCATGACACCGACGATCGTGCCTTTGCCATTCGTTCCTGCCACTGTGATGACTAAAGGTGCTTTCTTGATACCCAATCGCGAAGCTACGCGTCGGCTGCGTTCGAGACCTAATTCGATCTCCCGCGGGTGTACCTGCCCAATAAATCTGAGCCACTGCATTAAATTCATCAGGAATTGCCTGTCAGGCAGGGTCGGCGGGCGACGCTGGTTCAGTGGGATTAGTCGACTCATCCAATTTAGCGGCGCTATCAGGTACAGCGGTGCGGTTGCGGAAGTGCATGAGTTTCCCGAGGATTGAGGCGATGCGGTCGCGCATATCACGGCGGTGCACAATCATATCTATCGCGCCATGTTCCAACAGAAATTCGCTGCGTTGAAACCCTTCCGGAAGCTTTACGCGCACCGTCTGGCGGATCACATCAGGCCCGGTAAAACCAACCAGGGCGTTTGGCTCGGCAATGTTAATGTCGCCGAGCATGGCTAGACTAGCAGAAACACCGCCATAAACAGGATCGACAAGTACGGAAATGTAGGGCAGCCCCTGTTCGCGCATTTTCTCTAGCGCCGCAGAAGTTTTTGCCATTTGCATCAAGGACACCAGCGCCTCCTGCATGCGGGCACCGCCGCTGGTTGAGAAGCAAATCAGTGGTAAGCCCTTCTGCAGGCAGGTATTAACTGCCTGGACAAATTTTTCACCGACCACTGCCCCCATTGAGCCGCCGATAAAACCAAATTCGAAGGCTGCAACCACGGCGGGCACATCATTTACACTGCCTTTAATAACAATCAGGGCATCCCTCTCGCCGGTCCCTTTTTGCGCAGTAGAGAGCCGGTCTTTATAGCGCTTAAGATCTTTGAACTTGAGCAGGTCAACCGGCTCTAGCTCAGCGCTAAGCTCCTCTTGGCCATCAGAATCAAGGAAGAGCTCAAGACGACGACGTGCAGTAATGCGCAGGTGATGTTCGCACTTTGGGCAAACCTCATGATTTTTCGACAGGGATTTTTGGTAAAGCATGGCATCACAGCGCGGACATTTCTTCCACACCCCTTCCGGTACAGTCGATTTCTTGCTCTCTCCACCTGCGGTGGAGATCGAAGGCAATATTTTGTCGATCCAGCTCAATTCGTATTCCTTAAAAAATCACCCGATTACTTTTAGCTAGCCGCCTTGTCTTCCTGGAGACCATCCAGCGCCGCCCTTGCAGCGCCGATCACCTCACAGCTGCGCACCAGGTCCGGTTCGTTAACCTTTCCTGGCGACATGTCGGCTATGCGCTCGACCAGGGCACTACCGATGATTATGCCGTCTGAAAGGCCACCCATGGCAGCCGCACTGTCTGCATCTTTTATTCCAAAGCCGATCACAATGGGTAGGTCGGTAAGCTGGCGTAATTCATTAATGCTGCTAGCGACTGATTCATGGTCCGTTAGCGCTGCGCCTGTCACCCCCTTGAGGGAAACATAGTAGAGATAACCCGAACAGACCTCGGTAATGGCTTTAGCCCGAATTGCACTGGTAGTTGGCGCTACCAGATATATCGTGTCGAGATTCGCCTCGTGGAGCGTTTGGCGCAGTTCAGCAGACTCTGCCGGCGGCATGTCCACTACCAGTACACCATCAATGCCAGCCTCGGTAGCCGCCGCCACAAACTGCCCATACCCCATGATTTCAATTGGATTGAGATATCCCATCAGGACAATGCCCGTTTGACTATCCTGCTCGCGGAACTGGCTGACTAATTTTAGGGTGTCCGCCAGACTGGTGCCGCCCTCCAGCGCGCGCTCCACGCTCCGCTGAATGACTGGGCCATCAGAGGCCGGGTCGCTAAATGGGATGCCGATTTCAATGATATCCGCACCTTGCTTTACCAGCTCATGCATGATGCCCAGGCTGTGGGCTAGATCCGGATCTCCCGCTACCAGGTAAGGAATGAGTAGTTTGCGGCCTTGCGCGGCGGCAGCCTCCGAGATTGATTTGATCCGACTCATTTTTGCTCAACCCAGACTAAAGCTTGATGCCTTCAATACGAGCCACGGTTTCGATATCTTTATCACCGCGGCCCGACAGGTTAATAACAATATTCTTATCTGGGCTCATACTGGCGGAGAGATCCATGGCATAGGCTATCGCGTGACTGGTCTCCAGAGCAGGAATAATACCTTCCAATCGAGTTAACTTGTGAAAGGCCTGCATGGCCTCTTGATCAGTGGCAGCGACATAATTGACCCGGTGTAGATCTTTTAGCCAGGCATGCTCCGGGCCCACGCCCGGATAGTCCAGACCTGCGGAAACCGAGTGAGTTTCTTGAATCTGGCCGCCCTCGTCCGTCATGAGATAGGTACGATTCCCATGCAGCACACCTGGTTTGCCTGCACTTAATGGTGCGGCATGCGCACCTGTCTCAAGGCCCTTGCCGCCGGCCTCTACCCCAAACATCGCAACCTGTTTATCTTCAAGAAAAGGATGAAACAAGCCAATAGCATTGCTGCCGCCGCCTACACAGGCCACCAGCGCATCAGGTAATCTGCCAAACATTTCCAGTGATTGGGCCTTGGTTTCACGCCCAATAATGCACTGAAAATCCCGCACCAGCTGCGGATAAGGATGGGGACCTGCCACGGTGCCGATGATATAGTAGGTGTCATCTACGTTGGTCGCCCAGTCACGCAGCGCCTCATTCATAGCATCCTTCAAGGTTCGGGAACCAGACTCGACTGCCACCACATTGGCACCAAGCAACTTCATGCGATAGACATTGGGAGCCTGTCGCACCACGTCTTCTGCACCCATGTAGACATGGCATTCAAGCCCCAGTCGCGCCGCAACTGTTGCGCTGGCGACACCATGTTGTCCGGCACCTGTTTCGGCGATTATGCGGGTTTTTCCCATGTGTTTGGCCAATAGCGCCTGACCAATTGTATTGTTCACCTTATGGGCACCGGTGTGATTAAGATCCTCGCGCTTCAAATAAATTTTTGCGCCCCCACTCGCTTTAGTCAGCCTTGCCGCAAAATAGAGTGGCGAAGGTCTGCCCACATAATGTTTGAGTTCAGAATCGTACTCTGCCCAAAAGGCATCATCGTTTGATAATTCCTGGTAAACCTGCGCGAGTTCTTCCACTGCAGCAATAAGGGTTTCGCCGACAAATATCCCGCCATAGGGTCCAAAATGACCGTTGACGTCGGGGCCATCAAATACTGTCGTGCCAGTCTCAACTCCAGACCTGTTCTCAGACACTTCTTACTCCTTGTATAAAAGACTTCAATTTTTTAATGCTCTTGATGCGATGGCTTTGTTCCACGCCAGAGCTCACATCAACACCTGCGGGTCGCACAGATTCTAGCGCGGCAACCACGTTTTTTTCATCGAGACCGCCAGCCAGCACGATAGGTGTAGCGCTGACCTCAACAAGCTCAGCGGCTATGTCCCAATCGAAAGTCTGCCCTGTCCCACCCGGCGCATGCTCAACATATTTATCCAGCAGAATTTTCTGTGCCGCTGGGTGCGCTGCGATTTCTTCTAAAGCCTGAATAGCGTTCCTGACACGTATGGCCTTCATATAGGGGAGGCCAAAACTTTCGCAAAAATCCTGATCTTCATTACCGTGGAACTGCAGAAGATCGATGCACTCTGATGCCAACACGCGATTCACCAGATCCTCTTCCGGGTCTACAAATAAGGCAACACGTTGGGTTTCAGGGCCAATTCCGTCAAAAATATCGGACAGTTGATCGGGTGAAATCGCCCTTGAGCTAGGTGGGTAAATAACCACACCCAAAGCATTCGCTCCAAGCGCCGCAGCATTCTGGGCATCATTAGACCGGGTAAGACCGCAGATTTTTATCCAGACTTCAGGCAAGGTTGGCTTGGGTGATCACGAAAGCTCTCAGTCTAGCAAATTCAACCTTTTTCGCCTATTGATATGCGCTGATAATCAACGGGAACTTGGGACCGCTGTTTATCTGATAGGCATCCGGATATTTCACCGCGACTAAGTAAAGTCCGTCGGGCGGAGCCGTCGCACCCGCTTTAGAACGGTCCCTGCCGAGCAGCAACTCTGCTATCCAGCGTTCGCTCTCTATACCTGCACCAACATCCAGCAGCGACCCTATAATGTTCCGAACCATATGTTGGAGAAAAGCATTTGCACAGATATCGAGGACTATAAGCCCATTGCAGGCCGTTACCGCAACTGAACTGACATTTCTATGAGGATTATTTGATTGGCAACCTGCGGCTCTGAAAGCAGAAAAATCCTGCTCTCCAAGTAATGCCTGTGCAGACCGGTGCATCGCAGAAACATCAAGTTCTCTTCTTACATGAGTGACCTTGCCGGAAAAAATAGCAGGCTCAATTCGACTGCTCTGAATGACGTAACAGTAACGCCTCGCTTGCGCCGTGAACCTTGCATGAAACTCAGAGTCAACATTTTTTGCCCAAGTTACCCGTATCCCCTTCGGCAGCAGACTGTTAACGCCTCGAGTCCAAGCTTTTTCACCTCGATCTATAGTCGTATCAAAGTGTATTACCTGGCACGTAGCATGAACACCGGAATCTGTGCGACCAGCACACACTGCACTGATACGCTGATCGGCTACCTGCGATAGTGCGTATTCGAGGTTCTCTTGAATGGTGTTTTGCGCGGGAGAGGCTTGTTTTTGCCATCCAGAGAAGACTGAGCCATCGTATTCGATGCCAAGTACGATGCGTTCGAGGGGT
>DLPV01000006.1:0-40249 GCA_002477465.1 Gammaproteobacteria bacterium UBA7449 | reverse complement strand
TGTTTAGCTTGTTAGCTAACCGTTTCTACAGTCTCAAGGTATGCCGGATTAACGGTAGCGTTTAGTCGGCGTCATCAAGGCCTGCCAATAGCCCCCTTGCTTCTCTCGCCTGGGCTTCGTTACCCTCAGCGATGACTTCCTGCAGGATTTCACGTGCACCATACGCATCTCCCATCTTTTGATAGGCGTAGGCAAGTTCAAGTTTGGTGGCAGTTTCATCATCGTCGGACATGATATTTACTTCTTCAACGCCATCTACAGATTCGATTTCAATCTCATCATCTGACAGGAATCCCAGATCGTCGAGCTCATCCTCTTCCACTTCATTGGTTTTTTCAGCTGTCCCGTCAACTTTACGCGACTCATCGAAAAGAGGAATTTCATCATTAGTCTCTCTATCTTTCGGCTTAGTTGAGCCTGTCTGCGCAACTTGCTGATTTACCTCTTTATCTTCTTGTTGATCTTCGCGCTGTTCTTGCGAATCCACAAGATCTTCGATGGCACCGAGATCGAAGGTCATATCCAGGTCGGCGCCGAGACTGGCGTCATCGTCATCGATACCATCCGCTGCAGGCTTGTCAATGTCATCACTCGCCTTAGCGATTTCATCAGAAAACTCGAACTCATCGGCATCAAAAGCATCCAGGCCAAACCCCAGATCATCAAGGAATGAGGCAGTGTCGTCATCCCTTTTTCTCTCTTCAGGGGAGTCTGCTGGTCCCGCTGCTGATTTCCCGGCAGCGTATTCTCTATCGACAAAGCCTTCAAATTTGGTGCCCGCGTCATCCCCAGACTCTTCTGCTCCAGGCGGTTCAGATGCAGTTGCTGCAGAGCTAACGCGTAGCCTTTTCCTCACGCTACTCACTTCCCAGTCCAGGATGGAGCTGCGCTCATCCTCAAGAACATCTGCTTGCTCTTCGAATGCAGCAAGATCCTCCTGTAAGGCTCGGGCTTCCGCCAGTTTCAATCGAACATCATGATCATCAGGGTCAGCATCCAGTGACTGTCGCAACAAGCTAGCGGCCTGCCCATATTTCTGTTGCTGAATCAGTAAATCTGCTTCGGCTATAATGCCGTTTTCAGTCCCAGCGGCATCGCCAGTCTCTGTGAGCATCTCCGCCCCGCCGCCCCCAGACACCAGGATTTCCTTCAACTCCTGCTCAAGATTGTTCTCGTCAGCTTCAGCCTTATGACTCACAGACTGCTCGGGACCTGCGTCTGCTGCGGCGACTTGCTCTCGATCACTAGCGAAATTCTGCTGGCCCAGCCTCGCGTGCTCCTCTTCATCAATGGCCACGGCTCTGTTGCGCCACAAAAGCAAGCCAACGAGAAGCAAGATCACCAGCGCTGCACCAAACAATGTGACCATGTTATTACGTATTAGAGTACGCATGATGTCATCTTGAGCCGGTTGCGCCTGCGCTGCGTCAATCTCTGCCTGGGTTGCTGCCAGGGACGCCTCTTCGGCGGCTTCCGCAAGTGATTCCTGCAGCTGAGCGAGCTGCATGTCCTGCAGCCGAATTATTTCCAGTGAAGTTTCAATCTGTGCTTCCAAGTCAGCCAGACGCGAGTCCAGTTCTTCACTCTCTAAGCGAGCGCGATCAGCTTCTTCTTGTCGCAGTGCTAATTGACTCTCCAATTCGGCAATGCGGCGATCCAGTTCAGCATTCTGCTCATCGTCAGGCTCGCCAGCGCCAGAAGTCGAATCGACTGCAGCATCCTCAGCGGCGATGACACTTAATTGAGCTTGCGACTCAGCCTGCGGATCCGGCTCGTCCTGTGCGGGTGATGCTAATGGTTGTAGATCTGCAAACGCTTGATTTTGCCTTACCACTTCAGAAGCAGCCGTTGACGCATCATTAGTCTCAATCTCCTCCCTGCTTGGGACACGCAGCACCTGACCGCTGCGCAAGCGGTTGATGTTGCCATCGATGAAGGCGTCAGGATTAAGGGCCTGAATTGCCAACATGGTTTGCTGAAGGGTTACTGAGGCATCGGGACGAACTTGCCGCGAAATGCTAAACAAGGTGTCAGCATCGCTGATTTCAATTATACGCCTCCCTAGGGGCTCCGCAGCAGGTGAAGGCGAGGCTGATTGATCGGCGCTGTCCTGCTCTCGCAGTTCGGGACTAACTGGTCGGCGCAATCCAGTTGCAGGAGGTGCTTGGTCTTCGAATACACGTAAATTCAGCCGGATCCTGTGTTCACTTAACAAGCGCCCGTTAGGCCAGCGCGTTTCGAGAATAAAGCTGAGATCGGGCTCTCGAACATTCTGGTTACTGCTGAGTATGACGTAAGCGCCGTCTGGAGAGGCCTCAATCTGAAATTGAACGTCGGACAGAAAACCTACCCGCTCCAAGTTGTTGCGTGCATAGTCGTCCTCCGAAGCCACTTGCACTGAAATATCTTCTAGTTGGGTGTCTCCCAACTCCAGGACTTCGATACGAACTCTAAGTGGCTGATTTAGGTAGGATTCGACCGTTACGTTACCCAGCCCCAGAGCATAAACATGAGAGGCTACACTGCACAGCAACGCGGCAAACGAGACAGCAAATTTCCGTAGCATAGCCTTTAATCTCTCACAGCTCTCAACTGAATCTTATTAGTTACGAATTGCGATATTCAAGTAACTGGCCCACAACTATACAGTTGTTTTTGGGAGCGTATCCGAACTTTACAATTTTGAGATCTAACTTTCTTTGAATCCGCGCGCCATACTAACATTCCTACATTAGTGAGAACCAATCATCACGATAGCTAGCATGCACTCATTATAAGTAACTTTTTATCAACTCCTCGGCGATCTGGATAGAGTTTAACGCGGCGCCTTTGCGAACGTTATCTGATACTACCCAGAGATTTAAGCCATTGGGAAATGAGATATCCCGCCGAAGCCTGCCCACGAAAACCGAATCCTGGCCCGCAGAATCGTGCACTGCAGTGGGGTATCCTCCATCCTCAAGGACGTCAATTACCTCCACTCCCGGTGATTTTTCCAGCAATTTTCGCACGGCAGAAACCTCAATAGGCGCGTGGGTTTCAATCTGCACGGCCTCAGAATGACCATAGAATACGGGGATCCGCACGCAAGTCGCGCTGACTTCGATACTGTCATCGCCAAATATCTTGCGGGTTTCCCAGTTCATCTTCATTTCTTCTTTGGTATAGCCGTTTTCCATGAATACATCGATCTGTGGCAGGGCGTTGAATGCGATCTGCCTTGGATACACTGAAGGCTCCGCATCGCGGCCGCTTAACAAAGCAGCTGTCTGCTTGGCAAGCTCCTCGACCGCTTTCTTGCCTGTTCCCGATACGGCCTGGTAAGTCGCCACATTGATTCGCTTGATTCCAACCGCATCTTGAATCGGCTTAAGTGCCACAAGCATCTGAATTGTCGAACAATTTGGGTTGGCGATTATATTTCGATTAGTGTATCCGGCAATCTTCTCCGGGTTGACTTCCGGCACCACAAGGGGAATATCGTCGTCGTAGCGAAAATGCGAGGTATTGTCGATGACAATACAACCAGCGGCGCCGGCTTTCGGGGCATATTCCGCAGATACACTACCTCCCGCGGAAAATAATCCAATTGGGGTCTGAGAGAAATCGAAATCAGCCAGGTTCTGAACCATGACTGGCTTGTTTCTGAACAACACGGTAGCCCCGGCCGATCTTTCACTGGCCAAGGGAAACAGTTGATCCACCGGAAAGTCACGTTCTTCCAGAATATTGATGAGGGCTTCCCCAACAGCGCCAGTAGCACCGACGACGGCAACATTAAATTTATTCATTAAATACAACTCTTAACTGCATGTAATTATTTACTATACGGAAATTTTACGAGGAAATATTAGACACCTTCCGGCGTAGTGAAGTACCAGGGCGCCGTCGTACGCCACCGCTCTTCAAAGTTTCGTATAAACTCCGCATCTTGCAAGGTGATGCCAATGTCATCCAGGCCTTCGATCAGGCAGCGCTTGCGGAAAGCGTCGACCTCAAAGCCAAGCTCCGCGCCGTCGGGCTTGCGGATTAGCTGCGCCGACAGGTCAACCTCTAGCTGGTAGCCAACATTGGCCTCAACTTCCTGAAACAGCGCTTCAATAATCTCTCGCTCCAGAACAATGGGTAGCAGCCCATTCTTGAAGCAGTTGTTAAAGAAGATATCAGCATAGCTTGGTGCCAGTATGATACGAAAACCGTAGTCATCCAGTGCCCATGGGGCATGCTCTCGAGACGAACCGCAGCCGAAATTATCACGCGCCAACAGCACCGAGGCCCCCTGATACCGTGGTTGATTGAGCACGAATTCGGGATTCAGCTGTCGATTGCTGTTATCCATATCCGGCTCGCCCTTGTCCAGATAGCGGTGCTCATCGAAAAGATTGACGCCAAAGCCAGAGCGCTTGATAGATTTTAGAAACTGCTTGGGGATTATGAAGTCTGTATCGACATTCGCGCGATCCAGAGGCATGACCACGCCTGACTCAGTTTTGAATTTCCTCATCGAACCTTACCCCAACTCTCTGACATCAACGAAATGACCATAAATGGCTGCAGCCGCCGCCATAGCCGGACTCACCAGGTGAGTTCTGCCGCCAAAACCCTGGCGTCCTTCAAAATTACGGTTAGAGGTGGACGCGCAGTGCTTGCCCTCACCCAGTTGATCGGCATTCATGGCCAGGCACATCGAGCAACCGGGCTCACGCCACTCCAGACCGGCAGCTTCAAAGATCTTGTCCAGCCCTTCAGCCTCGGCCTGTTGCTTGACCAGCCCGGAACCGGGCACCACCAGCGCCATCTCAACACTCTCGGCAACTTTATTGCCGGCCACAACCTTGGCTGCTTCGCGCAGGTCTTCGATGCGAGAATTGGTGCAGGAACCAATAAACACGCAGTCCAGCTTGATGTCCTGGATCGCGGTGCCGCCACGCAGCCCCATGTAGCTTAAGGCCTGCTCCATGTTGCCGCGCTTGGTAGTATCAGTCTCCGCGGCTGGGTCGGGGATATTGCCGTTGATTGGCGCCACCATTTCCGGCGACGTACCCCAAGTGACCTGAGGCTCAATATCCGCTGCATTGAGCTCTACAACGGCATCAAATACGGCATCCTCATCACTCACCAGATTCCGCCATGCCTCCTGTGCACGCTCCCAGACTTCGCCAGCAGGGGCAAATGGCCTACCTTTTATATAATCCAGAGTAGTCTGGTCGACAGCGACCAGCCCAGCCCGCGCGCCGGCCTCGATTGCCATGTTACACACCGTCATACGTCCTTCTACGCTCAGGCTGCGAATCGCCTCACCATCAAATTCAATGGTGTAACCGGTTCCGCCAGCGGTTCCGATCTTGCCTATAATTGCCAGCACGATGTCTTTGGCAGTCACGCCGGTGGGCAGCTGCCCATCGACCCGCACCAGCATGTTCTTCATTTTCTTCTGCATCAGACACTGGGTAGCCAGCACATGCTCCACCTCTGATGTGCCTATGCCATGGGCGAGTGCGCCGAGTGCGCCGTGGGTCGAGGTATGGGAGTCGCCGCAGACAATAGTCATTCCTGGCAGCGTGGCGCCCTGTTCTGGCCCAACGACGTGAACTATACCTTGGCGCAAATCATTCATTTTGAGCTCGAAGATATTGAATTCACTACAATTATCATCAAGCGTTGATACTTGAATCTTTGACACAGGGTCTTTGATACCAGCCAACCCCTGACTGCGCTCGTCACGAGTTGTCGGAATATTGTGATCCGGTGTCGCAAAGTTGGCGGCTGCCCGCCACGGCAGACGGCCGGCCAGACGCAGACCCTCGAACGCCTGCGGCGACGTCACCTCGTGAATCAAGTGGCGGTCGATGTAAATCAGGTTGGTCCCATCCTCTCTTTCTCTAACCAGATGGGCGTCCCAAATCTTATCGTAAAGGGTCTTTCCGCTCATGATACTAACCTACAACCTTAAATTAATTAGCTGTTATACCTATATGATATTATTTGATTAATCTGTAACTCTAACGCCGTTTTGAGCGCGATCTCGAAGGAAGTGATCCATTAACACCAGGGCCAGCATTGCTTCAGCGATCGGCGTGGCCCGAATGCCGACGCAGGGATCGTGGCGGCCCGTGGTGATCACTTCAGTCTCCTCGCCGCTAGTCGTAATGGACTTTCCTGGTAATCGAATACTGGAAGTAGGCTTCAGGGCGATGCTGGCGACGATATCCTGGCCCGAGGAAATTCCACCCAGTACCCCACCCGCATTATTGCTGGCAAAGCCGGCTGTTCCTATCTCGTCCCGATGCTCCGAGCCCTTCTGGGTCACGGAGTCGAAGCCTGCGCCGATTTCCACACCCTTGACTGCATTGATACTCATTAGCGCCTTCGCTATATCGGCATCCAGTCGGTCAAATACAGGCTCACCAAGGCCGATTGGCATATTGCGCGCAATGACTGTGATTCTGGCACCGATTGAGTTCCCTTCCTTGTTGAGGGCACTCATATACGCTTCCATTTCCGCCACTTTGGTGGGATCTGGGCAGAAAAATGGGTTATTCTCTATTTCGCCCTCGATCACCTGCTCTATGGCAATTGGACCGAGCTGCGACAGATAGCCGATTATTTCCAGGCCGCATTGCTGAGCCAGGTACTTTTTGGCTATTGCGCCTGCCGCAACTCTCATGGCGGTTTCTCGAGCCGACGAGCGGCCCCCGCCACGATAATCTCGGATACCGTACTTCTTAAAATAGGTGAAATCAGCATGGGCAGGCCGGAACTGATCCTGGATCTTGCTATAGTCCCGTGATCGTTGATCGGTGTTTTCTATGGCCAGCCCGATCGGGGTGCCAGTAGTCTTGCCTTCGAACACACCAGACAGGATCTTGACTGAGTCGGCCTCGCGCCTCTGCGTGGTAAATCTGGACTGACCTGGCTTGCGGCGATC
The DNA here is from genome assembly GCA_002477465.1 of Gammaproteobacteria bacterium UBA7449. Taxonomy (GTDB): domain Bacteria; phylum Pseudomonadota; class Gammaproteobacteria; order Pseudomonadales; family Pseudohongiellaceae; genus UBA9145. The sequence continues at coordinate 33,321 of DLPV01000006.1, read as the reverse complement.
CAGATCGCGCTGCATATCCTCTTCACACAATGCGAGCCCTGGAGGGCAGCCATCTACGACGCAGCCTAATGCAGGCCCGTGGCTCTCACCAAAGCTGGTTACGGTAAAAAGTTGTCCAAAACTGTTGCCAGACATAAGGTTGCGCGCCTGTCGATCTCAGTGGAGGGCCAGAAAAAAGGTCCGCATTGTACACTAAATCAGGTGGTCCCTGTAGCGCTCCAAATCCTTCGCTGTGATTGCGAGCACACCCTCACCGCCTTCGGCAAACTCGAGCCACAGGAATGGGACTTCAGGCAGTCGCTCTGCCAATGCCCCTTCGCTATAACCTACTTCAAGAATCAGGACACCGTCAGGATGCAGGTGCGCCTGGCATTCCCTGAGGATCTTGAGCGGTATCGCGAGCCCCTCCTCACCACTCACAAGTCCCATGCGCGGTTCATGCCTAAATTCCTCAGGAAGTGAATCCACCTCCTGTTCAGACACATAAGGCGGGTTGCTTACAACCAGGTCATAGCGCTGCCCAGACAAGTTCGAAAACAAATCTGACCGGACTGCGCGGACTCGATCGAAGGTGCCATGTCGACGCATATTTATCTTCGCCAATTCCAGGCACTTGCTGGAGAGGTCGACAAGATCTACTTTAGCCGCCTCGAATTCCAGGGCACAGGCGATGCCGATGCAGCCGGAGCCACAGCAAAGATCGAGTATCCGCCCGGGCGTTGATTGCAACAAGGGCGCAAAGCGCTGCTGAATCAGCTCAGCGATAGGCGAGCGAGGGATCAGCGCCCGCTCGTCTATTGTATAGGGCTGACCACAAAACCATGCCTCTCCAACAATATAGGCCACGGGTCGTCGTTCCGAGACGCGTTGCTCAACGCGCTGATTCAGAAGGGATATCTCAGATTCGCTAAGTGTTCGATTGGATTCTCGAAAATCCTGGTCAAATTCCAGCCCCAGAGTGACATAGATAAGATAGACCGCGTCATCCAGTGCTGTGCCCGTGCCATGTCCATAATGCAAGTCCGCCTCAGAAAATTCGGATACGGTGAATTCGACGTACTCTTTCAGTAGCATGGGTAAATAGCCGTTCCTTTAGGTCTGTTATCTAAATCTACAGGCAGTATAATTATTGCTCGCCCCCACAGAGTTTTTCGGTGAGTGCGCGCCAGACCTGAATTTCCGAATAACTGCAGACTTCAAAACAGCTGGATCCCGCTATGGAACAAGCCTTTCTCGACATTATTAAAGCGACCGGTGAAGACCCTAATCGGGAGGGTCTGGTGGATACGCCGAGGCGAGCCGCCAAAGCCATGCAGTTTCTGACCCAGGGATACGACATGGATATCGATGAAGTCATCAATAACGCCATGTTTCCGTCGGAAACCGACGAGATCATCATTGTAAAAGATATCGAACTCTACTCCATGTGCGAGCATCACCTGCTGCCGTTCATAGGCAAGTGCCACGTTGCTTACCTACCCAAAGGCCAGGTAATTGGTCTATCTAAAATTGCTCGCATCGTAGATGTGTTTGCCCGGCGACTGCAAATCCAGGAAAACCTGACTAGCCAAATCGCCCATTGTATCCTCGATAAGACCAACGCGGCGGGCGCGGCTGTGATAATCGAAGCCAAACACATGTGCATGATGATGAGAGGAGTTGAAAAACAAAACTCCACTATGACGACATCCTGCATGTTAGGTGCTTTCAGGAATAGTTCATCGACCCGAAATGAGTTTCTTTCCCTAGTCGGTTAGTCGACAGCCTGGATCAAAACTAATTCCACTCGCTCCAGGCATTCTCCTGCACTGCAGGATGGCGCCAGCGGGCCAAGCCCCCTGGCTATAAGTTGCGAGGAACCAACGCCAAGATTTATTAGCTGCTGCCTTACTGTTTGCGCCCTTATAGCGGAACGATTCAAAAGTTGTTCCAACTCCTGCGGCCCAGTGAGATGGGCAACCACATAAAAGCTGCGCTCGGGCATGTTCTGTAGTTCCGACGCCATCCCACTTAGGTCTACTGCGTTATCGAGCTGACGATCATTAATGAATGTGAGACCGGGCACGGCCACACTCAGTGACTGCTCAATATCAACCAGCAATTCGGAGCTGACAAGTTCAACTGGCGCTGCTGTACCTGTAGGTTGAACTATCTCCAGGTAGGCATAAATGCGGCGATTACCGCGAGTGATAATATAAAGCACCAGGTGTGATGGCTCAGAGAGCGCTGTATCAATTCGGACTGCGGTAAAATACTGATTCCGCTCAGGGCCATATAAGACGCGGTTACGAAATATGTCGTTTGCCCAGTAGTTACTGCTACCGCATTCTCGCCCGGCACAGCTGAACAATTGCTCATAGCCGCGCTCTGCAAACTGCTCCTGAAAAAAATGCTGGACATCTTCGCCATTGAATTCCTGCGACACCTCATAAATTAGCCTGGTCACATCACCACGCAGTCGCTCAGAGTTTTCAGGTATCACCACACCACGGCTGCGCTGCAGCCGCCCCAATACCAAACTGTAATTACTGTCTGACTCAAATTCAGTACTGATGATTTCAGAATCGGGAAAGCCTGAAATAAGCGGATGATCTGTTTGCTGCGCCCCAACTACAGGGGCAACAATTATCAGCAAGCTTGCGGATAGCAGTTTGGAATAGAGAGATAATGTTTGTCTAATCATGGTGAAATAGTATATGCGAATGATCCACATGCTGAAGCCGGCACTGCCGCATCGATACTGACCAGGTGGCTGGTGCTCAATCCAAACCGGTGCTGCCCATCGCCATCCAGCAAGTCGTTCCAAACCTGACTTAGCAACGGGTTATGGCCAACGAGCAATATATCTTGCGCTGCAATTGCATTTACATCAGAAGAGATTGATGCATCTGCCATAGCGACAACTTGCTTTTCGGATGCTGCGCTGAGCTGACTAAATACCGCGGCAATCGCTGCAGAAGGAACCAGCCAGTCACTGCTGTTGAATTCCAGCTCGGGAATTATAGAACGCAAATCCGCCGCTGTTTGCTGCGCGCGCAGATAAGGACTGCAGAAGGCAATCGGCATATGGGTGATCCGGGTTCGCCATTGCCTGGCAACAGCAAGGTTATTTGCATGCCCCCTGGCAGTCAGGGCGCGGTTCGCATCATAATCCAGCCCTGGCTCGGCTTCACCATGCCGCATCAAGTACAGTCGCATCAGGCGAGTTACTCCTTGGTTTCGTCACTCTCCGTCTTCTCATCCGCATTACCGGACTTGGGTGTTTGCTCCTTGACTGGCTTTGCTGTTTTATTCAAAGCCTTTTTCTTGGCTTTTTTGGTCGTCTTTTTGGCGGCTTTCTTGCTTGGGGATTTGCGCTTAACCGACTTTTTCGCGGCCGGCTCACTCCCTGCTGGCGAGTCTGCTTCCGCCGGTTTCGTTTGTGTCTGATGCTTCGTCTGCGCTATTGCTTCCTCTGCCTCTGACTCTCCCTTTACACTTCCTTCTCCTTCGTCCTCTGGGAAGTCTGAAAATGGAAACGGTCTCTCGTCAGAATTGAAAGTGAGAAATCTTACAACTTGACTGATGTATGCCAGTAAGGAAGCCCCGAAATGCCTGAGATTGTCATTATCTTCACCGGTGAAAACCGAAAACAACGCCTGAGCCAGCGTTAGCAGCAGGGTTAAAGGAATTATCACCATGTAAAGCACGAGGGAGAATCCAAGCATAAATACCACCCTTGCCCATGCTGACGGCTCACGTAGGTTTTCGACGATATCATCCAGGTCTTCAGACATAGGTTACTCCTCTACTAAAACTTTTTCGGCGCCTGCTGCAAATTCGACATCGAGCGCCTGTTCACCAAGCATCAGTGAAGAAATGATACTGCTGATTGAATCCTGTTCATAAATTATTTTGTACAGGCCCGTTGCCAGCGGCATATAAACCCCTACTTCTGCGGCCTTTTCCGCAACAAGCTTCACCGTATTTACACCCTCGGCAACTTGACCAACTTCTTCTATTGCCCCTTGCAGGCTCTTGCCTTTACCCAGAGCTACTCCAATTCGATAGTTGCGGCTAAGCGGTGTTGAACAGGTCACCACCAGGTCACCTACCCCCGCAAGACCAAGAAATGTCATTGGGTCGGCGCCCATTTCCCGGCCAAAGCGAGCCATCTCAGTAAGGCTTCGCGTCACTAACATGCTGTTGGTATTGTGCCCCATACCTAGCGCAGCGGCCATGCCCGCAATGATGGCATAGATGTTTTTTAGAGAGCCACCGAGCTCCACACCATACATATCATCGTTGGTATAAACACGAAATGAATCCGACTTCAGTATGTCCTTGATGGTTTCCCTGACTTCGTCAAGAGCACTTGCGATCACCGTGCCAGTTAGCTGGTTGCTGGCTATTTCTTTCGCCAGATTCGGTCCGCTCAGTACACCAACTTTAGCCGCAGGAGCCTCTTCGCTCAAGATTTGGCTCATGAGCATGAAGCTGCCCGACTCAATACCTTTCGTGGTGCTAATCAGGATGGCGTCGGTCGGAGCATGTTCAACGACTTGCTGCACCACGCTGCGAAACGAGGAACTGGGCACAGCCACAAAAATTACACTACAGTCAGACACGGCCTCAGTCATATCGTGGTTAGCTTTTACTCGCGTATTGAGCCTATAGCCTGGCAGATACTGCGGATTCTCATGACGCTCGTTGACCTGATCTACCATTTGTTCACTGCGCATCCAAAAGTTGACGTGATGTCCATTCTGGGCAGTTATGTTTGCAATAACTGTCCCAAAACTGCCGCCTCCTATGACTGCTACTCGACTCACGCTATAGGCCTTTTCATGTTGGGTTACCTGCTTCACGGAGAGATAACGGCCAGCTTAGCACTTTCTGCATGGTCTCCGCGCGATCATCTGGAATTACATTCAACCTTAACCAGACTTGTTGCAGTTCGGATTTAACCAGCTCGCCTAGATACTGAGGACGGGCAGATGCATATTGTGCGGCATGACCTGAAAAGTGATTCTTGGAAAAAATGTCAGTCGACATAAGCTTTAGCCATTTTGCATCAGGGCAATCCGGTTTGACTGAAAGAACACTAGTGCATCATAGATACGATTAGAAACAGTCTTCGGGGTAATGGAAGCGTCGACGAATTGGTCATACTCATTCTCGCTACCAATAGTAGACCAGCTGATTCGCATAATATCCCGCATGGAGCTACCGCTAAATTCAGTCATCCATTGCGAATGAATTACTTCCAACTGCCCAAATAACTCATCGCTATTGATATCTTCAATCACTCTCGCGGCAGCGATACGACCAAACATATCAATGGAGATTAACAAATCCACCATGCCATTGAAGCCATCGTCAGCGGAAGCAGGTATCGCGATTGCAAAGATTTCGCCACCCCTGCGCGCGCGATACGCCAGGCGATCTCGACTAAGGCCCAGTAACTCCAGATTCACCAGTGCTGATTCATCCTGCCTGGCACGTATGAGGTAACTATCCAACAGGATGTCGTTGTCAAATGCCCGGTCAGTGAAAAATTGGTGAAGGTTGATTCGGTCATAGGCTTGTTTACTGGCCTTGGTTTGTTCGTTGGTAATTAAATCCAGCAGATAAATCAGAGCGAATATCGTCAGCATCAGCATCAGTAAGTGCCGTAACGGAGATAAATTGATGGCCTTCATTGACAGGTGACCTCCTGTCCCTTCAGCTCTGTAAGTCTACCTCGACGATCCCGGCAAGCACTGCAGCTGGAACCAAACATCGGCAAGGCAGAAATCAGATATAGGCGGATATTGCTTCGATCAGGTCTATTACCGGAGCAGGGTAAACGCCGAGTACCAGCAGCAGCACGAACAGGACGCTGACGACAGCAAATGCACTAGCAGTTTGTTCACTGCGATTGAAGGCACCACTTTCCGGCGCCGGCTCAAGCATGCGATAGATAACTCTAAGATAGTAATAGAGCCCGATACCACTGCCGATGACCATGGCCGCCAGCAGCATCCATAGCGCGCCTTCCACACCAGCAAAGAACAGATAGAACTTACCGATAAAACCGACCGTCAGCGGGATGCCTGCCAGGGACAGCATCATAGCTGTAAAGATTGCAGCCAGCACTGGCTGACGCCAGAACAGCCCCTTGTAGTCATCAACGGAGTCATATTCCTTGCTGCTGTCCGAAACCATTGACGCCACCCCAAACGTACCCAGAGACATGATCAAATAGGCCAGCAGATAGAAGGTCACCGCTTCAATGCCAATACGCCCTTCCGCATAGTAACTCGCGATAATAGCGATAAGGATGTAGCCCATATGGGCGATGGATGAATAAGCAAGCAAGCGCTTCAGGTTTTCCTGCATCAGGGCCAGTAGATTCCCAGCCAGGATCGAAGCCACCGCTATTAGCGACAGGACGGTAAGTATGCCTTCGAACGCTAGCGCCTCCGACGCTTCCATAAAGCGCAGCAGAATGACGAACATGGCAACCTTACCAATCGTGGCCAGATAGGTGGTTGCTGGCAGTGGCGAGCCCTCGTAAACATCTGGTGTCCAAATGTGAAAAGGTGCCAGGGAAAGTTTGAATCCAATACCAGCGGTAATCATTAATAGCGCCAAAACGGTAAAGCCATTTCCAAGATCACCGGGACTGCTGTCTGAAAGATCGATCAGGCTGGAAAAAGCCAGAGTGCCAGTCTGGGCATAGACCAGGGCCATGCCAAACAGCAAGATTCCGGAGGCGGCCGCAGATAACACCAGATACTTGACTGAGGCTTCCAGTGGATGTTGTGCTGCTGATTTTGAATGGACCGTGTAAGCCACCATGCCGTATAGCGACATGCTCATGGTTTCCAGGCCTAGGATCGCGCTGACGAAGTGGTTGCTGCTCACCATCACTACGGCGCCTACCGAGGCGACGCCTAATAGCAGGTAATACTCTTCCCTGTTGTCATCCAATGCCAAGAGGTAGGGATAGCTCAATATGGCGATAAACATGGCGCTGGCACATGTCACCACAGTGAAAAACAGACTGTACTGGTCAATGATCAGCAGCGGCGTGACTTGCTGATTTGTCCCGGGCATTAGAACGGCAGCTGCAATGGCAGAAAGCAAGAGCCCAGTAATCGTAATGATTGCAGCGCTTGTGTAATCTCGCTTGATACCAATGGCTGTCATGGCGACCACCACTGTGCCGGTAACCAGCAACAATGGCAGAAGAAGATATATATCGGCTGCTGTAATGGTCATAGCGCACCCTGTAGCAGAGCGACTGCCACTCCCTGTGTGCTGGTTAACAACTGAGTTAAGGCCGGTTCAGACATGTCCAGGAAAGACTGCGGGTACATTCCCATCCATATTAATCCAAGCATCATCAAAGCGAAGTAAGTCATTTCTCTACGATTCAAATCGGTGAGATGACTATCATCGAAATCGGTATTGCGATATTCGCCCTGAAAGACTTTCTGCAGCACCCACAGCGAGTAGACAGAGGCGAGAATCAATCCAAACGCAGCCAGTACAGTCATAGTGATATTGGCCTGGAAAGCACCGATCAGCGCAAGAAATTCCCCGATGAAATTGCCTAGCCCGGGCATTCCGAGTGCCGCAACCGAGAAGAATATGGCCACTGCTGTCATGCGCGGAACCCGGGCCCAGAAACCACCCATCTGGGACATGTCCCGCGTGTGGATGCGATGCTGTAGGCCGCCGGCCAGCATGAATAGCGCAGCGGCGCTAAGTCCATGTGCCAACATTGTCATAATAGCCCCCTGGAGCGCCTGCTCGTTCCAGGCGTATATCCCGAGGGTAACGAAGCCCATGTGGCTCACACTAGTATACGCAATCAGGCGTTTGATATCGGTTTGGGCAAAGGCAACCTTCGCACAGTAGAGAATACTGATAGCGGCCAGCGCCATGGCATAGGGCGCAAATGCCATAGAGGCCTCAGGGAAGAGCGGCACCGTGAAACGGATCAGGCCATAAGCACCGGTTTTCAGCAGAATGCCCGCAAGGATCACACTGCCTGCGGTGGGTGCCTGGCTATGAGCATCTGGCAACCACGAGTGGAATGGTACGCTGGGCAGCTTGGTGGCAAACGACAGGAAGAAGCCGAGCATCATCCACATACCGATGGAACCCGATGTACTGACAGTCAGCAAGTCATGATAGTTAAAGCTTAACGATCCCTTCTGCACATAGTGAAGGTACGCCAGCACCAGGATCGAAATTAGCATCAGCATGCCGGTCACCTGGGTGAAGATAAAAAACTTCATGGCTGCATAATGCTTATTCTCATGCCCCCAAATCGCGATGATGAGATACATGGGAATCAACATCACTTCCCAGAAGAAGAAAAACAGGAATAGATCCAGCGCTGTGAATACACCGAGAACGCCGGCCAGAGTCCACAGCAGATTGAAGTAGAAAAACCCCGAACGCTCTTTTATCTCGCCCCATGCCGCCCCTATGGCGATGACGCCAAGGAATGCTGTAAGCATTAGCAGTAGAATGCTGAGTCCGTCGGCCGCGAAATAGAACGAGATACCAAATCGAGGTATCCAATCAGCTTCAAAAGTGGCGACCCTAGCACCGGTGTCGCCCGCACCTAGCAGGCTGAACATCAGCAGCAGGTCCAGAATAACGGCAATCAGGGCGACCATTCGTGGCATGGTTGGGCTGATACGCTCAGAGAACCAGGCGACTAGGCCGCCGACAAAAAGAACTGCAATGAGAGTTACTAAAATCATAGTAGAGCTCCCAGAGTCACGATAAAGACTAGTCCAGCCACCAGGGTTAGCGCATACCAGCGCAGGGAACCCGTCTGAGTCCTGACAATCATGCCATTTGCTGCCTGGGACAGCGCAACAATCAAGGCATAAAATCTATCTATCAGATCTTTACGGTTTATTCGCGCCAGGAACAGGAACGGATTAACGAACAGCGTGTTATACAGCGTGTCGAATCCCCAACCCCCTAACCAGAATTTATGCAGACTTTGCGCCATCCCACTGGCCATGAGTTTCTCTACTGAGAAGGTCTTCGACATGAAGAACAAATAGCTTATACCGATTCCTATCAATGGCACCGCAATCATGATGCCATGAATAAGCCCACTCACATGATGTTCGTCATGAGCCTCTCCGTGACTAAACACCGCTTCAACCGGCACGTGGATGAATCCACCAACCAGCGCGAGGATCATCAGGATAATAAGCGGCCCATTCATGTGCCAGCCCCCTACTTCCTTGTCGACGTGATGTTTGACGTTGCTCTCACCAAAGAAAACAATGAAGAAGAGTCTGAACGTGTAGATGCCGGTGAAAAATGCACCGATTAAACCACCTAGCCACAGCCAGGTGCCTACGCCTTCTACAGCCAATGCGCCCAGAAGAATTTCGTCCTTGCTGAAATAACCGGATGTAAATGGAAATGCAGTTAATGCCAGGCTGCCTATCAGGAAGGATGCGAAGGACACCGGCAATACTTTCCGCAGTGCGCCCATTTTAAAAATATTCTGCTCGTGGTGCAGGCTCAGGATGACGGTACCTGAGGCCAAAAACAGCAGGGCCTTGAAGAAAGCGTGAGTCATGAGATGGAAAACTGAAGCGGACCATGCGCCTACACCTAGCCCAAGGAACATGTAGCCTATCTGACTCACCGTCGAATAAGCCAGAACACGCTTGATGTCCGACTGGGTCATCGCTGTAAAGCCAGAGATCAGCAGAGTGGCAAGACCAATCCAGGCCACTAACAATTGTACAGAAGGTGCCAATTCAAACAGTATGTGTGTCCGCGCGATCAGATACACACCGGCGGTTACCATTGTAGCGGCGTGAATCAGTGCGCTAATTGGCGTCGGTCCCGCCATGGCATCTGGCAGCCACGTCTGCAGTGGAAGCTGCGCTGACTTACCGACTGCACCGCCGAGGAGCAAAAGCGCGGCCGCAACAGCGTAGCCGGAGCCTACTTCCCACTCTCCCTCTGCCGCATGCATCAGATCCTGGATATTCAATGTGCCGAGTTGGGCGAATAAAAGAAAAAGGCCTATGGCCATTGAGGTGTCGCCTATGCGAGTTACAACAAAAGCCTTGCGGGCAGCGTATCCATTCGCCGGGTTGGTATACCAGAAACCAATGAGCAGATAACTGCACAGACCAACCCCTTCCCAACCCAGATAGAGAAGGACCAGGTTGTCACCTAACACCAACATCAACATGGCAGCGACAAACAGGTTCATGTAGGAGAAGAACCGGGCAAAGCTCGGATCATCGGCCATATAACCGGTAGCATAGAGATGAATGAGAAAACCAACGCCGGTGATGACCAGCATCATGACAGTGGACAAACCGTCCAGGTAAAAGGTAAAGCCGGGGCTAAAACTACCCACAGACATCCAGGTCCAGGCTTCATAGACAAAGTAGTCCTCACCGGAGCCGATGAATTCCATTGCAATCAACGCAGCAACGGCAAAAGACAGGCCAATGGAACCTGCCCCAATGGGGCCGGCAATCTGCTTCGGCAGAGTTCCACCTGTAAGCACCAGGGCAAGGAAGCCCAGCAGCGGGAATGTTGGTAGTAACCAGATCAGTTCAAGCATCGTTACGGAATTCCCTATCCTTTCATCTCGCTCAGTACGCTGATATCAACAGTCTGATAACGCCTGAACATTTGAATGATTAGACCAAGACCTACGGCTACTTCGGCAGCTGCCAAGGTGAGAATCATGAGAAACATGACCTGCCCCTCGGCGTGCCCCCAACGGGTAGCCGCCACGATAAATGCCAGACCACTGGCATTGAGCATGACTTCCAATGACATCAGCACGAAGACTATGTTGCGCCGTGTTAGCACACCAATCAAGCCGAGACAGAACAATATGCCGGCCAGTATCAGGCCGTGCTCTACGGGTATTGTTTCCATCGTATAATTCTCTTGTTCCCTTCCCTAGTTTCGATCTTGGTTTGTTATTTATTTTTTCGCCAGGTGGTATGCCGAGACGAGTCCCGCCAGCAGCAGGATCGACGCCAGTTCAACAGCCAACACATAAGGGCCAAACAACAAAGCACTGACTTCCATCACCCCGACCCGGGTAATCGTCATATCCTGATCGATTTGTGACATGACATTTAAAAACTGACCCAGCAACAAAGCAGACATGATCCCTGGCGCCACGAACATGCGGGCACTTAACCAGCTACGCTCTTGGTCACGGGTGTGTTGCCCCAGGTTGAGCATCATTATCACAAACAGGAACAATACTAATATTGCGCCTGCGTACACGATAGCTTCCAAAGCGGCAGCGAAAGGCGCGCCTAGCACATAAAACACAACTGCCACCGCAAGCAGTGAAAGAATCAGGTATAGCAATGCATGCACTATGTTGGTCTGCACAATGACTGCAGCGGTGGATATAACCGCAATGGCACCCGCCAAATAAAATAAGGTGATCACGGCATCAGGCTCCTGACATCGACCGGTTTCGCTTCGTTGAGGGCTTCACCCTTGTCCTTGCCAGCAATCTGCTTACCGGCAACTCGATAGAAGTTGTAGTCGTGGTATTTGCCACAACCGTCAATCAACAGGTCTTCCTTTTCCCAGACCATGTCTTGACGCACGTATTCCGCCATTTCGAAATCTGGCGTGAGCTGAATTGCGTTGGTTGGGCAGGCTTCTTCGCAGAAGCCACACATGATGCAGCGAGAAAAATTGATTCGGAAAAATTCGGGATACCAGCGGCCATCCTCCATTTCGCCTTTCTGCAAAGCGATACAGTCCACCGGGCAAGCTACTGCACAGAGGTTACAAGCAACACAGCGTTCCTCACCATCAGGATCCCGGCTGAGGATGATACGACCGCGCCAGCGCGGAAACATATAGGGCTGCTGGTCAGGGTATTCAACCGTGTCAGCTTTGACAAAAATCTTCTTGAATACGCCCCAGAGAGTAACGACCTGGCTGATCAATGTGTCTTTGACTAATTTAAACATCTTTCTACTTTGAAGCTCCCAAGCCCTAGGTACTCAAAATAATCGCACCTGTTACTAACAGATTGATTAACGATAATGGCAGCAAGAAAAGCCAACCGTAACTCATTAGCTGGTCATAGCGAGGCCGCGGAATCGCTGCTCTCAACAGAATAAAGAACGCGATAAACACGCCAGATTTAAGTGCAAACCAGACGATTGGTGGCAGAAAAGAAGGTCCCATCCAACCACCGAAAAATAAAACGGTAATTAGCGAGGAGACCAACACCAAACCGAGGTATTCACCTACGAAGAACATGCCAAATTTCATGCCGGAGTATTCGGTGTGGTAGCCAGCACAAATCTCCTGCTCCGCCTCGGGAATATCGAACGGTAGACGATGACTCTCCGCCACGCCGGCGATCAGGAAAATGACAAACCCGATAAACTGTGGAATGAAAAACCACATGCCCTCCTGGGCTTCCACGATTGTTCTCAGGTTAAAACTTCCGGATAAGGCCACAACACCCAACAGGGATATGCCCATGAACACTTCGTAGCTCACCATTTGCGCCGCGGCCCGCAAGCTTCCAAGCAGCGCATATTTGTTGTCAGAAGATAGACCTCCCAACATAACGCTGTAGGCACCCAGCGAGGCCATTGCCAGAATGAACAGCACACCAATATTGGACTCGACAACCCCAACATTTGGCCCAAACGGTATCACGGCAAATGACAGGAGAATAACCGTCATGATGATTGCCGGTGCCAGGACGAAACTGAAGCGGTCGGCAAATGGAGGCACCCAATCTTCCTTGGTGAAGATCTTTATCATGTCTGCGACTACCTGTAGCAGACCAAATGGACCTACGCGATTGGGACCAAGGCGCTCCTGCCAGAAACTGAGCAATCTGCGTTCTACCCAGATCAGCATTGCCGCAACGACAATAACAGTGCCCAGGATGAGTCCTATTGTGAGACCTGACCCAACTTCTAAAGTCATCTTTAGTAGCTCTCCTCCAGCAAATCGCTCACGATCAAGCCAGTAATGCCTCTCTCACCTGCGCTGCTGTCTGACTTGGCGATTGCCACGGCACTGCCAAAGTCATTCGGGTTCAGCTGCTCACCGCAATACACAATACAATTACCTGCAGCAACCTGCTCGCGCACACAGGCTATCGCTGTTGCCGCCCCGTCTATCGAAACCGGCTGCCCTTGCTTGATCCCCAGACGCTCAGCGTCTGCGGGAGAGAGCCCAACATAGGCATCTGTCATGCGCGCCTGTATCGCGGTAGACCTGGCACTCAGCTCATCGCTGCCAAAAATCTGAAATGCCCAGGACAGAGTCAACTGCTCGGCTGAGCCAGCGTCACTCAAGGCTGGGGCGAAAAAGCTACCGTCATTGCTATTTTTTATAATGAGAAGCGTGCCGGTGTGGCCCTGCTTGAGTTCACCGTTAACTTCTTCCTGAAACTTGCTAATGGACTGGTTGGAGTTCCAGCTAGGTGCCCAGGTCGTGCCAAGTATGGAAGCATCTTTCATTGATGGCATACCTTCCATCGAGAAAGACATGACAGACTCGTCATCGATAGGTTGCTTGGGCTCATGTACGTCCAGGTTTGCAATCATCGCTGTGCGACCACTGTAACGATGGGACTGACGCGGAATTTTAAGCCCTGCAGCGAACTGAGAAAGATGGGGCACCAGATCATCCAGGTGGTCGAAATCAGAGGCTTCTTCAGCACAGCGATTGATGATGGCATTGACATCATCCTTACCATCGCTGAGCCATCTCCATGCCGGCATGGCGCCGGTCTGGGTGCGATGCACCTGGAAGCTGAGCTGCGCTCGGCCCTCATAGTTAACGTAGGTCGCCTCATGCTCTGAGAACGCGGTCACCGGCAGGACATGATTTGCTTTCGCTGTCGTCGCCGTGGGCATTTGGTCCAACACGATAACGTTTTCTACCTTGGCCAGGGCAGCGTCCACGTCTGCAGTCGCAGCACGTCTGTATAGATCATTTTCCAGCACAACCAGCTTCTTGACCTCACCAGCCGTACATTTTGACAGGGCTACGCCAAGCTTGTTTTCTGTATGGGTCAGCATCTCCAAGCCTAATGTGTTGACCTCCGGTACGATCAAACAGAGATCCGTGGGCGTGTCAGACTTGAGGGCTCTGGCCACATTGGCCGCAGCCTTGATCAATTCACCCTCGCCATTACTGGAGCCTGTTACGAGCAGTGGACGTTTGGCTGACTTGAGCGCCTGGCTAATATCCTCAACCAGAGACTGCTGTGATTCAGACAGTCCAAACTCATCGTTACTCTGCCCCGCGATAGCATTGGCTACAGCATAAGCGATTCGAGCCTGATCAGAATAAGAGCCAGTAGTGGTTTCAACTGCAACGTCGTCCAATCGAGTGGCCGCATTGCTTAAAATAAAAAGTGGGCTTCGGTTGTGTTGAGCCAATTCCCGCACTGCGGCATCTTGCCATCCAGGAATGTTATTTTCTGCAGCGAGTTCGCTGGCCTTATTGCGAATACTCTGTCGCAGTGCCAGAGCGATACGCGGCGCGGTGTTGGTAACATCTTCACCAACGATGAGCACGGCATCAGCATTTGCGATATCGCGCACGCTGGGAATATTGAAAGCACTGTCTCTGTGGAGTTGGAGCATAAGCTTATTGACTTCGTGCTCACGATCCGAGACCCCTGCATAGAAGTTTTCTACGCCTACCAGACAGCGCAAGGCATAGTTGGATTCGTTGCTGGCCCTGGGCGAACCAATAGCGATTGCATCACCACTCTTGAGATCAGCCAGGAGCTGCTGCACTCCCTCATCATTCAAATCAGAAAATTCGCCGTTGCTGACGGCAACCGGAGAATTGATGCGCTCTTCACTGTTTACGTGATCCCAGCCAAATCGGCCGCGGTCGCAAAGAAAGTAGCCGTTTACCTCGCTGTTGTAGCGATTAACGATCCGCCTCAGTGTGCCATAGCGTTCTCCGGGAGTCGTATTACAACCGACGGAGCAACCCACGCAGACGCTTGGCGCGGCCTGAAGATCCCATTTTCTGGTGTAGTGATCTGAGAAAAGTTTGTCCGTGAATACGCCTGTGGGGCATACCTCGACAAGGTTGCCGCTAAATTCGCTTTCCAGCACGCCTTCTTCATGGCGGCCGAAATAAGTGTGGTGATGAGAGGCCTGAGCCGAAAGATCAGTGCCACCTGCGTAATCATCGTAATACCTGACGCAGCGGTAGCAAGTAATGCAGCGATTCATCTCGTGATTAATGAATGGGCCGAGATACTGGTTGCGATGGGTAACCTTCTTTTTGTCATAGCGTCGATAGTTGTGGCCAGACATCAAAGTCATATCTTGAAGGTGACACTCGCCCCCTTCCTCACAAACCGGGCAATCATGAGGATGGCTTATCATCAGGCTTTCGATCACGCGCTCTCGCATGTCATGGGCCTGTTCATCCTCAATAGAGATGATGGCTCCATCTGTCGCAGGTGTCATACAGGCCATTACTATGGTACCCGTCTCATCGTTCTCATCACGGTACTGTTTGACCGCGCACTGACGACACGCACCCACCGAACCCATACACGGATGCCAACAGAAATAAGGAAGGTCCAGTCCTTGAGACAGACACTCCTGCAATAGATTGTTATTGGGATCTACTTCGTACTCTTTCCCATCGATAACAATTTTTGCCATCTAATACTCCAGCCCTTTCACTCGTTTAGTGCTTGTAAGGGCAACGTTTCTGCTTAATATGGGCCTTGAAGTCATCTTCAAAGTACTTCAAGCCACTTCCTAATGGTGCAGTCGCACCAGGCGCCAAGGCGCAAAATGTTCGACCCGGCCCCATGTAATCAACATGCTCGCGCAGAATCTGTAAATCCTTTTCGCTGCCGCGACCTTCTTCAAATTCACGAAAGATAGCATCTACCCACGGCAGACCATCGCGACAGGGGGTGCAGAATCCGCAGGATTCATGGGCGAAGAATTTCATCAGGTTACCGACCATGCCCACCGGGCACGTCTGGTCGTCAAGAATTATCATGGTGCCAGTTGCCAATCGACTCCCGACTTTCGCGATTTCGTCATAATCCAGTGCGATGTCAAGATGCTCGGGCAGCATAAAATCAGTAGAGCCACCACCTGGCAAGAAGGCCTTGAGCCCCAGTCCATCCTGCATGCCACCAGCTTTTTCTTCCAGCAACTCGCGAATGCTTACACCGAGAGGCATTTCCCAACATCCTGGATTTTTAACTCGACCACTCACACCAAAAAGCTTGGTACCGGCATCGGCGCCCTGCCCCAGCCCTTTGTACCAGTCGATGCCATAGGTCAAAATGCCCGGCAGGTTGCAGATAGTCTCAACGTTGTTGACGATGGTTGGCTTGCCCCACAGCCCACTCACTTGCGGAAATGGCGGCTTCGCCCGGGGATTGGCGCGCTTACCTTCGAGCGCGTTAAGCAGGGCGGTCTCTTCACCGCAAATGTAGCGACCGGCACTGGTATGCAAAATAATATCCAGGTCAAAACCGGTATTTAGTATGTTCTTGCCAAGATAGCCTTTGTCATAAGCTTCGGCGATTGCGTTTTTCAGCGTTCGCACTGAGGTGGTGTATTCACCGCGCAAGAAAATGTAGGCTTTGCTGGCCCCGATTGTGTAGGCAGCAATGATCATGCCTTCCAACAGCAGATGCGGATCGCCTTCCATCAGCAAGCGATCCTTAAAAGTACCAGGCTCCATTTCATCAGCATTCACCACCAGATATTTCTGTTGCGGTGAATTTTCTCCTTGCGGGACGAAGCTCCATTTCAGACCGGTAGGAAAACCCGCTCCACCACGACCTTTTAGACCTGATCCCTTGATCGTTTCCAAAACGTCATTTGAACTAAGCCCAGCAGCGATCTTATGGACCGACTGGTAGCCATCATTCGCCTCATATGCCGCAATTTCCAGCGGCGGACGAGACATGTCGATATTCTTTGTTAACGGATTTGAAACCAACTTTCTATCCAGTTCCTGATATCAATTGCTTATAACTCAAGCAGATTTGTTACGGTATTGTGTAATAATTTCATCGACCTTCTCTGGCGTGAGATTGCGATGAAGATCATCACCTACCATCATCACCGGTGCGTTGTCGCAATCACCCAGACAGGGCACCGGAATAAAAGTAAATTCATTGTCTTCCGTGGTTTGACCGAAGTCGATGTCCAGCTTTTTAGATATATGGTCCTTTATGTCGTCACAGCGACAAATCCAGCAACTCACGCTGTTGCAGAAAAGAATCACATTCTTACCAACAGGCTGGCGATAAACCAGGTTAAAAAAGGTTGCCACTCCTTCAAGATCTGCCGCAGACAAATCCAGATAGTCGGCGATAGCCATCAGCGACTCATCAGACACCCACCCCTGATACTTTTGTACAATTTTTAGCGCCTCCAGGCCTACCGCCTGATTATCTGGATACAGCGTCTTCTCGTGCTCGATTTCAGCTATCTCTTCTTCAGTTAGCTGTCTGGCACGGTTCTTGGTGGTGGCTATTACTTGGGTGCTCATGTTTCTTTAATCTAGTCTCTAGAACTGGGTTTTTGGCTAAGCAATCTGCTTATCTATCTATTAACCTGCCTGCCTATTTACTTGCCTAATTACTTGCCGACTTACCTATCCACATCCGCCATCACAAAATCGATACTGGCAATGATTGCAATCAAGTCTGCCACCATAAAGCCTCGGCTAATTTCCGGGATCATCTGCAGATGCGCAAAAGAGGGTGTTCGAATCCGGGTGCGATAGGACGTCGTACTGCCATCGCTCACCAGGTAGTAGCTGTTAATGCCCTTGGTCGCCTCGACCGCCACGGTCACTTCGTCTGGCGGGATAACAGGCCCCCAGCTCACGCTGAGGAAGTGATTAATCAGCGTTTCAATGTCTTGCATGGTTTTTTCTTTGCGCGGAGGTGTGGTCAGCGGATGGTCGGCCTTGTAGTCGCCAGCCGGCATATTATCCACGCACTGCTTGATTATGCGCAGACTCTGACGCATTTCCTCTACTCGAATGGCACAGCGGTCGTAACAATCGCCGTTTACTGCGATGGGTACGTCGAAATCGAAATTCTCATAGCCGCTATAAGGTCGCTGCTTGCGGAAATCCCATTCGAGGCCAGTGGCACGCAGCCCTGGGCCAGTAACTGCCCAATCGTAAGCCTGCTGGGTTTCGTAAGCGCCAATGCCTTGAGTACGACGCTTGACGATGCCGTTGTTCATTACCATCTGGTCATATTCATCAAGACGTTGCGGCATAAACTCCAGTAGCTCTCTTACCCGGGTTTCCCAACCGTTAGGCAGGTCTTGGGCGACACCACCGATTCGAAACCAGCCCGGATGCATGCGCGCACCACAGATCGATTCGATGATATTGAAGATACGCTCGCGTTCTACAAACATGTAGAAAATGGGAGACAACTGCCCCACGTCCTGCGCAAAAGTGCCGTAAAACAACAGGTGGCTGCAGATGCGGAACATTTCCGAGAGCATGATGCGAATCGTCTTCACCCGCTCAGGCACTTCAATGCCAGCCATTTTCTCAACCGCCATGACATAAGGCAGGTTGTTCAACACACCACCGAGGTAATCGATGCGGTCGGTATAAGGAATAAAGGTGTGCCAGGATTGACGCTCACCCATCTTTTCGGCGCCACGGTGGTGGTAACCGATGTCCGGCACCGCATCAACCAGAATTTCGCCATCCAGCTGCAGCGCGATACGAAATGCACCGTGTACCGATGGATGGTTGGGACCCAGGTTCAGAAACATGAATTCGGACGTGTCTGATTTACGCTTCATGCCCCACTCTTCGGGCTTGAACAGCAAGGCCTCTTGTTCGAATGCCTCTTGATCATCGTCCAGCGAGAACGGCTCCATCTCCGTGGCTCGCGCGGGATGCTCCTTACGCAGGGCATGCCCCTCCCAGGTGGGAGGTAAAACAATTCGATACAGGTTGGGATGGCCTTCGAATTCGATGCCGAACATGTCCCAGGTCTCGCGCTCGTACCAGTTGGCACTCGGCCACAGGTCAATGACAGTGGGTAGTTTCAGATCAGCATCCTGCAGCGGCACTTTGACTCTGACATCACTGTTTCCGCTAAACGACATGAGGTGATAGACCACGGTAAACTCAGCAGCCGGCTGGCCATCGCGATGCACTCTGACCCGTTCATCGATGCCGGTCACATCAAACAGCATCTCGAAGCGGGGCGTCGAATGGTCGCGCAGGCTCTTGAGCAGCGCCTTGATATCCTTGCGGTCAACCCAAAAGGTGGGCATGCCGTCACAAGTGGGCTGGACCGCCAATATGCGGTCACCAAAGTCCCTCAGCACTTGTGTCACAAGGGCATTACCGGTCGCTGCTGCTGGCGTGCTGATCTGGGCGCTTTGCATCATTAATTACTTAAAAAGTCTATAACTGATTGAATTTTCGATTAAACCTGGTCCGGGGAACGCAGCTCTGTGGCCGCAATGCGTTCATCGTGACGCACCTCACGCTGCACTGGATTGGTCTCGCGCTGAATTATGCCCTGGTCGTTAATGACCCAGCTTAGCGGTCGGCGCTGGCGTCCAATGGACTCTTGCAGCAGGATAAGGCCCTGCAGCAACGCTTCAGGCCGCGGTGGGCACCCGGACACATACACATCTACAGGCAGGAATTTGTCCACACCCTGTACCACGGAGTAAATGTCGTACATACCGCCCGAATTCGCGCATGAACCCATGGAAATAACCCACTTGGGCTCAAGCAATTGATCATAAAGAAGCCGCACAACAGGAGCCATTTTGCGGAAGACAGTACCAGCAATCACGATCATGTCGGCCTGCCGGGGCGTGCCCCGAATAACCTCGGCCCCAAAACGAGCTAGGTCATGACGCGCGGTGAAAGCTGTCGCCATTTCCACGTAACAGCAGGAAAGGCCAAAGTTAAAGGGCCAAATGGAGTTCTTCCGGCCCCAGGACACCATATCTTCCAACTTGGCCATCATGACATTTTGACGAATGAAATCGTCAACGGCATTACCGCCAGGTTGCGGAGAAGCGGCCTGGTCAGCGCGCTGAAGTTCCCAATTCATAGCTTGAATGCCTTTCTGTTAACGACGCCGCCCGGTCCTTTCATCTCGGTTAGTTCACGGCGCTGGGTTTCAGTACGCCAATCGAGGGCGCCAATACGCCATAGATAGAAAAGAGCAACTATAAGAATGAAGATAAATACACTGATTTCAATAAATCCTGGCCACCCTGCTTGCTCTACGGCAATAGCCCAGGCAAACAGAAACACAACTTCCAGGTCGAAAATAATAAAAAGGATGGCGGTCAGGTAAAAATGCACCGAAATCCGGAATTGGGCACTACCAACTGAAATGATGCCTGACTCAAATGGCGTATTTTTATATTTACGCTGAATTCTCTGACCGAGAAAGAATGACAGACTGAGCATTGTGACCACGACGGCGAGCACAGCAGCTGTATAAACGAGAAACGGGGTGAGGGCTTCGAAATAAGTTGTCGATTCTTCCAAGACGTTAACCGATATCTTCAGATTGATTGATGTTTTAAGCCTGTCCAAAGGCTTTAACTGCAGCGCCGTGTCTGCCGACCGCCAAACTCACCATCACTGCGCACAGCAACATAGCGAACAGCAGCCCACCTTCGTTGTGAAGCAAGCGGTGGATTCAAGCATTCGGTATACACGTTCGGCACGAGCTACAGATTCATGAGAGCCGTGCAAACAAGCGTCGACCTACGGCTCGCTCAGCATCATTCTCACTTTGCTGAACACCCTCTTCGTTTCTTGTTAAAACCGACAAGGGATGGCCCCGCTGAGCGCCAGCAAATTTACACGGATAACAAGGTGATAGCAAGAAATTTAGCCGCTGGAGGCCAATAATCATGGCATCTCGCCGGGATTTTGACAGTATGATTCCACATCCTGCGCTGGCGGGATTTAAAGCAGCAGGATCAACCGCAATTCAAGACTGAATCATGTTTTTTCAGCGTCAAAATACTCGGTTCCAGCCATCCAGCGCTGCAGTGCGATATGCCTCAGCCATGGTTGGGTAGTTAAATGTGGTCGTAAGGAAGTATCTTAGGGTATTGGCCTTCCCGGGTTGTCCCATTATCGCCTGCCCGATATGAACAATCTCAGAGGCCTGGTCACCAAAGCAATGAATTCCCAGTATCTCTAGTGTCTCAAAGTGAAAAATAAGCTTCAGCATGCCAACCTGTTCGCCGGTGATTTGGGCCCTTGCCGTATTCTTAAAAAAGGCTTTGCCGACCTCATAGGGGATTTTTTCAGCAGTCAACCCAGCCTCGGTCTTACCCAGCGTGCTAATTTCAGGAATTGTGTAGATCCCTGTCGCCACTTCTTCCACCGGTGAACACTCCTCCGGCGCAACGATGGCGTTACTCGCCGCCCTGCCCTGGTCATAGGCAGCGCCTGCCAGAGATGGCCAGCCCACCACATCGCCGGCCGCGTAAATATTGCTTACCTTGGTACGGTAGCAGGAGTTCACGCTGAGCTGCCCCCGGCTGTTGCTGGACAGACCAATCTTGCTGAGCCCCATGTTCTGGGTATTGCCGGTACGGCCATTGGCCCATAACACAATGTCGCTCTTGATCTTTTTACCCGACTGCAGGTAGGTCACGATGTAATTGTCGTGATATTCAATCTTCTCGTATTCCTCATTGTGCCGACTGCGCACCCCAACGTTACGCAGGTGGTACGCAAGGGCATCGCTGATTTCCTTATCAAGAAAGGTCAGCAAGCTGGCGTTGGGATTGATCAGTTCCACCTTGGCGCCCAGGCCACCAAAAATAGAGGCATATTCACACCCGATCACCCCCGCTCCAATAACTGTCACCTTTCGCGGTGAGTGATTCAGGCCAAGGACAGTGTCGCTGTCAAACATCAATGGATGGGAGAAATCGACATCGGGCGGATGATAGGGCCTGGAACCGGTAGCAATAATGAAATAGTCCGCTGACAGCTTCTTGCGCTTTCCAATCAGTTTAACGGTGTGTCGATCCAGGAATTCCGCGCGCGCATTGATGATCGGGATGCGGTTGCGCTCATAAAAATCCGTGCGCATCTGAACCTGTTCGAAAACTACGCGGTCTGCATGTTTTAGCACTTGTTGAAAACTGAGCTTACGTGCGTCACCAAAGTCTCTGAACATCGGGTTGGTATTGAATGCGATTACCTGTTTGACCGAATGTCGCAGGGCTTTCGAGGGAATCGTTGCCCAGTGTGTGCAGCTACCGCCAACCTTGGCATCATCCGTGATTACGGCTACAGATCGCCCTTTTTTCTTGGCGTTCATGGCCGCTGCTTCGCCAGCTGGACCGCTGCCTATGACCAGTATGTCGTAATGCTCTTTCTGTTTGCGGTATGCCATTAATTACTCACGGATTGTCGCTCAAATATTTTTCGAATGCCGGCGTCACTATCTCCTCAAACCCCGCGCCAGCCTTGATGATCAAATAGGCAGCTTGCCCACTGCGCTGCGCCCAAGCATGCGCCTCTTGTGCGCCAAGAATCATATAGGCCGTTGCCAGTGCATCAGCCACTGCCGCAGACTCATCGATGACATAGGCTGCGGCCAGATTGTGGCGAATCGGAAACCCTGTGCGCGGATCGATTTCATGGGAGTAGCGCACGCCATCCTCCTCGAAATAATTGCGATAGTCACCAGAACCAGCTACGGCTATAGATTCACCACGATTATAGAAAATCTCATAGACGCGGGATTCTGTGTCCACTGGTGCCTCTATGGCAGGGACCCAGCTGCTGCCATCGGCCTTGACTCCCCTGATCTTGAGCTCGCCTCCAACTTCGACGAAGTAGCTCTCAATACCGACTGAATCCAACAGAGCTGCGACTTCGTCGACTGCATAGCCTTTAGCGATCGCGCTTAGGTCAAGCGTAATATCCCGAGTCTTGACCACCTCTGAACTTGAGGAATTGATCATCAGGTGCTGATAACCAACCAGGCTCTGTGCTGCGTCGATCTCGTCTTGAGGTGGAATGGCAGCTTCTAACAGATTGATGTCGGGTCCAAAGCCCCACAGGTTTACCAGCGGCCCTATGGTGGGATCGAATGCCCCGGCGCTGGATTCAAAGATTTCCCGCGCCATCTCCAACACAATGAGCATATCGACAGAGACTATGAATGGTGCACCTGTACGCTGACGATTGAGGCGAGAAAGCTCCGAGTCGGGCGCATAAGTAGAAAACACTTCTCGATCCAGGCGCGCCAGCAGCGCGCCGATCTGTGCGGCAAACTCGTCCTCACTAATGCCACTGGGCAGTTCCAGCAGCTGCACCTGGTAGGAAGTGCCCATGGTAAGGCCCATCAGGCTGTAGCGGCTATCATCATCTCCACCGGCGAGAAAAACAAATGCAAGTAACAGCACCACAAAGCTGATACTGAAGGCGTGACGTCGAAATATTTCGCTCATGTAAGCAACGCCCGCGATAAATAGAGACAGGGCAATCAAGAGTCCAGGTTTTACGCCGCCTCAAAATCCCAACCCAGAGAGGCAAGGCGCAGTCGGCGGATATGCAGCTATCCGGCTAGGCTTCGACCGGATACTCCCGGTAATCAACGCCAGCCATTTTGTAAACCATACGTCCAACCTGGCAACAGTAGCCGAATTCGTTGTCATACCAGAGATACAACACGCAATGGTTGCCATTTACGATCGTTGCATTGGAGTCCACGATACCCGCCTCTCGGGTACCAACGAAATCCGATGACACGGCATCCTCGGACTGGGTATAGCTGATTTGATTCTGTAGCTTCGAGTGCAGAGCAATTTGCCTGAGAAACTCATTGAGCTCTTCCTTGGTCGTTGCCTTTTCCAGAGTCAAGGTCATGATTGCCATTGATACATTGGGAATTGGCACCCGAACCGCGTTACCGGTTAGCTTGCCCTCCAGTTCAGGCACGGCTTTCACTACGGCCTTTGCCGCTCCGGTCTCAGTCAGAACCATATTCAATGCCGCGCTGCGCCCCCGGCGATGACCACTGTGATAGTTATCGATCAGGTTCTGGTCATTGGTGTAAGCGTGCACAGTTTCGATATGGCCGTGAGTAATGCCATATTCATCGTTAACGACTTTTAATACAGGCGCTATGGCATTAGTCGTACAGGAAGCGGCAGTAATTATCTTATCGTCCGGCTTCATCTCGTTATCATTGATGCCATAGACAATGTTCTTGAGCGCACCTTTGCCAGGCGCTGTCAGCATTACCTTGGCGGCACCCTTTGATCTCAGGTGCAAACTCAGACCTTCCTCGTCCCGCCATTTGCCGGTGTTATCAATAATCAGCGCATCATCGATATCGTACTTCGTATAGTCGATTTCATCTGGGGAGTTTGCATAGATCACTTGAATCACGTTGCCATTTGCGATGAGGCACTTGTTTTCCTCATCGATCCTGAGAGTTCCCTGGAAAGCACCGTGTACGGAGTCATTGGTGAACAGGCTCGCCCGCTTCACCAAATCCCCTTCTCCGCCGGGACGAATCACGATTGCGCGCAAGCGCATGACCTCGCCGGTGCTGGTTCTTTCGATCAGTAGCCTGGCCATCAAGCGTCCTATGCGGCCAAACCCGTATAGCACGACATCCTGGGATTTTGGGACTGGCTTCGCTTTTTGGCCAATCAGGTAAGCGAGCTCTTCACTCACAAAGGTATCGACATCTTTGGCCGCATCACCTTCGGCCTCAAGATGCTCCATGAAGCGAACAGTAAGCTTGCCAAGATCAATATTGGCATGGCAGAGATCCAGCTTTGCCATAGCCATTAGAACCGGGTGACTCTCAAACTCCGACATTTCATTACGCTCTACCTGGCGCACGAAACGGTGGGATTTCATTATGAAAGTTACAGATCGGTTATGCAGGGGGCGGCCGTATATGTAGATACCAATGTTGTAACGATTAAACATCTTACCGATCACCGGTATCATCTCCTGAACCAGCGCTTCGCGCTGCTTCCAATCGCCGAAATAATCATCGACGCTCGGTCTTACGTTACTATCACTCACTGCATCCCCTTCTTGGCCGAACTCAAAAGGCGGCCATTATCTTGTGAAAAAATAGGCAGTGCAACAAAGCCCTCTCTTCATAAATGGGCCGCGCCATCCACATACGCTACAATAACGCGCTTTTTTTGAGGCCCAGGCCATCAGCATGAATGATATATTCAATCCACCTCTCCCCGAGACTGAATTCACCACGACTTATTGGGATGGTATCGTCGGCAGCGCCGATAGTCTGGTGCTGGCCCAGGCCGCCGCGCAGGCAGAGGGCCCTCTGCTACTCATTTGTGATAATAATGAAACTGTTGAACGCTGCCTGCGGGAAATAGCCTATTTCAACGCCGGCATAGGCGATACTGGTGTCTATGTCCTGCCAGATTGGGAAACGCTGCCCTACGACAGCTTTTCACCCCATCAGGACATAATTTCAGACCGCCTAGCCACCCTGTTCAATCTGCCAAAACTTGAACGCGGCGTCGTGGTGACCTCGATCACCAACCTTATGCACCAACTCCCTCCGCGGCAATACATCAGCGCCAATAGCCTGGATCTGGCAGTGGGCCAGTCAGTTTCAATCGCCGAGATGCGCGCCCAAATGCTGTTAGCGGGTTACCAGGTGGTCGAAGCCGTAATGGAGCACGGTGAGTTCGCCGTGCGCGGATCCATCATTGACATCTTTCCAATGGGCACTGAGTTACCCCTGCGAATAGACCTGTTCGATGACGTCATTGATTCCATCCGTCGCTTCGATCCTGAGACGCAGCGCTCCGCCGCGCAGGTTAAGGAAATCCGGCTACTGCCCGGACGTGAATATCCCATGGATGAAGCAGGCATTTCCCAATTTCGGGGGCGCTTCAGGGAACTGTTCGACGTCGATTTGCGCCAGTGTCCGATCTACCAGGATGTAAGTTCCGGTCTGAGCTCTCCGGGCCTGGAATACTACTTAAATGTATTCTTCGACAGGCTTGACTCACTATTTGATTTCCTGCCGGAAACTACGACAATTTGTAATATCGGAGATATTCGCGCGGCGGGTGAAGCTTTCTGGAAAGACATCCAGGCGCGCTATGAAGATCGCCGTTTTGATCGCTACCGCCCAATCCTGTCGCCCGACCAAGTGTTTATTGCGGTCAACGACATATTCAGGCGACTCAAGTCATACCGCCAGATCGAATTCAAACAGCATCCTCAGGCAAGTCACTTCGCGACTCTAAGCTTGCCTGACCTTGCCAGCAATTCCCGCCTTGCCCATCCTTTTTTGTCCCTGCAGGAATTTATCGCATCCAAACCCGGACGGATTTTACTGTGCGCTGAAACCGCTGGACGCCGCGAAACCCTGCTCGAACTGTTCAGGCAAATAGAGATTAATCCTGTCCCCTTCGAGCACTGGCAAGACTTCATTAGCAGCGATGCAGCTCTCGGCTTGACGATTGCACAAATTGATCGGGCGCTATGGTTGCAAGAGGAAAACCTGCTGCTGATTACCGAAGCCCAGATCTTTGAAGAACGCATTGCCCAGCGGCGCCGGCGCAAGCGCACCCAAAGCAATACCGACTTCATCATCAAGAGCCTCACCGAACTTCACGTCGATGACGCAGTGGTGCATCTTGAGCATGGTGTTGGCCGCTACCGTGGCCTGCAGACCATTACCACTGACGGCGAAACCACTGAATTTTTGACCCTGGAATACGCCAACGGCTCCAAGCTTTATGTTCCGGTATCGGCACTCCACCTGATCAGTCGCTATAGTGGTGCCGACCAGGATACCGCCCCGCTAAACACCCTTGGTACCGAGCAATGGCAAAAGACCAAACGTAAAGCCGCAGAAAAAATTCGCGATGTCGCCGCGGAGCTTCTCGATATCTATGCTCAGCGAGAGGCGCGCAAGGGGTTTCAATACCGCGTTGTGCAGGAAGACTACGATAAGTTTGCCGCCAGTTTTCCGTTTGAGGAAACGGCCGATCAGGAAAATGCAATCGCAGCCGTCATCGATGACATGAGCAGCACCCGCCCAATGGATCGGCTAGTGTGTGGCGATGTCGGTTTTGGTAAGACGGAAGTAGCCATGCGAGCAGCATTTATTGCGGTGCAAAACAGCAAGCAAGTTGCCATGCTGGTGCCGACCACCCTGTTGGCCCAGCAGCACTTCGAGAGTCTTCAGGATCGCTTTGCTGACTCGCCAGTACGGGTGGACGTGCTTTCACGCTTCAAATCGGCATCTGATCAGGCAGCTACAATTGAAAAAGTAAAAGCAGGCAAAATCGACATTCTCATCGGCACCCATAAACTGCTTCATGGGGAGATTGACTATAGCAACCTCGGCTTGCTGATCATCGATGAAGAACATCGCTTCGGTGTACGGCAAAAAGATAAACTCAAAGCACTGCGGGCTAACGTCGACATCCTCACCCTGACGGCTACCCCCATTCCCCGGACTCTAAATATGGCCCTGTCCAGCGTCAGGGATCTATCACTCATCGTGACGCCACCAGCGAAGCGCCTGTCCGTAAAAACATTCGTGCGCGAATCCCAGGAAAGCCTGATCAAGGAAGCCATCTCGCGCGAGTTACTGCGCGGCGGCCAAGTGTTTTACTTACATAATGAAGTCAAAAGCATTGATCGAGCCGCAGAGGAGTTGCGGGAATTGGTTCCTCAAGCCCGCATTTGTGTGGCCCATGGCCAGATGCCAGAAAGAGAGCTGGAGAAAGTCATGGCCGACTTTTATCACAAGCGTTACAACATTCTGGTATGCACCACGATTATCGAAACCGGCATCGATATTCCCAGCGCTAACACAATCATCATTGATCGTGCTGACAAGTTTGGGCTTGCGCAACTGCATCAGCTGCGGGGCCGGGTTGGCCGCTCCCATCACCAGGCTTATGCTTACCTCTTGCTGCCTCCACAAAGCCGCTTGCAGTCCGATGCGCAAAAGCGAATTGAAGCAATCCAGGCTGCGACCACCCTTGGCGCTGGTTTCACGCTGGCCAGTCATGATCTGGAGATCCGCGGCGCCGGCGAATTGCTTGGGGATGAGCAGAGTGGTCACATGCAAAAAATCGGCTTTGCGCTCTACACTGAGATGCTTGATGAGGCTGTGGCAGCTATTCGTGCCGGGCGCGTTCCCAGCATCGAAGCATTTGCGGACAGGGCGATTGAAATAAATCTGCGTATTCCGGCCTTGATTCCGGAAGAGTATCTGCCTGATGTACATACCCGCCTTATTATGTACAAACGTATCTCCTCCGCGAGTGATGAAGACGAACTGGAAGATCTACAGGTGGAAATGATCGATCGTTTCGGACTGCTGCCCAAACAACTGTCGCTATTGATTCAACAGACTCGCCTCAAACTCCGCGCCAGCGGCTTTGGCATTAAGAAGATAGACGCCAATGTCAGCAGCGGCCGCATCGAGTTTAATCAACATACTGAGGTAGACCCCTTCTGCCTGGTGCAAATGATTCAGGGCGATCCCCAGACCTATAAGCTCGGAGGCGCCAATCAGCTGCAGTTCAAGCACAACTGCGCGCACCCAGATGAAAAAATGGTCCTGATCAATGGTATTCTGGACAACCTCAAACTGAATGAGTCCAAGGTGGCTTAGGCCAACTGACAAGTAGATGCAGAGACCTCGTTTCTTACAGCACTTTCAAGACCACTTGCGAATGCACATTGCAATTAGCCGCAAGTGGACCTTCTGCATCACAAGCCTGCTGCTACTGCAGAACCCTGTTCAGGGCTATGGACAGGAGCGCTGGTTCCAGATTGAGGTCAGTATTTTTAGCAACGAATCAATAAGCGGACGCAGCGAGGAAACCTGGCTCCCCGGCGCGTCAGAGCTCGACTTTCCTGAAGGCATGAGCAGGCTGAAGCAACTGCAAGACATCTTGTTGACCGAGGAGCTTATTCTCGCAGCGAGTGATGAACCACAGATCCTGACTGATGATGATTTAGCACGCCAGCTGATTGCCGGTGTAGGCCCAGAACCGGCTACTTCCGGTCCCGGTTTTCGCTTTTACGATTTTCAGCGCGATGCCTTTCTGCAGCTGCCGGATAGCGCGAGCGACTTTCGCCAAACCAATCGCGCACTGCGCCAATCCCCGGATCATCGACTGCTGTTCCACGGGCTCTGGCGGCAACCAGTAAGGCAAGCCGAACAGTCACTGCCGCTCTACGTTTCAGGCGGCGAGTTGATAGGAGTACAGCCGGAAATGGCAGGCAGTATTACGATTCGATTCAATGAAAATGAAGACCGGGTTGTGATCGACTCGGACATTTGGTTGAGCGAGTTCAATAATTCGACACAAGGCTCCGGCAGCTGGCGTTTACCTACTGCGCCGCACGAAGTGCTTGAGCCAATGCAAAGGCTCGCTGTTGAAAATAACAGCGACTCGGTAGTTGACTCATACTCTTCGCCTTCCCGCGTGTACCACATGCGGCAAAGCCGGGAAATGCGCAGCAATGAATTTCATTATCTCGACCACCCTGCCCTTGGCATCGTAATCATGGTTGAACCCTACCAGGTGCCACAACTCCCACTTTTTGATGGCCTACCACCCATCGAGCCAGACCAGTAGCTAGTGTCTTCCAGCAGATTTGCCAGACAAATCAGCTAGCGAGCACCTTCTTTGATGAGTCGCAGCAGCACTCCATGCAGAAAAGACTGCCCGTCCCGCATCACGGCCTGGATTTCCTCCATCGATATTACGCCAGGCAAAACTCCTGCCGCCCAATTAACTGACAGTGCAAGCATCGCATAGTCAACACCGAGCTCGCGCGCCAGAGCTGCTTCTGGCATCGCAGTCATGCCGACAATATCGCACCCATCCTGCTGCATACGTTTAATTTCTGCCGCAGTCTCTAGTCGCGGTCCCTGGGTAACACCATAGACAGCTTGTGCAAGCACAACGCGGCGCTGGCTTGCTTTGGTATTCGCTGACTCTACGGCATTCAGCAGGCGCTGGGAGAGCGCCTCATCAAAGGGATGGGTAAAGTCAATATGGCTTACTTCAACCCCTTCTCCCTCGGCATAAGTCGATGCCCTCCCCCACGTATAGTCGATCAATTGGTCAGGTACTATGATGGCGCCAGGTCTCGTATTCTCGGTTATGCCGCCCACTGCATTTACGGCAACGATCTGCGAAACGCCAAGTTTATGCAAAGCCACGATATTGGCTCGGTAGTTGATCTCGTGGGGGGCTATCTGGTGGTTTTTTCCATGCCGGGGCAGAAACACAAACTGACCACCCTCGTGGACAATGATTTCGGCAGGCACTGTCCTCTCGTCATGAGCCGTTTTGACTCTTTTCCGCTTAACCTGGCCAACAGACTCGAGGCTATACAGCCCGGAGCCACCAATTATTCCTAGCATTAGCTTATCCCAATGATTATTGATGCGGCAATTCTTGCGGGCCGGAACCTGGAGACCCACAGATTTGCAATCTAGCCTGTCAAAAGCGGCCAAACATAAACCACGCGCAAGGTTTCCACAACTCAGGATGTTGCAGCAGCCATTGATTGCGAGGAAAATCGGGTCCTGACTGAGCACCGCGCCCGAAAAACCAGCGCTGTCCTAAAATACGCCTGAGTTGGATCGATGCATGACGGAGCGAGTCAGATAAGAACAGACAGGGATAGGCTGAGAGAAGAATGCTGAGGCAAGCTACTGCGACGAGAGGCCCAGAAGCCTCCCGACGTTCTATTCGATATCTAGGCTAGCCACCCAAGGCTTGGCGAAGACTGTTTTTATCGAGTAGCTGACCTAATTATTATCCAAATTTTTGAAATTGCCAGCTCTGGCCCATGATTCCCGGTTAAAAGTGCAATACGTATCACAAAAAGCCCGCTTTTCTCGCTGCAAGCAGTATCGCTACACGCTTGAACGCAGCTGGGACGCCGGCGCAGGTACGGTTCTATTCATTGGCTTGAATCCGTCCACAGCAGATCATCGTCAGGATGATCCTACCATTCGCCGCTGTGTACAATTTGCCCATGATTGGGGTTTTAGCAGGCTCATTGTCACGAATCTGTTTGCCTTTAGAGCCACCTACCCGGAGGACCTCAAACGGGCTTCTGATCCTGTTGGTCGTTACAATAACAAATGGATAAAACAGAGTTACCAGCAATCGCAACTGCGCATCGCCTGTTGGGGCAATCATGGCGAACATCTGGGACGCGCCGCAGCATTGTTGCGCCGCCTGCCAGATCTTCACTATCTGAAAATGAATCGTTCTCAGCAACCCTCCCATCCTCTTTATCTCCGCGCCACGACCCTACCCCGGGCATGGCAGCACCAGGACGGGAGATGAGAGCTTGTCGCTGAAACTAAATGCAGCTCGCTGGGTCTGGCGCCAAAGCTGGCTTTCCCTGCGCCACAAGAAGTCCGCATACCGCATCCTCGGCCAAAATGGAGAGTTGCCCGATGCGCCATTTGTCACCGACTTCTTTGGCTTGCGTTATGAGGGCAATCTGCAGGACGGCATTGAGTTCGCCTTGTTTTACTACGGCGCGTTCGAGAAGCCTCTGCTGTTTTTCATGCGCAACGCCATGCGCGCAATCAGCGGCCGCAATAGCATGGCGCCAGGCTCCCCAGTGGAGACTTCAGGCACCTGTTTTTGCGATATTGGTTCAAATGTCGGCCAGCATGCCTTGTTCATGTCAAATCACGCGGACCAGATTCACGCCTTTGAGCCCTTTGATGAAGTGAGAAGTCGGTTAGCGCACCACATTCAACTCAACTCGCTAAAAAACATTAAGGTCCACAGCGTCGGCCTGGGGGAAACGGCAGGTGAATTCGACTTCTATGCGCCGACTGGCGGTAATCGCGGCATCGGCTCTTTCGTAGCCACCACCAGGGACAAAGGCAATGTGCCCATAGGCAAACTTAAGGTGGTCAAGGGCGACGAATACTTCCTGGCTTCGGCAATCAGCAACGTCCAGATGATCAAAATCGATGTCGAAGGATTCGAAAAAGGCGTGTTGCGCGGGCTAAGTCGGACGCTCAAGAAATGCCGTCCCATTGTTGTTTGCGAAGTCACCTACGGCGTAGCCGAGTCATTCGCTTCACTTCAGGAACTGCAGACCACATTACCGGACGACTACGCGATTTATCAGTTCAACGTCCGTAAAGCAGATGGCAGCACCGCCCGCCGCCGCGGCTCCAGGGCTAAACGCTCTGGCGCCTATGAGCTCATTCCAGCCCGCCAGTTCCCCGCAACCGGCCAGGGCGACATGGTCGCCATTCCCCGGGAAATCCTGGAAAGCGTTCCACTCACCAGTACAGAGGCAGGAAAATCAGGCAAAAAAATGGCCTAGCGCTAAGAACTCAATCCTAGCCTAGGCCCGCGTAAGTATGTTTACGTCCTATTTTGTCGGCGATACAGGAGCTTTCTTTAACAAGCTGTTGTTTTATAGTGATATATTGACACTAAATTGCTTGAAAAAGTCAGAATCAGAGGCAATGCGAGAGAAGAACAAGGCGCGCCTGGGTGAGACCGAGCGCATTGAGAGCGCCAGCTCTCAGCGACAGTCGAACGCCCTGAAGCTAGGCTTCAGGGCTGGTAGGCCTGCTGTCACAAGAATCCTGGTCAGTGCAGAAATAGACAACCTCGATCGAGGTTAAAGAAGTCTGGCGCGCCCGGCAGGTCTCGAACCTGCAACCCTCGGCTTAGAAGGCCACTGCCTGAAAGTACCCTATCCTATTGATATATATGCTTATTTTTGAAATATCAGAGCCCAAAAACACTGGGAAAATTGGGAGAACTGGGCATATAGGAATCAATGACTTACAAACGTGTATTGAAAACTTTCCATAGCGTTTATACACCTGTAAACAAACCCTTTATATCGGTACCATCACTCGACCTAATCACTTAGTCCCGCCAGGGCAACGAAGGGGAGTCCATGCCCAGGAAAAAATACAAAACATCCAGGCCGGGGAAGCCCATCGATGGTGAAAAGGTAATCAGGATCGCGAAGAGAGTTCTGGAGCAGAGGCAAAGCAAGGAGCTCGGGATGGCGGCGAAGCACGAAACTACCGCCGAGAAGGACATGCATAAAACAGGATGGGGACTACCGCCCAGGCTCCCTGGCTCCGCCAATGTCGCAGTAACTCCGTTAGACATCGGTGATATTCCACAAGCGCCCAGCGATCTGGATGAGGCTGATCTCCAGAAGCCCGGCCACAAGGGTTTAGGCGATGAAAGTTAGAATCGAGGTCTGGATTCAGCTACTTGGCATGCT
>DLPV01000033.1:35858-57940 GCA_002477465.1 Gammaproteobacteria bacterium UBA7449 | reverse complement strand
ACAAGCGGTAACTATTTCTGTTCTCCACCCAAAAAACATTCATCCTCGCCGCGCGCATTGAAGCGTTTACCTGGGCTGGTCTTCTTATAGGCATATATTTTAAGTATGCCCTGGATATGTCGGATGCTGGTGTGTGGCTGTTCGGCAGACTGCATGGTGCGGCATTTCTGTTTTATTTTTTTGTGTCCCTCTACAGTGCCAGCCGACTGCGCTGGCCCTGGTGGTGTGGCGTGCTTGCTGTGTTGGCCGCTATCCCGCCACTGGTGACTTATCCACTGGAGCTATGGTTTAGCCGGCGCGGACTGCTGGACAAATAAAAAAGGTCAGCCAAAAACCGGATGCCGGTTCTTACACTGACCTTTTCAAAAATTTTTAGTCCCTGAGAAAAAATCTACAAATTCGCTTTGCTGGCACATCTACCTTTAGTTAGCACCGTCCTCTATTTCAAGTGGCGCATAGTAGGCGCCGCCAGCGGCTTCTACTTCTTCGACGCGTTGCTGCCAGGCTGGTCCGGCGGAACCGCCTTCCTCATACAGCAGGTCCTGCCGCAGATAGTTCCAGCTGGTCGGGTCGAGTTGTTGGGCCAGAGTCCAGTATTGCTCGGCCTTGGCTTCGTTATCGCGTTGGAAATAGTAGGAACCAAGCAAGAAAGCGGGCTGCGCTTTCTCCGCCTCAGGGGTGCGATCGACAATGCTTTCTCGCACCTTCGATGTATCCCAGACGTATTGGCTCTCTGCTCCTTTCTTGACCCAGTCGCGGACGATAGGGACATATTCATTGGTGCCGAAGGCGCCGTTGAAATGCTCCTGGGCGTAAGTCCCTTCGTTGATGCGTGCAATGCGTCCCTCTTCATCAATCCAGACGCCCGATGGCACATTGACCAGATTGTAGAGTGAACTGATCAGATGGTTTACATCAATCAGGGAAGTGTAAGTCACGTCGGCAGCGTCAAAGATCGGACCCGCGGCGTCTTCGCCACCGGTGTCCTGCGCCACGGAAATGATTTCAAAATTTTCGTCTTTGGCTTTGAGTTCGTCGTATATCACTTGCCACACGGGCACGTCGAAACGACATCCTCACCAGGAAGCCCAGGTCAGCAGCAGTACTTTCTTGCCACGAAAGTCTGAAAGCCGAACCGGATTACCCTCACGATCATTCAACTCGAAATCCGGTGCCATGCCGCCTCGAATAAAGGACTGACGTTTGACCGGCATGGTGCCGAAGCTCCATACGCCATCATCATGGTCTACTACATAGGCCTGCTGCAGTTTGTCGGCGAGACCGGTGACATTAAACCAGCCCTGCCCGCCACGGGTGACATACATATCGCTATCGCGGTCCTGCAGCACAGGAACGCAGAGTGCTTCATAGCACGCGCCTTCTGGCTTGAACTCAAAATCATTGATGCGCGTCAAGTCCTCGGGTTTCACCCAGAGGTCATTGGCGTCGGGCAGAGTCTGCCCAATCTCAACGACGCGCTCGTTGTATAACACGGTTGTGGCCTGCGCCTGCGCTGCGGTTGCCGCCAATAGCGAACTGGCCGCAAGCCCAAAACACAAGGACTTTAACTGAGCATGCATTGCTTTTACTCCTCGGTAAGCGTTCGAGCCGCACTAAAAAATTCGGCCCTGACGTCTAGTACTGGTGGCGGGATAATCTGGATTACCCGGGCAGCCAGAGCCAGGGCGGACAGTATTGCATAAAGGTATGTAGAAAGAAGCGCAAAGAATGGAACAGCCAAATTAATCAGCTGCTATTGCCTTCAGCAACGGGCCCGTAAGCTGCAATTCTCGGTATACTTGCTTCGGCCCACCTATTTACAGACGACAGCAAGAGAGCATAGAGAACGTGATTGATCTAAGAAGCGACACCGTAAGCAGGCCCAGCGCAGCCATGCGCGAGAGGATGGCCGCCGCGCCAGTGGGCGATGATGTTTTTGGCGATGATCCAACGGTCAATGCGCTTGAGACCCGGGTTGCCAATCTGGCTGGCAAAGAGGCAGCCCTGTTATTGCCTTCTGGCACGCAGAGCAACCTGGTTGGCTTGCTGGCACACTGCCAGCGGGGTGAGGAATACATCGTTGGGCAGGATTACCACACCTATTTATATGAGGCCGGTGGCGGAGCGGTATTTGGCAGCCTGCAGCCGCAGCCGATCCCTGTTGAGGCGGATGGCAGCCTCAGCCTGGATGTCGTTAAGTCACGCATCAAGCCTGATGATCCCCATTTTGCGCGCAGCAAGTTGCTGGTGCTAGAAAACACCCACAACGGTAAGGTATTGGGTCTGGACTATATGGCAGAGGCTGCACAATTTGCCCGAGACAATGGCTTGTCTCTACATCTAGATGGAGCCCGGGTATTTAATGCTGCCGTTGCTCTGGGTGTGGATGTGTCCGAGATCGCCAGACATGTCGATAGTGTTTCAATCTGTTGCTCTAAGGGTTTGGGTGCGCCAATTGGTTCCCTGCTCTGTGGGTCGGATGAATTGATCGCCTCGGCCAGACGCTGGCGCAAGATGGCCGGTGGAGGTTTGCGTCAGGCCGGCATTCTTGCCGCCGCGATAGATTATGCCCTGGATAATAACGTTGAGCGCTTGCGGGATGATCATGCCAATGCGAAGCGGCTTGCTGAGTCACTTCAGGCAATTGATGAAGTCGATGTGCAAAGCAATCAAACCAACATGGTGTTTATCGGCTTGCCGAGCGGGGAAACGGGCGAGCAACTCGCGGCCAGTCTGGCCAAACAAGGTATCAAGGTGATAGGAGGGCAGAGAATGCGCCTGGTGATCCACCTGGATATCAGTGAACAAGACATAAATAAAGTAGTGGATTCGTTTGAGTCGTTCTTTGCGCACCCGGGATAGCTGTATTTCTGTGTAGCCACACTATATGCTGATTAGCAAAGAAGAAGGAAAGCATGGAAAGTTCAAGCGAAGTGCTCGGTCCATTTACCGAGATAGTTCGGCTTAGTTGGACCATATTAGCCGATAATATACCCACCGATCTGCGCTGGGATCGACTGTTGATTACTCTGTTCTTGGCGTTAGCGCTCTACGTGCTTTCTCGTGGGCGAGGAGCTAAGGATGCAGATGGTCGCGGGCATCAATCCGATGGCTTGCTGGAATTCCTGCTGCCCAGAGATATCTATGCCCATATTTCCGCCCGGGTTGACGTGTGGCTATGGGTGCTTGAGCGCTGCTTGCGACCATTCTGGGCCGTGACGCTGTTCGCGACTGTGGGGCCTGCCACCGAGCAGTTTATGATTGCCGCTATGGAAGGCCTATTCGGCGCGACACCAGTCCTGCAGTCCAATTTCGGCTGGATGCTGTTATACAGCCTCGTACTACTTCTTTGTTATGACTTCGTTTTCTTTTGGATCCACTATGCAATGCATAAAGTGCCTGCGCTGTGGGCAATTCACAAGGTGCATCACTCTGCCGAGGTGCTGACACCGCTAACTCGATACCGCGAGCATGTTATCGCTGGGCCAATCTGGGCGGCAGGCTCGGCATTTAGTTTTGGCTTTGCCGCTGGCGTTTTTTCCTGGCTGTTTGGGGGAGGTATAACGCAGGCCACTTTGTTTAATGTCGGCTTCTTCTCTTTCCTGTTTGGCGTTACCGGCGCTTTTCGCCATTACCACATTCAATTTCGCTACCCCAGGTGGTTGGAATACTGGCTACAAAGCCCAGCCATGCATCACACTCACCATAGTTATCTACCTCAACACTGGGATACCAATATGGCGGCAATTACCAGTATTTTTGACCGTATGTTCGGCACGTTATACATTCCTGAGAAAGATGAATATACGCCGTGGGGAATTGGTCCAGAAAGGCAGGATGAGTATCGAACTTTCTGGCAAAATGTCGCCGCGCCTTTTAGAGACTGGGGCAAGATGCTGGACAGTAAAATCTCTGGCAAACAGTCTAGCAATAGCGCGAAAGAAAGCAGCTAAACACGCAGCTAGAAATAAAGCGCCTAGGGAAAAAGCGTATGAGGTCTCGTTATCATTGGTCGAGATGAGTTCGTATCAATCGCGCTCTTTCCTGGGAAGTCTATCGATGAAATGTACTGGCTTTGAGTAAACAATAAATGCGCCTTGCAGGCATGCCAACTCCCGGTGAGAGTGGCCGTAAAACCAATCTCGGTCGTCGCTTTCTTACCTTCGATCGCCAGACCCAATCGCTGGAGGATCTTCGCTCTGACTATGATCCCCTGGTGCTCGATTCCCACACGCTGAGAGACCTTGAGATTTTCGAGACCGACAGCGACGCCGAGAGCCTATTCGAGTTCTGTAACTTCACTCGCACTGAAGGTGGGGCCAAGCTACTGCGGAAGCGCATGGAGTTGCCGTGGTGTGAGGCAGAGCCGATCAAAATTACACAACAGTCTGTTGCCTTTATCTGTGAGAACAGGGAAGTGTTCAGAAAGCTCCCGGCCTACGTGGTGCAGAACGTTGAGATCTATCAGCGGGAGGTTTTGTTAGGGGCTACCAAGAAGAACCCGATAGAGTATTTTCTGCAGGCGACCAACGTTTACTTCAATCACGACCGTCATTACCGCGGCATCGTCAGAGGGGTGCAGTACACTTGCAGCGTTATTCGCGGGCTGTGCGAATTCATGGCCCAGGAAGAGCTGGAAGCGGCAAAGGGAGAGATAGTCCCGCTACTGGCAGAGCTACAGGAACTGCTTTCTTTTGCATGGGTTGATGAGATTCCGCAACAGCAGGTCGCGGGCAGTTCACCGCGTAAAATCTTCCGCCTCGATCAGGTTTTCAGACAGCAGGCTAAAGGTGTCATTCTGCGCGTTCTGCAGCTGGTTTATGAGTTTGATGCCTTAGTGTCTCTGGCCGATGCGACTCTCGAACATGGCTTTGCCATTCCAGAAGTTCTGGATGGTGACATAAGAATTGAAGCAGAAGGGTTGGTTCATCCCTACCTAATTGATGCGGTCCCCAACGCAGTGAGGCTGGACCAACAGGAACGAGTGCTGTTTCTTACCGGACCCAACATGGCCGGCAAGACTACTTATCTGCGTGCCGTAGCCATAGCCCTGTACCTGGCTCATCTCGGGATAGGGGTGCCAGCCAAGCGTTTTGGTTTTGTGCCGTTGCAGAGACTGTATAGTTCCATCTCCTTAAACGACGACATCCATGCGGGTATCAGTTACTTCCGCGCCGAAGCGTTGCGCATACGCGCTATCGCCGAATCGATTTCCCAGGGACATAGCGTCGCGGCTGTCATGGATGAACCATTTAAAGGCACCAACGTCAAAGACGCCTTTGACGCTTCACTCGCAGTGCTGGAGCGCTTTGCTACCAAGGAAGACTGCCTGTTCCTGTTTTCCTCCCATCTTATTGAGCTCGATGATCAGCTCGAAGAGACGAAACAAATCAGTCGCTCACACTTCATCGCAGAAGTGGACGGCGGCAGATTAAAGTTCGACTATCAGCTACGACCAGGTGTTTCGGATCAGCGCTTGGGCGTGCGCGTGCTGGAGGAAGAAGGGGTCTTTGACTTGCTGGATGGTACAAAAGAAAAAAATCCAAGTCAGAGTAAAGCTACAAAAATAAATAGCAATAAAAAGGGGTCAGAGTAAAAATACAGCACTGTATTTTTACTCTGGCCCCTTAAATTTCTTAAATATGACGCTTAAATGTTTTTCTTAAATTACATGAATGGAGTTAGTCCTGATCAGGCAGTGGCATGCCCCGTTCCTGCAACACCTCCGCGAAAGTTCTGGAAGCATTCACCCCAAAAGGAAAACCTGCGTACAGCGTAACCTGTGCAATCAGCTCAGAGATCTCTTCAGTGGTGAGGCCGTTGTCCAACCCGCGATTCAAGTGCACGCGCAGTTGATCTGTCTGGTAGTTAGATAGGGTCACAGCGATAGTCGCGAGGCTGCGGTCGCGGGCTGAAAGCTGTTGCTCGCGCCCCCAGGTTTCTTCGAACACCAGGCCAGTGATTAACTCATCGAGATAGGGCGCAGCTGGAAAGCGGCCGTCACCCATGGGTAAGCCCTTGGATTCAAACACGCCAGCTATGACGCGCGCGGCATTGACTGCAGTGGGAAAGCCGGAATAGAAAGCCACGTGTGTAATAACCTCTCCGATCTCCTCCTGAGTAACGCCGTTATCCAGTGCCCGGCCAACGTGATAGCGCACTTCGCTGGAAGCATAGAGCGCTATTCCTACAGCAACGGTGATCATGCTGCGATCCCGCGGCGACAATTCTTCCCGGGTCCAGGTTTCGGCATAGAGAACCTGATTAAGCAAATCGCGCAAATAGGGAGTTTGATTATAGGCGCCAGGAAACTCCAGCTCGGGATTTGTTGGCGCTTGGCGGTCGGAGGTATTCGGAGGGCTAGCCGGCAGGCCGCGCTCCGCAAAAACTTCTGCTGCCACGCGCGCCGCGTTAACGCCAGTTGGAAATCCTGAATACCACAGCGTGTGGGCGATTATTTCAGCGATTTCGTCCTGCGTTATGCCGTTATCCAATGCACGCTCCATGTGCAGTCGCAGTTCATAGGTGGCATAGAGCGCCTGGTTTACCGCCACCGTGATCATGCTACGGTCTCGGGCCGAGAGGCCCGGCCGTTCCCAGATGTCTCCATAGACATAGGTATTACGTATCTGGCCCAGGTAGGGGGCAGCGTCATAGGCGCCAGGAGGCGGGCCCGGTTGCTGTGCCACGCTTACTGAGCAGAAAATAAGCGCTAAGATTGCGCTCAGCACATTCAGACTGGAACGGTGTATTGACGATCGTCGCGGGTTGGGCATGAATTAGACTCCCTCTATTGTTGTTTTGGTTCGGGTGCTGACAGCATAAATCCTTACGACCAAGAAAGGAAAGAAGAAATCGGAGGCTGGGGTAGATAGGAAGACGAAGTTTTCTAAGTCGCTGGAATTATCCGCTTATTCTGCTTGCAAGGCTTTCAGGCCGAAACCAGTGCGTTCATAGATGCTTGCCATGAGCAGTGAAAACATCCAGCCCGTCATACAGAATACAGCCCAGGGCATGTACGCCAGTGTGGGTACGCCCAGGGTTGTCGCCATGAAGATTGCAGAAACAGTCCAGGGTAGCAATGGCTCGAGAATCGTAACCGAATCTTCCAGTGAGCGTGACAGATTTTCCGGTGCAAGCCCGCGCTCGCGGTAGCCGTCCTGGAACAGCCCGCCAACGATTAAGGCAGTAACGCCGCCGTGGCTAGTGAGCGCAATCATTGTTGCACCTGATGCCAGCGTAGCGGCGACCAGGCCGAACACAGATCGCGCGCGTTCGATCATGGTCTGTAACAGCTTGTCCAGGCCACCGGATACGTCCATACCGGCCGCTAACAGAAACGCCGCGATAATGATGATGAGCGTGGTTGACATGGAATTGATGCCGCCGCGATTTAGCAAGATGTTGAGCATGTCGCTGGATGAATTGCTCATGCCTTCCAGCATGCTGACATTGAAGCCAGTAATAGCGCTCAGAATCGCATTGTAGGGACTAAAGCCGTGAACGCCGATGCCAATTGCCATTGCCGTGACAGAGGAGATCACCATGACCAAAGCTGCAGGTTTGCGGTTGAAGGTACCAATTATGACAATTAGCGCAGGAATAAAGACTAGCCAACTAATACTGTAGGCCTGCTCAATTTCTTGCAGGATTGGGTGATTGAAATCCGACCCGGCAACTGAATTGGCGTCAGTCAAGATGCCTGCAGCGAGGTACACCAGCAGCGCTACAATAAAAGATGGCCCGGCCGTATACACCATATTACGAATGTGGTCATAGAGGTTGGCGTTGGCGCCGATGGCGCAAATATTGGTTTGGTCAGACAGTGGCGAGAGCTTGTCGCCGAAATAGGCGCCGGAAACCACGGCGCCCGCGGTCGCAGCGAGCGGCGCCTCGATGGCCGTCGCCACACCCATCAGGGCAACACCTATAGTCCCTGCCGCAGCCCACGATGAGCCCGTCATGGACATCATCCCGGTTACCAGGAAGGCGGTGATGATCATAAATCGCGGGTTTACCAGCTGCACGCCGTAGTACACCAGCATCGGTATGGTGCCGCTGAACATCCAGGTTCCGATCAGCATACCGATAGACAGCAGTATTAAGATCACTGGCAGCACCGTGGCGAATTTTGTCCCCGTGGAGCGCTGAATCGCATCCCAATCATGCCCATGGCGCGCAGCGATAAGTCCCGCGACGGCAGCGGCGATGAACATGACGAACACCAACAACTCTGTGCCAATGGGAAAGAAAACACTGCCAAGCACAAGGCAGGCCAGCATGGTGAGAAGAGGCAGTGCGGCCTCGAAAAGAGAAATCGTCTTATGCATTAGCGAGTGCCGATTCCAGATCTTGCCAGAGCTCTTCCGAATCTTCGAGGCCAACAAACAGACGAATGAGTCTGGACGGTACGCCGAAGTCGATTGCGGCGCTGGGTGAGCCCGCCTGGTTGATTGAGATTTCTGATGGCATAACCAGGCTTTCGTGGCCACCCCAGCTGACGCCGAGTCGGAACAGTGACAGGGCATCACAGAAAGTGGGAATGTCGATCGACTCATCTAATTCAAAGCTAAACAAACCCCCATAGCCACTCAAGCAGGAGTTGGAATTGAGATTCAAACCGGGATGATGCACGGCAGTGACACCGGGATGCGCCGACAGTTTCTTTGCGATCAACAGTGCACTTTCCTGATGACGCTGCAGGCGGAGCGGCAAGGTGCGCAGCCCACGCAGCAACAGCGAAGCTTCCTGGGCTGATAGCTTGGCGCCTAGATAGGGTGTGGTTTCGCTCGTCAGCTGATCGATGAGGGCGGCCTGGCCAACCAGCACGCCAGCCACCGTATCACTGTGGCCAGATATATACTTGGAGGCCGAGTGCACCACCAGGTCAATGCCGACTCGCAGCGGTTGCTGGAAAATCGGGGTTGCCCAGCTATTGTCGACAATAGTGGTGACGCCATTACGCTTCGCCAGTTCTGCAATAGAATTAAGATCCTGTTCTTCAAAAAGCCAGGAAGTAGGCGTTTCAAGATAAAGCAGCCGGGCGCCGGGCAGCGCCTCCTCTACCGCTGCAAGATCACTGCCGTCGACGAATTCGGTTGTTACGTCGAAGCGGGCACAGATCAGCTGCAACAAACGGTAGGTATCCGGGTAACAGTGTTTGACGCAAACTATACGGTCCCCGGATTGGACCAGACCCAGCACCGCATTGCTAATGGCGGCAATGCCACTCGAGAACGCCAGTGCTTTTTCTCCATTTTCGAGTTGGCTGATTTTCTCCAGCAAGACTGAAACGGTCGGGTTGTCCACGCGCGAGTAGAGGGCCTGGTCAGAATCACCGCGAAAACGGTCTACCATGGCCTGATAGGAATCGAAGGTGAACAGTGAGGTCTGATAGATAGGCGGTGACACAGCGCCTTCGGCATGACCCTCATCATGTACCAGCACTGTGTCCAGGGATCGCTGCGGTTCCTTGTCAGTCATATGCCTCCCGTAACTCTGCAGAAACTAAACCCAAAAACCTACCCCAAAAACCGTCAGGGCTAGTTGCTGTCACCGCCGTCCAGCCACACTGCCGGGATGGCCTGCTCTCGCACCAGGTTGTTGAACATGGGAAGTTCATCCTCAACGATGCGCGTCAGGTTTTCCAGCTCGCTGTCGATTTCCGTCACCAGTTCATTTCTAACCGCAACCGACTGGTTGGTTGGTCGATAGCTGCCTCGGTTAACCAGGCGATTGACACTGGCCAACTTGTTGTTGAGTCGGATTGGATAGTTAAGCGGATCCTGGTTGCTTTCATTCTGGGTCTGATACAGCGCTTCTTCAATCGACTTAAGCTCTTCCTTGATAAAGGCCGCTCGGTCTTTCAGTGAATCATAGCCGGCGCGATCTTCCAGTGGCGTTACTACCAGGTCGATCTGGTCTCGAATTTCACGAATGCGTTTTATCGCCTGGTGAGTTTCCGTGAGTTTCTGGTTTGTGGACAGCAGAAAGTCGAACTGGGCCTGCATGTCCTCCTGGGTCGCGCTGATGCGTGGGTCAGGCAGAATCTCAAAGCTTCGAGTTTCATCGTAGTCACCGTAGCGCATTCTGAGTTGGTAGGTGCCGGGAACAACTTTTGGTCCAGTCAGGTTGCCTGCCCACATGATGATGCCATCAAAGCCCTCTGCGTTGGGGTAGCGCATATTCCACACGAACTGATTAAAGCCTGCTTCTACGCCCTCAATTTTGTCGCTGTCTTCTTCGGCATCGCTGGAGAAGGTACGGATGCTTTCACCGTCCTCGGTGAGGAATTCAAGGCTTAGTGCCGGCATTTTTTCGTCAGCTTCACCCGCTGCTGGTTCATCACCTTCCGCATCAGGATCGGTGTCCGGTTCGGGAAAGCCCTCGGCCATGTAGTACTGCACAATGACGCCATTAGGCAGGTTGTGGCCCGCGTTGCCGGGGTCAGAGGATGCTGAGCCGCCCATACGGTAGGATGGACGGGGCGAGTAGACCTCAACTGCGGCGTCTTCCCAATTGCCCTGTAGCTGATGCAATGGCGTCAGGTCATCCAGAATCCAGAATGATCGACCCTGGGTCGCGACAATCAGATCGTCGTTCTTGATAGTAAGATCGGTCACAGGCGTGATTGGTAGGTTGAGCTGAAACGCCTCCCAGTCCTCACCATCGTTGAACGACACATATATGCCAAGCTCTGTGCCCGCATAGAGCAGGCCTTCACGCTCGGGATCGGCGCGGACTACACGGGTGAAATGTTCGGCATCGATGCCGTCAGTAATCAGCTCCCAGCTCTGGCCATAGTCATCGGTCTTGTACAAGTAGGGGCTGAAATCGTCGGACTTGTAGCGAGTTCCTGCAACATAGGCACCTGCTGGATCGAATGGATTGATTTCGATGCTGTTGATCATCATCCATTCAGGCATGCCT
Source organism: Gammaproteobacteria bacterium UBA7449 (assembly GCA_002477465.1). Classification (GTDB taxonomy): domain Bacteria; phylum Pseudomonadota; class Gammaproteobacteria; order Pseudomonadales; family Pseudohongiellaceae; genus UBA9145. The sequence goes on along the minus strand of DLPV01000033.1, from coordinate 47,011 downwards.
CGCGGCGTCACATCAGTCCAGCTCTCACCGTCGTCTCGGGAGATGTGTATTAGCCCGTCATCACTACCGGTCCAGATAACGCCGGCTTCGTGATGTGACTCGGCGATGGCAAAGATGGTGCCGTAGTATTCCACCGAGGTGTCATCCTTGGTGATAGGCCCACCAGACTTGCCCATGGTGCTGGGGTCATTGCGGGTCAGGTCGGGACTAATCTGTTGCCAGCTCTGACCTTCATTGTTTGTACGGAACAGCATTTGTGCCGCTGCGTAAATCACATCGGGATCATGGGGAGAAATCAGGATAGGGAAGTTCCATTGAAACCGATAGCGAATATCAATAGCGCCATAGCCCATGGGGTTATCGGGCCATACGTCTACCATGCGGGATTCGCTGGTGTCATGATTCAGTCGCTCAAGTAATCCGCCATAGGATCCACCATAGACGATATCTGGATTGACAGGATGAGGTGCCAGGTGTCCGCTTTCTCCTCCAGCTGAAGGCTCCCAGTCGCGCTCGCCGATACTGCTGCCATCAGAGCGATGCAGGATGCGCAAGGTGGAGTTGTCCTGCTGTGCGCCATAGATGCGGTAGGGGAAGTGGTTGTCGGTGGTCACTCGATAGAACTGCGCTGTGGGCTGGTTGAAGTAGGTCGACCAGGAGTTGCCGCGATCGAAGCTGATCTGACCACCACCGTCATCGGCAACAATCATGCGGGTGGCGTCTTCCGGCGCAATCCACAGGTCATGGTGGTCGCCATGGGGTGGCTGAGTTGGTACTCGCTCGAAGGTTGTGCCGCCATCGCTGGAGGTGAAGAAGCCCACGTTGAGCACATAGACGCGATTTTCATCCTGACTATCGGCATAGATGCGGGTGTAGTACCAGGCGCGCTGCCGCAGGTTTCTGTCGTCATTGGTTTTGGCCCAGGTTTCGCCGCCGTCATCTGAACGGAACACACCGCCATTTTCATTTTCGATAATTGCCCACACGCGTTCGGAATTGACCGGAGAAACGGTAACCCCGATGATGCCGAGGGTACCTTTAGGTATGCCGTCTTTCTCGGACAGATTTTCCCAGGTATCGCCGCCATCTGCACTCTTCCACAGCGCCGATCCTTCACCGCCGCTGGAGAGGGTGTAAGGCGTGCGAAAAATTCGCCAGGAACTGGCGTAGAGAATTCTTGGATTGTTAGGGTCCATGACGAGATCAACGGCACCGACTTCATCATCTATGTACAGCACCTTTTCCCAAGTCTCGCCTCCATCTTTGCTGCGGAATACACCGCGCTGTTCATTTGGGCCATGGAGGTGACCCATAACTGCGGCATAGACCAGGTCGGGGTTGCGCGGGTGAATGCGAACGCGAGGAATATGATGACTGTCAGTGAGGCCAATGGATTCCCAGGTCTTGCCGGTATCCGTGGATTTCCACATGCCACTCCCGTGGGAGACATTGCCACGCACAGTTACCTCACCACCGCCCACATAGATGACGTTGGGGTCCCATTCGCTGACAGCGACAGCGCCAATTGACCCACCAAAATAGCTATCGGAAATGTTCTTCCAGTTGGCACCACCATCCCGAGTTTCCCAGACGCCACCGCCGGTGGCGCCCATATAGTAGAGGTTGTTCTCGCCGGGTACGCCGGTAACAGCGGCAGAGCGGCCGCCCCTAAATGGACCAATGGAGCGATACTCCAAACCATCGAATCGACTCTCTTGTGCGAGCGCAGAGTAAGAAAATGGCAGTAACAGCGCGATGCTAGCCACCAGCGCCAGACCTGGATTCAAATACCGTTGCGCCTGGCGTGCAAGCCATGGTGTGGGATTCATGGAGTCTCCTGATTGTTCTAAGTGCGTGGGCCGAATCATTTTGCGCTAAGGCTGCCTGGGTTGCAATCTGGTAGCATAGCGCTCGCTGTACGTTGGAAACTACCGTCTTGGCCTATTCTCAATATTTCACACTCTCAATTTTGACTTGCTTGTTTCTGTCCGCACCCGTCCTGGCTCAGGAGGTTGTGGCTAACGGGGCTTATGCAGATAGTGGAGGAAATGCCGCCGCCGGCAGTCCGGTCGCCGTGATCGAATCCATCAGTGTAGCCACCACACGTCACCGTCAAGGAGAGACCCTGATCAGCGAGTACGTTGGGATCGATGAACTCGCCACCGCTACCGGTTCCCTCTCCGAGGCACTGGCGCTGCAGCCCAGTGTGTCCCTAAATGGCCAGCCTGGCCTGTTTCAAACGCTGAATATTCGTGGTCTGGCGCGACAGCGGGTTCAGAGTTTCCTTAACGGGATGCGTTTAACTTCAGAAAGACGTGCAGGAGTATCGGCTTCATTTTTAGATCCTCTGCTTTTAGGCGGTGTTGAGATCATCCAGGGACCAGCCAGCACTTATTACGGTAGTGGTGCACTTGCCGGTGCCCTGCAGCTGCTGCTTCGAGAGGATGCTCCGCCCTGGCTAAGCACGGGTTTTGCGAGCGATGGCAATGAGCGAAATCTTGCAGCGGGCACCGGTAACGCAAATTATTCCGCCGGCATCGCACTGCGTCAGCGTGGCGATGGCAAAACGGTTAAGGGGGACACCAAGTTTGATCGCTTTGACCAGCTGTCGGCCTATTACCAGCGTCAGTTTAATGTGGGTGCCTACAGTGTCGACTGGCAGCTGATTGGCAGCAAAGCTGCAGACATCGGCAAAGATAATTCACAGTTTCCGTTGGAACGCATTGTCCTCTATCCGGAAGAAAACCACCTGCTCAGTCAGGTAAAGCTGAGCGGTACTGGTGACTGGGCGGCGCGATTGTCGCTGCACTACCAGGATCTGCTGACGCGAGAGACTCGAGAGACACGCTCGGCAATTCAGGGCCTCGAATCCCGGGTCAGTGAGGTTGCCAATCGCTCCATGGATATAGGCTTCACTCTGGAGGATAGATGGCAGGCTGGTCAGCTAAGCGGCCAATATGGATTCGACTATTTTGGTCGCCGAGGTGTCAATGCGCGGCAGGATGATTTCATCCTCTCACGGCTGCTCGGGTCGACTCAGTCGCTCGACGATGGCGAGGAAAATGAATCGGCGCTCTTCGCCACGGCCAACCGCGACTTCAATTTCGCCTCCGTGCACCTTGGTGGCAGGTGGACTTACTTTACGCAAAGTGATTCGAAGTCGGAAAAAATCTCCCAAAGCAGAGGGTCTTATTTCCTGACAGTGCGCAAGCCTCTGGGTGATTGGAATTTGAGCCTGAGCTACGGGACCAGCAGCAGATTTGCCAGCCTGACAGAAAGGCTTTTCATTGGCACCACCGGGCGCGGGCAAGTTGTCGGTAATCAGAATCTGCTGCCTGAAGATTCGTCGGAGCTGGTCATTGGTATTGATTACCAGAGTGAGCGCCTGGCTATTGAACTGCATCGCTTTGCAATGGACATCGATGACTTCATTGAGCGGATAACGCTTGATGAGAACACCCTGAGCTATCGCAACCTGTTGAGCGGAGATCTCAGAGGCTGGCAATATCGCGTGGCATTGTTTCCCTCCAATGCCTGGCAGCTGGCGCTTTCCGGACAAAGAGTCACCGGCAATAGTGACAGTGAAAATACACTGATCGACATTCCCGCCGCGAGGCATCAAGTTGACTTGTCTTATTCAGCGCCAAGTTGGTCACTGAACGTGAGCCTACGCAGACGATTAGATAAAAAGGATTTTGGCGCGACAGAAAGGGCTTTGCAGGCCGCTAATATCGGCGCGTTAAGTTTCAGGATTGATCTCAGTGATCGCTGGCAGATGCAGGCGGGAATTGAGAATCTGTTTGATGAAACCTATTTCAGCTCCGCCGATGCGCTCAGTACCCTGGCGATCGGCAGAGAGTTTACCATGGGGTTTCACTTCCGTTAGTCAATTCCCCCAGGCAAAAGAAAGCGGGCGAACCCTTTCTGGATTCGCCCGTTCCAAACGTGCATTCGAATGCGCATGCTGGGCAGGGTACAAACTCCTCACTCAGCACAGGCTGTTCATCGCTCAAATATGCTCAATCATCTGCGCCTGCGTCTTCTGCAGTCAGCGCCTGGAACTGTTGATTCAACTCGGTGAAACGCATCTCTGCTTCCTGTCCCGGCGCCTGATCGGCGGCGTTGATCATATTGTAGAGATAGCTTATCTGCGCTGTAAGCATGGGTTCCATGTAGATGCCTTCTGCTGTCTGCAACGCGGAAAGAACAGCGTTGACGTTTTCCAGTCGCGCCTGCTGTTGGGCGCTTAAACCATTTTCGGTTTCGAGCTCTTCAAGTTCTTCCTGTTCAGTGTCCAACTCATCCTCAAGGCGGCGGGCGCTGGACAGCAGTTCTGTTATCTCAAGCTGCAGATCAACCTGAGCAGAAATATCCGCCAGCGTGGTTCCGCCCGCAAGCACTCTTGGGTCAACCTGCAGCTCAAACGCATGCTCCATAGTGCTGTCCCCAGCACTAAGCCGCACGGTATAAGTACCTGGCTTCACCATAGGGCCGTTCTGGTAGCGGCGGTCTCCGTTGGAATGCCAAGCGCCGAAGTGACGCATGGTCCAGCGGAAGCGATTCAAACCCGCATCTGTCGAAAGGGAATCGTCCACCAGGAAGATAGTCTGGTTGGTGCCCATGTCCGTCAGGGCCTGTTCACCTGGGCCGTCGTCCGAGTCCTCATCAGCGTTGGTAAATCGATTAACCACATTGCCAGCATCATCCAGTATCTCCATCACCAAGCGTTCAGAGAAGTTCTCCGGCAGGTAATAGTCGATTACCACGGCTGGTTGTGGGTAATCCGGTACCTCGGTATTCGGCATGCCGCGAGGTCGGCGATAACGAATGGTGGTCTTGGGTTGAAATAGTGCTGGCTCACTATCCAGGCTGTTGATTGCGTCCTGCTGCAGAGTGGTGATGTTATCCAGCACCCAGAAGGAGCGTCCCATGGTGCTGATGGCGAGATCGCCGCGAACGATCTTGATGTCAGTGACTGGTGTAACCGGCAGGTTCTGCTGAAAATCGTGCCAGGTGTCCCCGTCATCCAGGGAAACGAAGATGCCGTATTCGGTGCCGGCATAGAGTACCCCTACCTTGTCTGGATCTTCCCTTACCACCCGCGTGGGATAGTCTTCTGGTATACCATTGCCATCGGTTAGCAGATCCCAGCTTCTGCCGAAGTCATTGGTGCGATATATGTAAGGCTTCCAATCACCAAACTGATAACGCAGTAACGCGATATAGGCCTTGGCTGCGTCGTGGGGTGAAGGTTCCACCGCATCCACGCGACCGCCCGGCGGCAAGCGCCTCGGCGTGACGTCATCCCAGCTTTCACCGTTGTCACGGGTTACGTGTACAGGACCATCATTGGCACCTACCCAGATAACGCCAGCCTGCACCGAAGATTCCCGAATTGAATAGATGGTGCTGTAAAACTCTTCACCGGTGATGTCGCGGGTAATAGGTGAGCCGGAGATCACCTGGTACTCCGCTTCGAATGCAGTCAGGTCTGGAGAAATGGTTTCCCAGGTCTTGCCTTCATCGGTGGTGCGATGCACATATTGGGAGGTGTGATAGACCACGCCTGGATCATGGGGAGAGACGTGAATGGGTGATACCCGCTGGAATCGATAGCGCAGGTCCCTGGGATTCTGGCCATACATATTGGCGGCGCCCACATAGTATCCCTTTTCAGTACCGAGGCGTTTATCGAATACACCGAAGCGCCCTTTGCAGTCCGCATAGACGATGTTGTGGTCACCGGGCTTAGGCACAGCAGGCCCGGTCTCACAGCCGCCAGTGTCCACAATCCAGCGATTGGAATGCTGCACCCCGTAGGGGGCTATACTCGGCACTGCGATGGTTGTGCCGTTATCCTGCATACCAGCATAGAGCCAGTAAGGATATTGATCGTCGACTTCGACCTGATAGAGTTCAGCGGTTGGCTGGTTAAACTGCGTGGACCAGGTCTGGCCGCCGTTATGGGTTACATTGGCGCCACCATCATTGGCTTGTATATAAAGGTCGGGATCATTAGGGTTGATCCACATGTCATGGTTGTCGCCATGGGGTGTGGCGAGTCGCTCCCAGTTTTCACCGCCGTCTTTGGAAATGAAGTTGCCTGTTGACATGGCGTAGACAATGTCAGGATTTTGGGGATCCACGTCAATATTTGCGTAGTAGAATGGGCGAGTGATAATGCCGTCGTGGTCCGACACCTGCTCGAAGGTCTGGCCCTGATCAATGGATTTGTACAGGCCGGCTTCATCGCCTGGCGCCTCTACCAGTAGATAGACAATGCTGGAATCGGCGGGGGAAAGCGCGAGATCCATCTTGCCAATCAGGCCGGTGGGCAGACCCTCGGTAATCTTGTCCCAGCTGGCACCACCATCGACTGACTTGAACAAACCGCCTTCCTCGTTCTCCCCGCCACTGATGATGGTCCATGGCTTGCGCTCGGCTTTCCACGCCGTGGCGAAAACAATCTCCGGATTGCCGGGCAGCATCTCCACATCGGAAATGCCCGTTTCGTCCGAGATGTATAGAACCTGCTCCCAGTTGCGACCGCCGTCTACCGTCTTATATAAACCGCGCTCTTCATTCGCATTAAAAGCCTGACCAATTGCAGCAACATAGACCACGTTGTGGTTTTCCGGGTTTATCTCGACTGCACCAATATGGCCTGTGTCGTCCAGACCAATATGTTGCCAGGTAGCGCCGCCGTCGATTGATTTGTACATGCCTTTACCGGCAATGACGTTGCTGCGCAGGCCATCGGACCCGGTTCCCACATAGATGATATTGGCATCATTCTGCGCCACCGCAATATCGCCAATGGAAGGCGTGCTGAAATAGTCGTCTGAAACGTTGTTCCAGGAGGTGCCATAGTCCTCCGTCTTCCAGATACCACCGCCAGATGCACCCAGATAAAACGTTGAGGGTGCTGCAACGGTGCCCGCTACTGCGGTCACGCGACCACCACGGGTTGGGCCCACATTGCGGTACTTCATGCCTTCGAAGTGTTGCCCATGAGTTGCGGCGGCGATTAATAAAAAGAGGGAGAGCAAGCAATTGGTCAGCGTTTTCATTGGAGTTTATCTTGAGAGTGATTGGAGATTACCGCAAATTAGCACGGTCGCAGAGAGGGAACAATTTACTATTTGCCTTTTAATATTTGCCATCCCAGCCATTGCTTGCGATAGTCCTGCGGCTACCGGCCGCAAATTTATTAGCGTGATAGCAAGAAGGCAGAAAAGCAGGAAGCCAGGTAGAACTGGAAAAACGGAAAAGTCATCAAGGGCATCAAAGTCATCAAGTAAACTGAGCAAGAAAAAGGGAGCCGGAGTAGAGCAGTGAGCGTCAATTGGAACATTCTCAGCCGCAAGACACATTACTGGGCCTCGCTGACCATCCTGTTGCCGGCCCTGGTGATAATTGGTAGTGGCGTGGTGCTGCAGCTAAAGAAAGATGTACACTGGATTCAGCCTGTGAGTCAGCGCGGCAGCGAAGGCCCACCACAGATTTCCTTCGAGGATATTCTGGCGGCCGCGCATTCCGTGGAAGCTGCGGAGATTGATGGTTGGGAGGATATTGATCGGCTCGATGTGCGGCCGGATCGGGGCATGCTGAAGATTCGCAGCCTGAATCGATGGGAAATCCAGATCGATACCGCCAGCGCCGAAGTATTACAGGTCGCCTTTCGGCGCAGTGATCTTATCGAGACGATTCATGATGGCTCTTTTTTTCACGACAACATCAAGCTCTGGATTTTCTTCCCCACCGCCATCATTCTGTTCTTCATGTGGCTGACTGGGGTATATCTTTTCGTGGTGCCATTTCTGGCGCGCAGGAAGAAGCGCCAACGGCTTGCGAGAAAAGTGTCTGTGACTTGAATTAAAAGCGTCTGTGACTTGAATGAAAAGCGGCAGCGCCTTGAAAGACATGCGGTAGTAATAACAAGAAAATAACAAGGGCCAGACCCCATTTAGTGAACCCCCTATGCGTGGAGATAAACAATGACAAAACTGTGGCAACTCAGCGCCGTCGAACAGGCGGCAGGCATTCGTGACGGCAGGTTTACCGCCACTGCGCTGGTGGAGTCCTCGCTCGCGCGGGTCGCGGAAAAGAACGCCGAGCTTAATGCCATTGTCGATCCCCTGAGCGAGCAAGCGCTGGCGGCGGCTGAACAAGCTGACGCCGCATCAGCGAATGGTGAAGCGCTTGGGCCGCTGCATGGTGTGCCGGTGACGGTGAAGGTGAACGTCGACACCAAAGGTCGGGCAACGACCAACGGCATGGAGGTGTTCAAGGACGTCATCGCGCCGGACAACTCACCAATCGTACAAAACCTGTTAAATGCTGGCGCGATCATTATTGGGCGCACCAATACGCCAGAGATGTCCATGCGCTTGACTACGGACAATCCGCTGCATGGCCTGACCCGCAATCCCTGGAACCTGAATGTTTCCCCCGGCGGTTCTTCCGGCGGTGCCGCCTCCGCAGGGGCTGCGGGATTTGCTGCCATTAACCACGGCAATGACATTGCCGGTTCCTTGCGCTATCCGGCCACAGCCTGTGGCTTGAGCACGATCAAGCCGGGATTGGGCCGGGTGCCTGCCTATCTGCCCCATGCCAAAGCGGAGCGCGGTATGCTGGCACAGCTTATGTCGGTGCAGGGCGTGATATGTCGCGAGGTAAAAGATGTCAGGCTCGGCACTGAAGTGCTGATGCAGCACGACCCCCGTGATCCCTGGCATGTGCCGATGCCCTTCGATCAGAGTCACGGCGATAAGGGCTTGCCGAAAATAGGATTCTGTCGCGAAGCCTATGGTTATCCGATTCACGCGGGCATAGTTGCTGCTTTGGATAAAGCCGCATCTATACTCGAAGCGGCGGGTTACCAGGTGGAAGAAATTGAGACGCCTGCCATAGCTGAGGCCGCCAGGCAGTGGTTGCTAAACACTTTTTTCGAAATGAAGAAGACACTCGAACCGGTATTTGCTGAACACGGCAGCGCGATGATCAACCAGATCTTCGATGACTACTATCAGCTTCAGGGCGTGGCAGATGCAGACGGCTATTTTTCCGGCATTGCCGCGCGAACCGCTCTGGTGCGTGACTGGAATATGCTGCTGGCAGAGTATCCGCTGGTTTTGACACCCTACCTGATGCGTCCTGGATATCCCTATAACTTCGACGAGACCTTCGATGGTGTAAAAGATCTTTTTGACTGTTCGATCTATAGCTATGGGGTCAATTACATCGGCATGCCGGCAGGCTTTGTGCCGGTCGACCTGGTAGAGGACTTGCCATCGGGGGTGCAGTTGATTGGTCAGATGTGGCGGGAAGATCTGATTCTGGATGCCATGCAGGCCATTGAAGATGCTGCGGGCGTAATGACTCGAAAACTATGGAATAGAGAGTAAAGGCAATATAATCAAAAGTGATCAGAATAAACTGATTAAGATTCGTATTTTACATTCATGCGATATGATTTATTTTTAACGCGTATAGCTTGCTACCATGAGTGAATATGACTACATCATCATCGGTGCCGGTACTGCAGGGTGCGTGTTGGCTAATCGACTCTCGGCGAACCCAGATACCCAGGTACTGCTGCTGGAAGCTGGGGGTAAGGACAATTATTTCTGGATCGACATCCCTGTCGGTTATCTCTATACAATTGCCAATCCACGCACCGACTGGTGCTATCAAACAGAACCGGATGCAGGGCTTAACAATCGCAGCATTGGTTATGCTCGTGGCAAGGTGTTGGGTGGCTGCTCGTCTATCAATGCCATGATTTATATGCGCGGCCAACAGAGTGACTATGACTACTGGGCGGCGCAGGGTAATCGTGGCTGGGGTTGGCATGACGTGTTGCCGGTATTCAAACGCTCTGAAGATTACCAGCACGGCGCGGATGAATTTCACGGCGCCGGCGGTGAATTGAGAGTAGAGGAGCGACGGGTTAACTGGGAAATCCTGGATGCCTGGCGCGAGGCGGCTGAGGAATACGGTATTCCCAAAATTACTGAATTCAACCGCGGCGACAATTTTGGGAATGCCTACTTCCAGATGAACCAGCGCAGGGGTAAGCGCTGGAGTGCTACTAGTGCTTATCTGAAACCGGCAATGTCGCGACCAAATTTGCATGTCGTCACGAATGCACAGGTCGAAAAGCTAAAGCTTGAGTCTCAGAATGGCTGTCAGCGCGCGACCGGGGTTACGGTCTGTTTGAACGGTAAGGAAACCGTCCAGTTCAACGCGCGTTGTGAAGTCCTGTTGAGTGCGGGTGCCATCGGTTCGCCACAGATATTGCAGCTAAGCGGAATCGGGCCTGGGGAACTGCTGCAGGCACGTGGCATTGAGGTTAAACATGAGCTCGCCGGGGTTGGGGAGAACCTTCACGATCATCTGCAGGTTCGAAGCGTTTATAAGGTGAAGCACACGGTGACGCTGAATCAGCGTGCCAACTCATTATTCGGTAAGGCGATGATGGGGCTGGAATACCTGCTGTTCAAGACTGGTCCGCTGACCATGCCACCTTCACAGCTCGGGGCTTTCGCCAAGAGCGACCCGGATCAGGCCAGTGCCAATATTGAGTGGCACGTGCAGCCTCTGTCGCTGGACAAGTTTGGCGATCCGCTGCATGGGTTCAACGCCATCACACCTTCAGTGTGCAATTTGCGCCCGAGCAGTCGCGGGCACGTTCAGATAAAGAGTGCAAATTGGCACGACTATCCTGCAATAAAATTGAACTATCTTTCTACTGACGAGGACAGGCAGGTTGCCATTAACGGCCTGCGTTTTACGCGGCGTATCATGGCGGCAAAAGCATTGGCGCGGTTTGAGCCGGAAGAGTGGAAGCCTGGCCCCGAACTCGAAACTGATGAACAACTACTGCAGGCCGCTGGTGATCTGGGTACCACTATTTTCCATCCGGTGGGCACCTGCAAGATGGGCAATGACGCGCTTGCCGTGGTCGACGATCGTTTGAGAGTTCATGGAGTCGAGGGGCTACGGGTAATTGATGCCTCGATCATGCCGCGGATAACGTCAGGCAATACCAATGCGCCAACCGTGATGATTGCGGAGCAGGGCGCCAGTTTTATATTGCAGGATAATCAGTAGTAGTAAAAAAGGGATCAGAGTAAAAATACAGTACTGTA
>DLPV01000033.1:31281-35551 GCA_002477465.1 Gammaproteobacteria bacterium UBA7449 | reverse complement strand
TAAAAATACAGTACTGTATTTTTACTCTGAACCCTCATTTCCACCCCTCTTTACTTTACGCTCACCCGTGCGACACGTACCTGGAGTGAGTCACTGAGATCCGTCCAGGAGATGTAGACTGATTCTCCGACACTTTCAATAATTGGGAAGCCGCTGCGTCGCGATGCGCTGATGTTTGCTACTTCGACTTGCTGCAGCAGTTCAGCTTCGCCGCTGAATACAGAAAGCATTATTTTTGCTTCTATCGACGAGGTGTCAATCCAACTCACAATAATTTTGCCGGAATCGAGTAGGGCAGTGCCCACTCGTCCATTGGTTTCCGGGCTAGCGACCAGCACTGGCGCCGTGAAACTTGCGCCGCTGTCAGAAGACAAGGCTAGCTGCACTTTCGGGGTGTCGTCTTTGGCGGTGAACCAGGCAACGGCGACCTGCTCATTCTTGGCCGATACAGAAGGGCCGTTAACGGGGCAGCCAGCAATCTGCCAATTGTCCTCATGCACCGGGCGTGGTTCGGTCCACTGTCCATTTAGGTAGCGAGTCATGGCAATGTCTCTAATCTCTTCGGCGGATCGATCCCGGTACACGACGACGGGACCAGAAGACGTCATGGCGGAGCTGGTTTGACAGCAATCACAGGCTCTTGAATCCAGTTTCCACTCGCTAAGAATTTGCCCGCTGCTGCTGAAAATACCTGCACGCAGCGTCATTTCACCGTATTCGTCGCCGTTCTTGGTATTGCGCCCATCCAGCCAGGTAATCAGGGTACTACCGTCCTTAAGGGGAAGCATGGAAACAAAACCATGTTCGGCGCTGACGCCGTCGCTGTGGATGACCCGTGGCTCACTCCAGTCCTGATTTTGCACATCGGAAAAACTTGCCTCGATATTGTAGTCGTAGGTGCCTTCGGCGCTCATGCGCAGCCAGTGCGCTGCCATGTTGTCGCCATTTACGGACAACATGGGGAAATCTGCCCAGTTCACGAACCAGTCAGAACCTGAACTGATCAATTCAGTGCGGCTCCAGCCCGATTCGGTCAGCTTTGAATATGAAAAACGTGCCAGATCTCCTTCTTTGCTTACCCAAGAGAGATAGATTTGTCCTGAGGTGTCGCTGACCACGCGGGACAGGTGGCTGTTTACCGGTGCAGGTGAATCCAGCAATTCAACAGAGACACCTACAGATTGTCCGGAAGCTGTGACCGCAGTTCCTGTGATGATAATAGCCAGAGTGCAAGCGGGCAGCGATCTGACGTACGCAGAACTGAAATTGAAAAAAAGCATCAGGGTTATTGTGCCTCTCGTATTGAAACATCCGTCGTAATCGCCAGACCGAGTTCCTCTAATCTGGTAAGAATATCCTCTCTCCCCTGCATGCCTATCAGTTTCGCCGCCACCTCGCCGTCAGGCTTGAGGATATAGGTGGTTGGCATGACATCAGGTGCGCGTAATGCGAGGGAAGCGGACTCTTCGAGCGTCAGGGTGCGAAACTTGATCCCCATATCTTCGGCAATATCCAACGTGACATCCCGAGGGTCTTCATCGAAATTGATGCCTACGACTCTGACGTTTGCGAATTCCAATTCCTGGGCCAAGGCATTGAACATGGGAATCTCGATACGGCAGGGTGCGCACCACTCGGACCAGTAGTTTACTATCTGCCAATCTCCTTCCTCTGCATTATTGGGGACTAATGTGGCCAGTAAGACAGTTGTCAGGATAAGGCTGCGAAATCTTGAAAACGAATTATTCATTTGTGAGTGTGTGACAAAACTCCAGGGGATTATATATAGCAGATAAAAGCGAGCACTGTAAGCATTATGGATGGAAGTCTGAGTTATCGCGCAACCAGTTTCGCCACCTCGTTATCGTCAAGTGACTCTTGTGCCATCAGTGCACCGGCTATTCTGTCAAGCCCGTCGGCACTCCTGGAATCAAACAGCGTGATCAGACTGAAAAACATCAGGCCCAGAATGAAGGTGTCCAGCGGGCCGAGACGCGGTATGGCATTCTGCGGTGTCTTATCCTTGGGCGAGCCCGGTTGGCCGATATCACTGCCTTTGACGATATCCGCAGACGGTTCAGGTTTTGAGTTGGAGTCGCCCATGAGATGCTTCCATTTGCCTTTCAGCAGGGGTGGGCAGATTAAAGGAGGGCAGGGCAAAAATACAGTACTGTATTCCTGGTCTGGAGACTAGTTATAAGTCATCTCCAAGCGCGTCGTAGTTTTGCTGTGCCGTCACCATAAAAAATTAACCGCTATGGTTTTATTCGCCAGTCACGCCAGGGCACCTATTACAATTTGTAATAGTTTTGCGCGCTTTGACTCTAGGTATAAACCAAACTTCCCCTCATAATCTGCGCTGCATTAATTGACCCGCAGACGGCTGGCGAAAATCTGTTAGCGGTGAGCAGTTCATGCTCCATGCCTCGTCATTGTCCTAGTACGCTCAGTGGAGTCTGAAGTAGATGAAAGGACCGTCTTTACCTTGCAAGATAGTTTTGGCCATAGGTCTCAGTGCCGTGCTGTTTGCCACCACGAGCCCGCTAGCCAGTGCACAGGATCAGCCTACCACTGACGAAAACTCTACCGTCACCTACCCGGCCAGCTTCTTCGAGCAATATCAGCCTTACTCGGTGAACGATATGTTAATCCGTATTCCCGGGATAAACCTCGCGCTAGGCGGGGGTGGCCCGGGCAACTCGGGAGGCAATCGTCGTGGTTTGGGTGCTGGGGGTGATCAGGTCCTGATCAATGGAAGGCGGATTGCAGGCAAAGGCAATGAGGGGAATCAGCAGCTCACACGGATTCCTGCTTCGGAAGTAGAGTATATCGAGATCATTCGCGGCACCTCAGGCGATCTTGATGTGCGCGGTGGGACTCAGGTTGTGAACGTCGTACTTAAGGAGGCTGAATCAAATACCTCCTATGCCTATGAGCTCAATATTGACCACTACCATGACGGTAAATATCAGCCAGGGGGTAAGATTTCAGCCACTGGTCAAAATGGGGGCTTCAGCTACTTTCTCAGCGCGGAACGGGAGTCGCGCTGGGAATTTCGTGATGGCTTTGAGACGAGTTATAACCTTGATGGCAGCGTGAATGAAACGATCGACCGTGACTTTGGTGGCGATGCCTGGCCGACAGCGTTGGCAGCAAATCTTGGCTATGAATTCAATGAGCGCAACGTGGCGAACCTGAATCTTCAGTACACAGAGAATGATTTTCTTTCTTACGCAGATCGAATCATCACTGATTTTCGCGTTGATCCAGCATCGGTCAGGATTGAGCGGGACGAAACGCCAACTGAGGATGGAACCTGGGAAATCGGCGGCGACTACATGCATGTGTTTGCAGATGGTAGTCGCTGGCGGACATTGTTTATTGTAAATGAGGCAGAGAACGATGCAGTTCGTGACCGTTTGCAAATTGATGGCAGCTCCATCACCAAGGATCTGTTTCTATCAAACTATATTCGCACTCGTGAGCGAATCGTGCGCTCGTCCTATGTATTCGATTTGAATGAGGCGCAATCATTAGAAGCTGGCGTTGAACGCGCACAAACTATTCTGGATACCTCGTTGCAGCTCGGATTGCTGCGCTCAGATCCCGCCGCGAACAATGGCGGACCACGTTTCGGCAATCTTGCTCCTATTACTGACGCCAATGGCACGGTAGAGGAGATGCGTTACGAATACTTTGCTATTCATAATTGGCAGCTGAACGATCGCATGAGCCTGGAAACTACCTTTCTGTTTGAAGACAGCACGATTTCCCAGGAAGGTGATGTGTCGAAATCACGGGACTTTACATTTTTTCGACCCAAGCTCGATTACCGTTTTGATATCACGCCTTCGATCCAGTTTCGGGCCACCGCTGAAAAAGACGTTATACAGCTCAGTTTCTCTGACTTTACCGCCAGTATCGATGGCAGTGATGATGAGCAAAACGCATTTGAAGGAAATTCGGATTTGCGCCAGACCCAGGCCTGGCGTTATCAGGCCAATCTTGAATACCGTCTGCCAAACGATGCTGGTGTTCTCAGCGGCAATTTTTTCCTCAATGATTTTGATGATCTTATTGATAATGTGGATGTTTCCACTGGCGATCAAGTTCTCGGTGCCCGTGGCAATATTGGCAGCGGTCGGCAATATGGGGTTAACCTCAATAGCAGCATCAGACTGCTGATGTTCAACCAGCCTAACATGCTGTTTACGGCCGGTCTCAGGATTGAAGAGCCTTCCCTAACCGACCCGATCCTTAACATTGAACG
>DLPV01000033.1:6337-30903 GCA_002477465.1 Gammaproteobacteria bacterium UBA7449 | reverse complement strand
CTCGTAATAATATGAATTGGGGATTTAACTATCGCCGCGAATTCTACAATGAATTCAGAGTCTGGGATGTGGATAAGATTGAACAATATCCCAAAGTTGGATCAATCTTTAGCTGGGTCGAAGTTCAGGCCTGGGGCGGCCTGGTTTATCGTTTCGAAGCACGGGATTCGCGTGATCGCTGCCGTGTTCGTACGCGCTACATAAACGGTAATATAGCCACCGGGAATATCGATGAGATTGAGGATTCCTGCTCTGACGCTGGGCCGGTACTGGCGATAAAAATCCGCGGCACGTTCTAGTTAGCCCGGCTAGCTTGTCACACTGACCGGTTGAACAACCCGGACCATTCTGCGGCACATATGGTGGCGCTTGCCCCCTGAGCCCGCTAGGTCTGGGTGCTACGGTGACTGAGGGAACTATTGCTCTCTATTTTATCGGTTCCGTGCTATAATGATTTCTTAGCTGTATCTCTAAAAAATACAGCGCGTGCACTTTCTTTAGCTCAGCTCCTTTAGCTTCAGGTCTCCAGGGCACTTAGGTTTAGAGCGCTATACGCTTGACCTAATCCTGACCCAGCCTGCACTTCTGCTGTCGCAACCGTCCGCAACTAAACGACGACGGTGCCACTCCGAACTTTTCTATCGATTGCACACTCGTGCATCCAGACTGATCCGCTAACGTGTTCAGACCTGCATCAAATTTTGGTCTTAGACTACCGCTGCCTCGGCCTGTTGCCGCGCGGCAGTTAGCTTATGGCCAAAGAATTTACGTTTTACTTTATTGTATTTGGGAATTTTATGACTTTTGAAACACTCGGTTTATCCGACTCCTTGTTGCGCGCAGTCGCGCATACTGGCTATACCACGCCAACCCCTATTCAGACTCAGGCTATCCCCGCGATTCTTTCTGGCGATGATGTCATGGCCGCTGCCCAGACTGGCACTGGCAAGACCGCGGGCTTTGTATTGCCCATGCTGCAACAGCTCGGACCGCACACGCGCGTCACGCCAGGCAAAGTTCGCGCCTTGATTCTTACCCCTACCCGCGAACTAGCGGCCCAGGTGCACGACAGCATTCTGACCTATGGTAAACATGAAAAGCTGAAGTCCGCTGTTGTCTTTGGAGGCGTTAACATCAACCCACAGCTGAAGGCGCTCAAAAATGGCGTCGATCTGCTGGTCGCGACTCCTGGCCGTTTATTGGACTTGCATCAACAGCGAGCGGTGCGGTTTGACGATATCGAACTGTTGGTTCTGGATGAAGCTGACCGCATGCTGGATATGGGCTTCATTCGCGATATCCGCAAGATAATTGCTCTGATTCCACCTAAGCGTCAGAACCTTATGTTTTCCGCGACTTTCTCAAAGGAAATTCGCAAGCTGGCGAACAGCATCTGTCGTAACCCGTTAGAAATAGACGTGGCGCTACGTAATTCTACGGTAGAGGCGATCGAACAGAATCTTTGGTTTGTGGAGAAGTCGCTGAAGGCTGATCTTCTTAGCGAACTCATACAGGAAACCACGGAGCAGGTGTTGGTGTTTTCCCGCACCAAACACGGTGCTAATAAACTCGTGAAACGCCTGGCGAGGGATTCGATTTCCGCCGTCGCGATTCACGGCAACCGCAGCCAGTCGCAGCGCACCAAGGCCCTGGCGGACTTCAAGGCAAACAAAGTACAGGTCCTGGTCGCAACAGACATCGCGGCTCGCGGTATTGATATCGAACTGCTGGCCCTTGTGATTAACTTTGATCTGCCCCACGTGCCGGAGGACTATGTCCACCGTATTGGCCGTACCGGTCGCGCTGGCGCCAGCGGTGTGGCACTCTCACTGGTAAGCAATGATGAGAAAAAGCAGCTCAGAGCCATCGAGCGGCTCATCAAGCGCGAAATAACTGTGCTGGGTGATTACTACTAGAAGACAAGAAACAAGAGAAAAGGGATAGACGCAGATGGCGGTAAAGCTTTCTGCGCCACTCGAGAGACCTATCGAGAGAACTATGAAAATACGCTTCGGCTACGACATGGCTTATCAGTGTCCGCAACCGACCCCGATGATCATGACACTCAATGTGCATTCGTCCCGGGTCTCGGATCTACTGACGCCAGACTATGTCAAAACTGACCCCCCTTTGGATGTGCGCGGCTATCGTGATGACTTCGGCAACTGGGTGACGCGTCTGGTTCTCCCGGAAGGGGAGTCGAGGATATTCACCGACGCTCTGATCGATGACAGTGGCGACATTGACTTCAGTAATCCTGACGCCAATCAAATTGCTGTTGAAAATCTGCCTGACGAAGTATTGGTATATCTTTTAGGCAGTCGCTATTGTGAAATTGATGTGCTGATGGATGAAGCCTGGAAGCTGTTCAGCAGTGCACCTTTTGGCTGGCAGCGGGTGCAGTCCATCTGTGATTTCGTGCACCAACATATTTCATTTGGCTATGAATTCGCGCGTCCAACCAAGACCGCCGCAGAGGCCTACAAGGAAAAGGCGGGTGTATGCCGGGATTTTACGCATCTGGCCGTCACCTTTTGCCGCTGTATGAACATTCCTGCTCGCTATTGTGCAGGCTATGTGGGTGATATTGGCAATACCACGCCCGAATCGGTGATGGATTTTGCGGCCTGGTTCGAGGCCTATCTGGATGGCCAGTGGTATGTGTTTGATCCGCGCAATCACAAGCCCGTGATCGGCCGCATTCTGATGGCGCGTGGTCGTGATGCGGCCGATGTGGCGATCAGCAATGCCTTTGGTTCCAATCTGCTGACCCATTTCAAGGTGCACGCCGAACAAGTATTGGGAGAGCGGCGCGACGCTGTTGACTCGAGATGAATGTCAAGCGCACGGGCACAGAGTACCCAGAGCCCGTTGTGCGATACCGGTTTCATACACGCGAAATCGGTGAATTTGATATTCACTATCGCGCACTGCGCGATCGTAATCAGTACGATGACGACAGTGGTGAGACTGAGGCGCTCGGCATCCCGCCAGCAAGTTGGCCTCTCTACGGTGTGGTTTGGCAGGCCGGCGAAGTGCTGGCGAAGCTAATGAGCCACTATGACATTGATAGCCGCCGCATACTCGAGGTGGGTTGTGGTGTTGGACTAGCCAGTCTGGTACTGAATAAACGCCATGCCGATATTACGGCCAGTGATATTCATCCCGGTGCCTGTCGCAACCTGCAATACAATACTGAGCTCAATCAGGATCCGGATATCCCATTCTTGCGCTGTGCCTGGAAAGATCCGCGCGACGAAAAAATTGGTCTATTCGACCTGATCATTGCCAGTGATGTGCTGTTCGAACCAGGTCACGCTATAGCGTTGGCTAAGTTTATCGAGCTCTATGCGAAACCTCGATGTGAGGTGCTTTTAACTGATGCAGGTCGCGGGTATGGAAACCACTTTACCCGAGAGATGGAAGCCAGGGGCTACAAACAAACCCGGCTAGAAACTATCGCGCCGATAACCAAACCTGAAAAGTACAAGGGTCGCATCCAGCGCTATCGACGCAGTTGAGCCTATCAAAACCAGGTCAACTCAAATGCTACCTGATGCATTGATTGCCGGATCTTCGATAGGGTTTGTCGCAGTCCCAGCTTGAGCCTGAGGAATTCAGGTGGGCATTCTCGGGCAGAATGATAAAGGCACAGGATTGTTCCTGCTTCTGGTGGCCTCTGCCACACAGCCAGTCATCGCCATTATCGTTGAGATAGGCATTTGCAGGCAGCTGGATGGCAAGGCATTGGTCTGCAGTTTTTTGGTAACCGCGTTCGCACAGCCAGTTTGTTCCCTGACGACCCAAATAGGCGTTTGCCGGTATCGCCATTTTCACACAGAGTGAATCGGCTTCCTCATAACCCCTTACACATTCCCAACCCTTGCCGCGGTTGTTGCCGGTGGAATAAGCGTTGGCAGGGATCGCAATAATTGTGCAGCTTCCGTTTGTTGCCCGGTAACCGCGACCGCATTCCCAGCCCAGGCCATAGTCAGAATCAGTTAGAACTGCGTTCTCGGGTAAATCCACTTTGATGCATCCAGGTAGGCGTTTTCTGGCACTGCAACGAGATCACAGGCATTTGCAATGCGTTTATAACCCCGCGCGCATCCCAACCGCTACCAAATTGCCTGTCTATTGAGTTCGCTGGGGGCGATGCGGTGCCGGCAGTTTGCGCCTGCGCCGTTGCTACGGCAATCAGACAGCTTGAGAGCACAAGCTGGCATAACACTTGGAGCGTAAATCTAAACCTGAGCATCAAGCTGATCCTTGTATAGTTTGAAGTATTCGCAGTTGAACTTGCTCCCGGTAAAAGTGCCTGCCGTCAGTCAGACTACATTGAAGCGGGTGGATAAGTGTGGCGGGAATGGCCGGAAGTCAGTGAGCCGATTTTCTAGGCGTGTTTAACGCGAAGACAAGCCACATAACGCATGGAGGAAACCTGACGGTAGCATCCTTGGGTATCTACTGACAGGTAATTTATCGGGAGATGCAGCGAGGAGCTATTCTGGGACGGAAGCAAGTTTAGAATCTGTAAGCTACATAAAGGCGAAGAGACCGGGGCTCAAAAATATGGAAGTGGCGGTCTTCGACTGGTGCGGGTTCCCCAGCTAGCTGGGATTCATAGAAATACTCGATATCATGATCATCTGAATCGGTAAGGTTTAGCATATCCATGGACAGGCTGAGACTGTCATTAAATTCATAGCCAACTCGAAGATTAAGCAGGGTGCTACCATCGGCTCTCATGCCACCGTCCAGTGGAAAATCATCGAAGTGACGCAGGCGCAAGTGCGCAAAAAACTGATCATTGGGCTGCAGATTGATACCGGCACTGATTACATGCTCAAGCGCGCCGGGAATGGAATCATTGCCATCCACCGCGGTTTCAAAAGCAGCGTCGGTCCAGGAATACTCGAAGTCCAGACCAATGGCATCATTTAGTTGGTAGTAGGTCGTCAACTCAACGCCGTGCCGCTCACTGCTTAAGCCAGTATCCTCAGTACTGCCAGTATCTCCGACAAACAATAACTCAGAATCTATATCCAGTTGCCATAGCGCCAGGGTTGCATTGACCTGATTGCTGAAAAATACACGCCAACCTATTTCAGAACCCAGGGTCGAAACCAGCGGGTCAGCAGGAGCTACGGGCGTGCCTTCAATCGGGTCAAGCCTGAGTGTGGTGCCACGGGCATCATTGCTATGGAAGCCTTCACCGATGCTGGCGTATAACTCGTTGTTGTCGTTGATGGCGTACATCAGACTGAAAGATGCCGTCACAATGCCATCATCGATTTTGCCGGAGTTGGCGGCGAGGCTGCTCGAATCAAGTGCTGCCAGCGCTTCAACCTCGAAATCAAAATGATCGTAGCGAAGTCCAAGGACGGTGCGCAGAGATTCTGACCAGCGCTGCTCGCTCTGCCAGTAAAGCCCCACACTGCGTTGGTCTACGGAGTCCAGGCGTATATCGTCGCGAATGCGGCGTTGAGCTGACGCGCGTAGTCCGACTTCCGCTACATCGTCGACGCGTAGCTCGGCACCAAGGGTGTTGGTGACCTCAACCTCGCCCCACTGACCGGGAATCGCCAGGGCCACGTCTCCGCCAAAGAGTTGGCGCTCATCCACCTGCTGAAACTGGTCGCCGCCCGGACTGGTGAAGTAACTCAAGTTGGAAAAAAGCTCCATGTCATAATCGATGACATAGGCATTGCTGGTAAGCTCGGCGAAGCTCAGGTCTCTCTCCCAGTTTAGCGCCAGGCTATAGCGCGAGGAGTTTCCGCCCAGGGTGGGATCGATTGAGCCGAACTTGCTAATCTGTCCACTGGTAACTGCCCTGGCAGGAATCTGGTCGGCAGAGTTCCAGTCGTTTTCATAGAGCATAAACGAAACTGCAACTCTGTCCGCTGCGCCTTCCCAAACCTGCTTTAACCACAGGTTGGTCTTGTCCACATCCTCGTCGACACGGTCCCATGCTCCTTCGTAGCTCTGATGTTCCAATCCGTAGGTAAGACCTCCGTTCAGGCTATTAAGGCTGCCATTCAGCAACAGTCGCCCGAAACCATATTCACCGCCTCCAAGACTCATGCTGTGGTCTTCGAATTCATCGCGGCTGGTCATCCGGGCTGCGCCGGCTCCAGAAAAATCGCCCACGTCGGCGTAGTAAGAGCCCTTGCGATAGACGATCTCGCCAATCAGCTCGGGGATGAGGAAATTAAGATCGGTGTAGCCCTGGCCATGACCATGGCTGCGCATATTGACTGGCATCCCATCCAATGTGGTGGCGAAATCAGTGCCGTGATCCAGGTTGAAGCCGCGCAGAAAAAACTGGTTGGCCTTGCCATTACCGGAATGTTGGGTCGCCACGAGGCCCGGCACCGACTCCAGCACGTCTCCCGCACGCATTAGCGGCCGCTGCAGCAGTTCATTATAGGAGACCCGACCCTCTGAAGCGCTAAGGGCTAAGCCAACCATATTCACTTCACGGCCGATTACCTGAATCTCCTGTATCTGTTGTTGCGCCTGCGCGGGCAAGCCGATAGTGATACCGGTAATTAGGATGAATACTGGTTTCTTGGACGGCATGCCTAACTGCTTAAAAATAATAGTGAACCGGGGGGGGTGTTATTGGTCAGGGTCAGCACCAATAGATGCTGATTGAGGCGCAACTGACCCCAAGCCTTAACTCTACCACCAACTGAACTTAGCACCAACCGGATTTAGCACCAACTGGCGGTTCCAGCGTTTTGTGACTTCAGGACTTCCTTGATGTTGGCTTCAATCACGCCGTAACCGACATTGCCGTAAAGCTTCTGCCTGGCTTCATTCAACACGAAAGTTGGGTTGCCTGATAGCTGCAGCGACTCTTTTTCACGCAGGTCACTCTCCAGCAGGGCATGGGCTTCGCCAGTACAAAACACCGCTCGAATCGATTCGATGTCGATATTGGATTTTTCCAGTAACTGCTCCAGGACATCGGTAAGGCCCAGATGCAGAGCACATCGGAGAAGCATGTCAGGGAAATTTTTTCCATCGG
This sequence comes from Gammaproteobacteria bacterium UBA7449, assembly GCA_002477465.1. Lineage (GTDB taxonomy): Bacteria > Pseudomonadota > Gammaproteobacteria > Pseudomonadales > Pseudohongiellaceae > UBA9145. The sequence goes on along the minus strand of DLPV01000033.1, from coordinate 23,870 downwards.
TCAGCCGAGCCTGGGTAGCCTCGAAACGTATATAGAACGATCGATTAAGATTAGTTTTCCAGGCTCTGGTAAATCAAATCTCGCGCAATCACACCGGCATTGGCAGAACCCGGTCTGCGCTGACCCTGGGCCTGTATCATGGAGAGCCAGAAAATATCATTTACTGGATCGATCCAGAATGATGTGCCAGCAGCGCCTGCCCAATAATAGGTGCCAGGTCCCTGTGGTGTGCCGGCAGCCTGCGGGTCGTAGGTGATGGCGAAGTCGACACCGAATCCCTGACCGGGCTGGCCTGCCCCACCGATGGCGAAGCGCATGTCTTCCTCACCAGTCAGGCTGTTGGTGCGCATGATGCCAACCGTCTCAGGCTTGAGAATTCTGGCGCCATCCAGTTCGCCGCGATTAACCAGCATCTGCAGGAAACGCGCATAGTCATGGGTAGAGGAAACCAGGCCGCCACCGCCGGACTCCAGGCGGGTAGGGTCGAGGTAACTGGGGCGATCCGTGCGATGAGGCTGTTGCGCGAGCTGATTGCGCTCGGTATCCCAATAGTGCACCTCGGCGAAACGATCATGATCTTCGGGCTGCACGTAGAAGCGGGTGTCCATCATATTGAGAGGTTCAAACATGCGTGTGCGCAGGAATTCGCCGTAGGGCATGCCGCTGATTTGCTGCACGATATAACCCTGCAGGTCTACAGCCACGGAATAAAACCACTGCTCGCCAGGTTGTGATAACAGGGGGATGTCCGCGACCTTGGCAACGAGTTCATCTAGGTTGCTGGAGGCCAGCACGGCCTGATCACGAAATGCGGTGTTCACTGGATCGTTACCAAACAGGCCATAGCCAAAACCGGCGGTGTGGTTAAGTAACTCGCGCATGGTGGGCTGTCGCTTTAATGGCTCTACCTCGTAATTTGCACTGTCCTCATAGCTGGCGAGTACTTCAAGGTCGGCAAACTCAGGAATGAATTTACTGACTGGGTCATCGAAGTCCCACTTGCCTTCTTCCCAGAGCATCATCATGGCAACGCCAGTGACTGGTTTGGACATGGAGTAAATCCGAAACAGAGAATCCATGGTCATGGCTGCATCGTCTTCCAGTCGGGCAATTCCGCTATGTTCGTAGGTGGCTACCTCTCCATCCTTGGCCAATAGCCATACCATACCAGCTGCATCCTGGTTGGCGACGATTTCGCGCATGGCATTATCCAGGGCTTCAATGCCCTCGGCGCTGAACCCAGCTGATTCGGCGCCTGCCTCCTGTTGCGGCCAGGTATCGGCCTGGGTTTGGAGGACGATCAGGTTGGAGAGGATAAAGACTGTAAATTGGCTAATTCGTTTCATGATGGTTGGGCTCGAATAAGGGTTGGTATTGTTTTTAGTGCGATTCCGATTCGCGCAAACTGCTAGTGGTGCGAAGGCAGATCAGATAATACTCGATTGCGGCTACTTGTTCATGGCGCTTTCGATTTCCGCCAGCGCCTCGGCGTCCGGCAGATACTGTGGTTCGGCGCGCAGTTGGCTACGACTTTCATAGGCATAGCCAAAGCCAAGAATCCTGGCATCCTGGTTTGCGCCACCAATGAAAGAGACCCCTACCGGCAAGCTGTGAACGGTTCCCATGGGCACGGTGAGATGGGGATACCCGGCAATCGCGGCCATGCCGCCAGCGCCAGGAAAAGAAGGCCAGACGTCGCCATTTATGGGATCCACCCTTGGTGTGACAGCGCCAGACGGTGCCACTAATACCTCGACATCATATTCCCTCAGCAACATATCGATCCCGCCAGCGCGGGTCGCTGCCTGAACGTTGTCTCTGGCTGAGGTATATGCAGCTTCACTGAGATCGCCAAGCGCATTCGATTCATCAAAGATATCCTGGCCAAACAGCGCAAGCTCAACATCGGCATGCTCTTGGTTGAAGGCGATAACGTCGCTTAAGGTGCGGGTCGTTACTGGACTAGGTGTTGACGCGAGGTAGTCATTAAGTGTGGCCTTGAATTCATAGTGCAGGACGGCGGAGGCGTCCCTGCCAAAATTGTCTGGACGTGGAGGCGCGTCTTCAATCTCGATCAGCACTGCGCCGGCGGCTTCTATTTCTTGTAGTGCCAGGTCAAACAGATTAACAATATCGCTATTGCTGCCAGCTGCATATCGCAATACGCCAACTCGCACGCCGCGCAGTGCGTTGTCAGTCAGGCCAGAGACGTAGTCAGTCTTCATTGGTCCACTGGCCATGGCGCTTAACATCATGGCTGCGCCGCGAACGCTCTTGGTCATTGGGCCAGCAGTATCCTGGGACGAGGAAATTGGTACGATGTACTGTTGGGGTACCAGTCCTACCGTAGGCTTGAAGCCAACAATGCCATTGGCATTGGAGGGGCAGATCACCGAACCATTGGTTTCCGTGCCAACGGTTCCTGCAGCCAGTGAGGCCGCCATGGCGGCACCCGATCCGGAACTGGAGCCGCAGGGATTACGGTCCAGCATGTGCGGGTTACGGACCTGACCGCCGAGGGCCGACCAGCCGCTCATAGAGTCAGAGGAGCGGAAGTTGGCCCACTGGCTGAGATTAGTTTTGCCCAGGATTAGCGCGCCGGCTGCGCGCAGCCCCGCTACCAGCGGTGCATCCCGCTCAGTGAAGTTATCCTGCAAGGCCAGCGAGCCAGCGGTCGTGGGCATATTGTCCAGACTTTCAATATTGTCTTTTAACAGGATGGGCACGCCATGCAGTGGCCCCAGCGCTTCACCAGCTGCACGTTTTGCATCCAGGGTACGCGCCTGAGCGATGATGTCAGGGTTTATGGTAAGCACACTCTGCAGCGCTGGACCGGATTCATCTACCCGCTGAATACGCGCCAAATAGGATTCAACCAGTGCTTCGGCGCTGATATCGCCGTTTTGCAAGGCGTCAGCAATCTCAGGCAGGGTGGCGGCCAGAATGCCTTCAGGCAGATGATCGGCAACGGAAGCCTGCCCGGTATTCGCAGTGCAATAGCAAAGTAGTGAAGCGAGAGCTGTGATTAGTAGGAGACGAGTCATTCGATTACCGCTGATTATAATGAGTGGGAGCCAGGGACTCGCCATTTTCCAGAAATAGTCAGTAAAGTGAACTGAATTTTCATTAATTTAAGGTGCTTTTCTAATCCTGGGCTACACTCTCAGATCAATTCTGGCTTGTCTATCTTGCCGATTCTATAAGTCTATTACACTAGGTGTAATAGTGTAATAGCCGTGCTAAACTATGATTACCAGCTTTACAGGTAAAGTTACCAAAGACATTTGGGAATCGAATTCTTCGAAGACGCTACCGAGGGAGTATTGGCTTCGTGCCGAGGCCCTGCTGACGATCATGCACAGTACGCGTATGCTGGAAGATCTGAAGATAAAAGGACAGCCGCCCAATATTCTCCTGCACAAGCTAAAGGGTGAAAGGAAAGGCTATTGGAGTATTACCATCGGCTTACCCTGGTGCATTACTTTCAGATTTAGCGAAGGTGGATTTTCTGAAGTGAAAATCGAGAACTACCACAAAGGCTAATTATGATTTCTAATCCTGCACCCATGCATCCAGGACAGGTACTGGCTGAAGTCTATATGACAGAAATGGGATTGAATCAGTCTGCTCTGGCGCGACGCTGCGGCTGTGCGTCTCGAAAGATCAATGAGATCGTTAATGGCAAGCGCGGAATCTCACCGTCTTTCGCCATTGTTCTCGAATCAGAACTTGGCACCAGTGCTGAAATGTGGGTACGCATGCAGGCAGAATACGATCTCTGGGAAGCAAGGCGAAACGCTGCATAGCGCCAGTTAAGAGCCCGCAAATAACTAGAATCTCACGCGCCCTGATTCAGCAATCGTTTCATGCCTGGATTAGAGTATCCGGGCAAGTAAATACATGAGGTCCAGAAGGGGAGAGTTGCCTCCATGCTCCAGATTAAAGGTGTACCCGGATCACCCTATACGCGGAAGATGCTTAGCCTGCTGCGCTACCGTCATATTCCCTACAGCTTCATTCAGCATGGCCTTGGCCAACCCGCGGGTCTCCCAAAACCCAAGGTGGACCTGCTTCCTGTAGTTTACCTTGAAGATGAAAACGGCGAGCTGAAGGCGACGATAGATACCACGTTTATAATTAGGCGCCTCGAATCTGTGTATGCCGGACGGTCAGTCATCCCTGCCGACTCAGCGCTGCGGTTTTTGGACTACCTGATCGAAGACTACGGGGACGAGTGGCTAACGCGGCCGATGTTTCACATTCGTTGGCACTACGAAGCCGATGCCAAGATGGCGTCTGAGGTTTTGCCTTACTGGGGCGGAATCACGGCGAGCGATGAGGAGATTGCAGCGAAAACTGCGGCTTTCCGCAAGCGCCAGGAGGACAGGCTGTATGTGGTGGGTTCTAACGACACCACCGCAGCGGTCATTGAGGAAAGCTATCGTCGCTTTCTTGAAAGCTTCAATACGCTCTTGAAGACTGCGCCTTATGTCATGGGAGAGCGGCCCGGGGCCTCTGACTTTGCAATCTATGGTCAGCTGACCCAACTCGCCCAGTTCGACCCCACCGCAGTGGCCATGACGCTGGCACATGCGCCCCGTGTTTACGCCTGGGTTTCGGCGATGGATGATCTTTCCGGTCTTGAGCCTGCCGACTCACATTGGCGGGATTTGGATCACGCAGGCGCTGCCCTCGAAGGCATTTTGAAAGAAATGGGCCGCACCTATGTGCCAGTCATGTTGGCGAATCACGCGGCGGCCCTGGCAGGAGAGGCGCAAGTGCACACCACAGTGGCAGGCAAACCCTGGCAGCACGCCACGTTTAAGTATCACGCTCACTGTGTGCATTGGATACAGCAGGAATACAAAGCTTTGGCTGCGAATGCAAAGGCTGCGGTGGATGATGTGCTTGCGGGCACCGGCTGCGAGAAGCTGCTCGACTCGTCAACGCAATAGCGCTACGCCTATCTTTATTCTTCGTCCTTGTTTTTCCGGCTAAACGGCTTAGGGTCGTCCAGGCCGCCGAAGGCTGAAAACAGGGATTCAAAGAAGCCGCTCAACTCCAGAGTCATCAAGGCGAAGTCCTGATCGAACTTCTGGGCAGGCGTGACCTCATCCGAACCGACATCGTCTTCCTCAACGGCTTCAAACTGCAGGCGCTTGATGGAGAGATCATCGTTGATGACACAATGGATCATGTTATTCCAACTCACGCCCAGGCTCTTGACCTGTTTACCCGCCTCGAGGTGGGCGGCAATTTCATCGCCGGTGAGATCCTGACTGGCGCAGCGCACTACGTTGCTGCTGTCCAGGGGATTGTGTAAAACCACGTCCTCGAGCAGGCTAAAGTTAGCGCTGAGTTTTTTGTCTCGCAGCCAGCGGGTCATGACATCGGCGGGCGCTGTGCGGGTAGATGGCAGGCCAACCGGGAATGAAGTCAGGCTGTCCCGCAGCAGATTAACGACTTCCTCGGCCCTTGGTGCACTGGCGCTATCGACTACCAGCAGTTTTTCCTTTACAGAAATAAAGGCATACGTCGGCTGATTCTTGGTGAAGGCCCGGGGCAATAGCGTGGCGTAGACATCATCCTGGATCTGGCGCTTCTCCTTGCGAAAGATTTTACGCGCCTGGCGCTGCTCAATTTCAGCGACTTTCTCTTCGGTCTCCTGGCGCACCACCGAGGCTGGCAGCAGCCGATCCTGCTTTTGCGCACACACCATGATGTAGTCGCCAATGACGTGGGTCAGCATGGGCGCTTCTTCTTCCCCCTCGGCCGCGTAGGCAGCGTCTATTGGGCTGACCCAACCGATACGGGATTTTTCATACTTGCTGCAGGGGGTAAAAAGCTGTTCGGTAAGTTGGGTTTCCAACTCTTCCTGGCTAAGACTGAAAGTTTCGGTGAGGGCGAACAGGCGAGAATTTTTGAAGAACATGAGGGCGCTTGGTAGACCAAAAGTTGACTGCAGAACGGAGCGCTCGATTATGCCCAAGCGTTGTCCGGAATAACAGGGTATGCGAGCTTAAATTCGGTTTTGCTGCCGCTGACCAACCATGGGGAGAGACTGGGAGTCTGGCTCCCAGCCGTTACTGTTACTTCAAGCGGGTAATTTTCTCGCTCAGGTCAAACTTACGATCAGTCACAATCGCTTCCAATACCTCAATGCGAGCCAGGATTTCCTTAATTTCCCGGCCCACGGCATCGCTGACTTCATGCTGGACATTCGCCTGTTGAATCTCAAGCTTTTCATTCTCGAGTTTCTTCATGTTTTTTTTGTGCTCGGTCCAAATAGCGATGATAAGCATCAGCATTACGAAAGGCGTTGAGAGCGCCAAAAATCCCCAGAGTCCCATATCAGTGTCCTCGTTAGTTTATTGTTAGCTGAAGGCCTAAGCCTGTAAGCATATATATAGCAGCAATAATCGAACCAACATTTAAATGCTATTCCAAACAATGGCTTAGCATTCTTGGCAGGTGCTTGACCAGCCGCAAGCGCTGAATAAATGCGCTTTCTCGCCACTGTTTGCGCAAATTCGCTGCAATGTTGCCTTGATCCAGACTGGAGGGCCTGACTGAGCGGCTTCCATCCCAAGCTCGCCCAAATACGAAAGCAGAAACGTTGAGCAAAACTCAAGCAGAAAACAGGAGCAGGTATCAGGGAGTGAGGGCGCGGCTTAAATGGGTTAGCTGGCGCCTTTGCTTAGGGCTTAATTAGCTATTCATTCACCATTGAGTGAATAGACCAGTAAGACATTGCCCGGTGCTTCATTCCACTTGTCGTAACCAGACGTCACATATACTTTCCCGTTCACTACAATGGGGCCATCAGCCTCAATCGCGCCGCCCCTGGCTTCGATGCCATTGGGTGCGCCGAAGTCTTGTAGCGTGGTGGTTTCCCAGAGAATGTCGCCGTTGTCGGCATCGAAGGCCCTGAGAATGCCGTCCAGACTGCCGGCAAACACCAGCTCATCCGTGCTGCTTACCGCGGCGGAGATGCCGTGCCAGCACAGGAAGCGAGACTCCTCACACTGGTTGCTGAGATCTCTGCGCCACAGTATATCCCCGGTGCTGGGTCGAAAGGCATGAATGCCAGGGTGACTCGGTCCGACGTTATAGGGGTTGTTGGTGGGCAGGTCAGAAACGCCGACAAAGAGTTTTTCGGCGTTGGCGCTCATACCATAATGAATGCCGCCCATGGTGCCGCCACTGCCGGCACGCTGTTCCCAGATCAAACCGCCGTTATCAGGGTTGAGGGCATATACCATGCCGGATTTTTGCCCAACCATGATGATATCTCTGCCGTTTTCATCCTGAGTAAGGATGGGCGAAGCACCGATGTCATAGTCTGGCCCATCTTCCTCTGGGCAGTTTGGCGCATTGCGGGAGCATGCCCCATTCCAGGCGTCATCCCGCGTCAGCTGCGCGGACCAGATCAGTTCGCCACTGTCGAGGTCCATTGCCAGTACTGCATCGCTGTATTCGTTGGCGGGCGAGGAATAGTTTTCACCGGTGCCTGCATAGACCAGATTACGTTCGGCATCGATGGTCGGGCTCGCCCAGATGGGTGCCCCGGAAGGGCCATATTGCTGAGTGCCAGCGGAACTCAGAATGGTTGGGCGGGGCCGGTCAGTGGTGTGGGTTCGCCATAGTTCTTCACCGGTGCTGATGCTGAGCGCGACCAGCGCGCCGCGAAAGGTGCAGCATTGGTAATCCGTGCGTGAAGCAAGAATCACTTCGAGTGATGACAACGGCACGATCAAGGTATCTTCATGGGCGATGACGGAACCGGTAACGATGGCAGCCTCGTGGTCATGCACTTTGGTCTTCCACAACAGTTCGCCGGTCTGTGCATTAACGGCATAGGCATGGGCGGTAAAGTCGCCGAACAGGATTGTTTCCGGCACGCCCTCGTCATCTGTGTCCACGAATAAGGATCCGCGCACTTCGCCGTCGGCATTGAAAGTCCACAAAGGACAGCCATTGTCGCTATCCAACGCATAAATCGTGCCGTCCTGACTGCCGGTGAATACGACTTCGGGGGTGACCACCGGCTGCGCCCTGGAACGAGTCGCGTTGGGAAAGGCGAAGGCCCATTTCAACTGGAGTTGGCCCACATTGTCTTTCGTCAGTGTGGTTTCATTGGCGCGATAGCGTGTATTTCCCACCTCGCCACCCCAGCCATTCCAGGCCAGGGCACGCGTCAGTTTTGCGCCGGGAGATAAACCTGGCTCACAGCTGAAACTGGCCGTGTCGGTCTGGTTCTCATCGTAGCGGCGGCCAGTCAGGTAGTAGGCAACCTGGCGTTTCTCGTCCCGGGTCAGGGCCATGCCCGCGGTGGCCATGATGCCGGACTCCAGTGACTGCACGATACGCTCGGGGGGAAACAGCGCCAGGGCAGTGCGCTGTGGTGCTTCCAGCAGGGCACCTTCATGGCACTCGGCGCAGGCCAACTGGTATTGAGACTGACCCTCTTCGAAATCGCCATCGCTTGCCACGTCCTGGGCAAAGGCTGACTGTGAGAGCAGGAAGAGCTGGGCGAGTGTCAGAGATAGTAAAGACCTGGCGAGGAGAATGAGTGGCGCTAGACGGCTTTTGGTTTTGGGCTGCATGGATTTTCCTGTTTTTGTGGCGCTATGGGCTGGCTGGGCGCAGTGAGCGCATTACTTGCTCCACATAATAAAGTGGTCGGCTCAAAAGTACAGTAAGCAGATTAGCGGAATCCGCGCGCCCGCTTCACCAACCCCCGCTAGCGCTTTGGTGCGCTGCCGGCTTAGACGCCGAGTTGCTCGAGAACCTCCAGCCACGCCTCTTCTGTTTTAGCTAGCTCGGTTTTCAAATCGCCCTGCTGCTGCAGGGCTTTGGTGAGTTTTGCCTTATTCTCGTCATCATAGAGCGCGCTGTCAGCTAGCAAGACTTCAATCTTGCCCAACTCCTTATTTAACCGGTCGATGTCTCGCTCTAGCTGCTTCTCCCGCTTTCGCAGTGGCGCCTTTTGTTCGCGAATGGCTGCTGCCTGCTGGCGCTGTTGCTTCTTGTCGAGCTTCTGCTCTGGGGAACCGGCGTTGCTGCTGGCTGGATAATCCTGTCCTGGCGTTTGCTGTTTCGAAAGCCATTTCTCGTACTCTTTTAGATCGCCCTTGAACTCGGCAAAGACCCCATGATGAATAGAGTAGAACTCATCTACCGTGTTGCTCAGCAGGTGACGGTCATGGGATACGATAATCAGTGCCCCCTCATATTCCTGCAGGGCAACGGTGAGAGCATGCACCATCTCCAGATCCAGGTGATTAGTTGGCTCATCCATTAGCAGCAGGTTGGGTTCGCTGCGCACGACTTTGGCAAGCGCCAGGCGCGCTTTCTCACCACCTGAGAAGATGCCAATCTTTTCATTGATGCGGTCGCCCCGAAAATCGAAACCGCCGAGATAATTGCGAACTTCCTGCGCGCTGGCTTTGGGATCGAGTTTCTGGATTAACTCGAAAGGCGTGGACTGTTGGTTAAGTTCATCTACCTGGTGTTGGGCGTAGTAGCCAACCTTCAGTTTTTTCGCACGAGTAATGTCGCCGGCTAAGGGCTCAAGCTGTTGCGCCAGCACCTTCAGCAGAGTGGATTTGCCGCTGCCATTGAATCCTAATAAACCAATTCGCGTTTCGGATCTAACAGCGAGATTGATTTTCTGCACCAGCGGCGCGTCGAAGCCTATGGTGAGTGCTTCCACCTGCATAAGGAAATTGGGCAGCTGGTCAAGTTTAGGGAAGTGGAAGCGGAAAGGGGAATCGATATGTGCGGGCGCGATCTCCTGCATGCGGTTCAATTCTTTCAACCTGCTTTGTGCCTGGGTTGCCTTGCTGGCCTTGGCGCGGAAGCGGCGCACAAAGTCTTCTATCTCGTCACGGCGCTTCTGCTGTTTTGCAATCATGGCGGCCTGCAGCGTCAGGCGCTCCGCCCGCAACTTTTCGAAGGCGCTGTAGTTACCGGTATAAGCCACTAGGTCGCCACCTTCGAAGCTGATGACATGCCCGATTACAGCATCGAGAAAGGAACGGTCGTGGGAAATAATCAGCAAGGTTCCCTGGTAGCGCTGCAGCCATTGTTCTAACCACACCGTAGCCTCTAGATCCAGGTGGTTAGTGGGTTCGTCGAGCATAAGCAGATCGGATGGGCACATAAGCGCCGCCGCGAGGTTTAGCCGCACGCGCCAGCCGCCAGAGAAGCTGCTAATGGGATTGTGGTACTGCGCCTTGCTGAAACCGAGACCAGACAAAAGCTGTTCAGCACGATTGCTGATGTTGTAGCCATCGATGTTTTCCAGGTCACCATGCAGCTGCGCCAGGGCGTTGTGATCATCTTCTGCTTCTGCATCTTGCAGTGCCTGCTCGAGTCGACGGAACTCGGTGTCGGCATCGATAACGAATTCCAGCGCGCTGTGATTGCTGCCTGGCGTTTCCTGCGACATTGTTGAAGTGCGCAGGCCGTTGGGGAGTTTGATCGATCCCTGTTCAATAGGAATCTCCTGCTCAAGGGCTTTGAACAGACTGGTCTTGCCGGCACCGTTACGTCCGATGATGCCCGTGCGCTGCCCGCCGCGCAGAGTCAGGTTGGCATCTTCAAACAGCGTTTGATTGCCGCGCATCAGGGTGACATTGTTCAGGGAGATCATGATTTCTGGTTTGTAACTGCATGTAGCTAAGGAAGAATTCCATGAGCGTTGCCAGTGCTCGGAAAAACAGCCGGGAAGTATAGGTTAGAGGGCGCCAATAGGGACAGACTTATTTCTCCGGCACATCTTGCTAATAGCCACAAACCTAATAGTATCTGGCCGATTCAAACCATTTGAGTCCTGTCATGGCGAAGTCTTCTCTGTCGCTTGCAGTTTCATCGCTGCTATTTATATGCGCAGCATCGGCCACATCTGAACACCAGCGGCAACAACGTGGACGAAACCGAAGCGGTGGTAGCACGCAATAGCGTGCACCATGGGCCACAGTTTAGTTCGTGGATCGTATTGCCTATCGTGCCCAGTGATTAGTAAGGGCTGAATTAGAACTTTGATGACAAGGAATATTTCCCTTATCGGGATGCCGGGCGCAGGGAAAACAGTTGTAGGCCAGGCTTTGGCCGCACAGTTGGGATGGCAGTGTATTGACACCGACCGGCTGATTTAGAGAGATGCAGGTGCGTCCCTGCAACAGTTGCTTGATGTTCAGGGCTACCTGGCATTGAGACGGTTAGAGGAGGCGCAGGTCTTGTCGCTATCCACAAGCGAGACTGTGATCTCAACCGGCGGTAGCGTTGTTTATAGTCAGGCCGGAATGCGACACTTGATGGATTTTTCTACCGTGGTGTTTTTTGATATCGACCTCGCCACGGTAAAACGACGGATTCAAAATATAGATCAACGCGGTATCGCGAGCGCCCAGGATCAGAGCCTGGATATGATCTTTGAGGAACTCTTTCCGCTGCACCGCGAATATGCGCAGCTCAGTTTGCCGAATGCTGAAGGCAGTGCTGAACAAGCCGTACTCGAAATCCTCAGCAAGTTAGAAGTTGGAGTTCCAAAATCATACCGTAACCGCTACCGATTAGGTGCTGTCGGCAATCGCGTTTCGAATCGATGCCTACTGGTTCGCGACCTGGGCCATCGCCATTCCTAATATTCTGTTGATTGGCACCCTGGTATTCCTGGTCACAACACTGACGCGCAGCCTATTGGCCAGCTACGTCGTGCTGATACTGATTCTGGTTCTGCAGGCTACTGTGTCGGCTCTGGTCGACCCGGAAGATATCGCTCTGTTGAGCCTTCTGAATCCATTTGGACAGGTGGCAATTTCCGAAATCACTCGCTACTGGACGCCGTTCGAGATGAACGAACAGGTCATGCCAATGGCAGGCAGCTTGCTTTACAACCACCCGGTCTCAGTGGGTATCGATCCCTTTAACAAGATGATCGACCGAAATCCGGATGACAATGTGACGCGGGTGAGTGAGGCTGAAGAGTAGGTGGAAAAGGGGTCAGAGTATATATATGGTACTGTTTATACACTCTGACCCCTTTTTTACCTACGATACACGGTCTAGCGGCAAGAGTGGAATGGTGGCTCATTGTAGGTATAAGCCAACTGCATCGCGTCCAGCATAGTCCACAGTACATCAAGCTTGAACTGCAGGATATCCAGTGCATGTTCCTGCTGCTCGCGGGTCTTAAAGTGGTCTAGAGTGATGTTCAAGCCATGCTGCACATCACGACGTGCTTCAGAAAGGCGTTTGCGAAAATATTGGTACCCCTCGGCATTGATCCACGGATAGTGAGTCGGCCAGGAATCGAGACGCGACTGGTGAATTTTCGGGGCGAACAGCTCAGTCAAAGAAGAACAAGCTGCCTCCTGCCAGCTCGCGCGCCTGGCAAAGTTTAGATATGCATCACACGCGAAACGCACGCCCGGAAGCACCTGTTCATGGGATACGATTTGCTCGCGTGTCATGCCCACGGCTTCCCCCAGTCTCAACCATGCCTCAATGCCGCCTTCTTCTCCGTCGACGCCATCATGATCAAGAATACGCTGCACCCATTCACGCCGCACGTCCCGCTCAGTGCAGTTAGCCATGATGGCAGCATCCTTGATCGGGATTGTTACCTGGTAGTAAAAACGGTTAGCCACCCAACCGTGAATCTGTTCACGACTACTCTCGCCGCCGTTCATGGCTACATGAAACGGATGATAGATGTGATAATACTTCCCTTTCTCTCGGAGTTTCTGTTCAAACTCCTCTCTACTCCAGGCGCTCATTATGACTCTCTAGGATTGATCAGTGTTGAATTGTTTAGCGTTTTTCATATTTCGAAATAACAATGGTGCTGGCTCGTCAGGATCAAACTCATTTTGCGCTTGATCAGTGATAGCAGTCACCTCCTCATGGTACGGAGAAAGGCTGCAAACTGGATCAGCATTTGCTGCATCTCCCGTTAGCATCAAGGCCTGGCAGCGACAGCCCCCGAGATCGATCTCTTTTTCCGGGCAGCTGGCGCAAGGTTCGACCATCCAATCTGTCCCGCGATATTTGTTGAACAGATCCGAAGAGCACCATATATCACCTAGGTTTTGCTGCTTTACATTCGGAAATTCCACGCCTGGAATAATCTTTGCGGCGTGACACGGCAACACGTCGCCTTCAGGAGTAACATTAATAAATGTCGTCGCCCATCCATTGCTACACTTCTTTGGACGGTCATCATAGTAATCCGGTGCTACAAAAAATACGTCCATGGTGCCCTTGTGACGGCTCCGGAATTCATTAGTTACACGCTCGGCATCTTCTAATTGCTTCTTGCTGGGCAGCAAACCCTGTTGGTTGTGTTTGGCCCAGCCATAATATTGCGTGTTGGCCAGTTCGACGAACTCTGCGCCGAGCTGCTCAGCAGTTTCAAGAAATTCTCCAACTTGGTGCAAGTTATGCCGATGGAGAACGAAGTTTAATCCGAGTGGTAATTTCTGGCGGATTACTTCTTTGGTCATTGCCATCTTCTGGTCGAAACTGTCGGTTCCGCCAAATTTTTCGTTGGACTCCCTATTACTGCCCTGAAAGGATATTTGAATATGTCCGAGCCCGGCTTCCTTAAATGCAGCGATCTTGTCAGCATCTAAACCGATGGCCGAAGTAATGAGGTTGGTATAGAAGCCAAGGGATTTTGCCTCTTCAAGCAACTGCAATAAATCCGTGCGCACCAAAGGTTCTCCGCCAGAAAACCCTAGCTGAACTGCGCCCAGCTTACGGGCTTGACGAAGCACATCAATCCATTGGTCAGTGGTGAGCTCTTGTTTTCGATTAGCAGAGATTTGTAGAGGGTTGGAACAGTATGGGCACTGTACCGGGCAGGCATAAGTCAGCTCTGCCAGCAGCCACATAGGGATATATGTCTTCTCTTCTACACCGTCAGACGGAGACGATCCAATCTTGTTCTCGGGCATCGTTCAAAAATTCTCTTACGTCATTCTCGAGTCCTTCGACCCCAGGAAACGTTTGCTGCAGTTCATCCACAAGAGCAACAAGCGTTGTTGGTTGCTGACAGCGCTGCATTATTTCAGCTGCGCTGCCACTTAATTTGACCAACCCTTCGGGAAACAGCAGCACATGACATTCCTGTGCCTCTTCCCATTGAAATCGATACTGGGGGTTGATAGAAAACTGATCTGTGTCGATGTTCAGGCTGCTCATTATAAATCTCGCAGGATCGTTGGCGTCAGCGATAAAGCAGTTAGCCTAAAGCTCCACTTCCATACCGTCATAAGATACTTCAACACCTTCATCAAGCACGCGCTGCCGTTGCTCGGACTCTTCGTTCAAGATTGGGTTGGTATTGTTAATATGAATAAGGATTTTACGAGGTTTATTCATGGGTCGCAAAACGTCTAACATGCCCCCCGCTCCAGATTGCGGTAGATGTCCCATATCGGCCGCTTTTTTCTCGCCAAGTCCAACGACCCGCATTTCGTCTTCTTCCCAGAAGGTTCCATCTATCAATAGGCAATCAGCTTCACTCATTAACTGCCGAGTTTGATCGGTGACCTCACCAAGCCCGGGTGCATAGAACACCGCTTTGCCGCTAACGTCGTCAGTAACCTTGATTCCAATGTTGTCACCTACATGGGCGTCGTTCCGGTGGGGAGAATAGGGTGGTGCTTTGCCTGTCACCGGGATGGCGGTGAAAGAAAGATTGTCAATACCCGCTATGCTGAAACTGTTTCCATCTAAGGGGATTGGATGACGATTAATCCCACCATTCCAGTGTTTCAGCATTTCAAACAGCGGAAAGCCTGTGCTGAGATCTTCGAACACCATATCGCTACAGTAAATTTCATGGGGGCATCCTTCGCGCAGCATTAATAAACCCGTTGTATGGTCAATCTGGCTATCCATGAAAACAATGGCCTTGATTGCGGTATCACGAATGGCCCTGGCTGGTTGCAGTGTCGGAAATGCTGCCAATTGTGCCAGTAGGTCAGGAGAGGTATTGAATAAAACCCAATCTACAGCATTCGAACTGACTGCGATTGAAGACTGCGTGCGTGGGGTTGCCTTGATGCTGCCAGTGCGTACGCCATGACAATTTGGGCAGTTGCAATTCCATTGGGGGAAGCCACCACCCGCTGCTGAACCTAAAACTCTAACGTGCATGATGAATCAATCTTTACAGGGTTATTAACTGGATGATGTTGAAAGCACTGCGGTGTGCACAAACAAAAACGCCAGACTGAGTCTGGCGCTTTTTAGATTAGCCATTGCGATTAGTGATTCCGTTTAAACGGGCTATTCGCAGTACTAATTTTTCCTGGTTTCTGTCTAAAAATTAGACAGACTTGAAGTACATTGTGACTTCAAAACCAAGACGGATCTTTTGATAAGAAGGCTTAGTCCACATACCACTGATCTCCCTTTATATATATTCAAGCTTGAATTTAATGATCACTACATTTGAGTAGCTTTATGAACTTAGCATGGTTTCGCGGCGGTTGGCTAGTGAATTCAACAGGCGTGCCGGTTTGTATTCCCCACCGAAATAGCAGTCTCGATTGCGGATTATTGCGCCTTTAAAGGAGTGATATTGACGGGAATTCTGGCTTTATACCGGCAGCCGCGGTCTGATGCAAAATCATCAATAGAATAATTTCTAAGTACCTGATATATTTATGTATTATTGATTTTCAAACACTTCGAGGTAGAACGCAAGTTCTGCTTCAAGTGCAGAAACTTGATTGGCCAGATTTCTAAAGCCGTGACCTTCCCCGGGAAAAGTAATGTACTTCACGTAAACCCCTTTCTGTTGCAAATTGTCACAAACCATCTCTGCCTGCGTAGGCGGCACCACCTTATCCTGGAGACCCTGCAACAACAGTAAAGGGGCATCAATTTTGCCCAGATGATGTATCGGAGAGCGTTCCCGGTATATATCAACTGCATCAGGATACGGCCCGATCAGCTTGTCAAGATAGCGGGATTCAAATTTATGGGTTTCCCGGGCCAGCACCTCAAGATCGCTTACCCCGTAATAACTGGCACCGGCGGCAAAAAGTGCCGTATGTGCCAATCCTGCCATGACTGAGTAACCACCGGCACTGCCACCATGGATTACGACTCTGGCCGGGTCCACAAGGTTTTCGGCGATCAGATACTCAACTGCACTCACTACATCTTGCAGATCAACAACACCCCAACTCAGATTCAATTGCTGGCGAAATGCCCTACCCCATCCCGTGCTGCCTCGGTGGTTAACATCCAGAACGGCGAAGCCCCGATTAGTCCAATACTGCAATTTAAGATTAAGCACAGGCCGTGCCGCGCTTGTGGGCCCGCCGTGCACACTCACCAATAAAGGTGGCAGTTCGTGAGCCGAGTACTGATGACTAGCGTTCGTAGGTGGATAGAACAAACCATAAGCGGTTGCATGGTTTCCGGTTTCGTATTCAATTAATTCTGGTGTCGAAATCTCGGCTGCGTCAATTTGCGCCACTGCTCCGATTATTTTTCTTGAAACTTTCGTAGAAGATTTTTTCGACTCTGAATCGGTTTCGTATCTATAGACACCGTGTGAATCGAGTTCAGTGGCGCCACAAAAATAAAGAGAACCATCCTGGCTATTGAGATCTTCGATCTGACCAAGGCCTTCAACCAATTTATGATGACTCCATGGGGCACTAGAACCTGCACTACTTTGTGAATCCTGTCTCAGCCTGGCGATGGACCACAAGCCGTTTTGAGTATAGCTGGCAAGGATTTCATCATTAACATCAATGTCATAATTGTATTTACCTAACTGCCATTGAGCTGAACAGAACTCTGCTGGCACAGGCAGTATGCAAGTAGGTATCTGTTTACTCTGCAGTCCTTCTGGATCGATACAATAAAGATTCCACCAATCTGACCAGTCTGCAATAAAGTAAAGCCAGCCTTTAGAGTCAAATCGAGGTTGCAGCAGTGAGCCTGGCTTTTGACCATCAATGCGCTGTAATTCTGTGGGTTGCCCGTTTGCAGCCAAGGAAGCCACTCTAATCTGCGTCACATCCCAGGGCATATTGGGATGATCCCAGCTAACGAAAGCGAGTTGTTGATAGTCATTAGAAAGACAAGGTGAAGACACGAAATCAGAATCTTGAAAGAGCACATCACCTTCAATTAGACATTCACTGTCAATCGCAAGCGAGACCAGCGTATTGTGAATATCAGCAGCGGAAAATTTCTCTGGGTCAACCTGACGGTGATCTTCCCTGACGCAGATGAGGCGATTCCTGAATACATCAAAAGCGAAATCAGCATAACGAAGACCGCTATTTGCGGGAGTGATTTGTCGAGCTACGTTTGACTCTTTGTTGGCAAAACCGACTTCATCGAGAGCAATGCTGTAGAGAGCTTGATCGTTGAAATTGACAAAGAACAACATGTCTGCAGCTATAACGTACGGTGAACCGCCATACTCATGCACTCTGCTTCGAACATTGAATTGAGCCGGTGTAATTTGGCTGGACGCACCCGCACCTCTTTG
>DLPV01000033.1:0-6009 GCA_002477465.1 Gammaproteobacteria bacterium UBA7449 | reverse complement strand
AGCCAGACGGCCATTTGGTCGCGGTCACCGTCTACGCAATTTATGAAGTAGACACCATTCTCTGTTGGTTGCAGAAAACCAATTTCTTCCGACTGCCGACTTACTTTTTCTGCAGTCAACCCAGACTGCCACGTTCCCAATGGCGATACAGACTTAGTCACTCTTAAGCTCTCCATGGCGTGCAGTCTTCCCACGAGACAGTGAAAATAAAAGGCTAGGGAGACAGAGCAGCGCTGCAAGGTAAAAGGCGATTCGTATGGTTGAAGCCAATAGAGAGAAATTGTCTGGTGAAAAAGGCAAGTCTCCGATGAATAGTGCAAATAGCAAAGTCACCAGGACCATACTGGCCATCTGGCCCAATATACGGGTTATTGCTACAGCTGAAGATGCTGCACCCAGAAATCTATTCTCCACTGAACCCATCATCGCATTCACGTTGGGCGTGGAAAATAAACTAAATCCGAAGCCGGTAATGAACAGCGCCAATACAATTCGTGGCACCGAATCGTCACAGCCCAATGCGGCGAGTGCGAGCAAACCAATGGCGGTAATCAACATACCGGACGAAGCGAGCCAGCGTGGTTCAAGCTGATCAGCGTAACGGCCCACCAAAGGAGAAAATATAGCCATCACCAGAGGCTGCACCATCATAACTGAGCCGGCAAGCATCGCCGGCATACCTTGTATATATTGCAGATAGAGACTAACTAACACCACGTTCATGAACGTGGCGCTATACATAATGAGCGAAGCCATGCAGGAAAAAGTAAAGAGTCGATTGGTAAAAAACAGGCTCACATTCCATAGCGGTTGCTGCGCCCTTCGCGCGTAGCTAAAGAAAATCAACACCCCCGCAATGCCGCCAATAAAAATAAGCCAGGCGTAACCTTGAGGCATGAAAGCGATCCCTAAGCAGATGAGTGCGATACTCCCTGCATACAAGCCTGCACCAATAACATCAAAGTTACCCCGTTCTTCAGCAGCCCATTCTTTTTTTACTTTAAATATCCCGATGTAAAGCACCGCAAAAGCGAGGGGTATCTGTAAGTAAAACGTGGGGCGCCAGCCAAAATACTCTGTAATTATCCCACCTAATAATGGTCCTACGGCCAAGCCTACATAGATCAGCGAGATTACCCAGCCTATTGCCCGCCCTCGGGCCTGTGGCGGAAACACCGACGAGATAAGTGCCATCTGAGTTGCATAGAGCATCGCTGCGCCGAAGCCCTGAAGAAATCGAGCCACTAACAACTGTGAACTATCAACTGCCATACTTGCCATAAGTGATGCCACGATCACCGTCATGGCGCCTATCAGGAACACTTTCTTGCGCCCATACATATCAGCTACGCGACCAAAGATCAGCACAAACATCGCACTAGCCATCAGGAATACCGTAGGCACCCAACTCACAGCGACCGCAGATAAATTCAGATCTGAGGCTATATCTGGTAAGGCCACATTGACTGAGGACAACATGATGGGAACGGCCAGGGCATTAGGCAGGACCATCAGAAGCACAGACCGTTGTTCAGTTGTCAGCGTTGATTCCTTAGTCACCGGAGATTGAATTCCCTTAATCTAAAGCAGTCTATAGCGGAGAAAATGCATTGTAGATCGCCAGGCCCCTTTTTCCTAAAAAGGGGGTTTAAAAAGGGGTCAGAGTAAAAATACAGTACTGTATTTTTACTCTGACCCCAACTGCACGAACTGCGTTAATTCTTGTTCTTTATCTCTGCTGTGTTTCCCAGTTCTCAGGGAGATGTACAGGCACTTCGGCGGCCGGTAGCGGCGTTTTATGCAGAATGGCGTCGGCAAGCTTTTCAGCCGCCATGATCACCGGCGCGTTGATGTTGCCATTGGGCAGACTCGGAAATATCGACGCATCCACAACCCGCAGCCCATCAATGCCGTGGACACAACCCGCTGTATCAACCACAGCCATTGAGTCGCTGGCTGGCCCCATACGGCAAGTGCCGGCTGGATGATAGGCACTCTCAATATTCTGTTTAAGCCAGGCATCGATCTCATCTGCGCTCTGCACCTCCGGCCCAGGCTGTATCTCGCCACCGTTGTAAGCCGCCATCGCCGGCTGCTGCATGATCTCGCGGGTAAGGTGAATGCACTGCTGCCAGGCGGCAATATCATCTCCATGCTGGTAATAATTAAACTTGATGCTGGGTGCCGCTGCGGCATCCCCGGCAGTGATGCGAACCTGACCCCGGCTTTTCGGTTTATTGGGTCCCACATGCACCTGGAAGCCGTGTCCCGCGATTGATGGAGTGCCGTCGTAGCGCATGGCGGCTGGCAGAAAATGATATTGAATATCAGGCGACTTTAGGCCGGCTCGGGATCGAATGAAGGCGCAGGATTCAAAATGGTTGGTGGCGCCGAGCCCATCCTTAAGTAAAAGCCACCTGGCACCAATAAGCCCCTTGCTAAGCAGATCCAGCTTGTTGTTGAGGCTTACTGGCTGTTTGCAGTGAAACTGGAAATAGACTTCCAGATGATCCTGCAGGTTTTCCCCGACACCGGGCAAGGAGTGGGTTGGCGTGACACCGACAGACTGCAGATGGGCGTGATCCCCAATTCCGGATCGCTGCAGCAATGCCGGGGAGGCAATACTGCCTGCGGCCAGAATCACTTCCTTGCGCGCCCTGATAGTTCTGGGCCTGGCCAGGACTTCAACGGAGATGCCAGTTGCGCGATCGCCATCTAACTCAATGTGCTGCACATGCGCGCGGGTCAAGACTTCAAGATTGCGACGATGGCGCACGGGCTTTAAATAGGCGCGCGAGGTTGATTCCCGCACGCCATCACGCACCGTCATGTGCATGGGGCCAAAACCTTCCTGAAATTCGGCGTTATAGTCGATGGTCTCGGGGTAACCCGCCTCGACACCTGCGTCGATGAAGGCACGATAGAGCGGGTTCAAGCGCATTTCATTGCCAGCGCTTACGCCCAAAGGGCCCGATTTACCGCGATAGCGATTGCCGCCGCCGACCCAGGATTCCGCGCGTTTAAAGTAGGGCAGGCAATCGCGATATCCCCAGCCAGCAGCCCCCAGACTTTCCCATTCCTCATAATCCTGTGCATTGCCGCGCACGTAGACCATGCCATTGATTGAGGAGGTGCCGCCCAGACCTTTGCCGCGCGGGCAGGAAATGCGCCTGCCATCCAGGCCCGGCTCTGGGTCGGAGTAGTATCCCCAGTTGAATCGATTCATTGCCATGGGATAAGACAGCGCCGTGGGCATCTGCACAAACAGGTGCTGATCACCGCCACCGGCTTCAACCAGCAGGACACGATTCGAAGACTCGGCCGACAATCGATTGGCCAAAACGCAGCCTGCAGAGCCTGCTCCGACAATGATGTGATCAAATTCTTCCATTTAGTTCTCTGGCTTCTAGCCCTGTGCGGTTCCCTGTAGCTTGTGGCGGTGGATAATAATCAATGTCGCAATGACGGTATAGAGACCAATTACTATCAGGCCAATCCATTCAATCTGCAATGGCGTGAATTGATAGAGCAGAATCAGGCTGTAGAGCAGTGACCAGTGCAGCAGTATGTATTTTCTGCGGCCGAAACGTGCAACGTTCCACTGCAGATTATCTGAGTAGAGGCGGGTGAGTGAATCCAGTGAATTCACCACGAAAATAACCCCCACCGTCAACATAAACCCATTCATCAGACCGGTAATGCTCTGACCCTGCTCGTATACGCCAAACAGTACAGAGAACCAGAGAGCAATGGGAATGGAAGGGATACAGAGTAACGCAAGCAATAACTGCCAGGTTTGTAGCCCACCCACAAAGCGTGCCACAAACTGCCCGATCATGATGCTCCAGGCAAACCACCAGAACAGGTAGAACGCATGATAATCGGAGAAAGGCAGGGCGAAACGGTGAATCTGGTTAAAGTAGCCGCCAATTTGTTTCAGGTTGTTCGCTAGCCCGTCGAGACCAAGGCCGCCAAAAACCCACATCACCAATATCAGTGAAAAGAACAGCCAGGTGGAGGAAAGGCTCAGTACTTTGACGTAACGAATATCCGTGCTGGAAAAAACCGCCGCCAGCAGCACCAGGGCCACGACAATAAATTGCAATGACGAGGGAATCCCATCGACGTAGTCCGGCAGGTAAGTGAGGAACAGGTATCCGGTGAAGGCGCAGGTGGCAATGATGACGACATTATTAATCCACTTGACCCAGGTGATCTCAAATAACTTGAGGCGTGGTTCAACAATACAAAAGTAGAATGTGGTGACGAAGTAGAACAGCCAGATCAGAAACCCCCAAAAGCCGAAGGCAATGGCCAGGGGATTGGCGAATTCATAGACCGTTTCAGTTTCGTAGACCGGAAACTCGGTGAGCGGAAAGATGATGAGTCCTACATCGAGCCCGGACGTAAACAGAATGGCGAAGAAGGCAAAAAAGCGCGTGGGCATCTCGCCATGCAGGATCAGAGAACCCCATCGTAGCACCAACAACAAGGAAGTAAGCAGCACGCAGGCGACTGCAACAGAAAGAATGGTTTGCATTACTGACAGCAGCCAGTTGAGGAGATCATTTTATTTGTGAGGGGTAGCCGGTCAATTCGAATTTTACGCTAGTCTAACAGGTCCACCGAGATGCCTGTTACACTTTCATGTCTACCACTCATGCTACTGCTTCTGGTGTTGTGATGAGGATTGCTTTGCTTCGCTCTACCCCTGTTTCACCTGGCCTGCTTGCAGTGCTGGTTTGTACCCTCATTGGCTGCAGCACAGCTGACCCGGTAGTCATAGATCGGGGAGAGCCCAAGGTCGTTTTTATTATCGTCGATGGTATTCCGGCTGATGTGCTTGAAACGGCGCCCACGCCTTTTATTGATGAGCTGGCTGGAGAAACAGGCTATGCCCGGGCCTATGTGGGCGGCGAACCTGGCGGCGCCAGCGAGAGTCCGACAGTCTCAGCGGTGGGCTATAACAGTTTACTAACCGGTACCTGGGCCAATAAGCATAGTGTCTACAGCAACGCCATAGAAGCACCGGACTATCGCTATTGGGATATCTTCCGAATCGCCAAGCAACAGAACGCCTCGATCCGCACGGCACTGTTCTCAAGCTGGGAAGATAACCGCACCAAACTTATCGGCGAAGGTCTACCCGAGGCAGGTGGGCAAAAGCTGAATTATTATTTTGATGGCTTTGAAAATGATGAAGAGCGATTTCCTCACGACGAGGCAAGGCAATTCATCAGGGAAATTGATGCGCTGGTGAGTGATGAGGCAGCCAGCTATATCAGCCGAGAAGGGCCAGATCTCTCCCGGGTCTACCTGGAATTTACCGATGATATCGGTCATATGTTTGGTGATGGTGATGAGCTGAATTCCGCTGTTACCTTAATGGATGCCAACGTAGGAAAGATTTGGCAGGCGGCAATGCAGCGGCAGGTGCTATACGAAGAAGACTGGCTCATCTTGGTGACAACAGATCACGGGCGCGACACCGACACCGGTAAAAACCATGGCGGCCAGTCTGAGCGGGAGCGAACCATCTGGATCGCAAGCAATAGTGAGAGGCTCAATAGAAATTTCTACAACATGCCTGGCATCGTAGATGTCTTACCATCACTGCTTACTCACCTTGAGGTTGCAGTCCCCGCAGAGATTCGTGACCAGTTGGATGGTGAGACATTTATCGATCGCGCAGGCAATAGCACTGCGACCGACTAGAAACGCAAAGGCGTAAGCCAGAACAAGTCTATCCAGGCAGGAGATGTCATGACAGATCACGACAATAGCAGCTGGAATAAAAACCACAGCAGGCCATCCGCTTCTGTTGCGAAGGCGAGTCCAGGCATGCCTTGCAGGCGCCGGGTGTTAGCGGGTATTGGGGCCCTGGCAGCGGCAAGCGCCGCACCCCGTGGAGTCTTTGCCCAGAGCGACGCTAACGATACCGACGTACTGATTATTGGCGGTGGTATCGCCGGCGCTTCCACCGCCTTTCACCTGGCAGAGCAGGGTCGG
>DLPV01000046.1:50431-69087 GCA_002477465.1 Gammaproteobacteria bacterium UBA7449 | reverse complement strand
AATTTGGTCGGGGTAGAGAGATTTGAACTCCCGACATCTTGCTCCCAAAGCAAGCGCGCTACCAGACTGCGCTATACCCCGATAATTCCGAAATTTCGTCCAATTTCAGGAGGACGGCATAATACTCGCGCCATACCCACTCGTCAATTGGCCCTGACGAATCTTGATTATACTACGCTTCGATGCGCCAGGTGCTACCCGCGGCACCATCTTCTACCACAACGTTTAGCGCAGTTAGCTGATCTCTGATCTCGTCTGCCTTTCCCCAATCTTTATCAGCACGAGCCTGATCCCTCGCGGCGACCAGACGATCGATTTCAGCCGAGTCAATCTCAGCACCCACTGATGCCTGCAGAAAAGCAGCAGGCTCAGCTTGTAAGATGCCCATACTGCCCCCCAGGCGCACCAGCAGCGCCCCAAGCTGATTCGCAAGATCCTGATCTGTCACTTTGATCCTATTAATCTCGGAAACCATTTCAAACATCACGCTGAAGGCTTCAGGCGTATTGAAGTCATCATCCATGGCCGCAACAAACGCCTTTTCAAAGCGGCTATTGGTAAGCGACTTGGCGTTCCTGATATCCAGATCCTTGAGACAGTGATAGAAGCGCTCAAGGGCCTTGGCGGATTGCACGAGGCTCTGCTCTGAATAATTAATTGGGCTGCGATAATGACTGGAGATCAGGAGATTGCGAACGACCTCGGCCTTATGGTGCTGAAGGACTTCCCTTACGGTAAAAAAATTATCCAGGGATTTAGACATCTTCTCATCATCGATGCGGAGTGGTCCGTTGTGCATCCAAAGCTTCGCAAAGGTCTCTCCGGTTGCTGCCTCTGACTGCGCAATTTCGTTCTCGTGGTGGGGAAACATTAAGTCAGATCCACCACCGTGAATATCAAAGGTATTGCCCAGCGCACAGGTGGCCATCGCCGAGCATTCGATGTGCCAACCGGGACGGCCATAGCCCCACGGGGAATCCCAGCCTACTGCATTATCTGAGGCGGATTTCCACAGCACGAAATCCCTGGGGTCTCGCTTCA
Organism: Gammaproteobacteria bacterium UBA7449; assembly: GCA_002477465.1. Lineage (GTDB taxonomy): Bacteria > Pseudomonadota > Gammaproteobacteria > Pseudomonadales > Pseudohongiellaceae > UBA9145. The sequence continues at coordinate 68,046 of DLPV01000046.1, read as the reverse complement.
GCTCACCAACTTCGATCCGGGCACCGTCCAGGAGTTCATCGAGCTTCTTCTTCGATAGCTTGCCGTAGTCTGGAAAGCGCGTTACCGCATAGTAGACGTCGCCATTTTCCGCACGATAAGCGTGGTCAGTATCAATCAGGCGCTCGATCATGCTGACCATCTCTTCAATATGGGCTGTAGCTCGCGGTTCTTGATCAGGGTGCAGTATAGAAAGTGCAGCCTCATCTTCATGCATGGCGGCAATGTATCGATCAGTTACATCGGTAAAGGCTTCATTATTCTCTATTGCCCGAGCAAGAATTTTGTCATCAACGTCCGTGATATTTCGAATATAGGTCACGTCATAACCGCGAAAGCGCAGGTAGCGCACAACGACATCGAATGCCACCAGCATGCGAGCATGACCAAGATGACAGTAGTCATAGACCGTGATTCCACACACATATAGCTTCACCTTTCCTGCTTCAAGGGGGCGGAGCTCTTCTTTTTGCTGCGTTAAGGTGTTGTAGATTTTTACCACTGCTTACTCACTCGCCCTTACTTAGCCCAGGAATCGCGCAACGTTATTGTCCGATTAAACACCGGATTGTCCGGGCTGGAATCCAGCTCATCCAGGCAGAAATAACCTTCCCGCTCGAACTGAAATCGCTGATGCTCCCCTGTAATCGCAGCTGGCTCTATTAGCCCACCTGCAATTTCTATTAGCGAGTCGGGGTTGAGACAGCTGCGATAGTCTTCAATCTGTTTGGATTCCGGGTTTTCTACGGTAAACAGGCGATCATACAGACGAATCGAAACTGGTTTACCTTCACTGGCTGATACCCAGTGGATAACGCCCTTAACTTTTCTGCCTTCCGGTTTCTTGCCCAGAGTATCGAGATCCGCACTGCAATGCAGGGCGATTACCTCGCCATCCGAATCTGTTACCACTTCATTGCATTTGATGACATAGCATCCCCGCAGCCGGACTTCCCCGCCTGGTATCAGACGCTTAAAACCAGCCGGCGGGTCAGACTCGAAATCTGCCCGGTCGATAACTATCTCCCTGGTGAAAGGCACGCTGCGACGGCCAAGTGACTCATCCTTTGGGTGCGATGCCATATCCAGTTGCTGTATCTCGCCTGCTGCGATGTTACCGATGACAACACGCAGCGGGTTCATCACGCACATTGCGCGGGGCGCATGTTTATCCAGATCGTCACGAATCGCGTGCTCAAGCATACCGAGATCAACGACCCCCTCGCTGCGACTCACGCCCACACTCTCGCAAAAATTACGAATTGATGCCGGGGTAAATCCCCGCCGCCGCATACCAGCAATTGTGGGCATGCGCGGGTCATCCCAACCTGATACCACGCCTTCTTCGACCATGGTCTTGAGGTTGCGCTTTCCCATCATGGTGTAATTCAGTTTGAGTTTGGCAAATTCAGTTTGTTCGGGCAGAACATACTTCTCTGGGGAGTTCGCCAGGACACTGGCTGCTCGAATCGCCTCTATCTCAAGGTCCTGCAAGATCCAGTCGTAGAGCGGCCGGTGGTCCTCAAATTCTAAAGTACAGAGCGAATGGGTTATGCCTTCAATCGCGTCGGAAATGCAATGGGTGTAATCGTAGGTCGGGTAAATACACCACTTGTCTCCTGTCTGGTGGTGCGTAACATGCCGGATTCGATACAGCACAGGGTCTCGCATGTTCATATTGGGAGACGCCATATCAATTTTTGCGCGCACTGAATACGCGCCGTCAGCAAACTCTCCCGCTCGCATACGCGCGAACAAATCGAGGTTGTCGCCGACAGATCGACCGCGATCCGGGCTGTTTCGACCTGCTTCGGTCAGTGTGCCCCTATATTCTCGCGCTTCCTCCGCGCTCAGGCTGCAAACATATGCCTTGCCAGAATCGATGAGCTGAACCGCAAAATCGTAAAGTGTTTCAAAATAGTTGGAGGAATAACGGACTTCGCCGTGCCAGCTAAAGCCGAGCCACTTGATATTGTCTTTGATGGAGTCGACAAACTCCTGGCTCTCCTTCGCTGGGTTGGTGTCATCGAATCTGAGATTGCAGTATCCGTTGTTTTCCGCAGCCACCGTGAAATTCAAGCAAATAGACTTGGCATGTCCAATGTGAAGATAGCCATTGGGCTCAGGTGGGAAACGGGTATGCACACGTCCGCCGTGTTTCCCGTTCTCCAGGTCATACGCTATGAGCGTGCGGATGAAATTAGATGGCGCTGCGGAAGCGGCGTTGGATCCGCTGGTCTTGCTTGAGTTATTCATAAATTTAGAACACTGTTATTACTGAGTGCCGGGATGAGCGGCTGGGTCGCTACGGCTAGCACCGATAGCGGCATTAGGACCTCATTGCTGATGCCAGGTCCTGCGCGCAGCCGCATTAAAGCGCACATGGCTAGAGCATTCGGCGCCGATACAGTTTTTGTTGAGATTCACTTTACGGCTTACTCAGAGAATTCTTTCCAGTGCTTGTGGCTTTGAGGCAAGCCTTCTAGCTGCTGACTCAATAAGCCAGGCAGCAGTTGGAGAGAACTTCTCGGGACTATCTAGGGCCAGGCAAAAGCCGTATTATAACTCGGTCTGTTGTGTTAAGTAATCCAAGCCAAGGAATGACTTTATGATCGTTTTGAACACCAATTTTGGGCCTATCTCTGTCGAACTGGACTTCGAAAAAGCACCCAAGTCAGCTGCGAACTTCATGCAATATGCTAAAGCAGGTTTCTATGACGGCACCATCTTCCACCGCGTTATCGATAACTTCATGATTCAGGGAGGGGGCTTTGAACCTGGGATGCAGCAGAAGGCCAACAACGATCCGATAGAGAATGAAGCAGATAACGGCTTAAGCAACCTGACCGGCACCCTGGCGATGGCGAGAACGTCAGACCCACATTCGGCGACCTCCCAATTTTTCATCAACGTCAGCGACAACTTCTTTCTCGATCATCGTGGAAAAAGCGCCGAGGCATGGGGCTACACCGTCTTTGCCAAAGTAGTCGACGGCATGGACGTAGTAAACAAAATCAAGGGCTGCGACACCACCTCTCGAGCTGGACACCAGGACGTGCCGGTGGACGATGTCATCATTGAGTCGACCGAGATCAAAGAGCAGGATCAGTCTGACGCATGAATCCCAGGCTGATTTAGACCTGTTCTTCGTCGCCTCGCCGTCACGAGAGACTTTGATTGAGCAAGCCAATTCTATTTATTTCCGATCTGCACTTACAGGATGATCGCCCTGACCTGACTCGCGCCCTACTGATGTTCCTGCAGGAAAATAAGGGTAAGTGCGAAGCATTATATATTCTCGGTGATCTCTTTGAGGTCTGGCTTGGTGATGACGGCATCACAGCTACCAGTGATACTGTCGCGCAAGCGCTACACGAATTCGCTGGATGCGGAAGCGATGTCTATCTTATGCACGGCAATCGGGATTTCCTGATGGGCACGGAATTCGCTGCGCGCTGCGGCGCCAGCTTGCTTGCCGAACCCTATCGCCTCCACAGCAAACTCGGTGACATCGTCCTGATGCACGGTGATGTATTGTGCACGGACGATACTGAATACCAGGCTTTTCGCTCGATGGTGAGATCGGCAGAATGGCAGGCGGACTTCCTCGCCAGAAACCTTGATGAGCGTATTGCTTTTGCCCGCCAGGCTCGCCAACAGAGCAGCGCAGCCACTGCCGAAAAACAAGACGACATCATGGATGTAAACCAGGCTGCGGTGCTCGAATTCCTCCAGCGAGTTGACTGCCCACGCCTACTGCACGGGCATACGCACCGCCCCTACGTCCACTCCATAGCCTTGCAAAGCAAGATTGACGGCAGCAGTGAAGCGACGCGGATGGTGCTGGGAGATTGGGGGGAAAGAGGCTGGTATGCGGAGTTGGACGGTGAGCACTGGCAGCTTAAACAATATTCGATTACTGCCTGAGTCGCGTTAGCTCACTTCACGCTATTTTGATTCAGGACTGCTTTGGCGTTTCTGCTCCGGACTCAACTGATAGCGATCCAGGTGAGCGGAACTCAGCAGCAGCAATTCTTCCTCGACCTGTTCAACCAGCGCCTGCAATTCCAGGTGCGCATGGTCCGATAAAACATAGACACCAAACTGGTTCAGATCACCGATTTGCTGATGATGTTTTTTTAGCAGATTATGCAGCCAACAGTATGGCGACAAGGAGGGATCAAACGGAATCGCATTTTGTTCCAGGCCCAGCTTGAGATTGGGCACCGAGAAAATACGGAACCGGCTGGACAGCAACTGGGTGGTAAATTTTTCAATACGTTTGAGGACAGCGTGCTTGGCGTCCGCATCATAAGCATTCCAGTTGATGACTTCGAAACCATAGCGCTTGCAGCCCCGGCACACGAGGTCACCGAGCGAAGTAGTCGAACAGATTCCAATGCAGGGAGTTTTGATTTTCGTCATTTCGCCATCTCGATGGAGTAACCGGCTTTATTACATTCGTTCCAGCCGGTGCAGACTTTAGCAAGATTTCCGTATTTGTAAACATCTCCCTGAACCACCAGGGCATTGCTGGAAAACTTCCAGCATATTTCGATTTGGGACAGAGAAAGTCCATAGAAATTATCTGGTTATGCTGGCTTGCGCACCCCACCTCGCCTCGTGCAACTGGATTTTTTCGTGAATTTACAATAGAATGCGTGCGCGTTTTACAGGTTGCCTTTGCATTTTCGGCATAGCATTGTGCTCATTCCATTTCAGCGTGACGAACCGTCGACTCACAAGCTTTGTCCACGGAATTCTACTGACAGGATTAAAGCCCAAATGGAATGGAACCGCAGAGCGCAACTCTTAACTTCACTCCACTTGTTAGTGATTCTCAGAGCACTGCACAGTCAGTAGCTGCTGTTTCTTTACCGATTCACTACAGCAACCGCATGAGGAACCTATCGTGCTAGAAGCCTACAGAAAACACGTTGCTGAACGCGCCGAATTGGGCGTCGTACCAAAGCCCCTCTCAGCAGACCAGGTTGCCGACCTGATAGAACTGCTCAAGACACCCCCAGCCGGCGAAGAGGAATTTCTGGTTGACCTGATTTCAAATCGCGTACCTCCCGGTGTGGACGAAGCCGCCTATGTCAAAGCTGGCTTTTTGTCAGCCGTCGCCAAGGGCGAAGCTGAGTCCCCGCTGATTGACAAGAAGTTTGCGGTCAAGCTGCTAGGCACAATGCTGGGTGGCTACAACATTGCCACACTGATCGACCTCCTCGACGACGGTGAGCTTGTCGATTTTGCGGCCGATGAACTCTGTCATACGATGCTAATGTTCGATGCCTTTCATGACGTCGCCGAGAAAGCCGACGGCGGCAATGCTGCTGCCAAGCGCGTTATGACATCCTGGGCCGACGCGGAATGGTTCACCTCAAAGAATGAAATCCCTGAAGTAATGACTGTCGCCGTGTACAAGGTGCCCGGCGAGACCAATACCGACGATCTCTCCCCGGCGCAGGACGCCTGGTCGCGCCCGGATATCCCTCTGCACGCCAAGGCCATGTACAAGAACCCGCGCGAGGGTGTGACTAACGCAGAAGAACAAATCAATGAACTAGAGAGGACCGGTCATCCAGTAGCCCTGGTTGGCGATGTCATGGGAACCGGCTCGTCACGCAAGTCAGCCACCAACTCGGTGCTGTGGTACATCGGCGATGATTTACCTTACATTCCCAACAAACGCAGTGGCGGCGTCTGTATTGCCGGCAAGATTGCTCCCATATTCTTTAATACCATGGAAGATGCTGGCGCGCTGCCCTTCGAGTGCGACGTAGACAATCTCAATACCGGTGACATCATCGATATTCGCGTCTACGACGGAAAAATAGTTCGTCATGGCACCGATGAAGTCATTTCCGAGTTTGAATTGAAAACCGAAGTACTTCTGGACGAAGTCCGTGCCGGCGGCCGGATCCCGCTGATCATTGGCCGTGGGCTGACGCAACGAGCGCGCGAGCATATGGGGCTGGACACTTCCACTGTATTCCGTGCACCGGTAATCGGCGAGGAATCGGACGAGGGTTACACCCTCGCGCAAAAAATGGTTGGCCGCGCCTGCGGTGTTGATGGGGTAAGACCCGGTAGCTACTGTGAGCCCAAGATGACAACCGTTGGTAGCCAGGACACAACTGGACCAATGACCCGCGACGAACTCAAGGACCTGGCGTGCCTGGGATTCACTTCAGATCTCGTCATGCAATCGTTCTGCCACACCGCCGCCTATCCCAAACCTGTGGATATCGATACCCAACATACCCTGCCTGATTTTATCCAGACTCGCGGCGGCGTTTCCTTGCGGCCTGGTGACGGCATTATTCACTCCTGGCTGAACCGCATGCTGTTGCCCGATACTGTGGGCACGGGCGGCGACTCCCATACCCGATTCCCAATAGGCATTTCATTTCCAGCCGGTTCCGGTCTGGTGGCTTTTGCGGCCGCCACCGGTGTTATGCCGCTAGATATGCCTGAGTCTGTGCTGGTCCGTTTCAAGGGCGAGATGCAACCAGGCATCACCCTGCGAGACCTGGTCAACGCCATCCCCTATGCAGCACTCCAAAGTGGCGATCTCACCGTAGCGAAAAAGGGCAAAAAGAACATCTTCTCCGGCCGCATTCTTGAAATCGAAGGCTTACCAGACCTCAAAGTCGAGCAGGCATTTGAACTCTCCGATGCCTCCGCCGAGCGTTCCGCGGGCGGCTGTACTATTCGCCTGAATAAAGAGCCAATCATTGAATATTTCAAGAGCAACATCACACTGCTACGCTGGATGATAGACAACGGCTATCAGGACGCCAGAACGCTGGAGCGTCGCGCCCAGTCAATGGAAGCCTGGTTGGCAGACCCGCAGCTGATGGAGCCGGATGCTGACGCCGAATACCACAAAATCATAGAGATCGACCTCAACGAGATCACGGAACCGCTATTAGCCTGCCCCAACGATCCAGATGATGTGAAACCGCTGTCCGAGGTTCAGGGCACCAAGATCGATGAGGTATTTATCGGATCCTGCATGCTAAATATCGGCAACTTCCGGGCAGCTGCTGAAATTCTCAAGCAGGTTGACGGACTGCTGCCCACCAAGCTGTGGATAGCACCCCCAACCAAGATGGACGAACACCAGCTTACGGAAGAAGGCATTTACAATATTTTCGGTACATCCGGTGCCCGCACCGAAATGCCAGGTTGCTCTCTATGTATGGGTAATCAGGCACGGGTAGCGCCGAATTCCACAGTGGTATCTACTTCAACCAGGAACTTCCCTAACCGTCTGGGACAGGGCGCCGATGTATTTTTGGCCTCAGCGGAGTTGGCAGCAGTCTGTTCGGCTCTAGGCAAGATTCCAACCATGGATGAGTACATGGTCTATATGCAATCGCTTGACACCATGAAAGGCGACATCTACCGCTACCTGAATTTCAATGAAATTGAGAGCTTCCAGGAAGCGGCCGATCGCGCCAAGATGATTCCAACGACTAATGTTCAGGAAGTTGCCTGATCTGTACAGACAGATAACTAGCGGCCGAACGTCAATGCAGATTTTCGGCCGCGACCTCCGCTAAGCGCAGCAGGTAGATACTTACGGCTGCGCCTATCGCAAACTGCAGCAAGTAGAATCTGGACCTGCCGACTATTTAGCAGGACGGGCCCTCGCTGATCGGTAGCGTCATTATTGCCCTAACCCATACTTCTCGAGGCACCGCTCTCACTACCAACCCTAACTAACAGTGTATGTCTTATTGGCGTCAGCGTGGCACTCCTCTAGCCAGTAATTTGCACAGTGCTTTTCTCGACAATCTCAAACACATCCTTGGAGAGATCGGGGGCAGCCTTGATCCTGAGAAGCTGTGCCTGCATTAAGGCCTGGCGCTTGGAATCAAATTTTTTCCAGCGAGTCAACGGCGTGAGGAGGCGCGAAGCTACCTGCGGGTTAAGCGCATCAAGGGCAATCACCTGGTCAGCCAGAAATTCGTAGCCATCACCAGACTCGTCATGGAAGCCGGTAAAGTTTTGACCACAGAATGCACCAATCAATGAGCGGACCTTGTTCGGATTTTTAAACTCAAAGGCGGGATGATCCATGAGCGCCTTGACCCGGCTTAAGGCGCCGGGCTTCTGCGCCATCGCCTGCACCCCGAACCATTGATCGACAACCAGCGGTTCTTGCTGCCAGCGCTGGTAAAAATCCGCCAGCGCTTGTCCTGCCAGTTCTGATACCTTTTCAGACTCGGCGTTCACCAATAAGCGCAGCGCCGCCAACTGATCAGTCATATTATTCGCTTCATAATATTGCTTATTCACGATGGCAGACCAATGCACCTCATCGCCCTGCATCAGGTAGTGCAAACACAGGTTGCGTAGCGCCCTGTTTGCGATAGAAACCGCGTCTGCCCGATACTCTCCTGTCGTCGGAATCGACTCAAACAGTTTCCCGAATTTTTCTCGCAGCGAATCTGCCAGGCGGGACACAACCGACTTGCGAGCTTCGTAAATTGCCTGCACATCGGCCACATCTGCCTGCTCTATCAGCGTGCCAAGCAGAGGCAGTGACAGCAGGTGGGCCAGCATAGCTCTATCGAGACCAGAATCCCTCAACGCGGAATCCAGAATACTCGCATAGGCATCACACAGTCGATCACTTGCATCCGCCAGGTCAGCGCCATTCTGGATGGACTCTATGACCTGTGAGGCCAGCACCTGTGCCGCATTCCAACGATTAAACCCGTCCTCATCGTTCGCAATCAGGAAAGATAGGTCATCCTGCGAATATCCATAGTTCAGTCGAACGGGAGCAGAGAAGCCGCGCAACAAGGAAGGCACCGGCTTGGACTCTATACCTGTGAATTCGAACGTCTGGCTTGATTCAGTAACATGCAGCACCTCATCAGTGTTGATTCCGCTCAAGCCTTCACCCTTGAGGGGGATTGCCTCTCCATTTGAGTCCAGCAACCCCAACCGCAGGGGAATATGAAACGGCTGTTTTTGGTTCTGCCCCGGCGTTGCTGGGCAGCGCTGAGCGACTTTCAGTCGATAGGTTTTTTCTTCGGCAGAATAATCACCTTCGATGTCCAGCACCGACGTACCGGCCTGGGAGTACCAGCGACGAAATTGGGTCAAATCGACACTATTGGCATCTTCTATCGCTTTGACAAAGTCTTCCGTAGTCACCGCCTGGCCGTCATGACGCTCGAAATAGAGATCCGTGCCTTTGCGGAAGCCTTCTGGACCAACCAGAAGACTGATCATTCTCACTACCTCTGCGCCTTTCTCGTAAATCGTTACCGTATAGAAATTTGAGATCTCCATATAAGAGTCAGGTCGCACGGAATGCGCCATAGGACCGGCATCTTCCGCAAATTGAATGGTGCGCAGAAACGAAACGTCCTCTACTCGCTTAACAGTGCGTGACCCCATATCCGCAGAAAACTCAGAGTCTCTGAATACCGTAAAACCTTCTTTTAAGCTCAGCTGAAACCAGTCTCTGCAGGTTACGCGATTACCTGACCAGTTGTGAAAATACTCGTGTGCAACAACCGCCTCCACACGCTGGAAGGCCTGGTCGGTTTGCGTGAGTGGATTTGCCAATACGCAGGAGGTGTTGAATATATTCAGCCCCTTGTTTTCCATTGCACCCATGTTGAAGTCATCAACGGCAACAATCATGAAGATATCCAGATCGTACTCGCGACCATACACCTCCTCGTCCCAGCGCATTGAACGCTTAAGCGAATCCATGGCATGGTCAATCTTGCCCAGGTCTTTCTCCTCGACAAATATCTGCAGCTTGATTTCCCTTCCCGTCATGGTGGTAAACGAGTCATTCATATGCTCGAGGTTCCCAGCCACCAGGGCAAACAGGTAGCTCGGTTTCATAAAGGGGTCTTCCCAACTTACCCAATGACGCGATGGGTCAGACTCCACTGCACCCTTTGCGATGCGGTTGCCGTTGGAAAGCAAGACCGGATAGCGCTCGGCATCAGAAATGATAGTAGTAGTAAACCGGCTCATGACATCGGGCCGATCCAGATAGTAAGTAATGCGCCTGAAGCCTTCAGCCTCACACTGGGTACAGAACATCTTCTTGGACTTATACAATCCCTCCAGCGCAGTGTTGTTTTGCGGCTCAATCCGGGTTCGGCAGTATAAAGTGAATGACTCAGGAGAGCGGCCGAGGATATCTCCAAGTGCCGGAATGCTAAGCTGCTCATCGTCCAGCAGGTACTGCGTTGGCTCAAGAGATACCTCATCAAGCCTCAGCTCCTCCAACTGCATGTTATTCCCGTGCAGCACCAACAGATCCGATCCGCTAAGGTTCTGCATTTCCAGCGTCGACTCGACGATGGCATAGTCCTCAAACAGGTCGAAGCGGAGCTGTGTTGTCTGGATGGTAAAGGCTGGCGGCTGATAGTCTTTAAGATAAACCGTTTTGGCCTGGGCGTTTTTCATGAAGTTCCTCTATAGCTTGGGCACATTTAATTCTTGGCACCCGCATAACACTGTTGTAATGATGGGCAGATGGACAATTGCTAGGCGCTTAACTCGACTTCATAGCCTGAGAAACGGCGCAGATTGATCACACCGCCATCTAGAATCAGATATTGACCTTTAATGCCCAGCAACTTGCCAGAGACTTCAGGGTCTTTATCAAAATTAAACGAACTAATTTTCTCCGGGTACTGCGCAACTGGATACTCGATACTTACAGGCTCAATGCCAGAAAGCTTACTTATTGCGAAGAACCCAAATTGATCTTCAAGCTCACTAATAGCCCCTTGGCATGCAGCCAGGAGTCGGTCTCGCTCTGCTGCCATATCTAGCTCAACTGCGGCGCCCTTAAGCATATCGCGCCAGTTCGTCTTGTCTGCCACATGCTGCTTGAACATGACTTCAAGCACGCCAGACTGCAGCCTGCTTCGCACTCGCATTACCGCCAGAGCCTGTGTTGCACCCTGATCTATCCAACGTGTGGGTACCTGTGTTGCGCGGGTGATTCCAACTTTGAGTCCAGATGAGTTAGCCAAATAGACAATATGATCCTGCATGCAGTATTTCTCGCCCCAGGCTGGCTCTCGGCAGCTACCCTGCTCGAAATGACATCTCTCTGGGTGAATTATGCAGGAATCACACTGTGCCAGGCTCTGAAAACAAGGGTAGCAGTAGCCCTGGTTAAAACTTTTGCTAGACTTACGGCCGCAGTGCACGCAAAAAATATTACCACTGTAATGTAGCTTGATTTCTTTCTCTAAAAATGGGTTAAGTGGCACTTCCTCGTCGCCAAACCTTGCGCCATAGCTCACTGGCTGTTCGAGGCGAGTGCGCATCTTCCTGATTATGCCTTGAGCAATTGTTTTCATTTCCCATCCCCATAGCCAGAACCGCGCACGGTTATTGTTCTCTCCTCTGCACTACTGCCTCCACATTCAGAACTTAACGGCGCGCCAATCCTGGCCTCAGTGTCGACATTGTGCGCTTCATATAGAATGATCAGCTGCATGCATTGCTCAGATTGCTGAGGGCTCAAACGCTCCTCCTCAGACCAGCGTCCCAATGCGACAGCCTCTTTTAGTCGCTCATACACATCCGGCGTGATTCGCGAGACCAGCTCATCGACAGAGCCTGGCGGGTTTTCAAGAAACCCAAATAGTGTCTGTTCAAGTTCTTGCATCGGTTACTCTCTCATTTCAACGAATGCCCCAGCATGTCCTGGCGTAAATAAAGTCGATAGTACGCAGCCGTTAATCCTCCCAGCATAACACCCGCGATCAGGCCTCCAGCATGGGCTGCAGTAGCGATCATTGAAGAGGCCAATACTTCCATCAAGAACAAAGCTGCGATAAAGATGACAAACATTTTATTGCTAAGCATAAGGCCCGTACGAGGGATGAAGTGATAAATCATCCAGGCATAGCCAACCAGGCCGTAAACCACGCCAGACATACCACCAAAATTATTGTATCCAAGGTGCCAGTACTGTGCGGTGTTACCGACAAAAGAAGTCACCATCACCAGCAGCAAAAAAACCCACCATGACTGCAGCTTTTCCAGCTGCCTACCAAAATACCATAGCCAGAGCATATTGAAGATCAAGTGAAGCTCGCCAAAGTGCAGCAACATTGGAGTCAGGGTACGAATCGCCTCAGCCACGGAGTCAATGGCCAAAAACAGTTGCACCAGACTATCTTCAGGCAACAAAGGGTAGAACAGCACCCTGACGCTATAAGTGTCATCACCTAATCTACTGAAGACTGCTACGGCTACACAGCCGGCTATCAAAGACCATGTTATAGGACAGCGTCTGAAACCAAACCACGTGGCGACTAACCAGCGCAGCAGGCCATATTGAATAGCGGTTGTTTTGAGAGCGGGTCCCGCGTTAGCGGCGGAGATTTCTTCGGGTGTCGGAGCAGATTGCAACCAGTCATTCAGGCGCTGCTGCACGACATAGGCTTCGCGATCTGAGCCGACCCATATTGTTTGTTTGCCTGACTCTTCGACAATGCGGTGCTCAAGACCGGATTGGAAAAGCTGTTGGCTGAATTGTGCAAGATTAATCGCCACATCAACGCTGACAGCCCTAATCATCCAGGTTCACCAACCTGCTGCCCCAGCCTAGCTTGCTGCGACAGGCCTGATAAAAGCTGTGGTTCAGAGGATGGATCAACTGTAGCGGTGAAGCGTTCTTGGTAACCAGAATTTCTTCGCCAGGCTGAGTTGTATAGCCCGCTTCACCGTCACAGCTAATCTGGGGGCTGAGCGAATCCCGGTTTCCGATTACGAGCCTGATCTCGCAATCACCGTCCACCACTATGGGGCGGCTATTAAGCGAATGGGGATACATGGGAACCAGAACAATGGCATTAAGATCAGGATGCATGATCGGCCCGCCTGCAGACAGTGCGTAGGCAGTTGAGCCCGTGGGCGTCGCCACGATTAGACCATCAGAAACTTGGGAATAGACAAACCGGTCATTAACAAACAGCTCGAACTCTATCATCTGCGCGGCTTTCCCGGGATGCAGAACCACATCGTTAAGCGCAGCGCCGATTTGCTCCTCCCCACCGCTCTGGGCCAGTGTCACATCCAGCATAAACCGGTTTTCGACGGTATATTCTCCGGCCAGAACGGCAGCAAGCTGCGCCTCCAGCTCTTCCGGTAAAACATCGGTGAGAAAGCCCAATTTTCCGCGGTTGATCCCAATAACCGGCACCTGGTCTGGCACTATAAACTTGGCCATATTGAGCATGCTGCCATCCCCGCCTACGACGATAACCAGATCGCAGTTGCTGGCCAGCTGCTCTCGAGCAAGCACTTCGCTGTCCGCTGCGTCTGCAAGGGCCGCGGTGGTTTCGTCCATTATCACAGAAACCGATTGCTCCGTCAGGAACTCGAGCAAGCGCTGACAGGTTTCAGCGACGCCACTGTGGCCGGGTCGGCCAACAATGCCGATGCGATGGAATTGGCTCATGATAATGCTGGAAAAATGCTAAGTGAAAGAGGTTAGTCGGTCTGACAGTATACCATGGCCAGCACGGCTGTAATCTTGTTGCCAGCGGTGGATTGGCAGTTCCTGGCCCAGGGCCAGCAATGTTAAACCCTGGTGAAGGCGGCAACTTGTCTAAAGCACAATCCGCAGTGGCATGGGAGTTGTAGTGTAGATCAGCACCCCAGATTCCGGTATCTGATAGGCAACATATACCACCAGGTCCAGACCTGCCAAAGCACTGCTGAATTGGAAATTCTGCAGCAGGGCCAGATTCTCCTCGGCATTCAAGATGCGAGGCTGAGCCAGGGGGAACAAGGTTTCGGACTGACCATCCCAACGCTCCAATTCGGCATTGCTGTTCAGCTGGTACAGGTCGGCTTCCCCTTTCAGGCCCACCAGCACATGCAGAGTCCCGACTTTGCCAATATGTGCCGGATCCAGAAGAATATTTGCCGATATACTCACCCTGTCACTGGGGGTGAAGACTTCGCTAAAACTTAGTCCCTCATCTTTGCTTGCGGCAACTGCAATTGCTGCTGCAGTCGACTCACCGCTAATGCTGGCAACCTGACGCCGTGGAAGATCTGGCACAGTCGATGGCGTGAAATTGGCAATCTGATGACGCACCAGATTTAAGGATTGCACTGCATCTGACCCAAGCGTCGCCTCGCTTTGTATGCCGCAGGGATCCCCTACACAGGAACGCTCTGGGTCGGAAAATCTGGCAATACGGTTGTCCGTATGAAACGCCGCGGGAGTCGCCATTACCGTCACGAATTGTGCTTCCACACCATAGCCGGTGGAAAAGTTGTAAGTGCCACCTGCCCCCTCTTCGAAATGCGAATGGGTCAAACCCATGTTATGACCAAGCTCATGTGCCACGACCAGCTCAACCGGGCAATCCGCGGCTATGACCGAATAGCCAAAAGCACGTTCAATTGCCGGGCTGAAGTAGCCATTGGTTTTGAAACCACCTACTGCTGCAAGACCGCAGCGGGAGCCAACCGGCTCCAGGGTGCTGAACAGAATAACCAGGTCGGCACCAAACCGCGACCTTAAAGCTTCAACATCAGCATATTCGGGCGCAGCTCCAGCCATGAGCTGAGTAAGCACTGTATCCATATCGGCAGATTCATTGGTAGCAACCGAAGCGAGGTAAACCGGTCGCAGCCTGATCCCGACCTTACTATCTCGGTAGATTTGATTGGCCACCCCGAATAGCTGATTTATACGAGTCTCTATGGCGCCGGGATAAGCCGCAACAGCGTTGGGAGTATAGAGTGCAAGCACATCGATTACAGATTCGCTGTAATCGACTGAACTGCTATCCAGTGGATCCGTAGCCAGCAAGGTTTCATTAAAATCACTGATGCCGTCCTGATCGCTATCTGTACGAGTATCTTTCACAACATTGATTGTAAAATCATGTCGCAGGCCACCAACTACCGCCGAGCTCGCCAGATAACTCACCCCCGCCTCAGCAACACTGACGCTGAAACCAAGCTGTCGGGTTTCACTAGGGGCCAGATTCCCGACCGTGCAATACAGCACTTTCTGCAAGGACAGGCTTAGTTGCTCGTTGCAACCAGGATCTGCTGCCATCAGCACGCTATCCTCAAGCACAAAGAACACTTCCAGCTCCAGATTTTCATGTGCTTCACTGCTGATGTTTTTCACGGTGATAACTGCATCAGTTGTACCGCCAGCGATAACAGGATCTGGCTCGAAGGACTGGCTAATCTGCAGATTGCTGGCCGAGATGTTGGGCAACGAGGCGTTTTGCGGTGCGCTAGCGGTGTTCGCGGCATCTCCCCCGCCTACCTGGAGCGCCTGAATCGGCGCTACCAGCGAGCGCAATGGCGGTGGAAGCAGCGCTGAGGCTGGGATGAAGTAATCGTGATTCAGTTCGGCAGCTGGCAAACCGGCTGGAAGATAGGCCCATCCCTGATATGTCTCTAAGTCTCGCTGCGCATCTACTTGCCAGATCAGGGCGTCGGCAGTCAGGTAGCCAAACAGCCGCGCTGCACCCACCGTCAGGGTCATGCTGTAGCTTTTCGCTCCTGCCTGCGCGGCAGCACTGACGTGTTTATCGCCATTTAGATAGTGACCCACATCAGTCACGGTAAATTCAACAAACCGATCTGCAGCTATTTCTACGTCGAATACAGACCGTCGCTCGAGGCGCGCGATCTGCTCCGCATCAATCCGGACAGCCTTGCTCTCAATCACCTCGACAGGCAGTTCGGGCTCATTCGCCGATGGCATTAATTCAAGCAAGACCCCGGCAAAGCCAGATTGAGCCATGAGCAGGGTCCAGCCTGACAGGAGGCCGATAGCGAGAAATCTGGCAAACACCAGAGCCGCAGGGGAAAGCTGTGGTTTCAGAGCGGTCATTAAGATCTATTACCCGGAATCCAGTCTAAATTTGCGGTCGCAATAACGCTGAAGTGCCCTATCTACAACACAGCACTCCAGCATTGTAGGGTTCTGTGGGAATTTTTACCAATAATGGGTCTATGCCAGCAGCCTGGTAGGCAATTCCAAACCTGTGACTAACGCGTCAAGCCCCCAGCAACAGGGATATATCCGCCAGTATGGAGGGCAATGATGTCTGTGCCCGGCGCAATCCGACCTGACCTGATGTCCTGATCCAGACGCCAGAAAAGCTTTCCTGTATAGACAGGCTCCAGAGGAATCCCGTGCGCCTCGCTGAAAACGGACATGAATCGCTCCAGAACGGGGTTTGAACGGGCATAGCCCCCAAAATGACTGTCATCGTCGATGCGCCAGGAGGGCTCAGTGGTCAGCTTGCCAGCTTCAAGCCAGTGCGAGACATTCGCAGATAAATAGCCCGGCACCTTAAGCACCGAGACGCCCAGGATTTCGAGGCGAATCGCGACATTGGCCAAGAATCCCTGAATCATTCCCGCCATAGTTGCGCCAGTACCGCATGCCATAGCAAGCAAGCGCTGACGAGCGCCAAGCTCCCAGGAAACCAGGCTGGCGATTTCCCTGCAACCCTTAACCCCGAGGGCATTACTGCCGCCCTCAGGAATGAAATAGCAGTCTCCCCAGCGCGACCTAAGCGCCTCATGAAATTCAGGGCTGCCCTTGTGGCGGTATAGCGAACGGCTAATCCCCTGCAGTTTCATACCCCGATCAGCCGCGAACTGCAGCACCGGATTGAGCGGCTGCACCAGTTCACCGCGCACCACACCGACCGTCTCCAGCCCGCACTGCTGCCCCGCTGCCGCTACGGCCATAAGATGGTTGGAATAGGCGCCGCCAAAGCTCAAGAGTCGGGAAAACCCCTGCTCTTGGCTGGTTAGCAGGTTGTACTTAAGTTTGAACCACTTGTTGCCAAACACCAGTGGATTAATCTCATCCAAACGTAACACCGAAAGGCGAATATCCCGCTGGTCGAGGCAGGATGCGGTAAGTCGCTGCAACCTGGGCGGATCTATCTCCAGCGGCATGGGCATATTTTAGAAAGCATATCTATTGAAGGAGATTTGGAGGATAAAAGCAGATACAAGCAGATACAAGCAGGAGCGGAAACAAGCACGGGGATGAAAATGGCGGGGCGTCAGCCCTCTCAAATGCTGTTAGAAGATCCCCAGATGTTGGGTTTTAAGTCAATCGTTTTCCTCTACATTTATGATGAGCTAGTATCGTCGACTAACGCTCGTGTGAGTCGCATCAAAGGTATCAATTATGGATATAGTTCTTCTCGGATGCCTCTGCTTGGTGCCGATGGACTCCTCGAAGTCCTTTATCGCAACCGTGGTAGTGGGCAGAAGAAATCCCCTGCCTTTAGTTTTTCGCTTCTGTTCGGCTGATGGACACTTGGCGTTTATAAACTTGGTGATCCCAGCGAGAGCGGCCAAGGAGCTGGGGCACAGCACAGAAATGTTTCTTAACAGATACAGCGAGTTTATTGAGAAATATGCACAAACCGACATGACGCAGTTTGAAGGGGTGAAGAGAAAATGATTTATGTCGACAAAAACGGGGGTGTTTTGTCGGTGAGAATGGCTACAGACCCCGAGAATAATGGCGGACCGGACGGGACTCGAACCCGCGACCTCCGGCGTGACAGGCCGGC
>DLPV01000046.1:0-50150 GCA_002477465.1 Gammaproteobacteria bacterium UBA7449 | reverse complement strand
TCGAACCCGCGACCTCCGGCGTGACAGGCCGGCATTCTAACCAGCTGAACTACCGGTCCGCGACAAACGCCAAACGCTCTGACGTTAAATGGTGGGTGGTGCAGGGATCGAACCTGCGACCCTCGCCTTGTAAGGGCGATGCTCTCCCAGCTGAGCTAACCACCCGTCACAGGAGACAGCGCATTTTACCGACTTAAGTTCCCATGTCAATAAAACTGCGGACTGCAATTTAGCTAACTTCTACTTGCTGGTGTGGGAATAAGCACCATCCCAATCTGCGGGTAAATCTGCGCTTCTTAAGGTTTCTATGCGCTCCAGATAAACCTGGTAAAGCTTGCACTCGGGTGCCCCTACAAGCAGTGTCTCAAACTGGACCTGGGCATCGTCCCACTGCTGCTCATAATAGGCATCGAGCGCCTTGTGATAAGCCGCTACTCTAGCTTTGAGCCGCTCACCCGCTGTCGCCTCAAAACTTACGGGCTCGTAACATTCCACCGCCTCGTGTTTGCCTTTCACCTTTACTTTGTCAATCAGGCGCAGCAGAAATCCATCAAGCTCCTTAGCTGTTTCTTCACCAACAAGCAATTTAACTCCGTAGAACTTGGTCAGCCCCTCGAGTCTCGAACCAAGATTAACCGCATCGCCCAAGACGGTGTACGAGCGTCTATAGGTTGAGCCCATGTCACCCACATTCATGAAACCGGTATTTATACCGCAACCAACATTGACTTCCGGGTAGCCTCTTTCCTCGAATTCCGACTTCAGCGCCTCTACTTTTTCCAGCAGCTCCAGTGCAGCCATGATGGCATTGCCTCTATGATTTTCATCATCCAAGGGAGCACCCCAGAATGCCATGACCATATCACCCACGTACGTATCAATAGTGCCATTGTGTTTGAAAATTATTTCAGTAATGGGTGTGAAAAAGTCGTTTAGCAAGGTCTTCAATTCAGAAGCGCTTAAAGCCTCGGAGATTGTGGTAAAGCTACGGATATCCGAGAACAGCACGGTAAGCTCCTTACTTTCACCTTCAAACGAATAGTTATCGGGGTTTTAAAGCATAGAGTCAATGTGCGCTGGCGGCACGTACTGGTCGAACATGCCTTTGATGGTCTTACGGATTTGGCTTTCGGCGAGAAAGCCATAGATGAGATTTGTTAGCATGACGAAAAGGATGAGCAGCACAATCAGAACTAAACCAAAGTCCAGCATATAGTTCGCCCAGAGCTGAAAATTGAGCTAGGTAACCGCGACAATCAGTATCACAGCAGTTGACGCCATGGCCGCTGCTCCCATAAAAGGGAATGCCAGCGCCATACCAAGCCCAAGCACCATGATAATAAAAAACAGTGCCCCCGCTTCCCAATCCGGTTTGTAGGGGAAATAGACACCTTCTGGTCGGGAGAAACCGCTAAACACCGATTGGGTATCGGTTTCACCTGAACTAACATCGACGACCGTCACCTAGTTCAAAAGAGCATTGAGCATATTGGCGTGAACTTTAACCCCAGGGTAAACCTGCTGCAGGGGCATGGCTCGTTTATCCCCAAGCCCCGGCGCGCTGGTGCCAACCAGCACCAGGGAGTTTTCCAAGGCTTTGCGCTCTTCTTCGCTCAGATTATCCTGCAATACATCAGTGGCCGAAATATAGGGAAAATGACGATCATCAAGCTGAGATGAGCCGCCTACGTAGGGCACATTAACCTGAGCCAGACCATCGGTGGGTATTTCGAAGGCACCTGCCCCCGTGCCAATTCGGATTGCCCGAATCACTTCAAGATCAGCATAACTTTGCGTGACGACTTCATAGGTTTCAAGAAAGTTATAAACGCGAATCATTTCTAACGACAAGGTCGGTAATATCGAGTCCCCAAACCTGGTGAATAACGGCACACGTCTGACGATTCCATCCATGTCCGGCGTTTGATTCATACTGCCATTGCCCAGGGCCGCATCTTGAAGCACCTTGATATTGCCAGTAAATCCGGTCATTTCCTGCACCGTGATTTTGTCAGCCAACTCAGAATCAATATCGACTATCGGTTCTGGCAACTCGTTATATGTTGCGTCTGTCTGGGAATTAAAGTTAATCGCTAGCACCACATCGATGCCGCTCTGCATAACCCGGGCGAAATACTGGTCTGAGTCGATCTGCGGTTCAATCTCGGAGAGCGTCGCGTTGAAGCCCTCCCCTACAGCTCCCAAATCTATAGGTGCCAGCAAATCTCGGATACTGCGATCAGGCTCTGGGAATGTGATATCAAACCCAACGACCAGGGCGCCATCGTCCCTGAGTTTCTCAGTCAGCTGACCAACCTAGATACGGTTCCAAGGATATTGCCCTTCTGCCTGCAGAGAGCGTTCGTCTAGATCCACAATAACGATCTTATTCTCTTCGGGGTTTTCAGCCTTTGGCATTACACGCAGACGCTGGTCGTAAACCAGGTACTCAAGGCGTGTCAAAAAATCGTTGAGCAGCGGCGGCGCACTCAGCTGCAAGAGCAAAACCAGCATTGTAGCCAGTCCACCCAGATAGATTGGGAGTCTTTTGCCTTCAGAAAGAACGCGTGAAAATGGTTTGAGGCGCGTCTTTATTGACATAAATGATAGGTGACAGCAGCCCGCCGATTCGGCTAATTGTTATGCACTGATTATATGCCATAGTCCCTGTACTTAAAATCAACGGGCTTGTAACATTGGTCGCCTTTCACCTACAGGCTTGATAATCATACAGATTCATGGAGATATTTAAGGACTTCAACTTTGAGGCAGCCCATAGACTGCCTAATGTGCCTGTTGGACACAAATGTTCGCGGCTGCATGGGCATTCTTTTGCAGTGCGAATTTTCGTCACCGGTGAAGTGGGCACAGATACCGGGTGGGTCATGGATTTTTCCGACATCAGCGCCGCATTCAAGCCGATTCGGAAACAGCTTGATCATTACTATCTGAACGACATTGAAGGCCTCGAAAATCCCACTAGCGAAAATATCGCTCGCTGGATCTGGCAGCGGCTTCAACCCGGTTTGCTTCAGCTTTCTGCAGTAGAGATCCGGGAGACCTGTACTTCGGGCTGCATCTATCGGGGTGACTAGCTGCTTAAGGCTTTAACCAGCTTGCCGGCTCAATCTGTTCGTCGGCGATATTGGCCTTGTCTGGCGTTATCCCGCGCGCGATAAGCTGCTTGCCCGCCATAAATTCCTTCGGTCGCGCCACACTATCAACGGCTACTAATTCGCCCGCTCGCAGGTAAAACACGCAAAACCCTTCGTTTTCTGCATTCGTCGGGTCGCCGCGAGTTACTGTGCTGTCATAGTTGCTGTTGAGTCCCGCCATTTGCAGTTTGATGTCGTACTGGTCAGACCAGAACCAAGGCGCCGCATCATAAATACTCGCCTTTCCCACCATATTGGCTGCCACTACCCTTGCCTGATCATTTGCGTTTTGAACAGATTCGAGACGAACATTACCTCCGGCAAATCGATTAGGGTGACGGGTGCAGTCTCCGGCCGCAAAAATATGCGGCACGCTGGTACAGCCCTGTTCGTCGACAACGATTCCGTCATCCAGGCTAACACCTGCGGTCTCAGCCAGCGTCGTATTGGGACCTACCCCAATTCCCACCAGCACGAAGTCGGCCAGATATTCGGTGTTGTCATTGCAAACAACCTGCAGCTTACCCTCATGATCCTGTATCCCATTAACCTGCGTTGACGTCTTAATGGAAACACCATGCATCATATGCAGCGAAGTCAGGTAGTCAGACAATACTTCACTGGTGACTCGGGCCAGTACCCGAGGCGCCATTTCAAGCACGGTCACCTCAAGCTCCATTTTGCGTAACACTGCGGCTGCCTCGAGTCCGATATAGCCCCCGCCGATAATCACGGCGTGTTTTCCAGGCTGAGCCAACGCCTGTAGTTGCGCCACATCTGCCGCCGTGCGCAAATAAAGGACTCGCTCTGAATCTAAGGCCAGTGGGAGCTGACGCACTTTGGCGCCTGTGCACAAAGCCAGGTTTGCATACTGCAGCACGCGGCCATCGTGCAAATGCAGGGAGCGCTGCTCCTTATCAATCTTTAATGCGGTGGTGCCAAGCAGGAGCTCGATATCGTTGTCCGCATATATTTTTTCCGGTCGTAACCGTATCGCGTCTAACTCTTTTTGCCCGCTCAGCAATTCCTTGGATAGAGGCGGCCGGTGGTAGGGCAATTCTTTTTCTGCACCCACCAGCTGGATTGGCCCTTCCCAACCCTCTCGCCGCAACTGCAGCGCCAATGAGACACCTGCGTGACTCGCCCCAACAATTACTTGTGCACGATCTGTCATAGTAAAAACCTAAGCTGAAACCTGCATGGGCAACTGCCAGTCAATTGCCCGTTTACCTTTTGACTCCAGGTATGAATTCGCCCTGGAAAAATGATGATTGCCGAAAAAACCTCGACTGGCAGACAAAGGCGAAGGATGAGGTGACTGCAACACCAGATGACGATCGCGATCAACAATCGCGCCCTTCTTCTGTGCATAACTACCCCAGAGCATAAATATCAGCCCTTCCCGCTCTTTATTCAGCAGTCCTACGATAGCGTCTGTAAAACGCTCCCAACCTTTGCCCTGGTGAGACGCGGCCTGACCCCCCTGAACCGTCAGCACCGCATTTAACAACAATACACCCTGCTGCGCCCAATACTGCAAGCAGCCATGGGAGGGTACTTGAAAATCGACATCGGCCTGCAATTCTTTGTAGATGTTTTTGAGTGACGGCGGCACCTGCACACCAGGTTTAACAGAAAAACAAAGGCCGTGGGCTTGCCCGGGACCATGGTAGGGATCCTGCCCTAGTATCACCACCTTGACTGCATCAAAGTCAGTTGCGTTCAGGGCCGAAAAAATTTCGTCCCCGGGTGGAAAGATGTGCTTGCCAAACGCCTTCTCTGCAAGCAGGAACTGCCGCAGGGCCTGCATATAGTCCGCCTGAAACTGATCGTCCAGCTTTTGGCGCCAGGACGCTTTCAGCTTGATTGCCCGATTCGCGGATGCCGCCTCAGTGGTCGTCATGCTGTGGGCGCATATGGGGAAACAACAGGACATCCTTTATTGAAGGCGAATCGGTAAACAACATTACCAGCCTGTCTATCCCGATTCCCTCGCCAGCCGTTGGCGGCATGCCGTATTCAAGCGCCGTGACGTAATCATCATCAAAGTGCATCGCCTCTTTGTCACCTGCATCTTTTTGAGCCACCTGCGCTTTGAAGCGCTCTGCCTGGTCCTCTGGATCGTTCAGCTCCGAGAATCCATTGGCTAACTCTCTGCCACCAATGATCAGCTCAAACCTGTCAGTCACATCAGGGTTTTTCTCATTGCGTCGCGCCAGTGGCGACACTTCGGTCGGGTATTGGGTGATGAAGGTTGGCTGCGTCAGCGTCTCCTCGACACGCTGCTCGAAGATCTCCATGAGAATCTTGCCTTTCGGCCAGCTCTTATCAAAAACCACACCAAGCCTGTCTGCCGCGGCAGTGACTTGCTCCAGATCATCAAGCTTCACTGCATCGTCGAGCTTGCAGGTTTCGCGCACCGCTGCTTCCACTGTCAAACGCGCAAAGGGTTGCGAAAAGTTGTATTCCACACCCTGATAAACCACTATGGCGGTCCCCAGCACTTCCTCCGTGATGCCCCGAAATAAATCTTCGGTAAGATCCATTAAGTCTTCGTAGCGCGCATAGGCCCAATAGAATTCCAGCATGGTGAATTCTGGATTGTGCCGGGTCGAGAGCCCTTCATTGCGGAAGTTGCGATTAAGCTCGAACACTTTTTCGAAACCACCAACGGTCAAGCGCTTGAGAAACAGTTCAGGTGCGACCCTGAGATACATATCCTTATCCAGGGCGTTATGATGTGTGATGAACGGCCGCGCGGTAGCACCGCCCGGAATAACCTGCATCATTGGGGTTTCAACTTCCATGAAACCCTGCTCATGAAAATATTCCCTGATGAATCTGACGATTTGTGATCGCAGCGCAAATACCTTGCGGGACTCATCGTTCGCGATCAAATCCACATAGCGCTGTCGGTATCGGGTCTCGGTGTCGCTCAGTCCCTTGTACTTGTCTGGCAACGGTCTTAACGCCTTTGTCAGCAAACGAAATTCGGCAACCCGTACGGTGAGCTCACCCTTCTGGGTCTTAAAGACCTCACCCTCAGCGCCAATGATGTCGCCGAGATCCAGACTCTTTAACTCCGCTGCCCTGGCTTCATCGAAGCTCTTGTTGTTAATATACAGCTGCATCTGGCCGTAGCCATCCTGAATCACGACAAATGGCCCGCGCATACGAATGATGCGGCCAGCGACGACTGCCGGGGACGCCAGCTGCTTGAGCTCATCAGCATCCTTGTCGTCGAACTCTTCGATCAATTCTGCCGAACGATGCTTGCGCTCAAAATCATTGGGGAATGCTTCTCGCTGCTGACGCAGCTGCTGCAGTTTTTCCCTGCGCTGAGCGATAAGCTTATTCTCATCATCTGCCGTGAGATTTGATTCGTTGTTGTCAGCCATATTAAGGTCCGGTTGGCGTTTACAGTCCCATCTTGAGACTAGCTTCAATAAATTTATCCAGGTCACCATCCAATACCGCACCGGTGTTAGTGACTTCCACATTCGTGCGCAGATCCTTGATGCGAGAAGCGTCCAGGACATAAGAGCGTATCTGGCTACCCCAGCCAATGTCCGCTTTTGACTCTTCGATGGACTGCATCTCTTCTTTGCGCTTCAATTCTTCAAGCTCATAAAGTTTTGCCTTCAGTTGCTTGATCGCCATGTCCTTGTTCTTGTGCTGTGAGCGCTGGCTCTGACACTGCACCACGATACCGCTGGGCTCATGGGTGAGGCGTACCGCTGAGTCAGTCTTGTTGACGTGCTGTCCACCCGCCCCGCTAGAGCGGTAGGTGTCGATTCGCACATCACTCATATCAAGATCCACCTCGATATCATCGGCAATTTCCGGTGAGAGGAAAACCGAAGCGAAAGAAGTATGGCGGCGATTACCGGAATCAAACGGCGATTTTCTGACCAAGCGATGTACGCCCGTTTCGGTACGTAACCAGCCGAAAGCGAAATCCCCCTGGATGTGCAGTGTGGCACTCTTGATTCCAGCCACGTCGCCGCCCGAGACTTCGACGAGCTCCGCTTTAAACCCTTTCGCCTCACTCCAGCGCAGATACATGCGTAGCAGCATTTCGGCCCAGTCTTGGGCTTCCGTTCCTCCAGAGCCAGCCTGGATATCCAGGTAAGCATTAGTGCTGTCCATGGAGCCTGAGAACATGCGCCTGAATTCCAGGGCCTGCAGGCTCTCCTGTAATTTTTCGAGATCAGAGTCAGCTTCCTGCAGCAGTTCCTCATCCGACTCTTCCTGGGCAAGCTTGAACAGTTCTTCTGTGTCAGAGATACCGGTGTAAAGCTTGTCCACCGTGTGCACAACAGCCTCCAATTCAGATCGCTCCTTGCCGAGAGCCTGGGCGTATTCAGGTCGCTCCCAGACCGATGACTCACCTAACTCTAATTCCACTTCCGCCAGGCGATCTTTCTTCACCTCGTAGTCAAAGATACCCCCTGAGGCTGTCAGTGCGTTCTGAAATGTCCTTTAGAGTGGATAATTGGCTGTTAATCTCCAACCTGATACTCCCTGTCCCGTCGAGAAAACGCGCATTTTACCTGAATCTCCGGTCGAAACCAGCGACCCAAGCAGGAAGCGGGTTGATGTCTGACAAAAGCAATCGGAATAAATTCCGCGAGCGGCCAGCGCAAATTCTTGCGACAATTCAACTCCCGCATTTTCAGCCTCCGGCGTCACAGGAAACCCCACCCTAGCAATGCCTACTCCCCCCAACAAACTGGCTGCCAGCTTCATGACCGAGCCAGCAATGCTGAACATGATTGAGCCAGGCAAGCCAAGATCAGAGCGCTTTGATGATATCTACAGCAGCAGCGACAACCCCATGGGAGAAAGTGAACATGTATTTATTGACGGCAATCGTCTGCGGCAAAGATGGCAGGTCTCCCCAGACCATCCCCGCCAATTTCTGATCGCAGAGTTGGGCTTTGGCACGGGTCTTAACTTTCTGCTGACTGCCCGCTGTTGGCAGCAACTTGAGCATCGCCACCCCGATTGGAGACACTTACATTATGTCGGTTACGAGCGCTTCCCCATCGATAAATCTGCACTCGAGGAAATCCACAGCGCCTGGCGATCCAGCCGCAGCAGCAACTGCGCAGACTTTGATTCTCTATTCGAGCAACTGCTGGCAAATTGGCGTTTCCTGCTGCAGGGTATCCATCGTATTCGACTGACTCAGGACATTACGCTGGATCTGGTCATCGGCGATGCTGCGCAATACCTGGGACTAAGACCCCCTTATTCCCCAGCCATCGATGCCTGGTATCTGGACGGTTTCAGTCCGCGCGTTAATTCTGAACTCTGGCAAGAGGCCTTGCTAAAGCAACTGGCAACACACAGCGACAAGCATACTAGCCTGGCCACCTACAGCAGCGCGGGCCGGGTGCGCAGAGGACTGCAGGCTGCTGGCTTCGACGTGAGTCGCAGCGAGGGATGGCAACATAAACGCCATATGATCACTGCCAGCTATCCGGAAAGCCTCAAGCGCAGACAGCGAGAAACACAGTCTGCACTGGTAGTGGGCGCCGGTCTGGCTGGCTGCTTTACCGCAAATGCGCTCAGCGCCAGAGGGTTTCGCGTCACCCTGATTGATGGCGGCATGGATTTCGGCGCAGGCGCCAGCGGCATCCCGCAACTGTCCCTGCGTTTACGTTTATTCAATGAAGCCAACTCCATGGCGCAGTTTTACCTGCAATCCTATCTATTCACCCTGCGCTGGCTAATCCAGCTTCAGCAAGACACGAATTTCGAGTGGCACGCCTGCGGCATCAGGCAACTCACCAGCGCGATGAATCGGCGTAAACCGCTTAACTTCGAAAAGCTGGCACACATCTATGGCGACGAAGTTTTTACCCTTGAGCAGGGACAGAGCATCTGGTTTCGCCACGGTGGCTGGGTAAACCCGGTGCAGCTATGTCAGGCCCTAACCGCCAGTGCCGGTATAGCACCAAAATTCAATTCACACATCCAGCGAATTGAGTACAACGGCTCTAACTGGCGCTGCTTGGATCAGAATGACAAACAGCTGGGCATTGCCGAGAACCTGGTATTAGCCAGCCCTCCACTTGTGGACCAACTGTCCCTGGTAAATGCCGCCAAGCTGGAATTCACCGTTGGCACAAGCTCCCGCATCACTACGATTCCAGGCGTTAAACTGAACAGCCATGTAGAGTCTGGATTACGCTCAGTTTTTCCTGAACAAAAACAAACACAGCTGATATCTGCCACTTACACTCGCTCGCGCCTGAATCAGGCCTTAGTGACTGAAGCCAGCGCTGAAAACATCACAGCGCTGCGCACCATGCTGAATCTGTCGGCAAACTCACCGATCGAATGCCTAGAAAACTTTGAGCGGGAGCGAGCCAACCCAGCCGATCGCCTGCCAATGATCGGTAGGCTGACAGAGGCAGCCGTACCCGAAGCGTTCCGGCGCGGCTGTGAATATCTGTATATTAATACGGGCCATGGTTCCAGCGGGCTTGCCACCTGCCCCATGGCAGGCGAAATCGTTGCTGCCCAGATTACTGGAGAAGATCTGCCTGCCACAAGCGAGCAGTTAGAATTACTGTCACCTGCCAGGTTTTGGCAAAGGCAGCACAGAGGTCACAAGTATTGAACAGCCAGATGAATTAAAAGAAGCTTAGGCGCAAACAAACTAACGCGAATAAAAAGCCGTTATCACCTTACTCAAAAGATAGGCATCTGTAGCACCCGCTAGCTCGCGAATGGAGTGCATGGCAAAGGTCGCTACCCCTATATCGATCGCGTTGATACCCGTCTCTGTCGCAGTGATGGGTCCGATGGTACTACCGCAGGCCATATCGTTACGCATCACAAAAGACTGATAGGAAACCTTGGCTTTTTCACAGATAGACTTGAACAGGGCGACCGATTCACTGTTGCTGGCGTAGCGCTGATTGGCATTCAGCTTTATGACGGGCCCGGCGTTGAGTAGCGGGCGATGCGCGTCATCATGCTTGGCCAAATAGTTGGGATGCACACCGTGGGCATTGTCTATTGAAATCAGGGTTGAGTTACTCACGATCCGCTGCAGCAAGTCCGGCTCATCGCCGCAATGCTGACTCATTCGCTGCAACACAGCCTTGAGAAACGGGCCCTGGGCACCTGAACTGGAACCACTTCCGACCTCTTCATGGTCATTACAGACCAGCAGGGAAGCATGTTTTCCTTTGGCAGCAATCAATGATCTACACGCCAGAAAACAGCTCAGCAAGTTGTCCAGACGGGCGGATGCAATAAATTCCTCTCCAAGTCCAACCAGCGCCGGCGCCTGCGTGTCATAAAGAAAGAGCTCATGCGCCAGTATTTTCTGTGCGTTGCGGTGCGCTGCCTGCTTCTTCACCTGCTTCAGTAACACGCTGTCAAAACTGAAATTTTCCTTTTCGCTAAGCTGGCTCAGAATCGGCATTAACTCCTGCTGGGGATTAATGCTCCGGTTTTCATGCACCCCGCGAAACAGATGGATCGCCAGGCTGGGAATGATCGCCACTGGATCACGCATATCTATCAAACAGGCGCGCAGCTCACCCTGTTTGGTTTGGTAGTTAACCCGACCCGCCAGGGAAAGGTCTCGATCGAACCAGGGTGCAAACAACACGCCGCCGTAGACTTCAACACCAATTTGCAGGTAACCCTGGCGGCGAATCTCGGGTTGAGGCTTTACTTTCAGGCAGGGTGAATCAGTGTGCGCGCCGGTCAGGCGAATGCCCTGCTCAAGCATCGATTTGGCGTTATGCCTAAAGGCGATGATTGAAGAATCGTTTCGGGTAACGTAATAACCCTGATTGGCTTCCAGCTGCCAGCGTTCACCTTCATGAAGCCGAGTGAAGCCCGCCGCTTCGAGCATCTGGGAGAGGCTCGCCACGGCATGAAATGCCGTGGGCGAGTTATTCAGAAAATCCAGCAGATCGCTGTTAAAACGTTTCTGACTCATAGTGCCAGTCTGGACTCTAAGCTTGCCTAGCGAATTTCCAATAATTCAACATCAAATATCAGAGCAGAATTAGGCGGGATAGCTGGTGTCGGCGACGCTTCGCCGTAGGCCAGATTAGGTGGGATAAAAAGGCGCCACTTGTCCCCAACCTTCATCAACTGCAGCGCTTCTGTCCAGCCAGCAATAACCTGGGACACGCCGAATGTCGCAGGTTGACCGCGCTCAACGGAACTGTCGAATACGGAGCCATCCGTCAAAGTACCGTGGTAATGTGCCAGCACAGAATCGGTTGTAGTCGGAGACGCAGCGCCAGCATCGCCTGATTCAAGCACCGTATACTGTAAACCAGAAGCCAGCGTTACCACACCGTCCTGCTGCCCGTTCTCAGTCAGAAATGCTGCGCTTGCTTCGAGATTGCCGGCAACCGCCGCTTCTGCTGCCGCCTGCTGTTCCGCAACGAAGGATTGGATAGCGGCCATCATAGCAGCTTCGTCCATTCTCACTTCGTTGGCCAGGGCGTCGGTGAAACCAGCCATGAAGGCATCCATTTCAACATCTGCCGTGATGCCTTGCTGCACCAGATTAATCCCGATGTTTACACCGATGGAGTAGCCCACCTGATTGTCTGCATTCTCCAGATCTATATCTGACTGCGCCGATACGGAGAGCATCGTACCCAGCATAGATACCGCGAGTAGGAGCCTTACAAACACAGTATATGTTTTCATACCAATTTCCTTAAATTCATTGGACAATTACTCGCAGCCAGTCAATTACCCGTCTGAAGTAGTGAGATGCGCATACTAACCGGGACGCAGATGAATTTCCACACAGCCACCCCCCCACACCACCCGCGGCCTGGGCTCAAGGCAAGCTGTGCTTATAGAACCCTTATCATCTTGCTGCTGGGCAGTGTTTTTACTGCTTGCTCGCAGCCAATGGCCGTGTCGGTAAATAACCGCGCGGTTTACGATCCCGGCGGGCGTTTATTGGGGAGCGAGGTGCTGGATGCTGATCTGCAGGGCTGCATAAATCTTGCATTGCGGCAGCAGAATCTGAATAGCCCTTCGCAGCTCAGTGTCCTGTCATGCGCCAATTCAGAAATCAGGGAGCTCGATAATATCGGGCAGCTTATACAACTTCGCTTTTTGGATCTGGGGAATAATCTGATTACAAATATTACGCCGCTTGAAAACCTGCGGCAGTTGAGCGGGCTTAATCTTGCCGGCAATCAGGTCAATGACATCAGCCCCTTATTAAACATCCCCAGCCTCACCTCGGTTATCCTC
This sequence comes from Gammaproteobacteria bacterium UBA7449, assembly GCA_002477465.1. Taxonomy (GTDB): domain Bacteria; phylum Pseudomonadota; class Gammaproteobacteria; order Pseudomonadales; family Pseudohongiellaceae; genus UBA9145. The sequence continues at coordinate 37,737 of DLPV01000046.1, read as the reverse complement.
GATGGCAACCCTGCTGTCCCCTGCGATCAATTGGCAAGCCTGCGACAGCAGTTGGGGGATAATTTGTCCGAACCAGCAGTCTGCAGTGACTGAGCAAACGCCTGGCTAAGCGGCTAATGGCAAGCCGCTGTGAAAACGGAATTGGGGGTCTGGACGCAACACTAACTCACACTCAACTTCGCCGAAGAAGCCGATGCGGTCCCGCACTAGTGGGTGTTGAGTAGATTTCGCAAGATCAAGATAGTCCTGAAAATGCCGTGCTTCGGAACGCAGCAGGCTACGATAAAATTTGCTCAGCTCGGCGTCTAGCGCTGGCACCAGCAGGGCAAAGCGCTCGCAGCTCCGCGCTTCAATATAAGCGCCAATAATGAGCGTATCGATCAGAGCCAAATTTTCGGGGTCGGAGATGTGCTGACGCAGTTCCGCGGCGTATCTTGAAGGTGCAATCTGCCGATACCTGATATGCCGCGCTGACATTAGCTCTACGACCTGCTGAAAATGCAGTAGCTCTTCGCGCGCCAGCTGCGACATTTTGCTTAATAACGTTGGGTTTTCGGTGTAGCGGTACATGAGGCGCATCGCCGTGGCTGCCGCTTTCTTCTCGCAATTCGCATGATCTATAAGCAAGACCTGCTGTTGCTCAAGCGCTGCCTCGACCCATTCTGGCGGCGTCTCACAGCGCAAAAATTCCCTGACTGGTTGCAGCAACCCATCCAGGTCATGCACCAGATCAGTGGCGTGTTTTTTCGTCGCTAGCATTGCTTTCTTCCGGCTCGGCGTCGGCGGCAGGAGTGTCAAGTAGCGCGTCTGCGCTGGCCGTCTCAATTAATCCTGTTTTCTGTTTCTTGGAGGTTTTGGCCCCCAATTCTTTCAGATGCTCTGCCCGGCGAATCAGATTGCCACGCCCTGAAACCAGTTTGTTCTGCGCCTTGTCGAAACTTTTTTTAGTCGCGTCGATGCGGTGACCTATTTCATCCAGGTCATCGACGAAGGCTACAAATTTGTCATATAAGGCGCCGGCTCGGTCAGCGATCTCATTGGCATTTTGATTTTGCTGCGCCAGCCGCCACAGATTCTGAACTGTTTTTAATGTGGTCAGCAGGGTGGTGGGCACCACGAAAATAATGTTTTTCTCGAATGCAAACTGAAACAAATCTTTGTCAGCCTGCATCGCAGCACTGTAAGCCGCTTCTATCGGCATAAAAAGGAACACGTAATCCAGCGAATTAATGCCGGCAAGTTTTTGATAATCCTTTCCCGATAACAATTTAACGTGTTGACGAATGGATGCTACGTGCTGTTTCAGCAGCTCTTCGCGTAGCCCTGACTCATCACTCGAACAGAGCGCATCCCAGGCTTTGAGCGACACCTTGGAATCGATAATAATATCCCGCGATTCTGGCAAGTGAACCACAACGTCGGGCTGGGATTTGCTGCCATCTTCAGCCTTGAGACTGACCTGAACCTCATATTCCCTTCCCTTTACCAACCCTGATTTCTCCAGGATAGATTCGAGAACAAATTCACCCCAACTGCCCTGCGCCTTATTGTCTGCCTTCAAGGCGTTGGTGAGATTGACCGCCTCTTGGCTGATTCGATTATTTAATTCCTGCAGGGATTTTATTTCCCGAGCCAGAGAAAACCTTTCCTTGGATTCTTTGTCATAGGTTTCTTCGACCCGTTTTTCAAACTGCGCGATTTTGTCCTGCAAAGGATTGAGTAAAGTCGCGATATTTTGTTTGCTACTCTCACTAAAGCTCTTGGTTTTGGCCTCAAAGATTTCGTTCGCCATGTTCTTGAACGTCTCACCAAGCTGCTCTTTGGACTGGTTCAGTAGATCCAGCTTGTCCTTAAACTGAGATCGCTCCAGGTCGATACTGGTTACCAGACGCGTTAGCTCTTCACGTTTGGATTGCAGCTCGGCAGTGTTATCAGTCAGTTCCTGCTTTATTGCGACGTGTTCGGCGGCCAATTGCGCCAGTTCACGCTCCTTGGCGCCCAGCCTCTCGGTCAGCCCAGCCGCATCGACACGATGGCGATTTAGCCTTTGTTGCAAAAAGAATATTGAAGCAGACGCAATTATTAAAAGAGCAAAGAGCAAGCCCGCAAGCAGAGTGCTACTCATGAATTAGTGCCAGAAGAAAAAATGAATAGACTGACAGATCATGACAAGTTGTCATTGATAACCTGCAGTAGTTCCTGATTGAGCTGGCTGGCGCCCGGATTGCTCAAGAGCGCTTCTGTAACGACATTGACCACATTGCCGGTTTCCAGCAAGCGGATGCTGAAATCCTGCTCTTCACTTTCTTCGACCTCGCCACCGCGACCGAGAATCCTGCCGAACCAATCCGGCTCATCCTGCTCTTCTGCAATGCCGGCAAATCGCACGCTAAAGAATGATTGGTCTCTATTCTCATCCACGATATCGATGTTCGCGCTTTGCAAGGCTTGACGGATCTGAACCCAGGCACGGTTATAATCCACCTTCAACTCCAAGACCGGATCACCAGAGACACCGGCAATGATATTCGCCTTACTCTCGGCCTGAATGGTCCCGGCCAACAGGCTGGCCGATGACGCCTGATAGATATCATTGCGATCAGCAAGAAACTGTGAGACCGAACGCAGCATATCCTGCTCCAGGTCCACCGAAGAGGATTCTTCTGGCCAGGTGATGACGGTGGGAATTGGATCGGTCCGCAAATTCTGCAGATGGAGAACGTAAACTTCGGAATATCCTGAATGCAATCCCGGCTCGATCTGGATACGGTATTTGTGGCGATTTTCCTCATCACTGCCTATCTCTACCCAGGCAGTTTCGAGAGTACCCGCACTGGGGTTTTCATAGTCGAGTGCAATCTGGAGTTCTGTCCAATAGTCTCTTATAAGCGGCCAAACCTGACCGGGTGTCGCATCGATCAAAATCCAGCGCACCCCGGAGAGACTCTGAATGATGACACCCTCTCGGCGGCGCTCTTCGATGGGCTTCGGTAGCGGAATTTCCTCGAACGCTGCCGCGTTCGGTGAAAATGGTTCAGGGATCACATAAAGCTGGTCAATCGTGTAGCTATCAAGTTCTGGAGGAATGCGCATGTCTGGGATGATCTCAGCGGTCTGGTATCCTCCATCGTCACTGAACAAACCCTCCTCGCCACTTATTCCTATTCCGCTTAGCATGCCGTCTTCGCCGCCTATGAAGCGACAAGCGCCCAGGGACAGGACTAATACTGCGAGCAAGCCTGGTCTCACTAGCTTCTGTACCAATAAGGGCATGCTGTTATTGCTGGTTCTACTACTGAACATATTCGGTGTCTTTTTCGGTTGGTTGCTGTTTGGAGCTTAATAGCTCCCAATGGCGACCAATAACAATAATCCTTAAGCCGCAGCGGGTATCGGTATTCCCGCAGCTTCCAGGGCCTGCAATACTTGGACGTGAAATTCAGCGCTGAGTTCCACCAGAGGAAGTCGAATCCCGGGGCTAATCAGCCCCATCTGCGCCAACGCCCATTTGACCGGTACAGGATTTGCTTCGAGGAACAGATTGCGATGCAGCATGGCCAGGGCGGCATCCAACTTTTCCGCCTCATCCTGATCACCTGCCAACGCTGCTGCGCACATTTTTGCCATAAGTGCCGGCGCTACGTTGGCCGTCACCGAAATCGTACCGTCTGCCCCAGCCAGAATAAGCTCTCTGGCAATGCCGTCCTCACCACTATAAATGGCAAGCTTGTCGCCGCAGCGCTTAATCAATTCCCGACCTCGCTGAAGATCACCGGTCGCATCCTTGATTCCAACAACGTTTTCCAGCTGAGCCAGTCTTTCAACCGTATCGATGTGCAAATCACAAGCTGTGCGTCCTGGCACGTTATACAGTATTTGCGGAATATCCACTGATTCTGCCAAGAGTTTGAAGTGCTGATAAAGGCCTTCCTGAGATGGCCTGGTGTAGTACGGCGTCACAAGCAGCGCAGCGTCAGCACCATAATCCTTGGCGCTCTGAGTGAACTCCAAGGCTTCCTGGGTGCTATTTGAACCGGTCCCTGCTATCACAGGCACGCGTTGATTTACGACAGCTACACAGTGGGCCACCAGGACACAGTGTTCCGTGGCACAGAGAGTCGCCGACTCGCCTGTGGTACCAACAACAACGATGGCATCGGTGCCGCTCTCGATATGCCACTCCACCAGTTGGTCGAAACGGGCAAGGTCAAGCGCCCCGGATTTTTCCATGGGGGTGACGATCGCAACTAAACTACCTTGAATTCGCTCGGACAAGGGTTTTCCTATTCGCAAACTGCTGGAGATACTGCTTAGGGAGTCAGGCTAGCCACCAGGTGCTTGCCGCTCAACATTAGCGTCCAACATTAGCGCCTGCTGGCTAAGCTTTAGAATCATGCCTGTAAATCAGGCGGAATTTTACCACAGGGCAAGTAAGTGAGTCATGCTGGCGAGCACTAGGCATCGGCCTTGGCCTGCATCCGACTAGGCCAGGCATTGACGATCGCCTTGACGAAAGTTGCCAGCGGGATCGCGAAAAACACGCCGGCCATACCCCAGATACCACCGAATACGAGTACCGCCGCAATGATTGCCACCGGGTGGAGATCGTTGGCCTCGGAGAAAATCACCGGAACCAACACATTGCCGTCGACAATCTGGAGTATCAGATAGCCAAAAAGAATCGTGTAGAATTCGCCCCCGATGCCCCACTGCACATAGGCAACGGCCATCACCGGCAGAGTCACCGCGGTGGCGCCGATGTAGGGCACGATTACTGACATACCCACGAGTACGGAGAGTAACAAGGCGTAATTGATCCCCATGATGACAAACAGGATGTAGGCCGCCCCACCCACCAGGAAAATTTCAACAACCTTGCCACGAATATAGTTTGAGAGTTGTCCATCCATTTCCTTCCAGATCCGGCTCATCAAGGGCCTGTTGCGCGGCAGGAAGTTACCGACCCACAGCACCAGGTCATCCTTATCTTTCATGACGAAAAATACCAGGATCGGCACCAATACCAGGAAGATCATCCAGCCGAACACGCTTGGCAGACTCGCCAGCGAATACTCGAGAATGGTTTGGCCAAAACCTCCTATTTCCCCACCAAGACCATCAATGAACGCCTGGACCTGAGCCTCGGAAAACAGGCTGGGGTAGTTTTCCGGCAACGCCATCAAGGCGGTTTGCCAGTCAGTGAGCAGATTAGGGATCTCATTGGCCAGCCGACGCAGTTGATTCCAGGCTCTGGGCATCAAATAAAGCAATAACACCAGAAACAGGCCAATGAATAGGGTATAGACAGCGAGAAAGGCAACCCTCTCTGAGACACCGTAACGCAGCAGCAGATTGACTAGGCCCTGCATGAGATAGGCAATGATGACAGCCGCGATCAGCGGCGCCAGAACGCCGCCCAGCATTAACAGGACCGCCAGGCCTGCGCTGAGGAGCAACAGCAGGATGATGGATTCTTCGTCGTGGAAATAACGATCAAAGAAATCGTTGAGTAACTTCTTCATGGCTGGCGTGGTCGCTCCCTGGCTGTCTTAGCCCTTGCGGATCCAGTAGAAGTAAGCCTGTTCGTCTTTTTGGAAATCGAGGATCTGATGATCACTCTGGTCCACAAACAGTTGAAAGTCTTTTTCGGAGCCTGGATCAGTGGCTACCACCTTCAATATCTGCTGAGACTCCATATTATTGAGCGCTAACTTGGCTTTCAGCAGCGGCATAGGGCAGGAAAGCCCGGTGACATCCAGTTCTACATCGACATTTTTCATAGTGGCTCCATTTTACCAAGCTACCGCCCCCGGTGACTACGTTCAGCACCAGATAAACCCCACCAATCTAGCGGTATGCGACTCATACAAAAGGCCTTATTTGTGGTAGTCTGGCGGAGATAAAGCAACGTATTTATTGTTATGCGTATCCTCAATTTTGGTATTCCAACGCTTGCGATAGCGCTGACCTTCTGCGCAGCTCACGCATTGTCTCAGCCGGCACTACCCAGTCTCGGCGACAGGATTTCAGGCACCGTTTCCCTGGATCAGGAATATGCTATGGGGCAGCAATTCCTGAGCCAGTTGCGCCGCGGCGCACCGACTATACCGGACCCACTGCTCAATACCTACCTGGAGAACATATCCTACAAATTAGCCGCCAGGAGCCAGCTCAAAGATCGGCGCCTGTCCTTCGTCATTATAGACAGTGAGGAAATCAACGCCTTCGCAGCGCCAGGCGGCATAATCGGCGTGAATACCGGTTTGTTTCTCAATGCGCGCACCGAGGCAGAGTTTGCCTCAGTGATGGGGCACGAAATCGCCCACGTCAGCCAGCGCCATTTCGCTCGCGGCATTGACGAAGCACAGGCCGGTCGGATTGGTCACATGGCCACCCTGCTTGCCAGCGTATTAATCATGGCGACCTCGGATGGCGGTCACGGCGCTGCAGCACTGGGTGCAGCCCAGGGGCTTGCCATGGATAGCCAGTTGCGTTTCAGCCGCAGTAATGAGCAGGAAGCGGATCGCATTGGTCAGGACACGCTGTTTAACGCCGGTTTTGATCCCGGCGCGCAGGCCAGCATGTACGAGCAATTGCTGGCGGCAAATCGTTTTGGCCGCAGACCCCCAGAATTCCTGTTAACTCACCCTTTAACTGAATCCCGAATTTCCGACAGCCGAATTCGGGCCCGCCGCTATCCCCCACGGGATTACTTCCCCAGCCTCACCTACCAGATCATGCGTGCTCGGGTGCTGGCCCACTATACCCGCGACAAAGCAGCCCTGGTGACTGACTGGGAGCAGAATCTGGCGACTAGCACCACCGAATTTTCCAAAGAAACCAATCGCTACGCGCTTGCCGTCGCCTACTGGGAAAACGCCCAGTACGCTGAGGCGACCGATACCTTAGCCCCATTATTGGACAGATATCCCAATCTGATCAGCCTGGTGGTGACCCAGGCGGAAATCTATACCAAGCAGAATGAAGCGGCGCGTGCGATCGACTACCTTGAGCGTCACCTGGAAATCAATCCAGATAATCATGCTCTGACCATGGCCTACGTCGATGCGTTGGTTGAGTCTCGGGCCTACAATGCCGCCGCTGAAGTTATGGAGAATCACACCAAAGTGCGCAGCAGTGACCATCACCTTTGGTATCAACTCGCCGAGACCTGGGGACAGGCTGGTGACATCAGTAAGGTACATCAGGCTCGCGCCGAATATTTCGTGCTGATCTCTGATTTTCGCAACGCTCGCCAACAGCTGCAGTTCGCCTTACGCATAGAAAATGACAATGATGCCAACCCGGCAGTGGAAGCGCGTCTACGACAGAAGATCAAAGAAGTTGAGGATATGCAGCGCTCGATGAGCGGCTAAAGGGTTATCAGGCTTTGCCCTTCACCGCCAAGTGCTGCTCACTGGCGAAGTTCAACATCCGGGTAAGTGGCCGCATTGCGGCTTCCGCAAGTTCCCCTTCCACCTGAATTTCATTATCGCCCTGCTCCAGGCTTCGCAACATGGTATCAAGGGAATTCATCGCCATCCATGGACAGTGGGCACAGCTTCGGCAAGTAGCATCTTCACCAGCTGTTGGTGCCACGATGAACTTTTTATTGGGCGAGAGCTGCTGGAGCTTATGAAATATCCCCCTGTCGGTGGCGACAATGAATTCGTCATTGCTCAAATTTTGGGAGGCCTTGATTATTTGGGTGGTGGATCCGATGACATCTGCAATCTCGAGCACTGCTTGCGGAGACTCGGGATGAGCAAGAATTGCAGCCTCTGGATACAGTGAGCGCATATCCTGCAAGCCGCGAGATTTGAATTCTTCATGCACAATGCAGGCTGCATCCCAGAGCAGCATATCGGCCCCAGTGGTGCGCTGAATGTAGTTTCCAAGGTGTTTATCCGGGGCCCAGAGAATTTTCTTGCCCTGACCCATGAGATGATCGACAACTTCCAGGGCGATACTGGAGGTGACTACCCAATCTGATCGCGCTTTGACGGCGGCGCTGGTATTGGCATAGACCACCACTTCCCGGTCCAGGTGGGCATCACAGAATGGCGCGAAGTCTTCTATTCGACAAGCGATATCCAGCGAGCAAGTGGCTTCAAGTGTGGGCATGAGAACCGTCTTATTCGGTGACAATATCTTGGCCGTCTCGCCCATGAAGCGAACGCCCGCAACCACCAGAATTTCCGCATCACAGTCATGGCCAAATCTGGCCATCTCCAGGCTGTCCCCTACAAAACCTCTGGTTTCTTCAGCCAGATCCTGAAGCACGGAATCGGTGTAATAGTGGGCGACCAGGCGCGCGTTTTTCTCTTGCATCAGGCGGATGATGCGGTCTTTGTAGTCCGCTAATTCAGAAGATGATAGCTGTGCAGGCGCGACGGTCCGATCCAGGAATTGACGCACTGCGACCTGGTCTGCGGCTAGCTGGTTTGAAGGGATTGAAGACATCTTTGTTTGAGTTGTCGGCTTAGATAGCTCTATATTTTAACACAGAATTTTAGGGGCTTTGAGGTGAGTTTTACGTTGGGGATGTGAGTGGGTATTGGTTTGGGGGGGTGGGGATGTTGCGGGACATGAATCGGATTTTAGCTAGGCCAAAATCCTCGCCCCTGCGGGGCAATGAATTGGAGTTTTGGGTGATTTTGATGTTTCGAGGCAACTTGGATGGGATCGATCGAAATGCGGAATTGTTGGTTTCGATTATTTAGATCCGAAGGAGCGGTCTTGATGGAGGCACTGCGAGATTCATGTGCAGGATAGATTCGGTTTTTGGCTGAGCCAAAATCCTCACCCCGTTGGGGCAGCGCTTCGCGCTGTCTGCGCCGCTGGCGCGGCTTTCGAACCTATGGCAGTTCTCATCATTAAACTTTAGCTGGCAGTGAAGACTGAAGGGTAGGAGATATTAAGAGATATGGTGGGTCGTGTAGGATTCGAACCTACGACCTACAGGTTAAAAGCCCGGTGCTCTACCAACTGAGCTAACGACCCATACCGTAAAAGTGTATCGTAACTAGTGTCTGACTTACAAAATGTCGGACTCGTTTCCCCAGCAGACCGATTATGACTTCGATTACCGCGTTAGAATCAGCCAATTGCTAAACCGACTGGGCTAACGACCCATAGGAGGGCGGTATAGTACTACCAAATATAAAAAACTCAAGAGTTGGTAGGGCTATATCTGTTGATTGTTTGGTTCGACTCCGCGGCTTGATTAATCTTGATATTTTGTTGGGTCTAGGACACCGGCATCGAGGAATCCCTGCCTCCTGAAACGGCAGCTATCGCAGCTCCCGCAGGCCCTGCCCCGGTCATCGGCCTGGTAGCAGGATACCGTCTGGCTATAGTCGACGTTCAGCAAGGTACCTGTCTTGATTATCTCGGCTTTTGACAGGCTAATTAGCGGTGTGTTTAGGGAAATGGAGCTACCCTCCACTGCTTTTTTGGTAGCCAGATCCATCATCGCCTGAAAGGCCTCGATATATTCAGGGCGGCAGTCTGGATAACCCGAATAATCCAGCGAATTGACCCCAATAAATATTGAAGCAGCATCTATCGCTTCAGCCAGAGCCAGGCCGTAGGCGAGAAATACCGTATTTCTCGCCGGCACGTAGGTGATTGGAATGCCCTCAGACTCTTGTTCCGGTACATCAAAAGCCGTATTCGTCAGCGCAGAACCGCCAATTGCGTCCAGGCCCAGTTTCACCACACGATGATCTGCAACCTGCATCGCGGACGCGATCCGGGCCGCCGCTGCCAATTCACTGCTAGAGCGCTGACCATAGTCGAAACTCAGCGCACAACAGACATAGCCAGCTTCCTTCGCTAACGCAAGGCAGGTAGCGGAATCCAGACCGCCCGAGACTAGAATTATCGCTTTTTCACTCATCTATTGACCAATCTTGAATTTGTACTGACACCAAGCCCATGTCCGCTGGGCCACCTAGCGGCCTGCTGCCTCACCCCACAGGAGCTTATGCAACTGCATCTGCATTCTCACGGGCAGGTGATCCTCAAGTATCCATTCTGCCAATTCGGCTGGATTCTGTTCCCCAAACGACGGAGAAAACAGTATCTCTCCAGCTCGCGCGGCAAGATTCCACTCCAGCAGCTTCGCTTTGGCCCAAACGTAGTCCTGATAATTGCAAATGACGAACTTGACCTGGTCTTTCTGCGAAATTAGCGAAAGGTTGTCCAGATCATTACGATCAGCTTCACGGGAACCTGGCGTCTTTAGATCCAGCACGATAGAAACGCGTGGGTCGACTTTCTCGACGGACAGTGCGCCACTGGTCTCAAGCGATACCTGATAGCCTTCATCGCAGAGCAGCTGCAGCAGCAGGATGCAATTCGGTTGCGCCAGCGGCTCACCGCCGGTCACCGTTATCAACTGGCAATCCAGGCGTTCCACCTCCGCCAGGATTTCTTCCAGCTTACGCATACTGCCACCTTCGAAGGCATATGCAGTATCACAATATTGACAGCGCAGCGGGCATCCGGTCAGGCGGATAAAAACCGTAGGTCTACCGACTGTACTCGCCTCACCCTGCAGGGAATGGAATATCTCTGTAATGCGAAGAGTTACTGCTGGATTCACTGGCATTTTTTAAGCAAGGGATTAATACAAGCTCTTAAGACATCAAAGACCGGCATTCAAGAGCCGCCTGGCATCGGTTTCAAGCCTGGCGACTAGTCCAGGGTCAGTAGGCGCGTATCGGCCAGATTGGCGACACCGGTGTTTGGAAAGCGACGCTTGATCTCATTAAGCAGCTGGCGTGCCTGGGGTATATTGCCAAGACCCTGATAAGCCAGGCCCAGGCCATACATGGCATCGGGAAGCTTGGCCGACTCTTGAAACTGTTCGAGAATAATCTCGTAGGAATCACGGGCCTCATCATAGCGATTCAAATACAGGTAAGCCTGACCTTTCCAATAGTGCGCATTGGTAACGAAACGCCCCTGCGGATAGATACTCAAATACTGGTCAAACTCTGCGATTGAGCGCTCAAAATTACTGTTGATCACCGAGTCATAGGCCATCTGATATAGCTGTTGTTCGCTCAAGACTGCGGGTTGCAGCGTGCCGCGACTGGTTACACGGCTGCTTCTGCTGCTTGCCGTATCTGCTGCAGTTAGTGGAACCGTCGGTGCAGTTGTCGCACTCCCTGTGATCGGTGCATCAGCACTGCCAGGGTCGCGCAAACCACCGATGGTGGGCATGGCATCAGCACCGGTTCCTGGCGCGGAGGACTGCCCGACTATACCAGGCGAAGTCGATGCCCCGATCGGCATTGAGGGCTGAGCGGTGCTGGTTTCCAGGGATCGTAGCCTGTCGTCCATATCGGTGTAGCGACTAAGCGAATCCCGCTGTAATTTTCGAATTTCGAAACCCTGCTCCTCAACCATGCCACGAAGTGCTTGAATCTCTGCCTGAAGCTGACGATTTTGATCAAGCAACAAGGACAGCGCATCGTTGCTGGCACCATTCTGTGAGCCCGCAACCGTTTGAGACGGAATGGATTGACCGGGGATTGAGGGCTGAGATTCAATCACAGCCCCTACCCCTTGCGCCGCAGCGAAAGGAGCGGCAACCAGGATCAGGCTGCCGATCAGGATATTACGTGCCGCGACGTCGGGAAATTTTGTCATAGACTATTAGCGAGCAACGATCTCGACACGGCGATTACGACCATATGCCGATTCAGCCTGGCCGGATTGCGCCGGACGTTCTTCGCCGTAGCTCACGACCTCAATTTGTGAACGCGAAGCGCCGTTCACGATAAGATAATTCAGAATGCCGTTAGCGCGACGCTCGCCGAGCGCAAGGTTGTATTCGCGCGTACCGCGTTCATCGGCATGACCTTCGAGTCTAACTCTCTTATTGGGATTGGCAGCAAGATCCCGGGCGTGGAATGTCAGGGTGTCCCGATCCTCTGTCTTGAACTCCGCAACATCGAAGTCGAAATAGAACACTGTCTGGCGCAATGCGTTTTGCGCACGAATCTCTTCCTGACTTAGCCGTCCGCTGCTGGAACCTGTGGAACTGGTAGCCGAACTGCCCGCAGAGGTGGATTGACTGTCGCTAGCGGCATCATCGGTTTCACCAGTAGAACTGCACGCCGCAAATGCAAACAGCGAAATGACCATAAGGCCGACCCTGAAAAGATTATTTCGTTGATATCCCACTCTTTCAGTCCTCCAAAGACTCTATAGTGATAACCAGCTAAGGCTTTAAGCTTCTTGCCTATTCAATCGCCAGTTTCCGGTTTAACTGAAGCCCTAATTAAAGAAGGGAGACCACGATGGCTCCCGCACGTCACCCTGCGAGGATGGTAAACGGAATTTTACGCGGCCGTCAATGGATACGGCGTCCAGCACGCCTCGACCTGCGAACTTCGTAGCGTACATTATCATGCTGCCGTTGGGGGCCACGCTGGGCGATTCATCAAGCGAGGTATCCGTCAGGGTAATCACCCTCAGGGTCTCCACATTCAAAATTGCGATCTGGTAATTCGGGTCCTGACGGGTTTCTCTGCGCACGTGAACCATGTTGACCCCATCGGGCAGGAACTGACCTTTCATGCACTGAAAACAGTCATAGGTGAGCCGCTCAACATTGAAGGAACTGGCTCCAACTTCCATCTGGTAAATCTGCGGCTGGCCGGTGCGATCAGACATAAACACGATAGCACTTCCATCACGGGACCAACTCGGCTCAGTATCGATGGCTGGATGATCAGTGACGCGAATTAACTCATTACTCAGCAAGTCCTGTACGTAGATGTCCGGACTGCCGTCTTTAGACAACACCATAGCGAGACGATTGCCATCAGGTGACCAGACCGGCGAGCTGTTTATATTGGGATAGTTGGTAATCTGCCGACGCTGACCCGTCGCGATATTTTGGGTATAAATCCGCGGCAGCGATGTTTCGAAGGATACATAGGCGATATCCTGACCGTTCGGCGACCAGCTTGGAGACATAATGGGCTCATTAGACTCCAGCAGGACCTGCGCCCTCTGACCATCATAATCCGCCTTCTCCAATCTAAATACCGTTTGCCCTCCCACTTCCTCAGAAACGATATAGAGAATCTGAGTTGTAAAGGCGCCACGTGTACCAGTCACAAGTTCAAACACGACGTTGCTGATTTGGTGACCGATATCCCTTAGCTGAGTAACACTTCCCGTCAAAACTTCGCCGGCTAGTTTCAATTCCCGATTCACATCGAAAAATTCATACTGCACCTGCACTAACTGACTGCCAGTCGCACGGGTGATTTTCCCAACCAGCAGATAGTCCTGAGCCAATACACGCCAATCGCGATAAAAAACTTCATTCTCTTCATTAGGTAGGCTCAGCATATTGCCAGGAGACAGAGCCCTGAATTCGCCGACTTGCTGCAGATCGTTAATCACAATCTGGGACACATTCTCACTCAGCACACCAGCGCCTTCCCAGGCAAAAGGAACAACAGAGATGGGTATGGGATTATCTACGCCTTGCGTAATCTGGATACTCAATTCAGCCTGGGCAGAAAACGAAGCACATAACAAGATAAGTACTAGGGCTCGGTTCATCATGATCAATTCAAAAGATCCTCGGGTTCGAATATCAGTGAAAGGGATCTGAAATTCGCGTTAAAAACATTAATAGGTAAATCCTGCAGCTCACTAAATGGCGCGGCACGAATCACAGCGGTTTCCGCAGAGCGGTCAAATGCCGGGTCACCACTAGACTGGGTAATATTCGCATCCACCAGTTCGCCTGTAGGTAACATCCTGATCTGCAGCACAGCGCGCATCCCGTTGCGAGCACTGGGTGGTCTCGACCAATTCTCCTGCACCACTTGTTGAATCAGGGCAGTGGCACTCTGTACCAACTCATATTCCGTTCGCGCTGCCTCCGCAGCCGCTGCTTCAGCAGCTTCTTGCTGGCGCTGCCGGAGCAATTCTTGCTGCCTTTGGCGCTCCTGCTGCTCGGCCAGCTCTCTCCGCCTGCGCTCTTCCTCGCTAGCTTCTTGCCGGGCAATCTCCTCTCTTTCCCTGCGCTCCCGCTCGGCTCGCTGCCGCTCCAACTCTTCGCGTTCGCGCAGGGCCGCCTGCTCTCGTTCTCGCTCTTGCTGTTGCTTAGCTGCTTCTTGCTCACGCTGTCGCTGTTGCTCGGCTTCCTGCTGCTGGCGCTGCTCTTCACGGCGCCTCTGATCCGTAACCTCCTGCTGCCGGCGCTGCTCTCGCAACTGCTGATTACGGACCTGTGGATTCTCGTCAATAAACAGAGCCTTGATGATGGTCGGCTGCACCAATTCCAGAGTTCGGGTTTCAGAAGTCGATTGCAAGTAAATCAGTGTCACGAAGATCAGAATATGAAAAGTCAGCGCCAGCACGATAGAAAGCGGGTATCCATTGTAAATGATCAAATTGTTGAACGTGTTGTTCATTCAATTCACTGCCAGACACAAACGTATCATTAAATGCTGTCAACAGGCTGAGTAATAAAATTCGGATTAGTCACTCCCGCCTGGTTCAAGGTCGTGATGAGTGTAATCATCGCGCCCCAGTCTGCTTCGGTGTCACCTTCTACCAAAACCTGAATTTCCGGATTCGCGTTAAGGATGCGACTAACCTGCTCGCCAACGGTTTCCAGCGAGACTGACTCACGCTCATCGCCAGTGGCGCCAATGCTCAGGAAATATTCGCCGGTAGCTGTTATTGAGACTACGAGCGTCTCAAGGTTTTCATCGATATCCAGCGGCTCGTTGCTGGCCTGAGGTAAATCCACATCAATGCCTTGATTCAGCATGGGTGCCGTCACCATAAACACAATCAACAGCACCAGCATCACGTCGATATAGGGCACGACATTGATCTCTGCCATTGGCTTGCGTTTCTTGCGGACCATTATTTCCATCAGTACTTACCAGCGCCTCGCCATAGGCTTTAGTTGCTATGAATTTGTCTGTGCAAGATGCTTGAGAATTCGTCACTGAATGTAATGTAGCTGCTGGTGACGTTATCCAACGTGGATGAATACCGGTTGTAAGCAACCACGGCAGGTATCGCCGCAAACAGCCCGATAGCAGTTGCAAACAAGGCTTCGGCAATTCCCGGCGCGACAACCTGCAGCGTCGCCTGCGCCTGACTGGCCAAACCAAGAAATGAGTTCATGATCCCGATTACAGTACCAAACAAGCCTATGTAGGGAGAGACTGATCCTACTGTTGCAAGAAAAGCCAGGTGACGCTCAAGCTTTTCCTCTTCCCGCGAATAGGCAACCCGCATCGCCCGCTGGGCGCCTTCCATGATTGCTTCGCGGTCGACACTGGCCTGTTGCCGCAAACGCATAAATTCCTTGAAGCCTGCCCTGAAAATATTTTCCATACCCACAATCTGCAGGTTCTCCTGCTGCAGCAGTGAACCTTCTTTATATAGCTGACTGAGATCCATTCCTGACCAGAAACGCTGCTCGAAGCTCAACACACCTTTTCGGGCTGCAGAAAAAACCATCCAGCGCTGCACGATAATTACCCAGGACACCACTGACAGCACCAGCAGTATCAAAAACACCATCTGCACCGCAGGACTGGCGTCTAGTATCAGATCGATCGGGCTTAATCCTTCATTCACTTCGATGGCTCCAAGTATTTCTTGTCACAGTGCTAACGATTGAGTATGACACTGATTTTTCGCGGAAAGTCCGTGTATCAGGCATTTATTCGGCCAATCAGCGAAATAGTTTCGGGAAAACGCATTTAACAGTGAAAAACTAACGTTGCGGCAAGCAGAAAGAGACAAAAAGCTGAAGAATTATGACTGAAACGTGGAAATCAGCAGCATCAGCAGCCCCACCTTTCAGTCAGCGCCCGCTAGAGCAACGGCTATTCTGAGTCGGTGAAGATATCTTCGACCGCAGCACTGGGATTCAAGCCAAAGTGGCGGTAGGCAAACTGGGTAATCACGCGCCCTCTTGGCGTTCGCATAATGAAACCCTGCTGGATCAGGTAGGGCTCAATCACGTCTTCGAGCGTGTCCCGCTCTTCGCTGAGCGCGGCCGCCAGACTGTCGATGCCTACTGGGCCACCCTCGAATTTCTCAATCATGGTAAGTAAAAGGCGGCGATCCATCTGGTCGAAGCCGTGTTTATCGATACTGAGCATATCCAGGGCCGCGTGGGCAGATTCTCGATCAACCGTGCCGTCATGCTTCACCTCGGCATAGTCTCTTACCCGGCGCAGCAGGCGGTTCGCAATTCGGGGCGTACCCCTTGAGCGCCGCGCAATTTCCTCAGCCCCCTCTTCCGCCATCTCGGTACCAAGAATATCTGCTGAGCGGGCCACAATTTTCTGCAATTCCTCGACCGAATAAAACTCAAGGCGTTGAATTATGCCAAACCTGTCGCGCAGTGGTGACGTCAGCAATCCGGCTCGCGTGGTGGCCCCAACCAGGGTAAATGGCGGCAAATCCAGCTTGATCGAACGCGCTGCTGGCCCTTCACCAATCATGATATCCAACTGGTAGTCTTCCATTGCCGGATACAAGATTTCTTCAATTGCTGGACTCAAACGATGTATCTCATCAATGAATAAGACATCCCCCTCTTCGAGGTTGGTCAGCATGGCCGCCAGATCGCCCGCTTTTTCCAATACGGGGCCCGAGGTTGTCTTGATTGCCACATCCAGTTCATTCGCCACAATATTGGCAAGCGTCGTTTTTCCCAGTCCGGGAGGCCCGAACACCAGGGTATGATCCAGAGGCTCGGCGCGCTTTCTTGCCGCATTGATGAAAATATCCATCTGCTCTTTGACTTCCTGCTGCCCAACATAGTCCGCCAGGGAAAGCGGCCGAATTGCGCGCTCCTGTGATTCTTCGGCGGGAATGGTATCGGGAGAGATCAGGCGGTCATCTTGCATAATTTATCTGGGGCTCTAACTCAGGATTCGGATTCTTACAGCATGCCCTTTAAGGCCAGGCGGATCAGGTTTTCACTGTCGGGAATTTCAGGGTCTGATTTCAGCACCATCGCCACAGCCCTAGCGGCTTGCTGAGGCTTGTAGCCCAGTGCAAGCAACGCTGTCTCTGCCTCTTTGCCCATGGCTGAAGTAGATTGAGTCGCTCCGGGAAGCGCGGCCGCTGCCTCTGCATCATCCCATTCAGTCAGGCGGTCGCGCATTTCGACAATCAGCCGCTCGGCCGTCTTTTTACCGATGCCCGGCATCCGTGTCATGGCCGCAACGTCGTTCTCGCGAACCGTGCGCGCAAACTCATCGGCGGCCATACCAGAAAGAATAGCCAGCGCCATCTTCGGCCCCACACCGTTCACTCGAATCAAGGCTCGAAACAGGGTCTTGTCTTTGAGTTCATAGAACCCATACAGAAGTTGGGCGTCTTCGCGCACGACAAAATGCGTATGCAGGCGCAGCTCGCAGCCGACTTCAGGGAGTTGATAGGCAGTGCTCATAGGAATCTGAAGCTCATAGCTTAGACCACCAACTTCTACCAGGATCTCTGGCGGTGTCTTACATACCAGTATCCCGCGAATCTGCCCAATCATTTATGCCTGGTCCCCCGCTTTACGCATGTCTGTCTGGTACTCGCCTGGTATGTCATGTTCGCTTGTTCGTGACTTCGGTTTGCAGCTGGATTATCTGGACCGGCAGCGGTGACGGTCTAGTTTTTAACGCAATCGTTTACGACTGAATGACTTCGCGCCTGCCAGCTTGATCAGGCTTGCCTGGGTATTGGCGTGGCAGATAGCCACCGCCAACGCATCCGCCGCGTCCTCCGCAATGGTATCACTGATCTTAAGGAGTGCTTTGACCATGTGCTGAACCTGGCCTTTTTCCGCGCCGCCGGAGCCGACTACCGCCTGCTTGATTTGCTTGGCCGAGTACTCAGATACAGGCAGATCATGGTGCAGGCATGCCGTCATTGCAGCACCCCGTGCCTGACCCAATTTGAGGGCGGACGCTGCATTACGGCCCATGAATACATCCTCAATCGCCACTTGCTCGGGTTTCTGCAAACTCACGAGTCCACTAATACCTTCAAAAATAATCTTGAGGCGATGGGGCAATTCCCTGCCCTCGGTGCGAATACATCCGCAGTCTACATAGGTAAGTTTATTGCCGCGTACAGAAATCAGGCCGTATCCCGTGGTTCGAGATCCTGGATCAATACCCAGCACGAGGGCCATATTATTGCCATCCCCGCCGTAGGCCGCGGTGTTGATCCTGCAGCTGCAAACTGCAATCGAAAAAATTAGCTACTGATGAGTCAGAGCTGTTCGGCGATCTCATCAGATATGTTGGCATTGGAGTACACATTCTGTACATCGTCCAGATCCTCCAGATGCTCAACTAATTTCAACATTTTCTCCGCACCGTCGAGGTCAAGCTCTACTTCGGTGGAAGCAATCATGGTCATTTCTGCCCGCTCTGGCTCAAGACCGGCTGCCCTTAGGGCATCCTGGGTAGGGCCAAAGGTTTCCAGTGTGGTGCAAACTTCAATCGAACCATCTTCGTTACTCACCACGTCGTGTGCACCGGCGTCGAGGGCGGACTCCATGATAGCCTCTTCATCGGCCCCACTGACAAAATTAATCACACCGGTTCGCTCGAACAGATAGGCCACCGAACCGCTGGTCCCCATGCTGCCGCCAAATTTGCTGAAACCGTGTCGCACTTCGGCAACGGTGCGGTTTTTATTATCCGTCAGCGTCTCGCAGAGGATAGCGACGCCACCTGGACCATAACCTTCATAGACTAACTCTTCCAGGTTCTCATTTTCAGCGGTTCCCGCGCCCCGCGCGATGGCGCGATCGATAGTATCGCGGGTCATATTGGCACCCAGCGCCTTGTCCATTACCGCACGCAAGCGCGGATTATCTGCCGGATTACCGCCGCCCAACTTCGCGGCTACGGTAATCTCACGAATAATCTTGGTGAAGATCTTGCCCCGCTTGGCGTCCTGCCCTGCCTTGCGATGCTTGATATTGGCCCATTTACTGTGACCTGCCATGATTTATGTCCTCACTAACACGGCTAGCCCAACTAACCTTCTCTCTAAGCCTGATATTCAGCTCGCGCAGCTGTGTCGCGGAGACCGCGCCCGGCGCGTCGGTGAGTGGGCAGGCAGCAGTTTGCGTTTTAGGAAAAGCGATAACTTCACGAATGGATGTTGAACCAGTCATTAACATGATGAGCCGATCGAATCCAAAGGCGATGCCACCATGGGGAGGACAACCGTAGCTCAGAGCATTAAGCAGAAAACCAAACTTCTCCTGCGCCTCTTCCTCGCCTATGCCCAGCACTTCAAAGACCGCTTGCTGCATCTGCGGTTGATTAATACGGATGGATCCACCGCCCAACTCCGTCCCATTAAGAACCATATCATAGGCCCTGGACAAGGCGGTGGCGGGCTCGGCCCGCAGCTCTTCTACCGGCACTGCAGGCGCAGTAAACGGATGATGCAGAGACGTCAGATTGCCCTCTCCATCTTCTTCAAACATGGGAAAGTCGACAACCCATAGCGGCGCCCACTTGTCGGCCACCAGCCCTAACAGCTCGGCAACCCGGATTCGCAGCGCCCCCATGGCTTCATTAACCACTTTGACCTTGTCAGCACCGAATAAAACAATATCGCCCGTCTCCACCTCAAGTATCGACATCAAAGTCTGAGTGACTTCTTCGCCGATGAATTTGATGATTGGAGACTGCAATCCCTCGATGCCCGTTGCCGCATCATTGACCTTGATCCAGGCCAGCCCCCTGGCGCCATAGATGCCGACAAACTCAGTCAGGTCATCGATGACCTTCCTGCTCAGGGATACGCCACCGGGCACCCGCAGGGCAACCACCCTGCTGTCAGGATCTGCCGCCGGACCGCTGAACACCTTGAATTCGACGCCAGCCATAAGCTCGGCGATATCCACCAGCTGCAGATCAATGCGCAAATCAGGCTTGTCGGATCCATATAAGCGCATGGCCTCGGCATGGCTTAATCGCGGGAAGTCACCCAGATCCACATCCAGATGGGATTGGAAAATCTGTCTGATCATGTCCTCCATGATGGCCATGATTTCCTCTTCACCCATAAATGATGTCTCAATATCAATCTGGGTGAATTCCGGTTGTCTGTCCGCTCGCAGGTCCTCGTCGCGAAAGCACTTTGCGATTTGATAGTAGCGATCCATGCCGGACGCCATTAGTATTTGTTTGAACAACTGTGGCGATTGCGGCAAGGCGAAAAATCGATTCGGGTGGGTGCGGCTGGGTACCAGATAGTCTCGGGCACCCTCTGGAGTTGCTTTGGTCAGCAGCGGCGTTTCAATATCGAGAAAACCATTGCCATCAAGAAAATTGCGCACTGTGTTCGCTACCTTGGAGCGAAACCGCAGTTTTTCCATCATTTCCGGGCGACGCAAATCGATGTAGCGGTAGTGCAGTCTGACGTCCTCACCCACATCAGCGTATTCGTCCAACTGCATTGGCGGCGTCTTCGCTGCGTTCAGAATGGTGAGCTCCTTTCCCAGCACCTCAATCTTGCCAGTAGGCATGTCTTCGTTGATGGTTCCTTCCGGTCGCAGCCGGACCTTGCCGCGTACCTCTAGCACGAATTCACTCCGCACACTTTCAGCGCTGGCAAAACTCGCTTCTGTGTCAGGATCGAAGACAACCTGGGCAACTCCTTCGCGATCGCGCAGATCCAAAAAAATCACTCCGCCATGATCTCGACGTCGGTGAACCCAACCGTATAAAGTGATTTCCTGGTCAACGTGGGAATCGTTAAGCTCTCCACAATAATAACTGCGCATACTTTTTTCCTTAACTTTTGCTCGAACAGCGAACTTATTACTAGCCGGACTTGGCTGCTTGTTTGGACGACTTGCTGCTTTCTGATCCTGGGGCAGAAGGCTTTTTGTCGCCCTTCGCCCCAGCACTACTTTCCGACGCTTTAGGTTTGGCATCCTGTTTTGATGAATCCTTTGACGAGTCATCCCGGCCCTTGGCAGCTTGATTGCCGGAGTCTGCCAGCTGCTTTTTATCACCGGTTTTGAAATCAGTCTCGTACCAACCGCCGCCTTTCAGGCGAAAACTTGCGGCCGATACCAGCTTCCTCAACCCAGCTCCCTGACACGCCGGACAATTTACCAGCGGAGAATCGCTGATCTTGTGCAGCGCCTCTAATTGGTGGCCGCATTCTTCACACTGATATTCGTAGATTGGCATGATTACTGTGACCCGCTGTTCACGATTTCCTTAACTATTCATTCCGCTATTTATTAGGCCGTTTATTTGGCTGTTTGCTCAGCTGTTTTGTCAATTAGCTGATTCAACAGGCGCCCAGCCCACAGGCTGAAACCTTAAAAAGCCGGCGATTATACCCTATCACTTTAACAACAGTAATCACCTTTGGCCGCTGCGTTATGGGGTAAAACCGTCAATTTTTTGAATTATTCAATCAGGCTTCGTAGCCTGTTGAGTTGTATCAAGCCTTGCACAAAATCCCATCACGGGCTGCTACCGTGGCTTTTGAACTTGGATTGAGGGCTAACACACTGATCCGAATCTAACGATACGATCATCCCGCAGTTTATTGCAGCCATAAGTTTGACCGAAAGGGGTTGACAAAATACGATCCAACATAAAGTTTAAAGGAAAGAAAGACGCTATTTTTTACGGCACTTTGTTACTTTCGTATGTGGGACGTTTGCGAAGTAGAAAGTTAAGACAAAGTGACATGAATCACTTGCGGGGCTCTGGTGAATGCTTTATAAATACACCCCCTGATCGTTAGCCCAAAAGCACTATGCATTTGGACATAGCTGAAAATTAAAAACTATTATAAACGACTTGAGTAAACGCCAAGTTGACGTGGTTAAAAGTCAGCATCCAAAACACAAACCTTATAAATTACTTTAACGAAGAGAACGGGCATGGCTGTAAAGAAATCCTCCGCTGCTAAGAAAAAAGCTGCAGCAAAACCTCGCAAGTCACCAGCAATTCAGAAGAAGTTCACCAAGACTGAAATTCTCAATGAAATTGCAACCAACACCAACCTGAGCAAGAAAGAAGTTTCATCTGTACTGGATGAGCTCAGCGTTGTTATCGAACGTCACATCAAGAAGCGCGCCGTTGGTGAGTTCACTCTGCCTGGTCTTCTGAAGATTAAGTCAGTAGTTCGCCCCGCACGTCCAGCGCGCAAAGGCGTCCCTAATCCTTTCAAGCCAGGTGAGCTGATGGACATTCCACGCAAGCCGGCAACGACCAGGGTCAAAGTTCTGCCTCTGAAGAAACTCAAAGAATTTGCTCTGTAAATTCTATGAAGCTGTAGCGACGCTGCAAAAGCAGTGCTTCGCACTTCAGTGATATACTTGGAAAGGCAGCCCTAGGCTGCCTTTCTGCTTTTTCGGTACTATTTTTAGGTCCTGTCTTTTGGTCCTCTCTTTTTTGAACGGAAACAGCATGCGCGCCAGCAAATACCTCATCGCAACCCTCAAAGAAACGCCAGCAGATGCTGAAGTCATCAGCCATCAGCTCATGCTGCGCGCCGGAATGATTCGTAAGCTTGCGAGCGGCTTATACACCTGGCTGCCGCTGGGTCTTCGCGTCCTCCACAAAGTCTCCCAAATTGTGCGCGAAGAAATGGATCGCTCAGGTGCTATGGAGGTTTCCATGCCGGTGGTCCAGCATGCAGAGCTGTGGCAAGAATCAGGACGCTGGGAAGCCATGGGGCCGGAGCTCCTGCGCTTTAAGGATCGCCATGAACGAGACTTTTGCCTTGGCCCCACCCACGAAGAGGTCGTCACCGATCTGGTCCGCAATGAGTACAGCAGCTACAAACAGCTGCCAGCCAATCTTTACCAGATTCAAACCAAGTTTCGCGATGAACGTCGGCCCAGGTTTGGCGTCATGCGCTCGCGCGAGTTCATCATGAAAGATGCCTACTCCTTTCATGTGAATGAAGAGTCACTGCAGGAAACCTATGAGGTCATGCATGGGACTTACTGCGCCATCTTTGATCGCCTTGGCTTGAACTATCGCCCAGTGATTGCTGACTCGGGAAATATTGGGGGCAGCACTTCCCATGAGTTCCATGTGTTAGCCGACTCCGGCGAGGACGAAATTGTCTTCTGCAATAGCAGCAGCTATGCCGCAAACATCGAAATGGCCACGGGCGAGCTGCCTGATCTGCCCCAGGAGACCGAACTGCGTGATGCCCAAACCATTGATACCGGCGATGCCCACAGCATCGATGCCGTCGCCACAAGGCTAGACGTCGCGCCCAGACAAATCGTCAAAATGCTTGTGATTCACGCCGCCGATGAAAATGGGGAAAAGAGCGATAACCTCATTGCCCTGCTCCTGCGCGGCGATCAGGAACTGAGTGAAACCAAGGCGCAGAAGCTCAAGGGTGTCTACTCACCTGTAAGCTTTGCCTCAGATGAGGACATTGAAAATGCATTGGGCTGCAAACCCGGCTCCATCGGCCCGGTTGGCCTGCAGATACGAACCGTGGCCGATACCAGCGTGGTGGCGCTCAAAAATTTCGTGTGCGGTGCCAATCAACAAGACAGCCATCTGCTTGACGCGAATTGGGGCACTGACTGCAAGTATGGCGAAGTCTCGGATCTGCGCAAGGTGCAGGAAGGTGACCCCAGCCCGGATGGTCAAGGCACCCTATCCATCAAGCGCGGCATCGAGGTAGGCCATATTTTTCAGCTCGGCAAGAAGTACAGTGAGTCGCTGGGGGCAAAGGTACTGGACGAACAGGGCAAAGCTGTTGTGATGCCCATGGGATGTTATGGCATTGGTGTAACGCGGGTTGTGGCTGCATGCATAGAACAGAACCATGATGATCGCGGCATTATCTGGCCAGAAAATATCGCCCCCTTCCATCTCATCATCGTACAACTGGATGCACACAAGTCGGCTCAGGTAGTGGAGATTTCGGAAACGCTATATGCCCAGGCCAGCGCCCTGGGAATGGAAGTATTGCTGGATGACCGGGACAAGAAGACCAGCCCCGGGGTGAAATTCGCAGAATCTGAGTTGCTGGGCATTCCTCACCGTCTGGTGGTATCTGCACGAGGCTTGGCCGATCAGTCCGTGGAATATTTTTCCCGGCGGAGTGGAGAAAAACAGGCCTTGCCGCAGGATTCGGTCATGCCATTTATCGAGACCCTGTGGCAAAAACATCGCGATCAGCAGTAGCTAATAGCGAATCTCAAACCCGCTGCATGCGGGCGGCGCGCATTCAGTGAGTTCAACACTGTCGACGCGAGCCAGCGGCGGGTCGCTGCGTAGCCAATTTTGCATGCTGCGCACGTCCTCTTCAGGACCCGCCAGCAACACTGCCACATCACCTTCTCTGGTGTTTTTAACCCAGCCCTTAAGCCCCAGTTTGCGTGCTCGAGCCAGGGTTTCAGCCCGAAAAAACACGCCCTGTACCCTGCCCCGGATCAGGCCCGTCAGCGCAACAGTCGCGTCGGTCACTTCATAACCCATATAGGACTCGCACAGAACTCACACAGAACTCAAATAGAAGCCGCTCATAAAACCTGCTTAAACCAAACCGATTAGATGCCGAAACAGTCAGTCAGCGGCTAATCTCGTATAATAATCACCGGAACTCACCCTGGGAATCCCATGGCCTTGCAGTTGAGCAGCATTCAGTCACGCATTCATGCGCTGCGTGAGCGTATTCAATGCATCCTCTGGGTGGAGCAACTGCAGTCTCAACCCCTGTGGAAGCGCTTCCTGATTCGTACCAGCCAAATCATCGTTGCTGTTGTGCGCGACCTCACCCAGGAACAGTTGTCACTCAGGGCCATGAGCCTCGTGTTCACGACTGTCATAGGCTTTTTCCCCCTGTTTGCCCTGACTTTTGCCGTACTCAAAAGCCTCGGCGTGCATAACGCCATGGAACCAACGCTTTTGACTCTGCTGCAGCCGCTAGGTGAGCGTAGCGCCGAACTCACGACACAGATTTTGTCCTACGTGGACAATCTGCAGGTAGAACTGATTGGTATCACCAGTGTTGGCATCCTGCTCTACATCGTGCTGGATATGATGCGCAAAATAGAGTCCTCGTTTAATTACATTTGGGCCGTGGAAAAAGGTCGCTCATGGTCCAACCGGGTCAGCGAGTATCTGTTTGCTGTGATCGTAAGCCCTCTGCTCCTGTTTATGTCGATCAGTCTGACCTCCTATATCAATACGAATTTTTTCGAGACTCTGCTGCAGAATCTTATGTTTGGCGGCATGCTGATCGAGGCCGCTGCTTTTACTGCCTCAATCCTGCTTATGTCTCTGGCTTTTGCTTTTGCCTATAGCTTTCTGCCCAACACCAAGGTGCAGTTCAGCTCGGCTTTCATTGGCGGGCTCGTCACAACGATTATATGGAAGCTGATGGGCTCGGTGTTCCAGGGTCTTTTTGTGGCTTCCGCGAAAGAGAACATCTACCTGGCATTCGCCTCCGCAATTGCCGTCATGTTTTTTATTTATATCGGTTGGCTTGTCGCCCTGGTAGGTAGCAGTATCGCCTACTACCACCAGAATCCAGCCAAGACTCGCTCTGGTCGTACCAAACTTGCACTGAGCATCGCGCAGAAGGAACAGATTAGCCTCGCCGTAGCACTGACAATTATAAGTGGCTTCCGGGACAATGAGGCGCCACTCACTGAGTCAGAGCTCGCCGAGAAACTGCACGCGAGCACGAACCTCGTGGAAGAAGCGCTGGAAGCACTAGAGCAGATAGGTTTAATTGCCGCTACGAGCCATCAGCCACCGCGTTATCTGCCAACCCACTCTGTCGAAGACTGCACGATAGTAGACATCTGGCGTGCCCTGCGTCATTGTAATAAGGACAAGCTTGCCCTGGCACACGACAGTCCAGGCTTGCGTCAGATCAGGAGCTTTCAGGACGATCTCACCGCAGCTATTGAAAGAGACTGCGGAAAGCGGAAGTTTATCGACCTGGACAGTAAGCCCGCAGGATAGGTCAAAACCCTATGAGCGATATCACTCTCTATCACAATCCACGCTGCTCAAAGTCCCGAGCCGCACTGGCCCTGCTAGAAGAAAGCGACATTACCCCGCGGGTGGTTTTGTATCTTGATCAGCCACCCGATCGGGGAGAACTGGAAGAATTACTGCGCAAGCTTGGCCTGGGTATCCGCGATATTCTCAGACGGGGTGAGGCTGAGTACAAACAGTACCAGCTCGACGACAGCTCTCTTAGTGAGGACATCGTGTTTGAAATTGTCGCCAAAAACCCACGCCTTGTTGAACGCCCCATCATTGTTCGCGGCGAACGCGCGGTTATTGGCCGCCCTCCTAAGCGAGTAGTGGAGTTACTCGAGGATTAGAAATGGACTCTTACGTTTTAGTTCTTTATTACAGCCGCTCTGGCGCGACTGCAAAGATGGCACAGCACATTGCACGCGGCGTAGAGTCGACGGCAGGTATGGAAGCAATGCTGCGCACGGTGCCCAGCGTTTCCCCTGACCACGAGGCCACGGCGCCGGCTGTGCCGGATACTGGTGCTGTCTACTGCAGTCAGGATGAGTTAAAAAACTGCGCCGGCCTGATTGTCGGCAGCCCCACACGCTTCGGGCAGATGGCGGCACCATTAAAATATTTCATCGACAGTAGCGGTGCACTTTGGGCTGCAGGGGCGTTGATCGACAAACCCTTCGCCACCTTTACCTCTACCTCAACCATGCATGGGGGGCAAGAGGCTACACTGCTTAATATGGCAATACCTATGCTTCATCACGGCATGATTTATTGCGGCATCCCTTACTCCGAGGCAGCGCTTAACCGCACGCAGACGGGTGGGACTCCCTATGGCGCCAGCCATGTCGCCGGCCTGGAATCAGACGCGAATCTCAGCACCGATGAAACTGAACTGTGTATGGCGCTAGGTAAACGCATCGCCAGACTCGGTCGAACACTGCTTGGGTAGAACCGCGATGTCTGAGCAACCAGCAACAAATGCGCGCCTGCTGCTGGCGCATCGAATCATACTGGGTTGCTATTACGGCTTGCTTGCCCTGTTCCTGTTCATCAGCCTTACCGCGCTGGATCGCTTTAGCGTGGCTACCCCGGTGATCTGGCTGCTTCAGTCGCTGCCGCTGCTAATTTTCATTGGCGTCGTGCATGGCGGCAAAGCAAGCCAGCTCATTTGGTTCAGCCTCGTGGTATTGCTCTATTTCATGCACGGAGTGTTGGTGGCGTTTGACTCAGCCCGCCTGATCAATGGCCTGGTGGAAGTGGGGCTAAGCGCGATTCTTTTCTGTACGGTGATGCTATATCTGAAACTGGCGCGCACTAAAGCGCCGGATACCACTACCAGTTCATGATTTCCTTAATCAGTGGCACCGTAACGCGGCGCTGGCGTTGCAGCGACGCATCATCCAATTTCTGTAGCACAGACATCAATGCAGGCATGCTTCGGTTTGATCGTAACAGGATAAAATCGCAGACCTGATCACTGAGTTCGATACCCCGCAGTTGCGCACGCCGCTGCAGAATCTGCTGCTTGAATGCATCATTTGCCGCATGCAGCTGAAAAGTCAGACCGCGCTGCAATCGTGACCGTAAATCCTTGAGCGAGAGCGGCAAATCTCTGGGCGCACAATCTGCACTCACGACCAGCGAAACACCGCTTTCCGTCATCTCGTTAACACTATGGAAAACGGCTTCCTGCCATTTCTCATCGCTACCAATCTGGGAAATATCATCAAGACACACCAGACTCAGGGAACTGGTTTGCTGCAGAATTTCTGGAGCCAACCCGCCCTTCTCAGCCAGCGGCAGGTATAACACGGGTGCGCCAGCCTCATAGTAAGCATGGCAAATTGCTTGCAACAAATGGCTGCGACCACTGCCGCGCGCGCCCCAGAGATAGATCAGCTGCCCACCAGTCAAAGCGCTCTGTAATGCAGAGACCAGCTGCTGATTCTCAGGGGCAATCAGGAAATTACTGAATGTTGCGTCGTCGCTAAGACGCATACCCAGCACGAGCTGAGTGAGGGAATCGCTACTCATGACGGTATCTGGCGCCTATCGTGTCCACCGGTAGTGCAGCACATCTGAAGCGTCCGACGCAACGCCTTCAATGGGCAATAAATCCCGGTCCAGCGCTATTAGTTCGAATAACTGCTGGGCGTCTCCGACCAACCCCAGCCGGAGTTCAAGCCTTTCACCATCAAGCTGCGCCGGACTCACAGATTCCACCAAACCAAGGCCGCTGACATAGGATAGAAGTGATGAATATTCCTGCAGACTTCCCACCCCATCAACGCGTAACTGCACCATCTCCCTGGTCGCAGATTCGGGCACGATTGCAAAATAGCTCGCTAGCTGCGAAGTCACTCGTGCCAGCGGCCCATGCAGGTATTCCCGCAAATCTGTGGAGAAGCCATCAAAGACATCGGCCTCGTCCTGGAACAGGAACTGCCAGAGACCTACCAATTCGCCGCTGGCGGTAAAATGCAGTCTGCCAGTGAGAATGCTGTCTGCCCCATAGCGGTTACTCGCCTTGCGAATCGCTTCTTCATTTAGCGTCCACACCAGGTCTTCGTTAAGACTGCGGCGGTCTTCAAAATCAAGAACCGGAAACAGTACGGGCAAACCGCGGCGATCGGCAAACTCCTGAATCAATTCAATGATGTCGTTATTGATATCGGCAGTCATTAGGCTGCGATTGCCGGTCTCATCCTGCAGCGCCATCCATACCAGCACACTGGGACGATTGCTGTCCCAGATGGGGATATTCGCTGTAGTGAGAAGCTCATCGATCAGCGCTGAAGAGAAATCCACATCGATATAGCGTTGTTCCCGCGTAGTCGGAATTAAGGGAGCAGAAACTTCAGCTTGATTAGCATCAGGTTCAGGCGTGGCAACAGTTGGCTCCACTGCTGCACCCGGCATCTGTGTTATCTCTGTTGCCTCGGTCGTCCCTGTCGTCTCGGCCGTCCCTGTCACGTCCGTCGACTGCGCAGCTCGCGCTGCCACCTCAGCCGGAACAGCGATAAACTCGCTGGAGTAACCAATTGCCTCGACATAGCTCTGGGCGTTTTCGACCGCTGCTATGATCGTGGGATGATCTAGCCACTGTGGCTCTCCAGTGACCCGGAGAATGACTGCTTGCAGAGCCTCTCTGAAAGCCCGACTGCGTTCCGCGTCGCTCTCATTCGCAACTGCCATATGCTCGCTGTAAAGCCCCGTCACGGGCAGAGCCTGGGTCGCCGCGCTGGCAAATAGCAGAGCCAGCCCAAGAGAGCAGACGCCAAGCAATTTAGAGAAGTTTTCATGCCATTTCATGGCGCTAGTTTACTCCAAATCTTCGCGCTTAGCCTCAGTTCGGCGCGTTTGTGCGATCGCGCTCCATTTCTGGGGCTAGCGGCGCCATAACCTGACCGGCATCTGAGTTCCTGTTAGAATGCGCCCTTTGTTTAATCTGGCCCGATCACCCGAAGGATCAGGCAGAATTGGGAAATTTCCATGCCGCCGAATGACAAACAAACTTACTCTGAGGATTCACCCGAAGGCGCATTGAGCTACCGCGATGCCGGCGTCGATATTGATGCCGGCAATGCTTTGGTCCATGCCATCAAATCGGTGACCGAGCGGACCAATCGACCGGAGGTGATGTCTGACTTAGGCGGTTTCGGTGCACTCTGCGAATTACCAGGCAAGTATGAACATCCAGTGCTTGTGGCTGCCACCGATGGAGTGGGAACCAAGCTGATGCTGGCGCAACAAATGAACAAGCACGACACCATAGGCATAGACCTGGTGGCTATGTGTGTAAATGACCTCATCGTGTGCGGCGCAGAGCCACTATTCTTTCTTGACTACTACGCCACCGGCGGACTCGATGTCAGCGTAGCCAAGGATGTGGTTACCGGTATCGGCGCTGGCTGTCAGCAGGCCGGTTGCGCTCTGATCGGCGGCGAAACTGCAGAAATGCCGGGCATGTATCAGCCGGAAGACTATGATCTGGCGGGCTTTGCGGTAGGCGTGGTAGAGAAGCACGGCATCATTGATCAGTCGAAGGTCGCGGCAGGCGATGTACTGATTGGCATCGATTCCTCAGGACCACATTCCAACGGTTACTCCCTGATTCGCAAGGTGTTGGCTCGTTCCGGTGCAAGCCTCGGCGACAGCTTTGGTGATAGCACCCTGGGCGCAACGTTGCTCGAACCAACGATGATTTACGTCAAGGCGCTCGCAGAAGTTCAGGCTAAAGTCGATGTTACGACTTTAGCTCATATCACCGGCGGTGGCCTTTTAGAAAACCTGCCCCGCGGCTTGCCGCCAGAAGCCAAGGCGAGCATAAGTCTGACGAGCTGGAAGCGCCCGGCTATCTTTGACTGGCTACAGGAACATGGGCAAATAGAAGACATGGAAATGCTGCGCACGTTTAATTGTGGTATCGGTATGATTGCTGCGGTCCGTTCAGCTGAAGTACAGCTGGCGCTGGATACACTTAATCAAGACGCTGAGGTAGCCAGGGTCATTGGGGAAATCAGTAAGCGTGAGTCCGAAGAAGAAACACTGGTGTTTGTCTAAACGGGAACACAAATAAACTTATGCCTGATAGTAATTGCCATATTGTCGTCGTCATATCCGGGAGCGGTAGCAATCTACAGGCCCTGATTGATGCCAGCGTTGCTTCCAATTTCAAAATCAGCCGGGTGATTTCCAACAACCCTGATGCGTTTGGGCTCGAGCGCGCTGCCCGCGAAAATATTCCCACTAGCGTGGTGAATCATCGCGATTACGATAGTCGCGAAGAGTTCGACCTGGCACTACAGAAGGCAATTGACGAATCGCAGCCTGACCTGGTGGTGCTGGCCGGTTTCATGCGCATTCTTGGACCGCAATTCGTTAAAGCCTACGCTGGCCGCATCCTGAATATTCATCCGTCCTTGTTACCGAAGTATCCCGGCATCAACACCCACCAGCGCGCACTGGATGCAAAGGACAAGGAGCACGGGGTATCTATTCATTTTGTCACTGAAGAGCTGGATGGCGGCCCCGTCATCGCCCAGGACCGGGTTTCTGTTTTAAAAGAAGATACTGCAGACACGCTCGCCGAGAGAGTGCTGGGGAAAGAACACCTCCTTTATCCCAAGGTAGTTTCCTGGTTCGCCGCCGGACGCTTAGGGCTGGCGGGCAATCAGGCATACCTGGACGGTGAGGTGCTACCGCACGGCGGCATTCAGGTCCATCCATGAGATTGTTTTTAATCTGCGCCCTGGCTTACGCGTTCTCCTCGCCCGCTTGGGCGGCGGACAAACTCACTGAGTTTTCGGCTTACTACGATGCCAGCACCAACGGCATTAGCGGCAACGCGGAGCGGCACCTGATTAAACTGGATAAGGA
Source organism: Gammaproteobacteria bacterium UBA7449 (assembly GCA_002477465.1). Classification (GTDB taxonomy): domain Bacteria; phylum Pseudomonadota; class Gammaproteobacteria; order Pseudomonadales; family Pseudohongiellaceae; genus UBA9145. The sequence continues at coordinate 6,328 of DLPV01000046.1, read as the reverse complement.
ACGTTATCGTCTCAACATATCCCTTGAGGCGAAGGTTGCTGGTGTGGAAATAGGCGATCTCGAGCAAGCCAGTGAGTTACTCTATGTTGATTCCCGGATACAGCCCGAGAATTATAGCTACCAGGTTTCAGGCCTGAGCTCCGATGTCGAGTCAGTCAGCTTCAACTGGGATGCTAGGGTGGCGCTTAGCGCCGACGGGGATCAGTCCTGGACTGTGGCGCTCAACGACCACACGCTTGACGAATTGAGCTATCAGCTGGCACTGGCAATCGACGTTGCTTCCGCAAATCAAGAATATTATGACTACGAAACCGTCGATGGGGATACCCTGGATCAACTGCGCTTTCGAACCCTCGGAGATGAGATTATAGACACACCGCTGGGGCAACTGCGCTGCATCAAGCTTGAACGGGTTCGAGAAGAAGGCAGCAATCGCGCGACCTTGATCTGGCTCGCAAAAGACTGGGGGCATTTGTTGACGAAGATCGAACAGACTTCTTCTTCAGGACTGCGCATCAAGCTGGACCTGACCAACGCCATCGTTGAGGGTCAGCAGGTAACTGGAATATCGCCCTAAGGCTGACTGGCCAAGTTGGCTAGCAATCAAGCCGACGCTGCCTGGTCAGGATCTTCATGGGAACTGGACGCAGCATCTGCCTTTTGCTGATCTTCTGATTCTAATTTTGATTCTGATTCAGATTCTGCGCCTACTTCAGCTTCAGTCTGTCGCCTTTGCAACTGATATTTTCGCATTTTCTCCACCAGGGTGGTGCGGCGAATATGTAAGCGATCCGCGGCACGCGCCACGACCCCACCGCTGTCATCCAGAGCCTGTTCAATCAGGTCTTTCTCAAGGTTGGCCAGGTATTCCTTCAGATCCAGACCATGCAATGGTAACAGGGAGCCACCGTCGGGAGGTAAAAATCCTGGAGAGCCAGATCCTGAGGAACTCGACACAGAAGAACTCAACCCTTGAATCGGCACGACGCTCTGCGCTGCAGTACTCGAATTCTCTGACGGCGAATTCTGTGATAGTGAGGTTGCGGATAGTGAAGCCTCGTTGATCTCCTGATCGCTCAGATGAAGAAACTTCTTCGGCAAATCCTCGAGCCCCACTATGCCATGGGGGTAAAGAATTGCCATGCGCTCGACCAGGTTAGCCAATTCCCTGACATTACCTGGCCAGTTATGCCTGCACAGCGATGCTATGGCGCCTGAATTAAATCGGACAGAGCCACGACCTTCCGCCTCCATTGCAGTAATCAACTCGTTAAGCAGAAGCGGCACGTCAGTCGCACGCTCACGTAGAGAGGGCATCTCTATAGGAAAAACGTTGATACGATAGAAAAGGTCTTGTCTGAACTCTCCCTCGTCGATCATTTTCTCAAGATCTTTATGTGTGGCCGCGAGAATGCGCACATCGGTTTGAATGGTTTTGACCCCACCGACCCGCTCGAAACTTCGCTCCTGCAGAACCCGCAGTAGTTTGACCTGCATAGTCAGCGGCATATCCCCTATCTCATCGAGGAACAACGTGCCCCCGTCGGCCAGTTCAAAGCGACCTACGCGGGAAGAGATTGCGCCTGTAAAAGCGCCCTTCTCGTGACCAAACAGCTCGCTTTCTAATAACTCTCGCGGAATCGCACCGCAGTTGATAGGAACAAAGGGCTTATCGGCGCGAGCACTATTTAGATGCAGATTACGAGCCACGACTTCTTTACCCGTGCCGGATTCACCGGTGATCAATACGCTGACTTCAGTATTGGCAACCTGTCCCATCATATGACGCACCCGCTGGATAGGGTCACTGCGCCCGACCAGGCTGCGAAACATGTTGTAGTCCCGAACCCCGCCAAAGTCACGTAAGCGGTTGTAGTGTTCGTGAAAGAGTTTGGACTTGTGAATGGCGTCCAGCAGTGGCTGATGGGTAAGTGCTTCTGACAGCGTGGCTGTGATTCGGCTTTGCAGATCCGCATCGAGCTGCTCAGGTAACTGCTGCTCTCCAATGAGAACAAAAGGGAGACCGGGCTCCCAAGCATGCAGGTCTTTGAGTAACTGCAGCGTATCCAGCTGTTGGCAATCATTGATCAGCGCGAGACAAACCTGTTGCGGTTTACTGACTGCCTCAGTGATCGTGCTATGCCAATTTGCGGAACTGGCTGAAACCACCTGCTCACCAACAAAACTCAACACCGTCTCCAGGTCATGCCTGGTGGCATCATTGTCGTTTATCAGCAGAACCTTGGTTTCTTCGGCCATGTTGTTAGCGGTGCTCTTGCCTTTCCTGCATAAAACAGACGAAAACGGGCCGCCTGTGAGAAATCCTCTGGACTATATCAAAACTAGCCAGTCATCACAGACATTGTAGACGCTTTTCAGACAAAAATTTTAGAGATTGATTACGACTTTTGCTGCTGCCGCACAACGGCTGTTGAATCGCCGCTGGATCGATTTCTCACCTCGGCGCTGCTTTGCTGGTCTCAGCTGAGATCATGATAACTATGCGTGCAATTCGACCTGTATTGAATAGCGAAGCGCCTGCAGTAATCGCATACCGCTCTTACACTCTCTTATGTTGTAATCACAGCAGACCCTTTCGAAGTTGCATTCCTCGCATTGCTGTCGCGCTGCATCAGGTTTACGCGCGTGCCGAATATCTTCAAGACCAATACGGCGTAGCATGTTGCACAGCAAATCCATAGATTTCAAAAAATCGCCTACTACCACTGCCTGCTTTGCAGCCATGTCGATTAAAGAATTCGCCCGGGTATATGTAATGTCCGCCGCGATCGTCGCGCCGATTGAAAAGTTTCTCGCCTTCTCGATTAAGCGTAATGCACAAATTAGTACACAAATTTATGCCGGTGAGGAAAGCAGGTGAACTAGCGCAATCCAGGAACTGGCATCATGCAGCCTAATTCAGCTTGCTGCTACTTACTAAATTAGGAAGTGCCAGCTGCTGTGGCTATTGAGTAAGCGACACCTCGAGTCGGGTGTGGCAAGTATCGCCAAATTGCTCAGGCGTCAGGTCATCCGCGACCTGAGACTTCAGGTCGGTGGCACTATAACCTAAATCGAATTGATCACAGTTGAGGTATTTGCCAACCACAATACCTTTTGATGTAACCAACATCGAACCACGACTCCGCCTGCAGTAATGTTCGCAGCTACTTGATGCTGCAATCAATTGCAACCACTGCAGTCATGGGAGAGTACGGGGAAAGTACAGGTAAAGCTGCTGTGCTATTCCGCAGCGCCTTGGCCGGGAGTCGTTGGTGCGGATCTCAAAATCTTCTAGTCGGTGCTGGTTACAGCAAGCAATTTACGCAGGGGCGCAAAATCTTTTGAAGAACACCTGCTGTTGGTTCAAGCAGAGGTCACTAGCCTGGCACACCCGCCACTGATTGACCTCTCAGAATTTCTCGGCGAGGAATTGAAGTGTTCGCTAACCGCAGATCCCCCGCTGCATGAAGTCATAGTGCAGCTACCTCAAGTTCTTGTAAGCCGCGACCTCGTGCAGCGCATTGTCCAAACTGAGGCACTGCGGCTACGGCAACCGGTAGAAGCGCCTGTAAATGGTGAGGCCAGAGAATTCATTGTAGTGCGTTGCACCAGTTCTTAACTGGTAGTTCAAGCAACTATTGCTCGAGCGCTAAGAGCAAATAATCTAAATATAACAGAGTGTTACAGACAGATAGAAGCTATTTTTACTGCATAAGTAGAAGCAGTTAGGCAATACTCTTATCGAAATTAAACGAACTTAAAGATATTTTTGCACCAGTCGTTATAATTTAGGCGGCGGCGATTGTGCATCATTCAGCACACCCGAAATCGGTTTTTGAACAGCTGCTGGGCAAGACTTGCGAGGGTCGGGCAAAGGCTAGAATGGTCATGAAGGACCACGTCAGAACCAAGAAAAACAAGAAAAACCGGGCTAGGACAAGCAGGGCCATAAAAAGGGGATATGCAAGTCAGTTAAACTCCCCTGCCTGGCCATTATTAGCCCTGATTTAAAAGGCACAGGCGACGACGCTTTAGACAGTGTCGACAAGGAAGAAAAGCCAGCAATCTATAACACGGAAGCATTAGAGCAGTGAACAAGATCGGACCGAATTCAACGCACTCCCCACCTGAAAATCGCAATTCTTCCGCGGGCGTTGTCACCTCGTTTCGGAGTGATCGCCGTAATGTCGATGCCAGCGTCGACACCAGCCTCAATGACAAGGCTACCGATACTAAGGCATTCAGCAACCAGTCCGTCGACATGAATGCGCTCGAGCAGCGCATCAAGCAGTTGCCCGAAGTAGACACAGCCCGCGTGGTAGAGCTCCATAGCCGCATAATGGCGGGTGAATATGCAGTGGATTCTGAACGCCTTGCAGGCAAGCTTTTGGACCTGGAATCCGGCTTCGAATTCTGATGCCACCTGTGCCTGAACTCACAGGTACTTGAAACCCGGCAACTCCCCAGCACCCCTCGGCAATCAAAGCATTGCGCCGATCGATCAAGTGAAAACCGCGCTTGAATCCCGTCGTTTTGACAAAAATCCTGTTGTACTGGGCAATCAATCCGACCTACTTGAGCAACTGAATCAGGCCTACCGAGCACGAGCATCCTAGTGCGGCACAAATGGGCTGGGCTCTGGCAATGAACAGAGCACCCAGCAGCTCCTCGCCATCATGAAAGCACATAGAATCCTGAAAAATAAGATAATAAAACTTATATATAGCAATTATTTATACTGCTTATTTATAGCTATTTCACGAATGGAATCAAATATAGGATAAAGTAATGCGCGGGCTAACTAGCTCAGACTGGATTTGTGACTCCTCTGGCGCCGCTGCAGTTACCACTACCCATCACAAGCTCAGCAGCATCTAGCCTACTCACGAGCCTAGGCTGGTTGCTGACCCTGGATCCGCATTTGGCACTTGATTTGTTCTTGCAAGGACAGTGATCCCAGAGACCCGGACCAACCGTAATCCCTACTAATTGCCTCTTCAAAGCCCGTATCTAATTGATTTCTGCGAGCCAATTGTGACCAGGCACACATTGCCCGCGCTCAGCAACCATTAAGCTTTGCGGCATTAGACTAGCCCTAAATTGCGATGGCTAATTCAGATATAGAAAGCATTTAGCTCCTTGCATCAGTAGCAAAGGCTAAGCGAGCAAGTGAGCCAGAGCACAACTTGTATTAGCCCGGCTCTTGGATTTTAATTTGCGGCCGATACAGGCCTAGAGACAGCGCCACGGGGCGTTTCTGACACTAGAAGATATTCCAGTCGTAACAGACAGCCTGGTGGATCGAGAGTTACCAGCAGTGAATGCACAGAACTTTTATATAGTAGCAACAGCTCCCAACGAGCCGAGTCTGCAAGTCAAGATTTCCGGTCCCTACCTGACAGAACAGGCTGCGCGGGCTGATTTGGACGCCGCCATCAAAGAAGCAGCAGACATCGACCCGAGCGCTGAAAACTACGAGTACACCATATCAAAAGTCGAAAGCCGTAAACCCGGCGTCATTCAGCACATGGCTGCCCACGCTTGACCCTGCTCGACTAAACCTGCCCCGGCACCCACCCTGCGCCCTTATCTGAAACCATATCCCAGCGCAGGCAATTTCTAACGCGCCCATGGTGAACTGCGTCGGCTTTCACCTAACCGTTCTCCTCACCCGTCTCACTCTTCTCACCCGCCTCTTCCTCTGGATTTCCATGGAGAAAACTTAAGCTTGTGGACGTATTCTTTGTTCCAGTGCAATAAACCCACAGAAAATACCCTCTATAGTAATAATCACAGCGTGGATTTAAATCGCCAGGTGGAGCTTACAGAGCGATCCTGCAATTGAATCAAGCTGGCGTTAGATTAGACCGCAGGGGAAATACCATACGAGTGTGATGTTCAGCTTAAAACGATAGAGATAGACTTGATAAAGAGATAGAGAGCGACTTGAAAGAGGTACCAGTGAAAAAACTCAGTGCGTTACACCACATCAGCATTATTGAGTCACGAGGCACCAACTGTGCCTGGGTGAGGATTCGTTACGACGACAAAAACTTTCAGGAGTCGTTTCCATTCAAGAAATATGGCGGCAGGAAGAAAGCGATCGATGCTGCCAAGAAGAAACGAGATAAGCAGGGCCGCAAAATCTATGGGGACAACTGGTCCTATGCCAAATTCAGTCCGCGCAAGATATCACCGCTAAATTCCTCGGGTGAAATCGGTGTCAGCTACCCCGAGAAAGATCATTCCTGGGTAGCAACCTGGCAGGAAGGTAAAGGCGTGCGCCGCAAACAGCGCAACGCGTATTTTTTGATTAACAAGTATG
>DLPV01000066.1 GCA_002477465.1 Gammaproteobacteria bacterium UBA7449 | reverse complement strand
TTCGAAACCCCTAGGGGACGCCATTTTTTGTAGCCCGGTAACCACCGGGCTTTTTATTGTCTGCTGAATTCGTGTTGCCATTTGCGAGTTTCCTACGCGATACTCCGTCGCTCTGTGACAGCCTTGTGTCCAGGGCTGGAGAAAAAGTTCGACTAACTACACAAGATGCTATGAACGTTGCGATATCAATCAAGGATCTGCGCAAGACCTACGCCAATGGATTCGAGGCGCTGAAAGGAATTTCCCTGGATGTTGAGCAGGGGGACTTCTTTGCGCTTCTCGGCCCTAACGGTGCGGGTAAATCCACCACGATTGGTGTAATTTCTACTTTAATCAATCGATCGTGTGGACAAGTGCAGGTTTTTGGTCGCGATGTGGATAACCATGTCTACGAAACCAAACTAGATCTTGGTGTCGTCCCTCAGGAAGTGAATTTTAATCTGTTTGAACGGGTTGAGGATATCGTCATTACCCAAGCAGGTTATTACGGATTGCCTCGCAGTCTCGCGCGAGAGCGCTGCGAAAAATACCTCAAGCAACTCGGGTTGTGGGAGAAGCGGCGCGACCGTTCACGTTCACTCTCTGGCGGCATGAAGCGCCGCCTGATGATCGCTCGCGCCTTGGTGCATGAGCCGCGGCTCTTGATCCTGGACGAGCCAACTGCCGGCGTGGACATCGAACTGCGTCGCTCAATGTGGGACTTCCTTATTGAACTCAATCGAAATGGCACTACGATAATCCTTACGACACATTATTTAGAAGAAGCGGAGCAGCTGTGCCGAAATATCGCGATCATCGACAACGGATCCATTGTCGAGAATACCAGCATGAAAAAGCTGCTGGCGGAAGTCGACTCGCAGGTGTTTATTCTAGATATTGCGAACGCGGTGGCTGCAGATCTGCATCTGGACATCGAAGGAGTGAGTGCTAAGAAGGTCGAGGAGCATTCCGTCGAGGTGGCAGTATCAGCCGGTGTGAGCATCAACGGTGTTTTTGCAGCGCTTGCTGCGCAGGGTCTTGAAGTCACTAGCTTGCGAAACAAGAGCAACCGTCTGGAGCAGTTGTTTCTCGACAAGGTAGAAACTAACTAGGCTTGCAAAAATCTATGTACTCCAACCATAAACTTATCGCATTCGAAACCATCGTTGTAAAAGAAGTAAGGCGATTCTCAAGGATCTGGGTCCAGACCCTGGTGCCGCCCGCGATTACCATTGCGCTCTATTTCGTCATTTTCGGTAACCTTGTTGGACGCAGAGTGGGGGAGATGGGTGGCTTTCAGTATATGGAGTTCATCGTTCCGGGACTGATCATGATGGCCGTGATTCAGAATTCCTATTCAAACGTAGTTTCCAGCTTTTTTAGCCAAAAGTTTCAGCGCAGTGTCGAGGAGCTCCTGGTTTCTCCGGTGCCAAATTATGTCATTCTGTCCGGGTTCATCGTGGGAGGCATGGCGCGGGGGCTTGCAGTAGGCGCAATTGTGACTTCTCTCGCCTTGTTTTTCGCTGATATACAGGTCGCCCATCCGCTGATCACGATCTCAGTCGTCCTGCTTACTTCTATTGTGTTTTCCCTGGCGGGATTCATCAATGCGGTTTTTGCCAATAGTTTTGATGATATCTCGATTATCCCGACCTTTGTGCTTACACCGTTGATCTACCTTGGTGGCGTGTTTTATTCCGCGCAACTATTGCCGCCATTCTGGCAAACGGTTAGTGCCTTGAATCCAATTTTTTATATGGTGAATACTTTTCGCTATGGCTTTCTGGGTAGCTCCGATGTCGATGTGATTTGGGCGTTTATGATCCTGGGAATCTTTGCTGTATCACTCTATGCCGGGTGTATCTGGTTATTACGCCATGGCACTGGCATTCGCAACTAATCTGGTTCAGCTAATGTCGACAAACCCACTAGGCGAGAGTATCCCCAATCCCAGTAAATATGATCCGGGTATTCTTTATCCCATCCCGCGCTGGTCTGCGCGTTCATTGCTGGATATCGATAAGAAACTCCGCATGTATGGATTCGATCACTGGCGTGCCTATGAGCTTTCATGGCTGAACCAGAAGGGCAAGCCGATTGTTGCCATGGGTGAATTTTACTTCGATGTGGATTCGGAAAATATTGTGGAGTCAAAGTCACTGAAGCTTTACCTGAATTCCTTGAACCTGGAACGGTTCAGTGATTCCAGCGAGTTAACCGGTGTGATTGCTAATGATTTATCTGCGCTGAGTAAGTCTAAGGTGAGGATTCGCATTCACGGCCCTGAATCTAACGAACTTGCAACGAATCAAATTAAAGAGGGTAGGCTGCTGGATTCACTGGATGTGGAGATTAGCGCAGAATCACCGGAACAAGCGCTGTTGCAAAAAAGTGATGAAGTGGTTTTTGACGAGTCGGTTCGCACCGAATTATTTCGCTCGAATTGTCCGGTAACCGGCGCTCCCGATTGGGCCAGCGTCGTCATCCGTTATACTGGCAATAAAATATCTGAACCAGAGCTACTGCATTATCTCTGCTCGTTTCGGCATCATCAGGGATACCACGAAGAATGTGCTGAGCGCATCTATCGCGATATTATGCTGCGCTGTGAGCCGGAAGAGTTATTTGTAGCAATGAATTACCTGCGGCGAGGCGGTATCGAGATAAACGTTTACCGTTGCTCAGATCCTATCCCCGTAGACGTCGCTAATCCTCGGTTGATCCGGCAGTGATGGCTTGAATTCGGCATAGTGCTGGGATATGGTACGCGCCGCGTTGAACAGGGATTGTAGAATTTGGCCTAGCCAAAAGCTAAATGAACCCCACCCGTAAGGCGGACGGGAATCTTGGAAACAGAAAAGAAAGATTTTGAAGATACGGTGAGGTGTCCGAGTGGTCGAAGGAGCACGCCTGGAAAGTGTGTATACGGCAACGTATCGTGGGTTCGAATCCCACCCTCACCGCCAACAAACAAAAAGGGGCCCATCGGGCCCCTTTTTATTTGTCTGCTGGGAGGGAGCAAGTTGCAGAGCCCCATTTGACCAGCCCCCAAAATTAGCCACACCTCACCCAAGATAGTATCCTCCAGTTCAGTAAAAAATTAGTCTGACTCAGGGGAAGCTATGCAATTTCTGCCAAGCAATTTGATCTCGATTTCGTCTGTCATCATTTTGGCCAGCTCTGTCATTACCGCGAACGCCCAGGACTGGCCCAGTTATGGTGGTGACAATGGCTCTAGCAAATATTCGCCGCTGGATCAGATCAGCGCCGAGAATGTAGATCAGCTCGAGATTGTTTGGGAGTGGCTGAGTTTGGATAACGCCACGGTGGCGAGCAACCTCGCAGACGGCAACAATCGAGCTGTGCCCGCTGGCTACAAGGCGACTCCCCTGGTGGTGGATGGAATCATGTACGTTTCTACATCGTTTGGTCGAGTTGTAGCACTGGACGCAGCCAATGGTGAATTACGGTGGTCATTTGACACACGTGCATGGGAAGCCGGGCGACCCATGAACCTGGGATATAACACGCGTGGAGTCGCTTACTGGGCGCGTGGCGACAAGAAGCGCCTATTTTTCGCAACCTACGATTCTTATCTTTGGTCTATCGATGTGGTCAGCGGTACGCCTGATGAGAACTTTGGTGATGCCGGTCGTGTTGACCTGACCCTTGGTCTGGGTAGGGAATTTGATCGACAGCTTTACGGGGTAGTCTCTCCGCCGTTGGTGACAAATGACCGGGTGATCGTTAATTCTGCTATTCATGATGCGCCTAGCTCTATTGAAATGCCTCCAGGCGATGTGCGTGCCTTTAACCCTGACACAGGGGAGATGGAATGGATCTTCCATACCATCCCGCAAGCCGGTGAATTTGGTAACGACTCCTGGGAAGATGGGTCTTGGGAGTACACCGGTAATACCAATTCCTGGACTATCATGAGCGCTGATGATGAGCTAGGAATCGTCTATATCCCCATCGGTACACCCACCAACGACTGGTATGGCGGCAAGCGTCCGGGGGATAACCTGTTCGCGGAGAGTCTGGTGGCCGTGCGTGCAGAGACCGGCGAAAGGATTTGGCATTTTCAAACGGTTCACCATGGCCTCTGGGACTATGATTTGCCGGCTGCACCGACGCTTATTGATATCAATGTGGATGGCCGCCCGATCAAAGCGGTGGCGCAGATATCAAAACAAGGTTTTACCTATGTTTTTGATCGTATCACCGGTGAGCCGGTCTGGCCTATCGAAGAGAGACCGGTGCCGCCCAGCAGTATGCCTGGAGAGGTGGCATCACCTACGCAGCCGTTTCCTACTAAACCGGCCGCTTTTGAGCCACAGGGAATTAGCGATGAGACCCTGATCGATTTTACCCCTGAGCTACGCCAGGAAGCCCTGCAGATCATCGAAGAGTTTGATTATGGGCCTTTATTCACGCCTCCTACACTGCGTGGCACAATTCAGTTTCCAGGCTGGGGGGGTGGAGGCGAATGGCACGGCGCTGCCTTCGATCCTGATACTGGTCTTTACTATATCCCTTCCGCCTCGGTGCCTATTGTGGTTCAGCTAAGAGAGGCCCGCCGTCAGCGCGCCGAGTTAGGCTATGTTCGTGGTGGGGCGATGTCGGTTTCCGGGCCCCAGGGACTGCCGCTCACCAAACCGCCTTATAGCCGCATCACGGCGATAGACATGAATTCAGGGGAGCATGAGTGGATAGTTCCCCATGGCGAGGGCAACCGTCAGCAGATCATTGATATGGGCATCCTTGATCCTGGTCCTGTTGGCAGCACCAGCCGCACTGGGCCAGTGCTGACCAAGACGCTGTTGTTTATGGCCCAGAGTGATGGCGGCAGAAACCTCTTGCGGGCATTCGATAAGGCCAGCGGTGCCGTTGTGCATGAGGCAGAATTGCCATTACCCCCGGCCGGCACGCCCATGACTTACATGGTTGGCGCTAAACAATATCTCAGCATTGCTGTGGGGGGTGGACAGGATTCCCGTTTGGTGACATTGGCGTTACCGTAGCGTAAGGGCTCGCGCGCAAGGGCGACTCCCGTGTTATCATTACTCTTGGTAACTCTTGTCGGTCCCTTCGCAATGGTAGGTTATGAACTCCGCCAGGCCCGGAAGGGAGCAACGGTAGTAGCTGATCCATGTGCCGGGGTGTGGCTGGCGAGGGTTACCACTTTTGAATTCCAGGCGTGTCTTCACCTTTGCTGCATAATCCTCATTGAATAGCATAAAGAACCCATGAGCTATCAAGTTCTCGCCCGCAAATGGCGACCCGCAAACTTTACCGAAGTTGCCGGACAGGGGCATGTTCTCAAGTCCCTCATTAACGCGCTGGATAATGAGCGCCTGCACCACGCCTATCTGTTTACCGGAACCCGCGGAGTAGGGAAAACCACCCTGGCCCGAATTCTTGCAAAGTGTCTGAACTGTGAAACCGGCATTACCTCCAAACCCTGCGAAAGCTGCGCCGCCTGCCATGAAATAAACGAAGGCAGATTTATCGACCTGATTGAAGTTGACGCCGCCAGTCGTACCAAGGTCGAAGATACACGTGATTTACTGGAAAATGTTCAGTATTCGCCTTCTCGAGGCCGCTTCAAAGTGTACCTGATTGACGAGGTGCATATGCTTTCAAATCATAGCTTCAATGCCTTGCTAAAAACGCTTGAAGAGCCGCCGTCGCACGTGAAATTTCTATTTGCAACGACTGACCCGCAAAAACTGCCGGTGACGATTCTGTCCCGCTGTCTGCAATTCAATCTTAAGAATCTCAGTCCTCAGCTGATCGTGGAATATTTGCAGAAAGTCCTGCAGGAAGAGGATATCGCGCACGAAGCGGACGCACTGTGGCAGATTGCATCGGCGGCTGCCGGCAGCATGAGAGATGCCCTGACCCTTGTCGATCAGGCAATTTCCTATTGTCAGGGGCAAATTGTGCACGCCGGGGTAATCGAGATGCTGGGCGTGCCAGAACAGGCCCAGGTTTTTGAGCTGCTCTCAGCTATGGCCAGGGGAGATCTAGCCAGAGTGTTGGAGCTGGTCAATGCTATTTCTGATCGCACGCCGGACTATGCGCATACTCTAGATAGTTTGCTGTCCACCCTGCATCGCATTGCCCTGGCCCAGGCTGCGCCGAATGCGGTGGATAACAGTTTTGGTGATCGGCAGCAGGTACTCCAGCTGGCGTCAGTTTTCGCGGCGGAAGATATCCAGCTGTTTTACCAGATCGGGGTTAAGGGCAGAGGGGAACTTCGATTGGGCGTCGACATGCGCTCGGCGTTTGAAATGCTGTTGCTGCGCATGATGGTGTTTTCCCCCAGTCTCGTGAACCAGGATTTGTTGCCAACACAGTCTGAGCAGGAAAGCGCCGCCGCAGCGCCGAATGAACAATCCAGCGAGTACTCCACTGCGGCAAAATCCGACGCTGCTGCAACAGGAGAAGCGCATGCAGTGGAGCATGAGCAGGCGCTAAAAAAAAAGACCTTAGCGCAGGAAGCTGAAGCCAATTCTGATGCAGGGCCATCACAGCAGAAGCCGCCGGCGTTAGAATCGCAGTCTCCGTCGGAACAAGAGCCAGTACCATCGCGGGAACCTCGACCCGAGCCATCACCGCAATTATCAGACGAACCACCACTGAGTATATCGACTAAGCCGCCACCAGAAGAGGCCGTGCAGCGATCTGAAACTCACCAGACAAGCGCCGCGGAAACTACTCATGCCTGCGCTGCGAAGCCATCTCTGAGCGCGCTTGATCATGCACAGTGGCTGCAGATCTTTACCTCACTACCAGTCTCTGGTATCGCAGCTAACGTGCTGGCCAACACCCAATGTATGGGTGCAGAGGGCGCGTCGCTGAATTTGCTATTGGCAGAGGATCAGAGCGCAGTATTCAATGCTGATTTATTGCCAAAGCTGTCCCATGCTTTGAGTCAATATTTTGATGAGACGGTTGACGTGGTAATTAATATTGGAGAAGTCTCTGAAGAAACACCGGCTGCGTGGGCCGAGCGATTGAAGCAGGAAGGTATTCAAAACATGATTAATGAGTTTGAAACAGATTCCAATGTCCAGCAGCTGGTCGATCGATTTTCAGCCTCAATAGAGAAAAGCAGCATCACGCCAGTAAAGAGTAAGGCTTAAGAGAATGACTGATTTTAATGAATTAATGAAACAAGCCCAGCAGATGCAAGAGCAATTTAAAGAAGCTCAGCTGAATCTGGTGAGCCTGATCGTAGAGGGTCAATCCGGCGCCGGACTGGTCTCGATCAAGATCAACGGCCGGCATGATGTGGTTGGGGTAAGCCTCGACGATTCCATTATGTCTGAGGACAAAAGCTTTGTAGAGGACTTGATCGCTGCTGCATTTAATGACGCAGTTCGTAAGTTGGAAGACAAGAGCAAAGAAACCATGGGCTCAATGGCCAGCGGTTTTAAGCTCCCCGAAGGCTTCAAGTTTCCTTTCTGATCCGTATTCGAGCTGAATCATGAATAGCAGCCCTTTGTTGGAAAAATTGATCGAGGCATTTCGTTGTCTGCCGGGAGTCGGGCCGAAATCGGCCCAACGCATGACTCTGCATCTGCTAGAGCGCAACCGGGATGGTGGCGTGAAGCTCAGCGCAGCATTGAGTGAGGCCCTTGAGCATGTTGGCAACTGCGAGTCATGTCGAATATTTACGGAAGAGGCGCTGTGTAGAATCTGTGCAAGTAATTCCAGGAACAGAAAAATCTGTTGCGTGGTTGAATCCCCGGCCGATGTGTTCGCAATTGAGGGTTCCGGTACCTATCGCGGTGTCTATTTTGTTTTAATGGGCCACCTGTCACCTATAGACGGCATTGGCCCGGAGCAGCTCGCAATATCCAAACTGGTAGATCGAGTTAAACAGGAAGAAATCGAGGAAGTAATTATCGCAAGCAATCCTACCGTAGAAGGCGATGCAACAGCCTATTATATCGCTGAACAACTCAAGCCTTTAAATGTCCTGGTGTCCCGAATCGCACATGGCGTGCCAGTGGGGGGTGAGTTGGAATATGTAGACGGTGGAACCCTGACACATGCATTTACGGGTCGAACTCCAATAGCGGGACGTTGAAACATGCAGTCGAATGATGGAAGGGAAGTAGTGTTCATCTCAGATCAGGTCGCGCTAGACGAAGCTTGTGAAAATTGGTTTAAGCTGCCCGCGCTGGCACTGGACACTGAATTTGTCAGGACCAATACGTTCTATCCCAAGTTGGGTTTATTGCAGCTGGCAGACGATTCAAATTGCTATCTCATTGACCCGCTGGAAATTCAGGACTGGGCTCAATTCGTAAAAGTACTGCTTAACCCCGAGTGCGAAATCGTCATGCATTCTGGCGGCGAAGATTTGACCGTGCTGCTGACTTCATTGGGCGCTGTGCCCGCACGATTTTTCGATACCCAGATGGCCAGCGCTTACGTCGGACTGGGCTTCTCCCTGAGTTATCAGGCGCTGGTTCAGACGGTTACGGGTAAAGAGTTGCCCAAGGATCAAACTCGCTCAGACTGGCTAAAACGGCCATTGACTGATTTACAGCTTGAGTACGCCGCTAACGATGTCTGTTACCTGTTACCGCTTTACCGGGAGTTAACGGAGCGTCTTGAGCAGCGCGGTTTTCTGGAGTATCTGAGGCAAGATACAGCGCTTCAGGTCGAGAACAGCGTAAGCCTTGAACAACCTGACAACTGGGCGAAAATCTACACCGGTGTGAGTAATGCCTGGAAACTCAAGGGGAAATCTCTTGCCTGCCTGCAGGCTCTGTGTGTGTGGCGCGAAGAGGTTGCTCGTTCACGGGACCGGCCCAGAAACTGGATTGCCAAAGATAACGAGCTATTCGCATTGGCCTGCTTGTCTGAATCTGGCCAGACCATCACCGTCTCAGACTTCCGCAACTGCGAAGAGTTGAGCAAGGAGCTTGTGCGTAAACAGGGCGAGTCTTTGCTAAATTTAGTAAATGCCGAACGTGATGCCAGCCGATCAAGCCACAACACCGTGAATCCGCCCTTGTCACCACGCATGCGCAGAACCGTCAAAGCTTTCCGTGAAGTGGTGCTGCAGCGAGCGGATGAAATGGACATAGCTCCAGAACTACTGGCGCGAAAGAAACATCTTACGGCAGTGGTCTTGGGCGTGGAGCGTGACGGTAAGCCGGGGTGGCCAGCGGACATGGCGGGCTGGCGCCGCGGCGTGCTTGAGAGAGACTTTGATGACATTGTGTCAGGGCAGAAGGCATGAGCCCGCTCGACGGCCCCAAGCCCAGAGTTAAATTCTGGGAGTTACCCCTAGAGAGTCTGTCAGCACAGGAATGGGAGCTGCTGTGCGATCACTGTGGGCGCTGCTGTTTGAAGAAGCTGGAAGACGAGGACACTGGCGAGATCGCCTGGACACGCGTCATTTGCAGATACCATGAGCGTGAAAGTGGGCGCTGCGGTTGTTACCCTGAGCGCACTGTCAAAGTGCCGGAGTGTATGGACGTCAGGCAGATGAGCCTTGCCGACGCGCGCTGGATGCCGGCGACCTGCGCCTATCGACTGCGCTTCGAAGGCAAACCATTGCCGCAGTGGCATCCTCTGCTAACCGGGTCAAACACGGCATTGCAGCATGCTGAGATTCAGGTCGATGAAAGAGCGCTGTCAGAAGAATATGTGCACCCGATGGGCTACCACGAACACGTCATCAGATGGGTGGACTCATAGCGCTTAGGCAGCTTGAAAACTGTATTCGAGACACGGGATAAGGGATGGAAACGGAATCCAATTACTGGTTGATCTGGTTAATTTATATTGCTGCTGCCGTGCTGTTTCTGGGAATTTTCTGGCGCATCACACGGCTACAGGGCTGGCCCTGGCTGCGTTTCAGCCTGCGCGGACTGATGCTGGCTCTCATCTTTACTCCCTGGTATGCCAATATTGAGGGGAGCAACCTGGCGCCAGCCTTGATGGTTGTTGCTCTCGACGCCATTACCGTGGGAATGTCTGCGGCGCCGCGCGCCTTGGTACCGCTGCTGTTGGCCTTGGTGGCCGCTGAGGTGCTGGCCACTATTCTGTATTTTGCTGTGCGAAGAAAGAGAAAGACACTAAATACAGAGTCTTAGCGCATAAAACTCGTGTTTTTTGTAAAAATTTCTGCTTTGCCACTTTCCCCCTGACTGGTTTTCTGATTGAATTTGCGATCCTTGCCTACAGCAGGTTTTGGGGCAACAAAAACAACAGCTTATGCAATTGAGAGGTTAGTCATGAGTCATTTCATTTCACTCCTTTTCATCATGGTCCTGGCGGGAGCTGCTGGTGGTGTGATTAATTATTACACTGTGGCGACGCGACGGGCTTCCGATACGTTCATGCTGGTACGCTTTATGATGCTGGGGATCTTTGTTACTTTCCTCGTGCCTTTCGTACTGAGCGTTTTTGGCAGCACACTGATCGAGGAGACTGCGGGAAATGCCACCAATATGCTCAATTATGTGGCTATTTGTCTTGCGATCGCTATTTCTCCGCGCTTCTTCATGAGCAATGTCGCAGATAACGTCCTGGCGGAGGCTCGGGCAACCTCAGACAAGGTTGATTTGCTGCAATACCAGCTGCGGCAACTGCAGGAAGAGCTGCTGCCTTTGATCGATACGGAAACCGAAGATGATACCCTCGCGGAGCCAGCGCAACTGGCGGAGGCTAACCGCGAAGAGCTGGACGTAACCAGCTCCAAAGTGCTAAAGACCCTGGGCTGTGGCCGCTTCATATATCGCTCGATGACGGGTCTATGCCGAGAGGCTGACACTGACGAAACCACCATGATGAAGACGCTTGGGTTCCTGACACTAAAATCCCTAGCAGGAAGAGTTGGTGGACGCAAAGGTGTGAGATGGTACATCACTGAGCGCGGCAGGCGCATGATAGAGGTTGGAGCCTAGCGCAAGTTCTGTGGGTGAGTATGAAGCGATTATCCATCGTTTCAATTTAGTCCCAAGCAAATCCAGAAGCGGGGGTTTTCCTGTATAAAAGGGAGACCCCTGTTTACAATGTACGATTTTTAGAATTTGGAACCGTAAGAATGAACTTTATCGGAACGGAAGATTACGTCGCAACCGACGAACTGCAAATGGCAGTAAACGCCGCGATCCAGCTGCAAAAACCACTGCTAATTAAAGGCGAACCCGGCACAGGCAAAACCATGCTGGCTGAAGAAATAGCGAAGGCGTTGGATCTTCCACTGATTCAGTGGCACATCAAATCCACTACGAAAGCGCAGCAGGGCCTGTATGAATATGATGCAGTGTCTCGCCTGCGCGATTCCCAGTTGGGTGATGAAAAAGTTCATGACATATCCAACTACATTATCAAGGGTAAGATCTGGCAGGCTTTTCAGTCCGAAAAGCAGTCGGTATTGCTTATTGACGAGATCGACAAGGCTGACATCGAATTTCCTAATGATTTGTTGCTTGAATTGGACAAAATGGAATTCTTTGTTTACGAGACCAAGGAGCTGATCAAGGCAACAACTCGTCCCATCATTATTATCACCAGCAACAATGAAAAAGAGCTGCCTGACGCCTTTCTACGGCGCTGCTTTTTTCACTATATCGAATTCCCAGACACGCTCACGATGGAAAAGATTGTGGACGTTCATTATCCAGGCATCAAGAAAGAACTGGTCAGCAAGGCGATGAGTATCTTCTTTGATGTTAGAAAGGTTCCGGGCCTAAAGAAGAAGCCCTCCACCTCTGAATTAATCGATTGGTTGAAACTGCTGATGGCTGATGATATTCCCGCAGACATCCTCAAAGACAAGGACGCCAAGAATGCGATTCCTCCACTTTATGGTGCATTGCTAAAGAATGAGCAGGACGTGCACCTGTTGGAGAAACTAGCCTTCATGCATCGAGCTAATCGTTAATGCTGATAAATTTTTTTATGACGCTTAGGCAAGAGCGGCTTCCGGTTACTTTTACCGAGCTGTTCGCATTGCTTGAGTGCCTGAGACAAAACGTCATTTATGGCAATGTGGAGGACTTCTATTACCTCTCGCGTTTGTGCCTGATAAAAGACGAGAAGCACTTTGATAAGTTCGATAAGGCATTTGCAAAATATTTTGAGCAGCTCGATCTTATCGATGACCTGTCGCTTCATCAGATACCGGAAGATTGGTTGAAAAAGCAATTCGAATCCATGCTTAGCGATGAGGAAAAAGCGCAGATTGAAGCGCTCGGTGGTCTCGAGAAGTTGATGGAAGAATTCCGTAAGCGTATGGAAGAGCAGGAGAAACGTCATCAGGGCGGTAATAAATGGATAGGTACTGGCGGCACTTCGCCATTCGGTGCCTATGGTTACAATCCGGAAGGCATTCGAATTGGACAGGAAGAGGGTCGCAATCAGAGTGCCGCCAAGGTATGGGATCGTCGTAATTATCGAGATCTCGACGACTCAGTTGAAATTGGTACACGCAACATAAAGATGGCGCTGCGCCGGCTGCGAAAATTTGCTCGTACAGGTGCAGATGAAGAGCTGGACCTGGATGATACCATTTCCTCCACTGCCAGGAACGCAGGCCTGTTAGATATCAAGATGGTGCCTGAGCGTCACAATGCCGTGAAAGTGCTATTGTTTTTCGATGTGGGTGGTTCTATGGACCCCCATGTCAGACTCTGTGAAGAATTGTTTTCTGCCGCTCGTTCAGAATTCAAACATCTCAAATATTTTTACTTTCACAACTTTCTGTATGACTCCGTGTGGAGCAAGAGCCTTCGCCGTCATGCAGAAACCACCTCGACGTTCGATCTTATTCATACGTACACCAAGGACTACAAAGTAATTTTCGTAGGTGATGCCACTATGGCCCCTTACGAGGTTACCCATGTGGGAGGCAGTATCGAACACTATAATGAAGAGGCCGGGGCTGTATGGATGCAACGCATCACAGACGCCTTTGAAAATCTCGTGTGGATAAACCCGACTCCCAAGGACTACTGGGAGCATAGCTACTCAATTGAAATTATCAGGGAACTGATCGATGACCGTATGTTTCCTCTATCCGTAAAGGGATTAGAGGAAGCCATGGCATTGCTTACGAAGTAATCAACATGGAACGTCTACCCTCAGAGCTGGATCCGAGCAAGTTCCGCTCTCTATCTGAAGTCTATGATTATATAGGGGCTGAGCATGGCGACCTAAATGCCTACAGTTGTTTTGGCCGGGCGCTCACCTACGCTGAATGGGACGTACTGGCCGAACGTTTTGCGTCTTACCTGCATCACGTTGCCGGTCTCAAGCCCGGTGACCGCATTGCCATTCAGCTGCCCAACTTACTGCAATTCCCGGTTGCACTGCTTGGCGCAGTCAAGGCTGGACTAGTTGTTGTCAATACCAATCCGCTTTATACGGCGCACGAAATGGCGCATCAGTTCAAGGATTCGGAGGTCAAGGCTATCGTCATACTTGACAGCTTCTGCGCCAAGCTGGAAGGCATTATTGATGAGACCAAAATAGAGAAGGTGATTGTATCTGATCTTGGCGATCTGCAGCCAACACCGAGACGCCTTCTGCTCAATGCCGCAGCGAAATTCGTCAAACGCGCTGTACCGCGCTATAAGTTACCGGGTTCAGTGAAGTTTATAGACTGCATTGCTTTTCAAGGCCCGAAATTGCCTGGCGATCTTAAGAAGGGCGCTGACGATGATGTTGCACTGATTCTCTACACGGGTGGCACAACGGGTTTCGCCAAGGGCGCTATGCTTAGCCACAACAACCTGATTGCAAACATGATGCAGCTACGGTCTCGCTGCTTGACGGTAATAGCTGACAAAGTTGAGAATATCGCTGCGCCACTGCCGCTCTATCACAGTTATGCTTTCCTTCTGCATTGTTTGGCAATGCCATATGCTGGCAATCACAATCTGCTAATCCCTAATCCTCGGGATTTGGAAAGTGTGGTTGCCCTGTTTGCCAAGTATCCGGTAAGTGGGTTTGTGGGGATAAATTCCTTGTACCTGGCGCTATTACAGAATGAAAAATTCAGGGCGCTGGATTTCAGCAGCACCAGGTTTTGTGGTGCTGGAGGTATGCCAATGTCTACTTCAGTGGCCAGGCAGTGGCATGAGCTCACAGGAGTTGAGATTTTCGAAGGCTATGGTCTCACCGAATGCTCTCCGGTAGTTTCGGTAAACATGCCTGGAAAGGTTCGTCTGGGTACAGTGGGTCAGCTGGTGCCTGAAACAGAGATCAAAGTTGTCGATGAGGACAACAACGCAGTGAGCCCTGGAGAGCGTGGCGAGGCTTGGATCAGAGGCCCACAGGTCATGCTTGGATACTGGGTGCAAGAACAGGCAAGCCGAGATTCGATTACTGAAGATGGCTGGTTCAAGACCGGTGATTATGTTGAGGTGAGTGATGACGGTTACATCACCATCGTAGACAGGAAGAAAGATATGATCCTGGTATCGGGTTTCAATGTATTCCCGAACGAAATAGAAGACTGGGTTGACCATCACCCTGATGTGCTTGAATCTGCTGCGATTGGAGTGCCGGATGATCGGACCGGAGAGCGCATCAAGCTGTTTGTTGTAAGCAAATCCGGGCAGGAACCCACCGACAGTATCGTGAAACACTGCAAAGAGGGCCTTACTGCCTATAAAATTCCTCGAGAGATCGTATATGTGGAAGATCTGCCGAAATCAATTATCGGTAAGATCCTCCGCCGCGAACTCAAATAATGTGCCATTGGGCATAATGCTTAACTCAGTCATATGTGAACTCGGATTCCCGTGATTGAAGAACTCCTTACTCAGCTCCCTGAATGTCAGGCTGGTGACCAATATCGCTTTCGCCAACGCCTGAAGTCTCTACAAGCTCAGAGAGCTGATAAATCAAGACTTGATAAGTTGCGCAAGCTGCAGCAGGCGATGAAGCATTCGCAGCAGCTATGCCTGCAGCGTATGCGTGCTATACCTGCTCAGATCGATTACCCATCGGAACTACCTTTCAGCGCCAAAGCCTCGGAGTTGGTCGAGTTGGTGCGCGACAATCAGATATTAGTGGTAGCTGGCGATACCGGGTCTGGCAAAACCACGCAACTGCCGAAAATTTGCCTGCAAGCTGGTCTAGGTCGTAAAGGGCTCATCGGGCATACGCAGCCGCGGCGCTTGGCGGCAGCTTCGGTTGCGAATCGAGTTGCTGAAGAATTGGGCGCGAAGCTTGGTAAGGGTGTTGGCTATCAAGTAAGGTTTACTGAGAAAGCCTCCCCGGAAACGTATCTCAAGATTATGACCGATGGCATCTTGCTGGCTGAGATTCAGCAAGATCGATTCCTGAATCGCTATGAAGTGCTAATCATTGATGAGGCCCATGAGCGCTCTCTCAATATCGATTTTCTGTTGGGCTATCTCAAACAGCTGCTCACGCGGCGGCCAGAGCTCAAACTTATCATTACTTCGGCAACGATTGATGTTGAGAAATTCTCCCGGCATTTTTCCAACGCGCCAATCATGACTGTGTCCGGCAGAACCTATCCGGTGGATGTGCGCTACTCACCGCTGATAGAAAAGGTCGAGGGTCAGTTTTATAGTGATGTCATCATCCAGGGCATTGTGGAAGCAGTGCAGGAAATACAGCGGTCTGATCGGAGCCGAGGCAGTGGCTCCGGAGATATCCTGGTATTTCTGGCTACGGAGCGTGAAATTCGCGAAACAGCCCTGGCGCTGCGCAAAGCAAAGTTCGCCGCAACTGAGATTTTGCCGCTCTATGCACGACTCAGGCAATCTGAGCAGTCCCGGATCTTTAAGCCTCACGGTGGTCGCCGCATTGTGCTTTCCACCAACGTCGCCGAGACTTCAATTACGGTGCCGGGTATCAACTATGTGATTGATACGGGTTTTGCCAGAATTTCCCGCTACAGCCTGCAAAGCAAGATACAGCGCTTACCTATAGAGCCTGTCTCTCAGGCCAGCGCCAATCAACGAAAGGGACGCTGTGGTCGACTCGCCGATGGGATTTGTATTCGACTTTATGCCGAGTCTGATTTCAATGCGCGCCCGGAGTTTACTGATCCAGAAATTCTGCGCACAAACCTTGCATCAGTGATTCTGCGTATGTTGTATCTGCGCATTGGTGAGGTCGGAAGTTTTCCTTTTATTGAACCGCCGGAATCGAAGGCTATCAATGATGGCTTTAAACTGCTTGAGGAGCTTAATGCGCTTGATGCCGGGCGCAAGCTCACCAGAGCAGGGCGGCAGATGGCAACTCTGCCAGTGGACCCCAAATTCGGCCGCATGCTGGTAGCAGCGAATGCGCAGAGCTGCCTCGCGGAAATGTTGGTCATCGTGAGTGCCCTTAGTATCCAGGACCCTCGAGAGCTCGGCGGGGAAAACAGACAGAAAGCTCAGGAGAGTCAGCAGCAGTTTCAGCACGCGGATTCGGACTTTCTTACTCTGGTGAAGCTATGGGATGACTATGAGAAGCAGCGTCAGGATCTGACTCAGGCGCAATTACGCAAATTTTGTAAACAGCATCACTTGTCGTTCATGCGCATGCGGGAGTGGCGGGAGGTGCATCGGCAGCTGTTGCTAGCCTGTCAGCAACTGAAATTTCGTCTCAATCGCGAATCCGCTAGCTATGAGCAGGTACACAAGGCGATCATTAGCGGCGCGCTGAATCAGGTAGCCTGCAACTACGAAGGCAAGACCTATCAAGGCACTAGAAACAAGAAATTCGTCCTGTTAAACAGCTCCTCGCTTGCAAGCAAGCGAGTGCGCTGGATTGTAACAGCAGGTCTAATCGAAACTGCCCAGACGTTCGCCAGTATGGCTGCGAGGATTGAACCCGAATGGATTGAGGAAATGGCGCTACACCTGGTCAAACGAGAGTGCTTTGAGCCGCACTGGAGCAGGAAGCGTCAACAGGTTATGGCTTATGAGAAAGTCGCATTGCTGGGGCTGACGGTCATTGAGAAGCGACCTGTGGCGTTTGAGAGCTACGACCCGATAATGGCCAGAGAGCTATTCATCAAAGAAGCATTGGTCAACGACGAACTGCAATTGCAATCAAATTTTTTGAGTCGGAACCGAGAATTCCTGGCCGAACTCACAAAACAAGAAGAGAAGCTGCGTCGCCCCGATTTCCTGGTAAGCGAACGTGATATCGCGAGATTCTACGAACAAAGCCTGCCTGCAACAGTGGCTTCTACAGCAGATCTAAGATCCTGGATTAAGCAGGCAACGCCTGCAGACTTAAGCAGTCTGGAAATGACCGAGCAGAAGCTGTTTGATGAGAAAACTGCTCATCACGGCGAGACAAACTATCCAGATGCGGCTGCGATCAATCATAACCAGCTAAAGATTGACTATAAGTTTGAGCCGGGTGACAGCCGTGATGGGGCAACGATCGACGTACCGCTATTGATCCTGCCGCAGTTGCGACAAACTGATATCGACTGGGCTGTGCCGGGTATCTTGCGCGACAAGTGTATTGCCTTGCTGAAGTCCTTACCGAAAGCCTGGCGAAAGCAGTTGATACCGGTGAGTGGTTTTGTAGATGAGGTGCTTCCGCTTATGTCGGCGAACGATGGTGAGCTGCTTGATGCACTCTGTGACCAGATCAAGATATTGAAAAACATTGCCATCGAACGCGGTGAATTTAAAGAAGATAGCCTGCCGCCGCATCTGCGGGTGAAAATTCGAGTTGTAGACGATAAGGGCAGAGAGCTGGCTTTTGGTGAACGACTGGCTGATCTCCAGCAGCAACTCGACGTGAAAAATGAAGACTCGTCTACCGCTGCGGGTAGCGCTGGGTTCAACCATGCTATTGAGCGGGAGCAATTGCGGGACTGGGATTTTGATGTGCTCCCCGATTCGCTCCAAATCGGAGATGAGTTGGTGCTTATTCGCTTTCCTGCGCTCGTGGACAATAGCTCAAGCGTGGCCATCAAACTGTTTGCAGAGCCGGGTCGCGCGTTGATTGAGCATCAAAACGGCCTCATTCGATTGTATATGTTGCGGACGCCGCAACAGAAAAAAATCATCAAGAAACAGTTTGATGAATTCCAGAAAAAACATGTGTTGAAATATGCGCCGGGTATGCAAGGTTTGGTCGACGATGCGGTCATGGCGTGTTACGCGGAGGCTTTTTCAGTTCGAAATATCCCAGTAAGAGACCGCGAAGCCTTTGTGCAGCAATATGATGAAGGGCGCGCCCAACTCGCTGATCACGCCAACCGTCTGCAGAAGTTGCTGCAAAACATCCTGGATATTCGGCTAAAAGTGGTGAGCCATCTCAACGCCTTGCCAGATGAGGGTTTGGGCTACGCTGAGGCCGATGTCAGAGAGCAAATCGAACATTTGCTTGCGCCTGGGTTTCTTCGCAATACTTCTTGGGAATGGCTGCAACAGTACCCGCGTTATTTCGAGGGGATCATGAAGCGGCTGGAGAAAGCCCCGCATCTGGGACCTAAAGATGAGGAGGCCGTTAAAGAATTACAGCTCTATTGGCGCCGCTACCAGGAAAAAAGTGATCTGGGACACACCAAACTTGCTTCTGAAATTGACTTGCTACGTTGGATGATTGAAGAATATAGGGTATCGCTTTTCGCGCAATCACTAGGAACCAAAATTCCCGTTTCCGCCAAGCGTCTGGACAGACGTTTTCAACTTCTCAGTGACTAGATTGCTTGTGATAGCAAAAAGCAGATACCTTTAAATATCAGTTGCCAACGAAAGGCATTCTCTCTCGAAGCACATGGATTAAACCTGTGATTTATTGCATATATTTCAGGCTGGTTATAAAGGCCCGAAGTACTCCCAGGCTGAGTGTATTTAGATTCAGGTTAGTCTTCATGCTTTGGGTTCTGTTGGGTAGTGCAAGTGCTTCGGCGCAAGCTTACGATCCCTGGATTGACGCAAATCAGCGTATTTATGCCTTCAATGATTACTTCGACCGACTGCTTGTGCGACCCATCGCCACAACCTATACAACGTTTGTACCGCGTTTCGCGCGGCAGGGTATCGGAAACTTCTTCAGTAATATTGATGACATCAATGTGTTTGTGAATGATCTGCTGCAATTGAAAATGGATGATGCCCTCAGCGACTCCAGCCGGTTTTTAATCAACACTACAATCGGTGTGGGAGGTTTTCTCGATGTTGCCAGTGATTTGGGGTTCACGAAGAATGAGGAAGACTTTGGTCAGACTCTTGGTGCCTGGGGAGTTGGGACAGGACCCTATGTGATGCTCCCCGTGTTTGGTGCAAGTAATGTAAGAGACTCTTTTGGTCTGGTGCTTGATACCTTGTTTAATCCTATTCAATATCATGATGAGTCCGCCTTGCGTTACCCATTATTGTTGCTGGAAGAGCTGGACCGGCGCGCGTCTTATCTGGCTCTGGATGATCTGGTGAGTGGCGACCCGTACCTGTTTATCCGTGAAGCTTACGTCCAACGGAGGAACTATCTTGTCAATGACGGGCAAATCGAAGATGAGTTTGGTGGTTTTTAATCAGATCTGGCAGCCAGACTTGCTGCTGCAAAGTGCGAGGAGTCAGGAGTCACGCGCTGCCAGTTTAGTCTTGATAAAATCCTGGTGTGAAACATAGATTAAGTCAGCAACTTTCCGAATCAAGGCCTCTTCATACTTATCCAGCTTTTGATCTGAGAAAGCGACCCGCCACATATTTTCGACCAGCTTCATCTTCTGGGTATAGTCATACTCGTCGTTTATCAAGCGGGTGAACTCATAAAGTGACGTGGCTTGGTGCGCTTCTTTCTCTGCCAGGCGCATCATGTCATTCAAGTCTTCCTCTGGGATTCGCAGACTGCTCTGGAGCAGTGCCAGGAATTCTTCCGTCTCTCGCTCATCTAATTCGTGATCAGAGTTGATCACCTCGATTAGCAGGGCGGCACAAGCCAATTCAGTCTTGGAAACGAGCTGATTCTCAGGCTGTGAGTCATTCGCCAGTTTTTCTTCAAAAAAAGCTTTTATTGAATTGAACATGAGTATTTCTCTGTACTAATTTCCTCTGGTATCGCGACCGGTTAGCCAGATCAGCTAACAAAGCTTAGCGCTTCCATTATGACATTTAATCCAGCGTTTGGCTTATGACCATTCTCACTCAGGTGACGCCGAAATTGTTTGCCTCCGGGCTGGCCTTTAAATAGGCCTAGCAAGTGCCTGCTCATGTGTTTGAGCGGAGTGCCCTTTGCTAGCTGGGCTTCGATGTAGGGCACATAGTCCAGCAGATATTCCTGTCGGCTCTTGGTGGCGTTTGCTTCGCCATATAGCAGAGAGTCTACCTGGTGCAGTAAATAAGGATTCTGGTAAGCCTCGCGTCCCAGCATCACGCCATCGACTTGCTGCAATAACTCCTGCGCTTGCCCGAGGCTCCCAATGCCGCCGTTGATGATAATTTCCAACTCCGGGTATGATTCTTTAACCGCAAATACCCGGTCGTAGTGCAGCGGGGGAATTTCTCGGTTCTCCTTGGGGCTTAGCCCCTGCAGGATGGCTTTGCGAGCGTGAATAATGAACATCTTGCAGCCGACGTTGGCAATGGTTTCAACGAATCGCAGGAGCTCATCCAGTGAGTCTCTGTCATCAATTCCGATGCGGGATTTAACGGTAACGGGACAGTCCACAACGCGCATCATGCTGGCGATACATTTCGCGACTAAATCCGGTTCTGCCATCAGGCAGGCCCCGAAAGCGCCAGATTGCACACGATCGCTGGGGCAGCCTACATTCAGGTTGATCTCATCGAACCCGGCCTCGCGGCCTAGCTGCGCTGCTTCCGCCAGCTCGGCAGGATCGCTGCCGCCCAGTTGCAGCGCCACCGGATGCTCTGCTGGATCATACTGCAGCAGATATTGCGCATCGCCATACTTGAGGGCGGCGCTGGTTACCATTTCCGTATACAGGAATGCTCTGCGGCTGAATTGGCGGAGGAATACGCGATCGTGACGATCGGTCCAATCCATCATCGGTGCTATGCAAAAAATGTGGTCTGACATGGTCGTGTTTAGTATGGCGCCATGGGTGAATAGGAGTTCCTGCAATTGCTGCAGGGTTCTATCGAATGCACTGCCCGGAGTCAAGAATTCTCGACGAGTCATAGGTTTTAGCCAGCAATAACGTATAATTGCGCACCATCAATTACATAGCTGCAACTGAACCGAAAATCACATGCCTGACGTCAAGACTCGAATTGCACCTTCACCTACCGGTGATCCCCATGTGGGAACGGCCTACATCGCGCTATTCAATCGCTGTTTTGCCCATCAGCATGGCGGCAGTTTCCTGCTGCGCATCGAAGATACTGATCAACAGCGCAGCACCGGGAAGTCTGAGCAGGATATTCTCAATGCGCTGAGTTGGCTTGGTCTGAGTTGGGATGAGGGGCCTGATGTGGGAGGAGACAGCGGCCCCTATCGTCAAAGCCAGCGCACGGCAATCTATCGAGAACATATTCAACATTTGCTGGACAAGGAGCTGGCGTTCCCATGCTTTTGCAGTTCAGATCGGCTGACAGAATTGAGACGGGAGCAAATGGTCGCAAAACAGACTCCGGGTTACGACGGCCATTGTCTGCAGCTTGAACCTGGCGAAAGAAAGCGGCGCATGGACAGCGGCGAAGCCCATGTCATTCGCATGGTAGTGCCCCGTGAAGGCGATTGTCGTTTCGATGACATGCTGCGGGGTGAGGTGAGTATTAATTGGGCACAGGTTGATATGCAGGTATTGATCAAATCCGATGGCTTGCCTACCTATCATTTCGCCAACGTAGTGGATGATCATCTGATGGGGGTCACCCATGTCATTCGCGGAGAGGAATGGATTAACTCGTTGCCCAAGCATGCGTTGCTATATGAATACTTCGACTGGGAGTCACCCACATTCTGTCATATGCCGCTTCTGCGCAATCCCGACAAGAGCAAGCTCAGCAAGCGTAAAAACCCCACCAGCATTAATTACTATCAGGATATGGGTTATTTGCCGGAGGCGCTGGTTAATTATCTCGGCATGATGGGATGGTCCATGCCGGGCGGTGAAGAAAAATTCTCTTTAGCGGAAATGGAAGCGGCATTTGATATCAGTCGGGTCTCTTTGGGTGGCCCAATTTTCGATATTGAGAAGTTGGACTGGTTAAACGGACGCTACTTGAGAGAAGACCTCAATGATGCTGATTTTGCTTCGCGTTTCGTGGTCTGGGCTAGTAAGGACGATCGGCTACACAAGATCATTCCGCTGATTAAACCCAGGGTTGAGCGGTTCTCAGATGTAGTTGGCCTGGCCAGTCAGTTCATCGATGGTGTAGTGCCGCTTACTCCGGCTCAATTCGAGCACAAGGCGCTAAGCCAGGATCAGTGTCTCCGAATCCTTCAATTCAGCCTGTGGCGGCTGGAATCCCTATCGGAATGGGATCGGGATGCCATCGAAACGGCAATGCAAACCCTCGCCGCGCAGCTGGACTTAAAGATTCGGGACTTCTTGTTTCCGCTGTTCGTGGCAATCAGCGGCAAAGCGGTTTCTACTTCAATCATGGATTCCCTGGCCATACTCGGTCTCGACGTGGCGCGGGCCAGACTGCGAAATGCTCTGAGCGTATTGGGAGGCGTCTCCAAGAAGCTGGCGAAAAACCTGGACAAGGAATACCGGGTTCTTGGGCAAGCTGAACAGCCCGATTGACAGCCCCTTAGGGGGTGCTTAGAATGCGCCTTCCTTGCTAACCGGCAAGCGTGGGGCCTTAGCTCAGCTGGGAGAGCGCAACACTGGCAGTGTTGAGGTCACCGGTTCGATCCCGGTAGGCTCCACCAACTCAATCAGCTTACGTGCAGGTTCTTTGCTCGCTGGGCAGCAAGCTTACGAGAATATCTGGTGCTTGACCTTCTCGAAGCGTTTGCTCCGTTTAGCAACGGCTCGCTGGCCGTAAGCTGAATCACAAAAGCATCTGTTGCCAGAGCCTGTCGCAGGGTGACTCCTTTCAGGCGCTTTATCCCCCAAACAAAAAGCCCAGCAAATACCTCCGCCAGGCCTTACTGCTAACAGGGCTTCTAGCTACTACCCTGGATAATCCCGCTTCGTATATCCCTTGTACAGCTGGCGCGGGCGACCGATGCGGTAGGAGTCGCTTAGCATTTCGTGCCAATGTGCAATCCACCCCGGCGTTCGACCGGTAGCGAATATCACAGTAAACATACTAGTCGGAATGCCAATCGCTTTAAGAATAATCCCAGAGTAGAAATCCACATTAGGAAACAGCTTGCGCTCTATGAAATATTCATCCTCCAGCGCAATTTTCTCAAGCTTCTTGGCGATACGCAGAAGCGGGTCATTCTCGGCGCCCAACTCTTCCAGTACTTCATCGCAAATGCCGCGGATAACAGTGGCTCTTGGGTCATAGTTTTTATAGACACGGTGACCGAATCCCATGAGGCGGAAAGGATCATCCTTGTCCTTGGCGCGCTTGATGAATTCTTCTATTCGTGACTCATCACCAATCTCATGCAGCATCTCCAGCACAGCCTCATTGGCGCCGCCGTGGGCGGGGCCCCAGAGTGCAGCAATGCCTGAGGCAATGCACGCATAAGGGTTAGTGCCCGTGGAGCCGGCCAGGCGCACGGTTGAGGTTGAGGCGTTCTGTTCATGGTCCGCGTGCAGCAGGAATAAGGTATCCATAGCCTTGGCCAGCACCGGGCTCACTTTTGGTGGCTCGCAAGGCGTGCCGAACATCATGTGCAGGAAATTTTCGGCTAACCCCATTTCATTCTGCGGATACATGAAGGGCTGGCCCACACCATGCTTATAGCACATTGCAGCTAGCGTGGGCATTTTTGCAATGACCCGGTACGCTGCTCTCAAGCGATGGTCGGGGTTATCGATATCCAGATCATCGTGGTAAAAGGCTGACAGTGCGCCAACCACGCCGCACAGCATGGCCATGGGGTGCGCGGTGCGGGGGAAACCCCGGAAAAACTGGTGAATCGCTTCGTCTACCATGGTGTGGTAGCGGATGGTATTGACGAATTCATCGTTAACTTCGGGAGAGGGCAGTTCGCCGTGTAGCAGGAGATAGCAAGTCTCAAGGAAATCCGACTTCTCTGCGAGTTGTTCGATAGGATAGCCGCGATGCAGTAAAACGCCAGCGCCACCATCAATAAAAGTGATTTCAGAGTCACAGGATGCCGTGGAAACGAAACCCGGGTCATAGGTGAAAACACCTTGGCTGACCAGGCTCCTGACATCGACGACGTCGGGTCCAGAGCTACCGGAGTAGACGGGTAAATCTATGGGATCTGCTTTCCCGTCAATGGTTAACTGGGCCTTCTTGTCGCTCATACCATACTCCTGTGCAACGTTGTATTTCTTGGGGGATAGAGGAAATGCTAGTAATTTTAGCCTGTTAAAGACCCTACTTAATCTAGAATTTAGCGCTAATGTCGGACCAAATTGGGCAGAGAGAATAGGGAGGAAGCGCGGGTCTTGTCAAATGTTTGTCCCGCTATGTGTCCTTGGAGCTTGTCAAATTCGATAACAGCACTCCTGTGTTCTCCCTCCTGCGAAAAATTCATTTATAACGACTGAAATCCCGTCATTTTGTGCTCTTACTTGAATTGGTAGGTATTGATTATCTCCACACTAATTTAACGCTGACAACCCCTTGTCATAATCGATGTCCCGGCACCTAGATTTATTGTATTGAAGGGGTAGAAAGCATATACTTCGACGCCGTTGTAATTCCCCAATTTGTGTAATTATTTCAACTAGTTCGTGAACTCTTAAGAGTTTTCAAAAGTATCATAAATGCGTCTCTAAATGACGCCGGATAAGTTCACTGTGAAAGATACGCGACCTGTTAATCTCGACATAACCACATTCAAATTTCCGCTGCCGGCGATTACCTCGATTCTACACCGGATCTCTGGCGTTGCCCTGTTCATCGCTACCGCCATACTTCTCTACCTGCTGCAGCTGTCACTGTCTTCTGAGCAGGGTTTCAGCGAAGCAGTAGCCATCATGGACGGGACGCTCATGAAAATTGTTCTCTGGGCCATCACCACGGGTTTGTTTTATCACCTGATTGCCGGCGTCAAACATCTGCTTATGGACCTCGGTTGGGGTGAAACCAAGCAGGGTGCGCAGTTGGGTGCCCAGATAACGCTGGGGCTTGCGGTACTCGCAGCAGCACTCGCGGGGGCATGGATATGGTAACTAGTGCAACCAGCCTTAGCCGGTCGGGCCTCTCAGACTGGATTATTCAACGCTTCAGCGCGCTCATCCTCGCCGCTTACAGCCTCTGTATCCTGGCGAGCTTTTTGACCACGCCGGAAATGGGCTACGCAGAGTGGCGTGCACTCTTCGATTCCAATCTCATGCGGATATTCAGCATCTTCACTCTGTTCGCCCTTTGCGGTCATGCCTGGGTAGGCATGTGGACAGTCGGCACCGACTATCTCACCGAACGT
This sequence comes from Gammaproteobacteria bacterium UBA7449, assembly GCA_002477465.1. Taxonomy (GTDB): domain Bacteria; phylum Pseudomonadota; class Gammaproteobacteria; order Pseudomonadales; family Pseudohongiellaceae; genus UBA9145. The sequence continues at coordinate 39,083 of DLPV01000066.1, read as the reverse complement.
CAACTTGGCGGTGGCGCTACCGCGATCAGGCTGGTCTATCAGGCGATCTGTGTTTTGCTCATAGCAGTCTATCTGCTGTGGGGTATTTCAATTTTTTGGGGTAGTTAGATGGCGGGTTATCGAAGTATTTCTTTTGACGCAATAATCGTTGGCGGCGGTGGCGCCGGCATGCGCGCAGCGCTGCAATTGGCGCAGTCCGGACATAAGACTGCGGTCATATCGAAAGTGTTCCCTACTCGCTCACACACGGTTTCAGCCCAGGGTGGCATCACCTGCGCGATCGCCAGCGCTGACCCCGATGACGATTGGCGCTGGCACATGTATGACACCGTGAAAGGGTCAGACTATATCGGTGACCAGGACGCTATCGAATATATGTGTAGCGAGGGGCCGCAAGCGGTGTTCGAACTGGATCACATGGGCCTGCCTTTCTCGCGCACCGAGAATGGCCGCATCTACCAGCGCCCATTCGGCGGCCAATCCAAGGATTTCGGTAAGGGTGGGCAAGCAGCCCGCACCTGCGCCGCGGCTGATCGTACTGGTCACGCATTACTGCACGCGCTGTATCAGGGCAATTTGAAAAACAACGCGGTATTCCTTAACGAATGGTACGCGGTCGATCTGGTGAAGAACCAGGACGGCGCAGTAGTTGGCGTCATCGCAATCTGCATCGAAGATGGCGAAACCGTTTTCATCCAAGCCAAAGCCACAGTGTTCGCGACCGGTGGTGCTGGTAGGATTTACGCGTCGACTACAAATGCACTTATCAATACCGGTGATGGAATCGGCATGGCGATGCGTGCGGGTTATCCCATGCAGGATATGGAAATGTGGCAGTTTCATCCCACCGGCATCTATGGTGCCGGCACCCTGGTTACCGAGGGCTGTCGCGGTGAAGGTGGTTATCTGATCAACAAGGATGGCGAGCGCTTCATGGAGCGATATGCTCCCAATGCGAAGGATCTAGCGGGTCGAGACGTGGTGGCGCGCTCCATGGTGTTGGAAATTCTTGAGGGGCGTGGCTGTGGTGAAAACGGTGACCACGTCAAACTGAAGCTTGATCATCTTGGAGAAGAGGTACTGAATGCCAAGCTGCCAGGAATTCTGGAGCTTTCAAGAACCTTCGCTCACGTTGATCCGGTTAAAGAACCAATTCCTGTCGTACCAACCTGCCATTACATGATGGGTGGAATTCCGACCAACGTCCATGGACAGGCCTTGACACAAAACAGCGCAGGGCAAGACGAAATCATTCCCGGCTTGTTCGCGGTGGGCGAAGTCGCCTGTGTATCCGTTCATGGGGCCAACCGACTTGGTGGCAACAGTCTGCTTGATCTGGTGGTGTTTGGCCGCGCAGCGGGCAAACACATCGAAGAAATGCTGTCCCAGGGCATTGAGCAGCGCCAAGTGTCACAATCAGATGTGGAGGCAGCCTCGGAGCGCTTGGAGAGGTTGAACGAATCTACCTCGGGTGAGAGCGTTCCGGCTCTGCGGGCTGAATTGCAGCAGGTCATGCAGAATCACTTTGGCGTGTTTCGCAAAGGCGATTTCATGCAGGAGGGAGTCAAGAAGCTCGAATCGATTCGCGAGCGTCTGGGCAACCTTTACCTGGAAGATAAGAGCGCAACATTTAACACGGCTCGTATAGAAGCATTGGAGCTGCAGAACCTGTTTGAAGTAGCTGAAGCGACAGCCATAGCTGCGGAAGGCCGAACCGAGAGTAGGGGAGCGCATGCGCGAGACGATTACCGTGAGCGTGATGATGAAAACTGGTTATGCCATTCCCTGTATTTTCCAATTGATAAAAAGCTTGGCAGACGAGAGGTGAACTTTTCACCGAAGACTGTCGATACATTCGAACCTATGGTTCGTACTTATTAATTTTGGAATTGGCTCCATAATTAACATTTTCCTGATTAAGAAACTGATAGAAGGTTATAGATAACGTGTTAGTTAGCATCTACCGATACAACCCGGAAACAGATAGCAAGCCAAGCATGCAGGAATTCGAAGTGGCTTTGCCTGAGGGCAAAGACCTGATGGTGCTGGATGTACTGGCCTTAGTGAAAGAACAGGATTCATCGGTTGCCTATCGACGTTCCTGTCGAGAAGGTGTGTGCGGGTCCGATGGTATGAACATCAACGGCACCAATGGCCTGGCGTGCATTACGCCGCTCTCTGCAGTTGGTGGGTCCGCTAATAAATTGGTATTACGACCGCTCCCTGGGTTGCCTGTGATCCGCGATCTGGTGGTCGATATGTCGATTTTTTACCAGCAGTTCGAAAAGGTTAAGCCTTATCTGATTAACAATACGCCGGCACCGGCGATTGAGCGACTGCAGTCTCCTGAAGATCGCGCCAAGCTCGATGGTCTCTATGAATGTATTTTATGCGCCTGTTGCAGCACTAATTGCCCATCGTTCTGGTGGAATCCAGATAAATTTATCGGCCCGGCAGGATTACTGCAGGCTTATCGGTTTCTGGCAGATAGCAGAGATACAGCCACTGCGGACAGGTTGGCAGACCTTGATGATCCATTCAGCGTTTTCAGATGTCGCGGAATTATGAACTGTGTTGCGGTGTGTCCCAAAGGGCTTAATCCTACGCGGGCGATTGGGCATATCAGGAGTATGCTTATTTCGCAGGGAACCTAAAGCGGTCACCAAGCCGTGAAAATGACTTTACCCCGTTTTCTATTAGTGGGGTTTCGAATAGTCAAAGGACAGGACAATGCAAGAAAACGTAATGGAATTAATGTGGAGCACCGGACATCTTTCGGGCTCCAACGCTGAATATGTAGAGGAACTTTACGAAAGCTTTCTTTCTGATCCTGATTCTGTGCCCGAACAATGGCGGTCTTTCTTCGAATCCTTGCCTTCACCAGACGGCAGGGGTGCTACCCAAGATGCCTCACACGCGGACATAAAGCGCGACTTCAAGACCCTTAGTAAAGTCAGCCGCTACGCACCCGTTCTTAGCAATGAGGCGGTAATTAATTCAGAACACGAGAGCAAACAAGTTCATGTTCTGCAGTTAATCAGCTCATACCGGGTGCGAGGTCACCAAAAGGCGAATCTTGATCCGCTCGGCATCATGCATCGCGAGCGTGTGCCCGACCTAGAACTTGAGTTTCATGACCTTTCCCAAATCGACTCCTCCACTGTATTCCAGACCGGATCACTGTTTATCAGTAAAGAAACGGCGCCACTTCGGGACATTGTGGATACGCTCGAGCGTATCTACTGTAGCTCCGTTGGCTATGAATATATGCATATCGTCAATCTTGAAGAGAAGCAGTGGATTCAGCAGCGTATTGAGGGCAACGATGGCTACCCGACTTTTGAAAACGAAGTTAAGCGCCACCTTTTGGAAAGACTGACCGCGGCTGAGGGCCTGGAAAAGCACCTCGATTCCAAGTATCCCGGCACCAAGCGGTTTGGGCTTGAGGGTGGTGAGAGTCTGATTCCGTCCCTAGATGAGTTGGTGCAACGAGCGGGCAAATATGGCGCCAAGGAAATCGTATTGGGCATGGCTCACCGTGGGCGTCTCAATGTCTTGGTTAATATCTTAGGAAAAAATCCTGCTGACCTATTCGATGAATTTGAGGGTAAAGCCGTTTATGAAAGTTCTGGAGACGTAAAATATCACCAGGGTTTCTCTTCAAACATCATGACTGCTGGTGGCGAGTTACATATGGCGATGGCGTTTAACCCATCCCATCTGGAAATCGTCGCACCCGTCGTTGAAGGGTCTGTTCGCGCAAGGCAGGCACGTCGAGATGACGCTAACGGGAGCCTGGTGCTGCCTATTATTTGTCACGGCGACGCCGCCTTTGCTGGACAGGGTGTGGTAATGGAGACATTTCAGATGTCCAACACCCGCGCCTACTCTACTGGCGGGACCGTGCATATCATTATTAACAATCAGGTAGGTTTCACCACGCACCGGCAGGATGATGCAAGATCTACCGAATATTGTACCGATGTGGCAAAAATGGTGCAGGCGCCTATTTTTCACGTCAACGCTGATGATCCCGAGGCCGTATTGTTCGTGACCCAATTGGCCTTGGATTTCAGATATGAATTTAAAAAAGATGTTGTGATTGACCTGGTTTGTTACCGTCGCCGCGGCCATAACGAAACCGATGAGCCCTCGGCTACTCAGCCGCTCATGTATTCTGCGATCAAGCAACATAAATCAACGCGAGCCTTATATGCCGCAGAGTTGGTTTCTCGAGGTGTAGTGTCTGACGAAGAAGTCAGTAACATGAATAGCAATTTCAGACAGGAATTAGATACAGGACAGCATGTAGTCAAGAGTCTGGTTAAGGATCCATCCATCGAGCTATTCGTGGATTGGAGTCCCTATCTTGGTCATGACTGGAGCCCGCATTTTAATACCTCAATGCCGGTTGCAAACTTGCAGGCGCTTGCCAAGAAGCTGGTAGATATTCCAAATAGCGTCGCGTTGCAGCGTCAGGTTAATAAAGTCTACGCCGATCGAGCAGCAATGGCTTCCGGTAAGATGCCGGTGGATTGGGGTATGGCCGAAACACTTGCCTACGCGAGTATACTGACCAGTGGCAACAAGGTGAGAATTACCGGTCAGGATGTTGGACGCGGCACGTTTTCACACAGGCATGCAGTGATCCATGATCAGAAATCAGGTCAGGACTACATACCACTGCAGGAACTGGCAAAGGACCAGAGCGATTTCACGATTTACGACTCGCTGCTGTCCGAGGAAGCAGTGCTGGCATTTGAATATGGTTTTTCCACGACTACGCCAAATGCGCTGGTGATCTGGGAAGCCCAGTTTGGTGACTTTGCCAACTCTGCCCAGGTTGTAATTGACCAATTCATAACCAGCGGCGAACACAAATGGCAAAGGCTCTGTGGCTTGACGCTATTACTTCCCCATGGCTACGAGGGGCAGGGGCCTGAGCATAGCTCTGCGCGACTTGAGCGCTTTCTGCAACTCTCCGCTGAGCACAACATTCAGGTGTGTTTGCCTACAACGGCTTCCCAGGTTTTCCACATGTTGCGAAAACAGGTGCTTTGCCCGTTGCGTAAACCTCTGGTGGTGATGTCTCCCAAGAGTCTGTTGCGACATAAGGAAACTGTTTGCTCAATGGAAGAGTTAGCAGACAGTAGTTTCCAGGTCATCATTGATGAGACTGATGAGATCAAAAAAGAGCAGGTGCGTAAGCTCATTATTTGTAGTGGCAAGGTTTACTATGATCTGCGCGCCGAACGTCGCAAGCGTGATATCAGTGACATCGCCATTGTTAGATTAGAGCAACTTTATCCCTTTCCGCAGGAAGACTTTGAGCAGTGTTTACTGCAGTACAAGAACGTAGAGTTGATCACCTGGTGCCAGGAAGAGCCCATGAACCAGGGTGCCTGGTACGCAAGTCAGCACCATATCCGGCGTGCGCTGCACGCACATTTTCCAGAAATATGGCTTGAATATGCCGGCAGAGATGCTTCGGCCGCAGCCGCAGCTGGCTATCCGGCCTTGCATATCAGCCAACAAGAAAAGTTTATCGACGAAGCGTTGACTTAAAAGCAGAACAAATACCAGGCATAAAGCCTAAGAGTAGGACTAGTCATGACAGTTGAAATTAAAGCACCACAATTACCGGAGTCTGTGCCCGATGGGACTATTGCGACCTGGTATAAAAATGTAGGTGATAGTGTCTCCCGGGATGAACCCTTGGTAGATATTGAAACAGACAAGGTTGTTATCGAAGTCGTTGCACCTGCCGACGGCGTGCTCACAGAGATCCTGAAAGACTCTGGCGAGACTATTGTCAGCAATGAAGCCATTGCGAATATCGAGGCCGGTGCGGCCGCTGCTGCAGCGCCCGCAGTTGAAGCGGCGGTAGCGGAAGCAAGCGCAGCGGCGACAGCACCAGCTGGCAGTGAAGCAGAAGGGGACTCCCTCTTGAGTCCAGCCGCTCGCAAAATGGCGGAAGAAAACAATCTGGATGTCACGACCATCAAAGGCACAGGTAAAGACGGTCGCGTGACCAAGGAAGATGTGGTTCACCACCTGTCGGGACAATCTGCTGCGGCAGTGACTACTGCGCCGGCAGCTGCAGCGACCGGCGATTTGTCAGCGAACAACGCGGGTCGAATCGAAGAGCGTGTGCCCATGAGCAGGTTGCGGGCGAAGGTTGCCGAGCGACTCCTCACTGCAACGCAGACAACTGCGATGCTGACCACATTTAACGAAGTCAACATGCAGCCGGTGATGGATATACGTAACCGCTATAAAGAAGAATTTGAGCGGACCCACGATGGTGTCAGACTAGGCTTCATGTCATTTTTCGTAAGGGCATCTATCGAAGCCCTGAAGCGCTATCCTGCGGTGAATGCGTCCATTGACGGTAACGATATTGTTTACCATGGCTATCAGGATATCGGTGTTGCCGTCTCCTCACCGCGTGGTCTGGTCGTGCCAGTGCTGCGAAATGCCGACAACATGGGACTGGCCCAAATTGAAAAAGGCATTCGAAGCTTCGGCGAGAAAGCGCGCGATGGCAAACTTGCCATTGAAGACATGACAGGCGGCACTTTTACTATTTCAAATGGCGGCGTATTCGGTTCACTGTTGTCCACACCGATTCTCAACCCACCACAAACAGCAATTCTGGGTATGCATAAAATCCAGGATCGTCCAATGGCAGTAAATGGCGATGTGAAAGTTTTGCCAATGATGTACCTGGCGCTCTCATACGACCACCGCATGATTGATGGCAAAGAAGCGGTTCAATTCCTGGTTACCATCAAGGAGTTACTGGAAGATCCAACAAGATTGATTCTGGAAATCTAATCCCCCAATTTGGTTAAGACACTATGAGTAAAGAATACGACGTTGTTGTAGTTGGTTCCGGCCCTGCGGGTTATCACGCGGCAATTCGCTGTGGTCAATTGGGTTTCAAAACTGCCTGCATCGAGAAATGGCTTAACAAGGAAGATAAAACCGTATACGGCGGAACCTGCCTGAATGTGGGCTGTATTCCTTCGAAAGCACTGTTAGACACTTCCCATAAATATGCTGAAGCACATCATGACTTTGAGACCCATGGCATCAAGGTGTCTAAAGTAGGTATCGATGTGCCGGCCATGATTGGCCGTAAAGACCAGGTCGTTAAGCAGCTAACCCAAGGCGTAGCGGGCTTGTTTACCGCCAACAAGGTCGATGGGATAACTGGCACGGGTAAGGTAACCGGTGCGAATTCAGTCGTCGTCACTAGTCATGACGGCAAGCAGGAAGAGCTTTCTGCAAAACACATCATCATTGCAGCCGGTTCAGTGCCGATTGATATTCCACCAACGCCCGTCGATCAGGAAACAATCGTCGATAGCACCGGGGCGCTCGAATTTCAGGAAGTTCCCAAGCGCCTTGGCGTGATTGGGGCAGGCGTTATCGGGCTCGAACTTGGTAGTGTCTGGGCACGTCTGGGTGCTGAAGTCGTGGTGTTGGAAGCCATGGATGATTTTCTACCTGCTGTGGATCGTCAAATCGCAAAGGAAGCAGCGAAGATTTTTACCAAGCAGGGTCTCGATATCAAGCTGGGCGCTCGGGTAACTGGCAGCAAGCTTGGCGGTAAAGGAACCAAAAAGAATGTGGTTGTTGAATACACGGATTCAGATGGTGACCAGAAAGCGACTTTTGACAAGCTGATTGTAGCGGTGGGACGCAAGCCTTACACCGTGGATTTGCTAGACCCCTCAGTGGGCATCGAATTGGATGAACGTGGATTCATCAAGGTGAATGATCAATGCGCCACCAGTGTGCCTTCTATCTATGCCTGTGGTGACGTTGTGCGAGGCCCGATGCTTGCCCATAAAGGCATGGAAGAGGGCGTCATGGTCGCAGAACGATTAGCCGATAAGAAGACGCAGGTGAATTATGATCTGGTGCCTTCGGTGATCTATACACATCCGGAGGTTGCCTGGGTAGGAAAGAATGAGGAAGAACTCAAGGCAGAGGGCATAGAGTACAACTTGGGAGTATTTCCGTTTGTAGCCAATGGCCGAGCTCTTGCTGCCAATGATTCTGATGGCATGGTCAAACTCATCGCTGACGCGAATACCGACCGTATCCTGGGGTGTCACGTAATTGGCGCCAGCGCCGCTGACTTAATGCAGCAGGTGGTTATTGCCATGGAATTCAGCGCCAGCGCCGAAGACCTGGGCCTCACCATGTTCTCGCATCCCACTCTATCTGAGGCGGTACATGAGGCTGCCCTGGCGGCAAATGGGCATGCGATTCATATCGGTAATCGCCGGCGCCGTAAATAAATGCTTACGAAATAAATACAAAAAACATTAGTCTGGAGTCTTAATGAATCTACACGAATATCAAGCCAAACAGCTGTTTGCTGAGTATGGGTTGCCCGTTTCCAGCGGTAAGGCTGTTGATACACCCGAGCAGGCCGCTGCAGCGACTGCTGAAATTGGAGGTGACAAATGGGTAGTCAAAGCCCAGGTTCATGCTGGGGGTCGTGGCAAGGCCGGCGGCGTCAAGCTGGTGGATTCAGCTGAAGAAGCCAGCGCGTTTGCTGAACAATGGCTGGGCAAAAATCTGGTCACCTATCAGACTGACGCTAACGGCCAGCCAGTGAGTAAGATCCTGGTAGAAACCTGCACGGACATCGATCAGGAGCTCTATCTGGGTGCCGTGGTCGATCGGTCGACTAGACGAATCGTCTTCATGGCATCTGTTGAAGGCGGTGTGGAGATTGAAAAGGTCGCTGCCGAAACACCGGAAAAGATTCTTAAGGCGACTATTGATCCCTTAACTGGTGCGCAGCCTTACCAGGGCAGGGATCTGGCATTTAGGCTCGGTCTCGAGGGCGCGCAGATTAAACAGTTTACCCAGCTTTTTCTCGGGCTGGCCAAGCTGTTTCAGGAGTTAGACCTGGCGCTATTGGAAATCAATCCGCTGGTCATCACCACTGAGGGTAATCTCCATTGCCTGGACGGCAAGATCAATGTCGATGGCAATGCAATGTATCGTCAGCCCAAGCTACAGGCGATGCATGATCCCTCTCAAGAAGATGAGCGTGAGGCCCAGGCGGCAGAATGGGAGCTCAACTATGTTGCCCTCGACGGCAATATAGGCTGCATGGTGAATGGAGCAGGCCTGGCCATGGGAACGATGGATATTGTCCAGTTGCACGGCGGTAGCCCTGCAAATTTCCTGGATGTGGGAGGCGGGGCGACAAAAGAGCGTGTCACTGAGGCCTTTAAGATCATCCTCTCAGACGAAAATGTCGCGGCAGTGCTGGTCAATATATTCGGCGGCATTGTTCGTTGCGACCTGATTGCTGAAGGTGTGATTGGAGCCGTTGAAGAAGTAGGTGTCGAAGTCCCTGTGGTTGTTCGCCTGGAAGGTAATAACGCTGAACTGGGGCGTGAAGTCCTGGAGAAAAGTGGGCTAAATATTATTGCCGCCAATTCTCTATCTGATGCCGCTGAGAAGGTCGTTGGTGCCGCAGGAGGTGCAGCATGAGTATTCTTGTTAATAAAGACACTAAGGTGATTTGTCAGGGCTTTACCGGTTCACAGGGAACATTTCACTCTGAGCAGGCCATCAAATATGGCACGCAAATGGTCGGCGGCGTGACCCCTGGCAAAGGGGGGCAGGTACACCTTGAACTGCCGGTCTTTAATACAGTACAGGAGGCCTATGAGGCGACCGCAGCCGATGCCTCTGTAATCTACGTGCCAGCGCCATTTTGTAAAGACTCGATTCTCGAAGCGGCCGAAGCGGGCATTAAACTCATTGTCTGTATCACTGAGGGAATCCCAACCCTCGATATGTTGGTGGCTAAAGAAAAGTGTGACCAACTTGGTGTGCGTTTGATCGGGCCAAACTGCCCAGGAGTCATCACTCCCGGCGAATGTAAGATTGGTATCATGCCTGGGCATATTCACCTGCCGGGCAAGGTCGGAATTGTGTCACGTTCAGGCACGCTGACCTACGAAGCCGTCAAGCAGACCACAGACCATAGTTTTGGTCAGTCATCCTGTGTCGGGATCGGCGGTGACCCTATTCCCGGCTCCAATTTTATCGATATCCTTGCCATGTTTGAAGCAGACCCAGCCACTGAGGCTATTGTAATGATTGGTGAAATCGGAGGCACCGCTGAAGAAGAGGCGGCTGCGTTCATCAAGGCAAATGTCAGTAAGCCGGTGGTTGCCTACATCGCAGGGGTGACTGCGCCTCCGGGTAAGCGTATGGGGCATGCCGGCGCCATAATTTCCGGCGGCAAAGGGACGGCAGACGAAAAATTCGCCGCTCTCCAGGACGCTGGTGTAAAGACCGTCCGCAGCCTCGCCGATATCGGCGCAGGCCTGTCAGAAATAACCGGCTGGTAACAGCCGCACCACCCTCAAACTCTCCCTCCAACTGTCCTTGTGTGCCCGATAATTTTTATCGGGCAAAAGGTTCTAAACACGCCAGCGGATATGGTAGTCTTGTACTCGAATTCGGCTTAATACGCTGAATTACAGGGAAAATTTGGCATCGTTGTGGGCAATGAATGGATCACACTTTGTCACGCGGACTTTGGGTTACTTAGCTTCTCAAATCTGAAAAGTTTGAGTAGAACGGTAACCCTTGTCCGGTTTATTTTCAGGGAAAAGCTGTCACAACCGAGTGAGCTGAAAACTCAAGGACTACTCAGACAGTTTCAAGTTAGGAAGGAAGGACTAAAAAATAATAGTTTTCCGTGTCTAAGTTGATACGGGTTCAATAATAAAAACCCGTCTCGCCATTAGATTCGCATTCAACTTATTAATATTAGGATGGCACATGAAAAACCGTCGCATTAACCGATTGAGTATGTCTGCTCTAGTAGTACTCATGTCGAGCCTCTTCGGAGTTGCGCAAGCGCAGGACATTCTGGTCGATAGCAGTATTCTCGATCAGGCTATGGATGTTCTGGGTGAAAAATACTCCGAGTCTGCCGAAGTGCAGGTTGAAATAACCCGTCTTGCTAACGAAGCAAGTTCAACATTCGAAGAATTCAAGCGCGCAAACGATAACCTGGAGTCACTGTTGGTGTTGAATGCTGGCTATCGTCGCCAGATCGCAGCCCAGGAAGAGCAGATCGCTACGCTGGACGAGTCAATCGCCAGTGTGGAACAGGTGACTCGAGAAATTCCACTTTTGATGGAGAAGATGCTTGCTGCGTTGGAACAGTTTATCTCCCTCGATTATCCATTCCGAATGGACGAGCGTATGGCTCGTTTGCAATTCGCCAGAGATGCCATCGACAACCCGGATGTATCCATCGCCGAGAAATTCCGTCAGGTGCTGGTGATGTATCAAACCGAAGCCGCTTTCGGTCGGACTAATGAAACCTACCCAGATACTATTGAGATTGGTGGCACTGAACGTGATGTAAATGTTGTTCGCATCGGTCGTGTATCATTGATGTACCAGACCACTGACCGTCTTGTAACTGGTGCCTGGGATAACAGTACCCGCCAGTGGGTGGAATTACCCGCCAGTGAGTACCGCCAGGAAGCTCAACAGGCTAACCGAGTGGTCTCAAACCTGGATGCACCCAGCATTCTCTTCTTACCTGTTATGGCTCCGGAGGCACAGTAATGAAAGCTCTACATAAAATTACCAGCCTGTCCGCAGCGGCACTTATGATGTTGCTGACATCTGCACAGGGCTACGCACAGAGTTCTCTGTCCGATCTTTTGAATGCGGTTGAAAACGACCGTGTTGCGGAATCTGAGGAATATCAACAGCGCCTGCAGGAATTTGAACAGAATGCAGCGCGTCAACAGCAAATTCTTGATACTACGGAAGGCCGTATAGTCGAGCAGGAAGGACTTCAGGTTCAGCTGAGTGACCAGTTCGAGGCGAACGAAGTGATCATCGCCGACAAGCGCGAGGTTCTGCGAAATCGTCGCGGTGACCTCAACGAATTGTTTGGCACCCTGCAGGGCGTCGCCGGTGACTTTCTGAGTAATTTCCAGGACTCTCTTATCAGCGCCCAATACCCGGGTCGAACAGGCGAGCTGGAAGTGATAATCGAACGCGCAGGTAGCTCAATCGAGCAGCTCAACATTTCTGAAATGGAGCGCTTCTGGTACTTCATGCACCAGGAAGTGACCGAATCAGGCCGCGTTGTTACCTATAATGGTGACGTAGCGCTTCCCAGTGGTGAAACGGCGAACCGTTCTATTACCCGTATCGGTACATTTAACGCGATTTCTGACGGTGAGTACCTGAGCTACCAGGGCGAAGTTGGCCATCTGCAGGTTCTGCCTCGGCAGCCAGCGGCAGACGTGCTGTCGGCAGCCAATGCACTGACTTCATCAAACTCTGGCTTTACCCGCACGGGCATTGACCCCACGGGCGGTGTTGGCGGACAGGTGATGGCTAACCTGGTGAACTTTCCGAGTGCCCAGGAACAGGTTGAAGCAAACGCAGGTGTAATTGGCTTTATTATTATCGGCGTCGGCGTTGTAGGTATTATCCTTGGCTTCTTCCGTCTGCTGATGCTGACACTCGTGTCAGTCAAGGTTCGATCCCAGCTGAAGAGCGACAAGGCCTCCAAGAACAATCCTTTGGGTCGAGTTCTTTTGGTTGCGGAGTCTAACCCGAATGCCGATACCGAAACCCTGGAACTGAAGCTGGGTGAAGCGATTCTGAAAGAAACGCCTTCACTGGAAAGCTTGCTGACTCTGATCAAGATGATCGCAACCATTGCGCCGCTGGGCGGCTTGCTTGGTACGGTGACTGGTATGATTCAGGTGTTCCAGCAGATCACGGTTTATGGTGCAGGTGACCCGACTATTATGGCGGGCGGTATCTCCCAGGCCTTGATGACTACTGTGCTTGGTATTGTGGTTGCGATTCCTACGATCTTCATGCACACCGTGGTTAAGAGCCGCAGTGACAACATCATCCATATCCTGGAAGAGCAGGCGACTGGCATGATTGCACAGAAGGCGGAACGTTCCGCAAGCACTCAGGCTTAAGTCAGGAGATAGCTAAATGCCTCTGTTTCTTTTAGATATTCTTGATGCTATTGAGGCCTTCATGAATCGAGGTGGACCCGTGCTGACAATCATCATGGGTCTGCTCTTGGTCAAGTGGTCACTTGTGTTTGAGCGCATCTGGTATATCAATACTACTCATAAAAAGAATGTGAAGAGCACACTGGCCGAGTGGAATGCGCGCTCAGACAAATCTTCATGGAGCGCACACCAGATTCGCACCATGTTGATTTCGAAGATCTCACTGGACGTGCGTAACACGCTGCCCATCATCGAAGTACTTGTCACGATATGTCCATTATTGGGCTTGATCGGGACGGTAACCGGTATGATCGAAGTGTTCTTTGTGATGTCGTTTAGCGGCGGCGGAGACGCCAAGTCTATGGCTGGTGGCGTTTCCAAGGCCACAATCCCGACCATGGCGGGAATGGTAGGCGCGATCTCTGGCATCTTTGCATTCAACTATTTGAAATCCACAATCGACCGGGACCTGGAATTTCTGGAAGACCACCTTCCAATTAATCAGTAGTCCTGCGATAGGTATAGGTTTTAAAAAATGAAATCAGGTTTAATGAAGAAAAAGGACCAGGAAGAAGCCGGTGAAATTGACCTGACACCGATGCTCGATGTGGTCTTCATTCTTCTGATTTTCTTTATCGTAACTTCAGTATTCGTAACAGAAGCTGGAATTGAAGTCAGCAGGCCGGAAGCATCAACAGCAGAAGACACTTCCGGCGATATGATTTTGATTGCAGTTGGTCCAAATGGCGACATTTGGATCGACGGTGATCAAATCGATCCCCGATTTATTCGGTCTCGCTTTGAATTACGCCTGGCTGATGCTCCAAACTCATCAGTCATTATTCAGGCAGATCAGAGCGCGAATAACGAGCAGGTGATGTTGATCCTGCAAGCGGCTAGAGAAGCCAACATTGACGACGTCAGTATCTCCGCGGAGGCATAGAATATGATCTTTGTAAGATGGATAGTTTCCATGGCAATGGCTACCGGCATCACGTTGGGGCTTTTCTATTTCATGCAAGCGTTGATTGCAACGGGTGAACGATTTGACCAGCGTGTAAACGTGGTGAAGATTGTCGATGCCACCATGCCTGACATCGAACTCGAGGTCATCGAGGAAATCGATAAGCCAGAGTTGATCGAAGAAGTTGTGCAGGAGACTCCGGACACACCCGAAAAACAAATTAGCCTGGACTCTGGGCCTTCTCTCAATATAGAGCGCGCCTCAGTAGAGATAGACACAGGGCTTTCATTGGATAATGCATCAATATCAGCAACTGACGGAGATTATTTGCCACTTGTTGCTATTGCGCCGCAGTACCCAACGCGTGCTGCTCAGCGGGGTATCCAGGGATGGTGCCTGGTGTCATTCACTGTGGACGGCATGGGCAACGTGGTAGAGGACACCATTACGGTAGTCGATGCAGAGCCAGCGAATATCTTTGACCGTTCTTCCATTCGTGCCGCGACCCGATTCAAGTTTCAGCCGCGTGTGACAGATGGACAGGGCGTAGAAGTCCCCGGTGTTCAATATCTGTTTAGATATCAGTTAGAGGAATAACTTTGACCATGAAAAAGGTTAATAAACTAACTCTTACGTTCCTTACCGCTCTTCTGGCAGCACCATTTATTTTCAGCCAGGTGGCAATTGCTGGTGAGGACGAACAAAGAGCGCCGCCCGAGGCGCGCACTTCTGGTACCTTGAGTCAGCAGGTTATGCGGGCCATAACTGAGATTCAGGAGCTTATGTCTCCTGAGGATCCGGAAGATGAACCTAACTTTGCGCAGGCGAAAATAGCATTAGATGACTTGCGTGAGCGACGTTTCGACCGCATGAATGACTTTGAAAAGTCGACGCTTCTTAGCTTCTATACTAATTACTATCTGGGTATCGAAGATTACGTCGGTGCTATTGGTATTTTCGAGGAGACTCTGACTATTGAGGAACTGCGCAGCGATGTTCGCTTGCGTACCCTTCGGTCACTAGGCCAACTCTATGCCGCCGAAGAAAATTGGCCCAATTCAATCCGGAATTACCAGGCTTGGCGCGAACTGTCTGAAGTTGAAGATACAATCGTGTACAAGGGGCTATCCTACGCCTATTACCAGCAAGAACTGTATGCTGAAGCATTGCCATTCTGGCTGGATTACATGAATCTGTCGATGGTTGAAGGTGAAGAGTTAGGGCGTGACGATTACGCCTATCTCAATGGTATTTACTTTGTGCTCGAAGACTTCGATAGTGCGCTAGATTTGACCAAGACCATGATCGTAAAATTCAACGATTCTACGGACTGGCTTAACCTGAATGCAGTCTACGCTAGTCTGGATATGGAAGAGCGCAGGGTACAAGCCCTGAATCTCGCCTATATCAACGGCTATGTTGACGATGAAGCGCGTTACTTGAATTTGGGTCAGTCACTTGCTGGTATGGATATCCCCCTTACAGGCTCCAAGATCATCGAGGAAGGCCTGGAGCAGGACATCATCGAGACCAATGAGGATAATCTCAAAATCGCTAGTCAGATGCACCTGATTGCCAGTACCTACGCGCAGGCATTGCCTACTGCGCTACAGGTAGCTGAAATGTCTGATAGTGGTGATGCCTGGGACAATGTTGGCTATATACATTATGTCATGCACAACTATACTGACGCTGTTGAGGCCTTTCAGGCGGCTATAGATAAGGGTAATCTGAGTAATTCCTCAGATACGCTGTTATTTCTCGCCCGTGCTCTCATGGAAATCGATGAATTTGACGCTGCTCGCTCAGCCGCGCGCCAGGCAGCTGACGCTGCTGATGAGGATGATCGCGATTCTGCCAACCAGTATCTGACTTTCATCGACAGCAGCGAGCAACGCTACAACATCATTGCCCAGCGGAAAGAAGAAGCGATCGATTTTTACGAGTCATATCCTTCACTGATTGACTAGTTTCAAGTACTTGAAATAGCGGGGAGCTGTCCCCATAAAATAACCCGATCACCTCGTAGTGATCGGGTTTTTTAATGGCAATTATTTATTGACGCTAGAAACGTAATAACACGAGACGAAATATGAGCACAGACACCCAGGCTGAAACTCTAGGATTTGAGACAGAAGCGAAACAGCTTTTGCATTTGATGATTCATTCTCTTTACTCCAACAAAGAGATTTTTCTGCGTGAACTGATATCCAATGCCTCCGATGCGGCTGACAAACTGCGGTTTGAAGCACTCTCCAATGCAGAACTCATGGAGCAGGATTCAGATCTGAAAGTGCAGATCGATTTTGATAGCGAAAATAAGACAATTACCATCTCCGATAACGGCATCGGCATGACCAGGGATGAGGTAATCACGAATCTGGGTACCATCGCCAAATCCGGCACGGCTCAATTTCTTGAATCATTGACCGGTGATCAGCGCAAGGACTCCCAGTTGATCGGGCAGTTTGGGGTGGGCTTCTATTCGGCATTCATCGTCGCAGACGAGGTCGAAGTAAGGACTCGTAAGGCTGGAGATGCCGCTGAAAATGGCTCATTGTGGCGCTCCAAGGGCGAATCTGAATTCAGTATTGAGGTCGTCGAAAAGGCGGATCGGGGTACTTCGGTTACATTGCACCTGAAGCCAGATGAGCAAGAGTTTGCTGAAAGTTTCCGACTACGGAGTATTGTGAAACGTTACGCTGACCACCTCTCGCTGCCGGTAATGATGGAGAAGCAGGACTTCGCAGCACCGGACGAAGGCGGAGAAGAACAAGAGAGTCAGGGTGCTGAGGCAAATGCCGAGAAGGTGGCAAAATATGAAGCAGTAAATGATGCCAAGGCGCTATGGACTCGTCCACGTTCTGAAGTTGATGAGGACGAATACAAAGAGTTCTACAAACACGTCAGTCACGATTTCGAGGATCCGCTTGAATGGAGCCACAACAAAGTTGAAGGAAAACTGGAATACACCAGCTTGCTTTATATTCCTGGGCGCGCACCGTTCGACCTTTGGAATCGCGATGCTGCACGCGGCCTGAAGCTTTACGTACAGCGCGTTTTTATCATGGATGACGCTGAGCAATTTCTACCGCTGTATCTGCGCTTCATGAAGGGCGTAGTGGACTCTAACGATATCTCTCTGAATGTCTCTAGAGAGATTCTGCAGAAGGATCCAGCTGTGGACTCGATGCGCAGCGCCCTGAGCAAGCGCGTGCTGGATATGCTGGATAAGCTCCGCAAAAAGGATCAGGAAAAGTATCAGATACTCTGGGAACAGTTTGGTCAGGTTCTTAAAGAAGGGCCAGCGGAAGATTTCGCTAATCGAGAAAAAATAGCGAAACTGCTGCATTTTACAACTACACGCAGCAAAGGTGAGCAGCAGGATCAAGGGCTTGAAGATTATGTTTCCCGTATGAATGCAGACCAGGACAAGATCTACTATCTTGTTTCCGATTCACTTATCGCGGCCAGGAATAGCCCGCACCTGGAAATCTTCAAAAAGAAAGGTATCGAGGTCATTCTTATGCATGACCGCATCGATGAGTGGTTAATGGGACACCTAACTGAGTTTGACGGCAAACAGCTGCAGGATATCTCCCGTGGCGAATTAGACCTTGGCAAACTCGAAGACAGCGAAGACAAGAAGCAGCAGGAAGAATCGGAAAAAGCGCTGGAAGGCCTGGTGGAACGAATGAAAACTGTGCTAGAGGCGCGTGTCAATGAAGTCAGAATCAGCCACCGCCTTACCGACTCTGCGGCTTGTCTTGCCATTGATGAAGATGCAATGGGCGCTCAGATGCGCAAAATCATGGAGGCGTCTGGCCAGCCGGTGCCGGAATCCAAGCCTAATTTTGAGATTAATCCGGGCCACCCTCTAATCGAGCGAATGGATGGTGAGCAGGATGAAGAACGATTTGGCGACCTGGTAGAAATCCTCTTTGGCCAGGCCAGCCTGGCAGAGGGTGGGCAGTTACAGGATCCCGGGGAATTTTCGGCCCGCCTCAATAAGGTGCTGCTGCAATTAGGCTAATGCGGTATAGGTGGTTTTAGCGACTGAGAAGCGTTGGATAGCGACTAGCCGCGGCAGAAAGGCTAATAGCGATCGGGGAAGGGACTCGGAATTCAGCCCCTTCCATTTGCCAAATCTACATTTGCTCCAGCGTTTCTATGCCTAACAGGTCTAAACCCTGATGCAGGGTGTTCGCTGTTATGGCACAGATAGCGAGACGAGTTTCCTTCACTGCGGATTCAGCTTTTAGAATAGGGCAGTTTTCATAAAAACGCATGAACAGCCCTGATAGCTCAAACAAATAGTTGCAGAGCTGATTTGGATAACAGTCTTTTCCTACTGCCTCAACGATTTCTGCGAGCTGCAAAATCTTTATAACCAGGTCTCGCTCCTCCACATGATTGAGATCCCCCATCACAGAAGAAGTGATGTCCGGTTCTTTGCGCAGTATGCTTTTAATACGGGCGTAAGCATAAAGCAGGTATGGAGCTGTATTGCCTTCAAATGACAGCATTGTGCTCCAGTCAAAAATATAATCGCTGGTTCGGTTCTTCGAAAGGTCTGCATACTTGACAGCCCCGATGCCTACTCGTTGCGCAATGGTTTGCTTCTGCGCTTCATCTAGGTCTTGGTTCTTCTCGGATACTAATTGATAGGCGCGGCTCACTGCTTCTTCTAAAAGCTCCGCAAGTTTAACAGTGTCTCCGGATCGGGTTTTGAATGGGCGACCATCTTTGCCCATCATGGTGCCATATGACACATGTTCTAGAGACAGCTCGTCCCCGGCAAACCTGGCAGCCTTGGCCACAGCGAATACTTGCTGGAAATGCAATGATTGACGAGCATCGACCACATAGAGAGATCGTTGTACATCCCAGCTTCGGCGCAGACGAACGGCGGCTAGGTCTGTCGTGGAGTAGAGGTATCCCCCGTCCGTCTTTTGAATGATTAGAGGGAGAGGCTCGCCGTCTTTTCCCTTAAACTCAGGTAAAAAGACACACATGGCGCCATCAGAATCAGTAAGCAAATCGGCTGCTTTAAGATCCTCAACGATGACTTTCAAATCATCGTTGTAGCGGCTCTCGGCATCAAGGTCCTCGCGGGTGAGAGTGACATTGAGCAGATCGTATACTGCCTCGCAATGCTTGAGGGATTCATCGATGAACTGTTCCCAGACCTTCAGATACTCGGGGTCGCCACTTTGTAAGCGCACCACGTTGTGTCGTGATCGCTCTGCAAATTCAGGGTCGCTGTCGAAGCGGTCTTTGGCATTTCTATAAAATGCCTCAAGATCCGACAGAGCATTAGGCAGTCCTTTGGTGTCGCCCACCACTTCCTGCATATAGGTGATGAGCATGCCAAACTGCGTGCCCCAGTCTCCCACATGATTTTGCCGAATCACGGTGTGTCCAAGGCGCTCCAATACTCGTACGATAGCATCGCCGATGATAGTTCCTCGCAGATGTCCAACGTGCATTTCTTTGGCAAGGTTGGGAGAGGAATAGTCTACGGCGACCCTTTGTGGGCTGGCGGTTAAAGGAACGAGTTGCTGAGGTTCACTCAATGCCAGGTTCGCGCGTTCTAACAGCGCAGTGTCGGACAGGAATATATTGATGAAACCCGGGCCGGCGACTTCCAATTTTTCGATGAGGGGAGAGTCTGCTGAATTAAGGGCCGCGACTACCTGGTTAGCCAATTCGCGGGGATTGGTTTTACGGCGTTTGGCCTCGGCCATTACGCCATTGGCCTGATAGTCGCCGAATTCTGGCTTGGAGGAAGTTATGACATTGGCATTGCAGGCATCAGATTGGGTTACCTCAGCCATGGCGCGGCTGATTAGATCATTGAGATAACTTTTTAGGGACTGCATGCCTTGTCCTTCCTTGGCTTGTTAAAAAGGGGAGGATTGTACACCATCTTGCAAGAGGGGGATTGATGTAAAATGCCTACCCCATTCAGTTGTCAGCAGGGCGGAAAATCTTGGAAACGACGAGTCAGGTTCAGTTTATCCAGATCACTGAGAAATACAGTGGTCAAAGGCTGGATAATTTTCTCATCCGCGAATTGAAGGGGGTGCCTCGCGCCCGAATCTACCGCCTGGTTCGCCGTGGCGAGGTGCGCATCAACAAGAAGCGTGCAAAACCAGAAAGCCGTCTAGCCGTTGGAGATAAAGTCAGAATCCCTCCTCTGGTGATGGAGCAGCCGGGAACTCTACCAAAGCCATCGCCCGGGTTGATTACCGCGCTGCAAGAGGCGGTGTTGTTTGAAGACGCTGATTTACTGGTATTGAACAAGCCAGCGGGTTTGGCCGTCCACCTTGGCTCCGGGATCCGGTTGGGGCTAATTGAGGCGGTGCGCCAGATACAGCCGGAGTGGGGTGAGGCAGAGCTCGCCCATCGCCTCGATCGTGACACTTCTGGTGTGCTGGTGATATGTAAAAATATGAATGCTTTAGTAGAGTTACAAGCTCAATTTAAAGCCAAAACTGTTTGCAAGCGCTACCATGCCCTGGTGCAGGGGAATTGGCCAGCAGAGTTACTTGAAATCGATGCACCATTACAGAGAGTGCTCGCCGGCTCTGGCGAGCGCTTTGTGCGCGTCAGCAAGGAGGGCAAACCTTCCAAAACATCGTTCGCTGTGCTAGAGAGATTTTCTGCCGTGACCTTGTTGGAGGCGCGCCCGCAAACCGGTAGAACCCACCAGATTCGTGTACATTGCCAGTATGCCGGGTATCCGATTCTGGGAGACGAGAAATACGCACAGAATTCTGGCAAGGTAGCCAAGAACCCTCAGGCTGAGGCGAAATATCTCTGTTTGCATGCGGCAGAGATCACGTTTAAGCGGCCAGGCTCGGGGGCCCCCTTGACGGTGCAGGCACCCCGGGATAGGACCTTTGCAGCCCAGGTCGCCAGAATAAGAAAAAAGCTATCTAATTCAGACTGATAGGCTATTTTTAGAGTTAGAAATAACTGTATTTACACTTTGACACGCAGGGTGTCTGGCCCTATTATTGCGCGCCTATGACAGAAGCCCAGATTCCAGCTTATGTGGATGTCCGCAAGGTATTCGATCAGGAAGCAGAATTCTCTGGGCCGGTAGGTCTTGAGCGATTACCCAGTTTCTCCGATTGCCTGGCAAGCACACAGTGTCAGGTATGGGCAAACCTGCGTTTTTGCACTGATACGGGCCGCAGCGTGATATTGGGTAATATTTCTGCGAATGCAGAGGTCAGCTGTCAACGTTGTCTGGAGCCCGTGTCGATTGAGTTGGGAGATGAGATCAAACTCGCGGTGCTCGATAGTGAAGAGCAGCTTGAGACCCTTGAGGAGCGCTGGGAACCCTGGATCATAGAAGATCCCAAGATACAGTTGGCAAGCCTGGTGGAAGAGCAATTGATGTTGTGTCTGCCACTGGTAAGTTATCACCCTGATCCCAACTGCGTTGATGCACTTGGCTACCAGCAGCCACAGTCTGCTGCCGACATTGAAGATCAGGAAGCGGGTGCGGAAAACCCGTTTGCAGTGCTTAAATTACTGAAGCAAAACGACGAACAAGTTTGATATTTATTGGTTTTAAACGCTTAAGAATTTTGGAGAATTAACATGGCTGTACAGAAGAGTAAGGTAACCCGTTCGAGACGTGACAAGCGTCGCACGCATGATGCGTTAACTGGGCCTACGATTTCTACAGACCCCACCACAGGCGAGCGTCATCGCCGACACCACATCACGGCGGATGGATTCTACAAGGGCAAGAAAGTCCTGGATCGCGGCGACGACTAGTCTTGAGTGATAACAAACGCATAGCGATTGATGCTATGGGTGGTGAGGGCGGTGTCGATGTTACCGTCCCGGCTTCTCTGCGGGCTTTGCAGGAGAATCCAGAATTAGAGCTGGTACTGGTAGGGGATGAGCAACGCATGTCGCCCCTGCTGCATGACGCCGAACAAGAGTCGCTGTGCCGATTCCGGATGATTCACAGCGACCAAGCCATAACCAATGCCGATAAGCCCAGAAACGTTTTGCGTTCAGGGCGGCGCTCCTCAATGTTCCTTGCCACTGAGTTGGTGAAACAAGGGGAGGTGGGTGCGATGGTGAGTGCGGGTAATACTGGCGCACTGCTGATGGTTGGTCGTCATCTGTTAAAGACCCTGGATGGCATTCAAAAGCCTGCCATTGTTGCCACTATCCCCGGTGCAATGAATCAGAGTTACCTGCTGGATGTGGGTGCCAACCCTGAATGTGATCGGCAGCAGTTGTTCGAATTTGCGGTCATGGGCTCTGTATTGGCTGAATCGCTTAATGGTGAGTCCGTTAGCGTAGCTCTGCTAAATATTGGTGCAGAGGAATATAAGGGGACCAACGAGGTGCAACAAGCCGGCAAGATGCTGGAGGATTGCGACGCCGTCAATTATATCGGTTTCGTTGAAGCCAATGACCTGTTTGATGGTGCGGCTGATGTTGTGGTTTGTGATGGTTTTGTGGGTAATGTGACCATCAAATCCAGCGCCGGAGTTGCCAATGTCATTAATAAGCTGCTGGCTGCGCAGATAAGAGAGAGCATGCTGACCCGTCTGTCGGGATATGCCCCCAATTCGATACTGAATCGCTTATCGAGCCAAATTAACCCGCAGCGCTTTAACGGCGCCAGTTTGCTGGGCTTGCAGGGCAGTATTGTTAAAAGCCATGGAAATGCGACCAGTGAAGGTTTTTTCTATGCGATTCAACAGGCCATACGCGAGATTGAAAATAAGGTGCCCCAATTGATTGCCAACCGGGTAGCTGCCATCATGTCGCAATCAGATTCGCCGATTGCCCGATAATACATCGCCTCAAGTAAAATTATAAAACCAGATATCACGACAGCAACAGACAGCCTACATGCAGAAATTTGGATTCGTTTTCCCTGGCCAGGGCTCACAGAAACTGGGCATGCTTGCCGATCTCGCCAGTAATAACACATCAATCAGTGAAACTTTTGATGAAGCTTCTGCAGCTCTTGGTCTCAACCTCTGGGAGATCTGTCAGCACGACCCTGACAATATTCTCGATCAAACCCATATTACCCAACCGGTTTTGCTTACAGCCTCGGTGGCAATAGCAAGATTGTGGAAAGAGCAGGGTGGTTCTGCGCCCGCGATCCTGGCAGGACACAGTCTTGGTGAGTACTCCGCGCTGGTATGCGCTGGGGTGCTTAGCCTTAAAGATGGGGTGCGGGTTGTGCACCAGCGCGGCAAGTCCATGCAGGCGGCAGTTGCTGAGGGAACCAGCAAGATGGCAGCTATAGTGGGTCTTGAGAACTACCAAATCAACGAAATCTGTGATGAAGCAGAGACTGTCGGAGCGGTGTCGGCGGCGAATTTTAATTCGCCCGGACAGACCGTCATCGCTGGAGAAACCGAAGCCGTAGACCGCGCGATTGTGCTCTGCAAAGAAGCTGGTGCCAAGCGCGCCTTGCCTCTAAACGTCAGTGTGCCGTCCCATTGTGCCCTAATGCGTCCTGCAGCCAAAAAATTGGAAACTGTACTTGAGGGCATAGAATTTAATAGCCCTCACACGCCGGTGGTACAAAATGTGAGCGCTGATATTTATGCGGACCCGGAACAAATTAAGCAGAACCTGATCAGGCAACTCTATGAGCCTGTGCTCTGGGTAGATTGTGTGAGGATCATGCACAAGGCGGGAGTGAGCAAACTGATCGAATGCGGTCCGGGCAAGGTGCTCTGCGGCCTGATCAAGCGCATAGAATCGGACATCGTGTGCCTCGGCAGCGAAGACGAAGCCAGTCTAAATAGCGCAATTGCTGAAGTGTCTGCCTGAAAACAATATTTTCGAAATAATTCCAAGCATAGGGTTCTTCTCAGGAAAAGTTCATGAATGATGACGCTGTAGTTGCATTGGTAACTGGCGCGAGTCGAGGAATCGGCCGCGCAATCGCACTGGAACTGGGTAAGCAGGGGATGACAGTAATTGGCACCGCCACCAGTGACGCTGGGGCCGAAGCGATTTCCGCCTATCTTCAGGAAGCAGGTATTACAGGAACTGGCATGTGTGCTGATGTGGGCAACGATGAGTCGGTGACCGCGCTGGTGAGTGGAATTGGCGAACAATTCGCTATGCCGACAGTGCTGGTCAATAATGCGGGTGTCACCCGAGACAATCTGCTTATGCGAATGAAGACAGACGAGTGGGATACGGTCATTAACACCAACCTGAGTTCAATGTACCGATTGTGTAAGGCCTGCGTTAAGGGTATGACCAAAGCCCGCACTGGACGCATTGTGAATATTTCTTCAGTGGTCGGGTCCAGCGGCAACGCAGGCCAGAGCAACTATGCTGCCTCGAAAGCCGGCATAGAAGGATTTACCCGTTCACTGGCAAAGGAAATTGGGTCGCGCGGCATAACCGTAAACGCCGTAGCGCCAGGATTTATCGATACGGATATGACCCGGGATCTGCCTGAGCAGCAAACCGAAGCGCTGTTGGCGCAGATTCCCCTTGGCAGGCTGGGGCAGCCTGAGGAAATCGCTGCAGTTGTGGGTTTTCTATCCTCATCTGAGGGCGGCTACATCACAGGCGAAACCCTACATGTAAATGGCGGAATGTACATGGGGTGATTAAAATCACCCGCCAGGATTAGCGACGTGTTTAAAGGTCCTCGGAAGGTGGTTAAATTTTCACCAATCAGGATATTTTAAATTAGGCATTACATTGCCAACAAATAGAGGTAAAATTGCGCCCTTGATGCGGGCGGCTGCACGGAAGCAAGGCAGTTGTCACAGAGGGGCTGTAGGACAAAGCTTTAAGAAACAAAGAGTTAGGAGCTAAAAAAGATATGAGTAGCATTGAAGAGCGCGTTAAGAAAATTGTCTGCGAACAGCTTGGCGTTAAGGAAGACGAGGTCAAGCCTTCTGCTTCATTTGTAGAAGATTTGGGCGCTGATTCACTAGATACCGTCGAACTGGTAATGGCACTCGAGGAGGAATTCGAAACTGAAATTCCTGACGAAGAAGCCGAAAAAATTACCACCGTACAGCTCGCAATCGATTACATTAACCAAAACCTGTAATCTTCAGCCCGATGAATTGACACGAAGCTACTCTGGAACCTTCTAGAGTAGCTTTTGTTTATTGGGCGTTTGTGAAATGACCACGGAGCCATCAACGTGAACGGTAGAAGAATTGCTGTCACTGGTCTCGGTCTGCTGACACCAGTTGGTACTGATGTGGCTAGTGCCTGGGATGCCATTTGCAATGGCAAAAGTGGTATTACCCCCATCACTCGATTTGACGTTAGCGAGTTTTCCACTCGATTCGGTGGTTCGCTTCAGGACTTCGATCGCGACAAGTACATCGCCCCCAAAGAGGCCCGCCGCATGGATGAATTCATGCACTATGGCATCGCTGCGGGTGTGCAGGCGCTGGAAGATTCCGGTCTGGAAGAGAGTGGGTTTGACCCTGAACGATTCGGCGTGGCGGTCGGATCTGGCATCGGTGGAATTACGACCATCGAAGAGACCGCGCTGCAGATTCACGAGTCCGGTCCGCGAAAGGTCACGCCTTTCTTCGTCCCTGGTTCAATCATCAATATGATATCCGGCAATCTGTCGATCCGCTTCAATCTAAAGGGGCCGAATATCTCAGTTGTGACTGCCTGCACCACGGGCACCCACAATATCGGGCTAGCCGCGAACATGATTAGTAACAGTCAGGCTGACATCATGCTGGTGGGTGGTGCGGAAATGGCAACATCGCGGGTTGGTCTCGGCGGTTTTTGTGCCGCCAGGGCGTTATCAACCCGAAATGATGATCCGGAACGCGCGAGTCGGCCTTGGGATAAGGATAGAGATGGCTTTGTACTCAGTGACGGCGCTGGCGTCATGGTGCTGGAGGAGATGGAGCACGCACAAAAGCGCGGAGCTACTATCTACGCCGAGCTGGTTGGATTCGGAATGAGTGGCGATGCTTATCACATGACCGCACCGTCTGAAGGCGGAGAGGGTGCCGCTCGCTGTATGCGAAATGCGCTACATAGCGCCCAGCTTGATCCCAGCGAAATAGACTACATCAATGCCCATGGCACCTCGACGCTAGCTGGAGATGTGGCTGAGAGCCAGGCAGTCAAAACAGTGTTCGGAGACCACGCCCACAAACTGTGTGTTAGCTCCACCAAATCCATGATTGGGCACTTATTGGGAGCTTCGGGAGCCGCTGAGGCGATCGTCTCGGTGTTAACTCTGCGTGACCAGATTGTGTCCCCGACGATCAATCTCGACAATACAGAAGAAGGTTGCGATCTGGACTATGTCCCACATACGGCCAGAGAGCAACAGGTGAATGCGGTATTATCAAACTCGTTCGGTTTCGGCGGAACGAACGGCAGCCTGATCTTCAAGCGGGTCTGATTCTTCTTCCCATTTAATCTAATGCACTTCAAGCCAGCGACGGGGTTCAGTGAGGACGCCGCAGGGTTTCCAGTACTCTGCGCATCGTCACTTCCATGCTAGACTTTTGCCTTTCCTGTAGCCTTAATGGCTGACTGGTAAGACGCAGCCGATAGCATAGAAATGGATCAAGCCCTTAATGCCCAGTCTCACTAGAAAGGCAATCCTGAGTTTTGGATTTAGCCTGCTGCTTTTGGTGGCACTGTTCGCCTCTATCTCGATGCATCGCTTCCAGCAGCCGCTTGATTCGGTTACCGACGCACGCGTATTCGAGGTCTCGCCTGGAAGCTCACTCACTCGAATAACCAATGATCTCACCGAGCAAGGGATACTGACTTCACCCTTGTTTTTCAGGATAGCTGCACGCTGGGAGGGTGTGGAGGCGGATCTACAAACCGG
Source organism: Gammaproteobacteria bacterium UBA7449 (assembly GCA_002477465.1). Lineage (GTDB taxonomy): Bacteria > Pseudomonadota > Gammaproteobacteria > Pseudomonadales > Pseudohongiellaceae > UBA9145. Next base: position 12,208 of record DLPV01000066.1, on the reverse strand, counting down.
AGAGTATCGTATTGAGCCTGGGATAAGCACCGCCGACCTGCTAGCGAAAATGGTCGCTGGTGATGTAATCCAATATCGAGTCACCTTACTTGAGGGCTGGACGATTACTGAGGTTATGGAAGCGCTGGCCGGCCAACCTGAACTACAACAGACTCTTGGCGAGGCATCAGCCACCGAACTCGCGGAGGCGCTTGAGCTAGAATCAACTAATCCAGAGGGGATGCTGCACCCGGAGACTTATTTCTATATAAAAGGTACCACTGACCTGGAGCTGTTGCGCCGGGCGCGAATACGTCAAGAAACTATCCTCCAGGAACATTGGCAGAATCGTCTGGGGGCGTTGCCGTTCAATTCTCCCTATGAGGCGCTGATTCTGGCTTCTATTATAGAAAAGGAATCTGCGGCTACCAGCGAGCGTGGACATATCGCTGGTGTGTTCGTACGGCGCCTTGAGCAAGGTATGCGACTGCAGTCTGACCCCACTGTGATATATGGTATCGGGGAAGACTTTGATGGAAATCTTACTCGCGAGCACCTAAGGACGACAACGGCATACAACACTTATCGTATCTCAGGGCTACCGCCGAGCCCAATTGCATTGCCTGGTGAGACATCAATTATTGCCAGCCTTAATCCCTTGCCCGGTGATAGCCTTTATTTCGTTGCACGAGGCGATGGAACACACTATTTTTCTGCAACGCTGGAAGAACATAATGCCGCCGTGAATCGATTTCAGCGGCAGGCTAATACGGAGCAGGACGGCAATGATTAGGCCTGGTAAATTCATCACTCTTGAAGGCGGGGAGGGAGTTGGCAAGAGTACAAACCTTGCTGTCATCGAGTCATACCTTGCTGAAAATGATGTTGAATATATTGTAACCAGAGAGCCAGGTGGCACACATTTAGCTGAAAAAATTCGCGATTTGATTCTGGATAACCATGATGAGCCAATGGATGCGGCGACTGAGCTGCTTCTGGTTTTTGCAGCACGAGCCCAGCACCTGAATACCAAAATAAGACCTGCCATCGCCAAAGGGAAATGGGTTCTATGTGATCGCTTCACCGATGCCACCTACGCCTATCAAGGCGCGGGACGTGAATTAGGAGAGAGATTTATAAGTGCCCTGGAGGACTTGGTGCAGGGGGAGTTGCGACCAGATTTGACTGTAATTCTTGATCTTGAGCCTGCCACCGGCCTGAACCGTGCAAGTCAGCGCGGCGCGTTAGACAGGATAGAACAGGAGCAAATCGATTTTTTTCATCGTGTCAGAAGTTGTTATCTTGAAATCGCAGCAGCGAATCCGCAACGATGTGCACTAATAGATGCATCAAAGCCCTTACTGGCAGTCAGGGATCAGCTGTTGGAAACCCTTGAACAACGCTTGAGAATCTTTCTTGATGAGCGATAGTCGACAACTTTTACCGGTGATTCCTTTGCCCTGGCAGCATAGTCAGTGGCAAAGCCTTGCTAGCCAAATGCAGAACCAACAGCTTGCACATGCCTATTTAATAGCTGGTGCAGGTGGTCTTGGCAAAAAGCTGTTCGCGGAAAGATTTGCCCAATTGCTGCTCTGCAATTCGCCACAGGGAGGAATGCCCTGCGAAGAATGCAAGAATTGCTTGCTCGGCAGCTCGATGCAACACCCTGATTTGTTGCGCGTATCGCCGGAAGACAATGCAAGGGATATTAAAGTTGACCAGATCAGGGAGGTGGCTCAATTTCTATCCAGAACAAGCCACGCTGGCGGTGCCAAAGTAGTGATCGTTGATCATGCGCACCAGATGAATGTGAGCGCAGCAAATGCCCTGTTGAAGACTTTGGAAGAGCCTCATCCCAATAATTATCTGTTCCTGGTAACAGATTCACCTGGCGCTTTAATGGCAACTGTGCGCTCCCGTTGTCAGCGTCTAAAGTTCCATACACCTGGTTTTGAAGAATCACTTGATTGGCTGCGCGCCAACGTTGTGGGCGAAGAAGATGAGGTTAAGTTACTGGTCGCTGCCAACAATCATCCGGTTCGCGCGATTGAGTTAGCCCAGAGCGGCGCCTATGAGGCGCAGCAGGCCTTTATTACCACCCTTTGTGGACTGTTAATGGGAAACCAGTCAGTAAGCCAGGGTGTAAATCAGGCTGGAAAACTAGGTGAAGATTCAGCGGTTGGGTATTTGCTCAATACTTCGACTATATTGATTAAGTATCTATTGAATGAATCACAGCAGCAGGGCGGATATTATGTTTCGCTCTTGGGGATTGCGGAGCTGTTGAGAGACTCTGATCAGAATAAAAAGTCTCAAATGGCTTGCTTGTTAGCCTTCTATGAATCAGCGCTGGCCTGCAGGCAGCAGTTGCAGAGCTCTACCAATCCCAATCCCCAGCTCATTATGGAATCGTTACTCTGGCGTTGGCACCAGCTGCCTTTGGGCATCCGAGCCTGATAGCCAGAGGATGCTTCGTCGCGTCAGGTAGGCGCAACAATGGCTAGAGTCTATGGCTGGACACTGCGTTCTCTCACTTACTATTAAAGATGAAACGGTTCTGTATGCGGCTTATATGCCCTTCATACAGTACGGAGGCCTGTTTGTGCCGACAAACCGCAGTTTAGAACTGGGCAAGGAGGTGTTTGTGTTGCTCAAGCTATTGGGCGAGCCTGAGAAGATACCAGTAGCAGGCAGAGTCGTGTGGATCACGCCAGCCAGAGCCCAGGGTAAGCGGCGCAGGGGCGTTGGCATACAGTTCATTGAACCGGAGGGTACACTAAGGGCCAAAATCAAAAACATCCTGGCCGGGCAGCTAGAATCAGGCAAAGCCACGCATACGCTGTGACTTATGCGCTTTACCCATCTGTTTGGCAAAAAACCTGAAGTCTGGGCAGACTTCAGGCTCATACCATTAGGAGTAACAAATAAAGGAATACACGAAACCCGGAGGTTTCTATGAAGCATCTGCTCAGATGGGTGTAGGAGATAACTTCAGTATTCTAAGTAAAGAACATTGTGGGGAATTTGCCAGAATTTCGCTATAGTATTTCAATATCAACTTATGAAGATATTAATTTATCTATGTGTTTCATATCGTTACTTCGCTTACTAAATCTGTCACATAATCTCCAATGGCAAGGCTGGCTGTGAGTCCTGGAGACTCGATGCCGAATAGCTGCAGCAAGCCAGGTAAGCCGCTACTTCCCGGCCCATGGATGCAGAAATCAGCTGGCGGTTCGCCAGGGCCTGATAGCTTGGGCCGAATACCCGCATAGGCAGGGGACAATCTGGTTGGATCCAGGGATGGAAAATAGCGCTGTATGGCCTCTGCAAAGCCTGCTTGTTTGGCAGGATTAATCCTGTAATCAATCTCGCCGACATACTCAGTATCGGGGCCGAATCTGAGTCGCCCTGCCAAATCTTGGGTGCTGTGAATTCCAAGCCCTGCAAGCCCCGGTTCTGGCAGGGGGTATATCAAGTGCTGAAAGGGGTTGCGCCCGCCATAGTCGAAATAGTCACCCTTGCACAAGTGCTGGCTTGGAATACTTGCTTCATCGACGCCCTCGACCCGCATTGCCAATGATTGCGCCTGCAATCCTGCACAATTAATAAAGCACTTTGCATTTAGAATATAGCTATCTGATTTCCCGGCATTAAAAATTTTTGTCTCTACGTCGAATCCACTATCTATCGGATGGATAGTGGTCACTTCAGTGCGCGCTGCGTAGGTCACACCGGCAGTTTCAGCCAGTCTTAAGAGTGTTGCCATGAAGTGATGCGAGTCCAGGATGCCGGTGCTTGGTGAATACAGTGCAGCTGCCGCCTGTAGATTCGGTTCTGCCTGCAGCAGCCGCTCCTGGTCCCACAACTGCAGGTCTTCAACGCCATTTCTGTGGCCCTTTGCCTTTAACTGCTCCAAGCCCGGGTCAGCTTTATGCTGTGAAATTATTAGCTTACCAATGTTTCTATAGGGAACTTGATAGGTTTCACAGAATCGGTAAAGCGCCTGCTTGCCGGCCACACAAAGTCTCGCCTTGAGGCTACCCTCCGGATAATAGATACCTGCATGAATAACCTCGCTAAGGCGGCTACTGGTGTGCTGGCCGAAGCTACTCTCCTGCTCGAGGATGACTATACTTGCGGTCGGCATCCGCTCCGCAAGCCGATGGGCGAGGGCGAGGCCTGCAACACCGGCCCCCGCAATACAAATGTCGAAACTATCCATAAACAGCAACCAAGCCCGGCGGGACAGCTGACGGGGGGGTCCACGGTGTCTGCCTAAGCCTGAGCATTAAGCTTCTGCACCTGGCGAAAAGTGAGATTGATTCTGGCTTCTTTTAGTGACTTCACTTTTGGTAATTGATGCAGCCATCTATTTTGTATACCTTTTCCCATAACCAGGATGCTTCCATTTTTAAGCCAGATCTGATGTTTTTCAGGCGGTTGGCTATGTCTGCTCTTGAGTTGAAATGGTCTGTCGGCGCCCAGGCTCACAGAGGCAATGACGGGGTCATCGCCAAGCTCGGCTTCGTCATCCGCATGCCAAGCCACGCTGTCCAGCCCGTCTCGGTAAAGATTTAATAATACTGAGTTAAATGAGCACTGGCTTAGTTCCTCGGCGCGGCGTCTAATTTCCAGTACCGTAGAGTGCCAGGCAACAGGCTGAAGCCGCATCCCGGAATAACCATAGAGGCTGGCTGCATCTCCCATCCAGCACTGCAGGCACGGCACCTCGCGGCGCTTGCCGCCGATCCACAGGCTTTCCTGGCGCCATGGGATGTCTTGGTAAAGCCTGTCGAAAAGCGCTTGGCTTGTCTCACGATCGAAAGCGGTGGGGAAATCCACCAGCGCAGCGTCGCCAAGTTGCAGCGTCTCGCCCTGGTCTGGCTGGGAATTTAGGTCGAATAGTCCGGACTGATCCATCTGCTGCTGCGTATAGATTACTGTGTTAGGCGTCAGGGCTCAGGCATAATGCGCTCTGCGTGATATGACTAGGCAGAATTTACAAGAAGGATACAGCAACTTGAGTGATTTTGATTTCGATTTATTTGTGATTGGAGCGGGTTCTGGTGGCGTTAGGGCCTCTCGCATTGCCGCGAGTCTTGGCGCTCAAGTTGCCGTAGCCGAAGAGCGCTATTTCGGTGGAACCTGCGTCAACGTGGGCTGCGTGCCCAAGAAGCTCTACAGCTATGCCGCGCATTATCGGGATGACCTGGAGGACAGTCGAAGATTTGGCTGGAGTAGCCAGGATCTAGGCTTCGACTGGGGCACGTTAAAAGCCAACAAAGATAAAGAAATCAATAGATTGAATGGTATATATAAATCAATTTTGGACAATAACGGCGTCACCGTATTCGAGGACCGGGCGCGCATGCTTGGCCCAAACCTGGTTCAGGTTGGAGACGCTCAATTCAGCGCCCGCTATGTGCTACTGGCTGTTGGTGGTTGGCCCTATATCCCTGAATATACAGGCTCAGAGCACGCTATCACTTCAAACGAAGTGTTTGAAATGGAGCAATTGCCGAGTTCAATGGTAGTGGTTGGGGGTGGTTATATTGCTGTCGAATTTGCCAGTATATTTAGCCGACTTGGGGTTGATACAACCTTGCTGTACCGCGGAGAGCGCCTGCTGCGGGGTTTCGATGCAGACGTAAGAGACCTTATTTCCTCTGAAATGGGTGATCACGCACGGCTAATTCTTAGCGATGATGTTGAGCATGTAGTGAAAGAAAACAATTCTTTAAGAATACATCTTAAGTCTGGACTGGAAATTGAGGCTGAAACCTTGCTGTCTGCAACTGGGCGCGTGCCTTTGACCCAGGATCTGGGGCTTGAAAATACCGCAGTGAAGCTGGATGAACGCGGCGCTGTGTGTGTGAATGAGGAGTTTCAGACCGCAGAGCCCAGTATATACGCGGTTGGAGACGTAATTGACCGGGTTGCCTTAACGCCTGTGGCCTTGGCTGAGGGCCAGTGGCTTGCGGGCAAGCTTTTCGGCTCGCCGGCACGGGATGTGAGTTACCACAACATTGCGACTGCAGTATTTTGTCACCCAAACGTTGCAACTTGTGGATATAGCGAAGAAAAAGCACTGGAGGCCGGCTTAGAAATTGATGTCTACGTGGCCAGGTTTAAGCAACTCAAACACAGGCTCAGTGGCCGCGAGGAATACAGTCTGTTCAAGTTGATCGTTGAACAGTCATCGGATCGAGTGATTGGCGCGCATATTGTGGCGCCAGATGCTGGTGAGTTGATGCAGGGAATTGCGGTAGCAATGACTGCAGGCGCCACCAAAGCACAGTTCGATGCAACCATTGGCATCCATCCAACATTGGCGGAGGAATTCGTCACCATGCGTGAAAAACGTGTATCGAGGGAAACTTAGCGCTGGTTGAGTTTATTGCGTCAATACAATGAGCAAGCGATAGCCCAGATAGCCCAGATAATCAAATAACTATATATTTCCGGTAATAAAGATTACCGGAAATAGCTAAGCAGTTAACTATATCCCGTTTCTAGCACATATGCCGTGACCGGCGGACCTCCAAAGCTTGAATCCGAAATCATTCACTCTACTTTTGACTGTAGTTTAAACCCGAGTGTCTGCACTGTGTTTTCGCTACAGGAGATATACAGCGCTTGTTTCTGTGAATTGTAATCTATCTAAGCTCACCCAACACGAACCGCTTAGATTTGAGCCGGGTCAGCTGGCTCGACGCAATACACAGCGTGCTGAGTCAGGATAATGATTGCCAGGGAAAATAGCGCAAATCACGCGCACACAAAAAACGTGGCGAGCCCTGTTTAGCCACCTGACATATTTAAACGCGAACGCACGAGCCATGTGTCTGCAACTTAGTGCCAATGCGTAATAATGTTAAGACTAGGGCGCCGTTAAACACAGCAACCCGCTGTTTTTACTCCGGAATTACTATAAAAAGGCAAACTTCTCTGCAACATGGCCGTCTCTATCTGATATTAAATAGGCACCTTCGACAGCTTGAGGCACAACGACTTCCACACAGAACCGGCAAAGGCGTCAAGATCTATAAAACAATTAACTACTTTAAGTAAGCAAAGCATCTTATTGTTTTTACGCCTTAGGTGCCTTCATTCTTTTCGAAATTGACAGCAATTTGACCCGTCTGATGATCTGAAAATTAGACTACCAAGCGCATTGAAACGCCCGACTGAATTCATCAAAAAAAAACCATCTGAGCCACTTGGGAAAAGGTATATATGCTCCAAAACTATAATTTAACGTGTTTATGTACTCTGAAATATTGTCTTGAGGCAATTTTGGCAAGTGCAGCACTGATGGTCCGCCTGCCTGCGTCATTTAGTGCAGATCGGCACGATGTCCACCCTGCCCATCCTGCGCTATTTCTGCATGCCTGAAGATCTGGCAGGAATTTCCGTAAGCCAAGAGATTTAGCACAAATCTATCCTTTTGCTGGCATACGGATAAATCAGACAGGCTGTCGCCGCTGTGCAACGCTTTTGTGGACCCGCCAACCGTAATACTGCCCTGGATAACCCGCATCTGCTGTCCCGGGGTTAATCGACTTTCCTACTGCTATATCGCTATGCAGTTTCTGGTTTCTGTTTCCTTGCTAAATGCCATGTAAAAGTGACTACAACTGAAGATACAGTAAACTTAATATTATTTCTGTGTATAACTTGTACCCTTCTGAATTTAAGAATTAATAAAATTCTTAATCAGCGCCTTTCAGATGCTTTTTTGCAAGTTAGACTCTCCCGGGGTCCCTAATAATCACAAATATCAGCAGGGAACGCAGGTCTGGAACCCTCGTCGAATGATGTCTTTGGGGACTCTAGTCAGGAATAAGGTAAAGGGCTGGGTTTCGAGTACGTGACAGGAGAAATCGGACTCGGGGACCATCTTGGGGAGAAATTCTACATTGGCGCAATTCCCCACCCAAGATGAGAATGGGTGAAACAGCAGATTAAGCTATTCATCTGTAAGACTTAAAGCCAAACAGCTAGCTACCGATCTAAGTTTATATAGAACTAAAATTAAACCTCGTAAGTTGCGAATATTGCTGGCCATAATGTATGTATAACATAAAGATAAAGCACATACTTCATGTCAGTTAATAAGAGCCCTATAGCCTTCTTCGACACCCTTGAGGAAATGCCGAATCCTTTCAAGGTGCCGGTGCAGTCACTTGACCACCTGATGCCCGAACCCCCTGCTGATGCGGTCTCGGATTACCAACATGCCAGCGAGTTTATCTATAGCTATCGCGGCAGTCCTGACACGTTCAGTACCTACCGCCGCGAAATTGAACACTTTCTGCACTGGTGCTGGCTGATTGCCCATAAATCTCTGCGTGAGGTGGTGCGCGAAGATATTGAAACCTACGTGGAATTTAGCAGACAGCCACCTAAAGCATGGATTGGCGAGAAAAATGTACCCCGCCTTTTGAGTAAAAATGGAGAGCGGATCCCTAATGCTGACTGGCGTCCTTATGTGAATAGCGGCGGAGAATACGTTGCTTCACAATCTGCAATTCAGAGTCTTTTCAGTGTTTTAAGTAGCTTTTTTAACTTTCTTATTCAGGAGAAATTCCTGTCTGCCAATCCGGTTTCGCAGATGCGTCAAAAGAGCAAATTTATCCGCAAGCACCAGTCCCAGGGCAAGATCAGGAGACTTTCGCCACTACAATGGGAGTATGTGGTTGAAGCCGCCGAGAGTCTTGCGAAACAAAAGCCTGCCGTGCATGAGCGCACTCTGTTCATAATGAAGGCCCTGTTTGCGATGTATCTGCGGATCTCGGAATTAGTGGAGACGCCACGTTGGCAGCCGCAGATGGGGCACTTCCAGCGCGATCAGGAGGGAAACTGGTGGTTTCTGACGGTGGGTAAAGGTAACAAGGAACGAGAAATATCCGTCAGCGACGCCATGCTTGAGTCTCTCAAACGCTATCGTTTGGCTCGGGATCTGCCGCCCTTTCCCGGCCCTGGCGAACCTACCCCCTTGATTCATAAGACGCGCGGAAAAGGTGGTCTGACCAGCACCCGGCAAATAAGAGGCATTGTGCAGCAGTGTTTTGACGCGGCAGCCGCAAGAATGCGACATGAGGGCTTCGATGAGGAGGCAGAGCGCCTGGGAGACGCCACGGTGCACTGGCTCAGGCATACAGGCATTTCGGAGGATGTGAAACACCGTCCCAGGGAACATGTGCGAGATGATGCCGGCCATGGTTCCAGCGCAATTACCGATCGCTATATCGATGTGGAGCGAGCGGAGCGCCATGCTTCGGCTCGCAACAAAATCATCCGTTAAGGAACTTTTGCGGGAGCTGTGACGTAGTTGTTACTGTGCTCGGTGCAGTGCCCGAAAAGATGCATAAAATAGCTTCTCTCGTTCACTCATATAGCATACTCTCTGGATAAGATGCGGGCCCTGTGGCTGCTGCACTTCCACTATTGATGACCGGATCTCAAACTCACAGCGGGGATTTATGAGCAGTAGGATTGGACACAAGTTTTTCAAGACATGCCAAGTTGGATTAGCCTCCTCCTTGGCCCTGGCATCCGGTTTCGGACTTGCACAGGAATCAGTGTCTCAACTCAACACCGTTCTTGACATAGACGCCTTGTATGAAGCGGTTGAGCCCGAGGCCATCCATGGCAAGACCGCGGTGGAATTACTGCAACAATTGCAAACGAAGCATTATTCCTCCATCGAAATAAACGACGGCTTCTCTTCCCTGCTATTCGATAGGTACATGGATGCCCTCGATGGCTCACATCTATACTTTCTGAAAAGCGATATCGATGAGCTCAGCGCCTATCGCTATACCCTCGATGATTCGTTGCTAGACGCTGATGTAGACCCCGGCTTTGAGATCTATAACCGATACTATCGTCGTGTGCTTGAGCGTCTTATCTACGCCATCGATCGGGTAGAGAACCACGTCTCTGAAATGGATTTCGCCATTGATGAAAGTATTGAGTTGGATAGGGAGGATGCTCCCTACGCGGCCTCAGTCGAGGAACTGGATGAAATCTGGCGCAAGCGCACCAAGAACAGCGTATTGAGCCTGAAGTTAACCGGTGACACCGATGAAGAAATCGCAGAGAAGCTGGCCAAGCGTTATCGCAACCAATTGAGTCAGGTTCTGAAAACGAACAATCGCGATATTTTCCAGGCCTACTTATCGAACGTAGCGAAAGCTGTAGATCCCCACACCGACTATTATTCGCCCAGAGATTCAGAAAACTTCAATATGCAGCTCTCGCTATCATTGCAGGGCATTGGCGCTCAACTCACCACAGATGAGGAATACACCAAGGTGGTCGAACTGATCACAGGTGGCCCAGCCGAGCGTGGCAATGAACTGCAGGCTGGTGATCGCATTATCGGAATTGGACAAGGGTTAGACGGCGATATCCAGGATGTGGTAGGAATGCGTCTCGATGATGTGGTATCACAGATACGTGGCGAAAAAGGCACGGTCGTTCGGCTCAATGTAATCCCTGCCGAGGCGGCTAGTGAGTCTAGTGCGACCGTCGTCAGTATCACTCGCGATATGGTCAAGTTAGAGGACCAGTCAGCCAAAAGCGAAGTTCTGGAGCTGAGCTATCGCGGCGAAGATCACAAGGTAGGCGTTATCAGCCTGCCCACTTTTTATTTCGATTTCGAAGCAGCCTCACGCGGCGAGGAAGACTTCAAGAGCTCAACGCGAGACGTTCGTGCCCTGCTGGAAGATCTCAAGACTCAAGAAGTCGATGCGGTTGTGGTAGATCTCCGCAATAATGGTGGTGGCAGCTTGAGTGAAGCCAACCAACTCGTTGGCCTGTTTATTGAGACTGGGCCTACCGTACAGATCCGCTATTCAGGTATTCGCAACGGTTTTACGCGGGCCTTTGGAGACAATGATCCGGAAGTCGCATACAGTGGACCGCTGGCTGTACTGGTAAATCGTACTAGCGCTTCAGCCTCCGAGATTTTTGCGGGTGCTGTTCAGGATTACCAGCGCGGTATTGTGCTGGGTGGCCAGACCTTTGGTAAGGGCACAGTGCAGGAAATTATCCCGATGGACTTTGGTCAGGTGAAAGTCACGCGCTCGAAGTTCTATCGCATATCCGGTGCGAGCACTCAGCACCGTGGTGTTATACCTGATATTACTTTTCCTGACTTCTACGATGCTTATGATGACATAGGCGAAAGCAGTCTGGATGGCGCTCTACCATGGGATACAGTTCGTCCAGTAGAGTATCGCCCCTACTTTTCAATTCAGGCCATGCTGCCGCAGTTGCGTGAACAGCATGAGCTGCGTGCGGAAGAATCTCCAGATTTTATTTATCTGCTTGAACAGATTGAGCGCACCCGCAAGTATCGAAACAGGGAGCAGTTGTCACTCAATGAATTACAGGTCAAGGCGGAGCGTGAACGCAATCGGCGTGAAGAATTCGACGCTGAAAATATGCGTCTCTTTCTCAAAGGTCTCCCTCTCAATGAATGGGTCGAAGAAGACGATTTGAATGTGGATGAAGATGAAGAATCTTCAATTGCAAACAATGACACGCTCGCCAGCGACGAAGCAAGCGATGAAGAAGAGGATGAGGCCGACCCACTATTGCTTGAAAGTGGCCGTATCCTCGTCGACTTTATCTCACTCAACGGTAGACGCCTGAGCGCAACCGATCGATTACCTGGGTCTCGCTAGTACCCTACTCTAATTTCCTTAATCGATCTTTCGCATAAAAAAAGGCCCTCTGGCGAGGGCCTATAGCGAGCGGGGTCGAGCTCTTGGAGGACTCAATCAATTTGAAGTTGATTGATTTTTCATTAAACCAATAAATTCTGACCACAGCCTAGGCTAATCGGGGCTATATGAGGGTCAATTGTAGCTGGAGTGTGGCAGGTTTGATTGGCGGATTTGGGCTTCGCTGGTTTGCCCGTTGGTCCGACAATATGAATGAAGTCGGGCGGAAATAGTCAGAAACGGATTTTGGCCCAAATTGCTTCGCAATTGGCTGAACTCTAGGGTTTTTATCTCTCAGCCTCTACCTCTAAGTCTCGAGATATGTTGAGATTATGGGGTTCTGGGAGATTTGAGGACTCTAAGCTAAGGCAAGAATTGGCGGAGGAGGAGAGATTCGAACTCTCGGAGGACTTTCACCCTCGCTGGTTTTCAAGACCAGTGCATTCAACCGCTCTGCCACCCCTCCACGGTAAAGGAAAATAGTACACTAA
>DLPV01000047.1 GCA_002477465.1 Gammaproteobacteria bacterium UBA7449 | reverse complement strand
AGCTTCGAAAGAGGGAGCTATCTTATAGACGTCAGCTTCATCGTTTCCAATCCCTCAGATTCAGACTTCCAGGCTAATGCTTTCGGCCAGATTAAACGCGACGGTTTTGACGACCCTAGCAGTGCTGGCGGATTCGGTCGCACCTACCTCGGTTTTGTTACCACATCAGCAGAAGATCCTTATATCAAGATAGACTTCGATGACATCGATGATGCTACCCTGACAACTGATGCTGTAGGTGGGTGGATTGGATTTAGCCAACACTACTTTATCTCCGTCTGGATTCCTCCTGTCTCCGATACAAATCGTTTTACGACACGCAAAAACGACAGCGCGCAGTATTTCGGTGAATTTACTGGCAGTACATTCTCAGTGCCCGCCGGCTCAACCGGTCAGTACGACATGCAATTTTATGCCGGTCCAAAAGAGCAGTACGAATTAGCAGAAATAGCCCCTAATCTTGAGCTCACCATCGACTATGGGTTTTTGTTTTTCCTTGCCGCACCAATCTATTGGCTACTCACACAAATCGATTCAGTCATTGGAAACTATGGTTTCTCAATCATCGCTCTAACTTTTGTCGTCAAGGCACTGTTTTACAAGCTCTCCGAAACCCAGTATCGATCCATGGCGGGCATGAGGCGTCTCATGCCCAAAATGCAGCAGCTCAAGGAGAGCTACGGCGATGACCGCATGAAGTTGCAACAGGCAACCATGGAGCTATATAAGAAGGAGAAGATAAATCCCTTCGGTGGTTGTCTTCCCATGCTGGTGCAGATGCCTGTCTTTATTTCGCTCTATTGGGTATTAATGGAAAGCGTGGAATTGCGCCACGCGCCATTTATGCTGTGGCTGCAGGATCTCTCTGTCAGGGACCCTTACTTTATCCTGCCACTATTAATGGCAGGTAGCATGTATTTGCAAACAAGTCTCAGCCCAACTCCAGCAGATCCCATGCAAGCCAAAGTCATGAAACTGATGCCAGTCATGATGGGCGTTCTGTTCCTCTGGTTCCCGGCGGGACTGGTTCTTTACTGGCTTACAAACGGCGTTCTGAGTATTGCTCAGCAGTGGTACATAACGCGGAAAATTGAAGCCAGTTACGCAGCTAAATAAGCTACCTGAAAGCAGCCAGCGCAATGAAAACTGCCTGGGCATACAACCGCCTCCTGCGATTGCCGTTTTAGCAAAAGGCTTAGGGAGAAATCAGGTTCAGCAATGACACACTTCGACTCGGACACTATTTGCGCGATAGCCACGGCCCCAGGACGCGGAGGCATTGGTATTGTCAGAATTTCTGGCCCCCGCGCTGAAACCATTAGTCAAGAAATCACCTCAAAAACACTACAGCCCAGGATGGCTACATTTGTTGAGATGAAATCCAGCAATGGCGAAGTGATAGACAGCGGCATTGGCCTCTATTTTGAGTCACCAAATTCATTTACCGGTGAAAACATCGTCGAGCTTCAGGGACATGGAGGTATACATGTTCTACGCTCTGTATTAGCCAGAGTAATTGAATGCGGGGCCAGACTGGCTCACCCAGGCGAATTTACAGAACGTGCGTTCCTTAATAACAAGATTGATCTTCTACAGGCTGAAGCTATTGCCGATTTAGTGGATGCCAGTTCGACACAGGCTGCTCGATCTGCCATGAGAACACTGAAAGGGGTTTTCTCTGCGAAGATACATCAGTTAGTCGCAGCTGTTACTTCCATAAGAGTGAACGTCGAAGCGGCCATCGATTTCAGTGATGAGGATATTGATATCATGACTGACACCGGTGTCGACGGTGCAATGCTTGAGGCCAGGGATAGGTTGGCCGAAATTTTTCAGGAGGCACAACAAGGTGTGCTTCTTAAAGACGGCCTCAATATTGTCATAGCGGGCGCACCTAACGCTGGCAAGTCCAGCCTGCTAAATGCCCTTGCCGGCGTTGATGCTGCAATCGTTACTAATATCCCGGGTACAACCCGAGATGTTCTGCGACAGGAAATCAGCCTGGCCGGTTTGCCCATGCATATTTACGACACTGCCGGTATGAGAGAAAGTGCTGATATTGTAGAACAGGAGGGGGTGAGAAGAGCACGTTCTGCATTGGGTGAGGCAGATCTCATTCTGTTAGTTACTGAAGCCGGCGCCTGTGATAACAGTGATATCGAACAGATCATGCAACCACTGGTAGAGATCAACACAGAAGCAGGGGACATTCCCCAAACAGTTGCTCCACAGCTACTCAACCGCTTGTGCGTGGTTTTCAACAAGGTTGATCTGTTACCAGATCAATTCAAGCCAATTTCCTGTTCTGACTTTCACGATATTACCCTCAAGTTTTTCTATATTTCAGCCAAAACTGGTGCCGGCCTTGAAGGCCTGAAATCTCATTTACTGGAAGTGGCCGGCTTCGAATCTACCCAGGAACAGAACTTCAGCGCCAGGGAACGTCATCTCGCCGCCCTCAAAGAAGCGGATAACTCTTTAAAATCGGCAATAAAAGGCGTTAGCGATCATTTACAAATAGAGCTTATTGCCGAGGACCTTAGAATGGTCCAGCAACACCTTGGGGCTATTACAGGGGACGTAACAAGTGACGACCTGTTGGGGGAGATTTTTTCGAGTTTCTGTATTGGAAAATAGTGCCACGCTACGATGATACAGGATGAGAATTTTAGTAATGACATCTTGTTTGTAACTGCCAGTCTCGAGAGAGAAGCCTGTGTACAGAAAGTGCCAGACTCACACTAAATAGAACGAGCAAAAACTACCCACATTTCACACAGAGGCTATCTTGTCTTGATACAGCACTTACACACCAACTTACAAAGCAATTAACTTACTGTTTTTATTGAGTATAAATAACTTTTCAACAGAAAATCGTCGCACTATCTATATCAGTATTAATACTATATCTATTTACATTAATTACTAATTAACTATATTTCTATATAAAGTTTTTTAGTATTTCGAACCAAAAGCTTTATGCTGGCAATTCACTTAGTTCCCGATATACTGCACAGCCCCAGAAATTGAGGCCAGGCCTAAAGACAATGCGTTACCCCATTGAATATGACGTCATCGTGGTCGGTGGAGGTCATGCCGGCACAGAAGCGGCATTGGCCGCTGCACGCATAGGTGTAAATACGCTGTTGGTTACGCACAGCATTGAAACGCTCGGTCAGATGTCTTGCAATCCGGCTATTGGCGGTATCGGCAAGAGCCACCTTGTGAAAGAAATAGATGCCTTTGGCGGAGCCATGGCGCGAGCTACAGATCGCGCTGGAATTCAATTCAGGGTGCTGAATGCCAGCAAAGGGCCGGCGGTTAGGGCGACTCGTGCCCAAGCTGATCGTGTTCTCTACAAGGCCGCTATCCGAGAATTTTTAGAGTCTCAGGATAATCTCACCCTGTTTCAGTCCGCGGTCGATGATTTACTTTTCGTTGATGGTAAGGTCTCTGGCGTCAAAACCCAGATGGGCTTGGAGATACTTGGCAAAAAAGTTGTCTTGACTACAGGCACATTCCTGGGCGGTAAAATTCATATTGGTATGCAGCAGAGCAGTGGTGGCAGAGCTGGTGATCCACCCTCAATCGCTTTAGCCAAACGGCTTCGAGAAATGCCTTTTCGTGTCGAACGACTGAAGACTGGCACACCGCCTCGAATCGATGCGCGCAGTGTTGATTTTTCTGTAATGGAAGTTCAAAAAGGTGACAGCCCGCTACCAGTCATGTCGTTTTTGGGTAAGCAGTCGGACCATCCGGATCAGGTCCCCTGTTTTATCACCAGTACCAATGAAGCTTGCCACGATATTATCCGGGGTGGATTGGATAGATCCCCCATGTATACCGGTGTCATCGAAGGCACTGGTCCTCGTTATTGTCCGTCTATCGAAGACAAGGTTATGCGATTTGCTGACAAAAATTCGCATCAGATATTTGTCGAGCCAGAAGGGCTGAATACTAACGAGCTCTACCCAAATGGAATTTCCACCAGTTTGCCATTTGATGTTCAGGTGGAAATGGTTCGCCAGATAAAAGGGTTTGAGTCTGCACATATTACTCGGCCAGGCTATGCGATTGAATATGACTTCTTCGATCCGCGTGACCTGAACTACTCGCTGGAAACTCGATTTGTTAGTGGTCTGTATTTTGCCGGACAAATCAACGGCACCACCGGATACGAAGAAGCTGCAGCGCAGGGACTGTTAGCTGGCCTCAATGCCGCCTTGGCCGTTCAGGGCAAAGACTCATGGTGTCCTCGCAGGGACCAGGCTTACATCGGTGTTTTGATTGATGACTTGATCACGCTTGGAACAAACGAGCCGTATCGTATGTTTACAAGTCGCGCCGAGTATCGTCTCACTCTGCGGGAGGACAATGCGGATAGTCGGTTGACCTCAATTGGACGTGATCTTGGCCTGGTTGATGATGAGCGCTGGGAATTCTTTACGCGCAAATCAGCTGCGGTGAAGGCTGAACTGGAATTTTTGGAGAAGACCCTAATTCATCCAAATACCGCGGAAGCTGAACGCTTGAACATGCTGTTGGAGAAACCAATCAGTAAAGAATACCGACTGTCAGAATTATTAGCACGACCGCAGTTGAGCTATGCGGCGCTGTTTGCGGTTATTAATAAAACCCCGGAAAAGGCAGACTCAAACGAAGATTCTATGTCGCAGCGGATAGAAAAGCAGGCGCGCCAGCAAGCCGATATTAAAATTAAATACCAGGGCTACATCGAGCGACAATCAGAAGAGATTACTCGCGTCAAGCGACAGGAAAACACAGCGATCCCGCTGGAGTTTGATTACACGGTAGTGCAAGGGTTGTCTGCGGAGCTTACACAAAAACTTGAAGCTGCCAGGCCTGAAAATATCGGTAGAGCGTCGCGACTGCCGGGGATGACACCAGCCGCCATTTCACTGTTGTTGATTTATCTGAAAAAGTTTAGAGGCACGACTCGAAAAGCTAGTTAAGCAAGTGACCTAAACTTTATTTGATTGCACTGCGTTCAACTTCCTTTTCATATGTCTCTTAACACTCAACTATCAAATGGATTGGCGGCCCTGAATCTGCAGGTTAAGGCAGAACAGCGGCAAGCGCTGATTCGCTATCTGGAACTGATTCAAAAGTGGAATCGCAGTTTTAACCTGGTGGCGAATAGCAGCGACCAGCAGTTACTGAATAAACACTTATTGGATTGTCTTGCAGTGACCCCCTATGTGAGCCTGAACGCTGGCCAGAGAATACTCGATGTCGGATCTGGGGCTGGCTTTCCTGGAATCCCTTGGGCGATCCTTTACCCCAATACGCGTTTCGTTCTGCTTGATAGCAATGGCAAGAAAACCCGCTTCCTGTTCCAGACTAAGACCGAGCTGCAGCTGGCCAATGTGGAGGTGGAGAATTGTCGTCTGGAGCACTATCAAAGTCCTGGGCAAATTGATATTGTGACCTGCAGGGCATTCGCTAGCCTGGCCGAGACACTGGAAAAAGCACGCCACTTGATGACGCTCGGAACCAGTCTATTGGCGTTAAAGGGGCGCTATCCAACGGCCGAGCTGGCTGCACTGCCGCCAGACTGCAGGGCGCTTTCCGTCACAGAAATTCAGGTTCCCGGCATTGACGGTGAGAGGCATTTGGTAGAAATAGGAACCAGCGCTGAGAGTGTTCCCACAATCGATCCCACAAT
>DLPV01000059.1 GCA_002477465.1 Gammaproteobacteria bacterium UBA7449 | reverse complement strand
AGGATCGAGAAAAAGGGCGATAAACCGCGGGAGACCAAAAATCCGTGGTTTAAGCTTGTTCCCTATAGCAGAAATTGCTTAGGATAAGGACGAAACAACTACACCAAAACTCTCATACCAAAACTATTACACCGAAACATCAATCGAGGAAGTTTGTATGCGCCAGTTATTACTATTATTACTATCAGCACTCATCACAGCAGGGCTTATGCTGTCGACGACGGCAACCGCCCAGGAATACGTCACCATCGACATGGAAATTGACATCAACAAGCCCGCGGCTGAAGTCTGGGAAAAGGTCGGCGACTACTGTTCTATCAGTGAGTGGCTGGGACTGGATTGTGAGATTACCTCTGGCGAGGGTGGCATGGGCTCGGTCCGCGCTTTATTGGGCGGTCGTATTATTGAGATCATGGTGGCTCAGACCGAACTTTCCTACGGCTACACCCAGCCCGCCGTAGAAGGCCAGTTCTACAATCTTTACCATGGCTTCATGGAAGCTCGCCCGGTGACCGATTCCACGTCGAAAATGCTCTACACCCTGACCTACGATGTCTCCAATCTGCCTGATCAGGCGGCGAAAGATGCCGACATCGAACGACGTCGCGGCATGTTCACTAATGCTTTGGGTGCCATGAAGCAACTGGCTGAGGCGGACTAGGAATATTACAAGCAAAGGGGTCGGAGGGAAAAATTCGATTATGAATTTTTGTCGGCCCTTTTTTTCTGACCCTTTATCCTGAGCCTGGCATTGGGTCATTAAAGCCCTCAGGCTAGCAAGAGGATCATAGAATAATCACGCTCCAGGTAATTACGACCAGGGCAAGGCTCAAAAATACCGCAGCAGATCCAAGGTCTTTGGCCTGGCGAGAGAGTTCATG
The DNA here is from genome assembly GCA_002477465.1 of Gammaproteobacteria bacterium UBA7449. Taxonomy (GTDB): domain Bacteria; phylum Pseudomonadota; class Gammaproteobacteria; order Pseudomonadales; family Pseudohongiellaceae; genus UBA9145. The sequence continues at coordinate 13,312 of DLPV01000059.1, read as the reverse complement.
AAAGTCAGAGCTGACTCTGTCTACTACGGCTTCAATTGCTGTATTCAGTAATTCCAAAATCAAGACTAAAACCAGTACACCAACCAAAAGCAGTCGCTCGATGTCATTCTGGCCCAACCAGAATCCGAGAGGCGCCAAGACTATGAATAGCGCAAACTCCTGTTTAAATGCCTCTTCAGTTTTAAGTGCCAAGAGCAAGCCATTGAAGGAGTAGCGAGTAGCGGCCAAGACTCTTCGGAGTCCGGTTTTGGGGACTGGTGGTTTCATTGTTTCAGAAGAGTTGTCGGTTGCAGTTGCCTGGAAGTCATGCATGGCTGCCTAGTTCCCGAGGATATTGGGTGGTAATATTAACGTAGTACTCGGCCATCCTGGCGGAGAGCCTGCTTGAATCCCAGTCCTTGGCATAGAGTTTCGCCGACTCGGATAGTGTATTGTGTAAGTCAGGCTGGTCCAGCACTTCCACTATCTTCGCACTAAAGTCACTTACAGTGCCATCTGTTATCTTTACGCCCAATCCATCCTGAAGTACTTCTTTGGTTCCCATCTCGGCTATTGCTACCACCGGCGTGCCAGCCGCCATTGCCTCAAGTAACACCAGTCCCTGAGTTTCTGTTTTGGAGCTAAATACAAATAGGTCTGCACTGTGGTAACAGTCAATGAGATCCGTGCTTCTATCGAGATAACCTATGAACGAAACGTGGTCGGCAATGCCCATGTCTCGCGCTTGTTGTATGTAGGACTGTTTAGCCGGCCCCTCGCCGGCGATGACCAGGTGGATATCGCGGCTTTTCTTTAGCAGGTCTTGCACGACTTCCAGCAAACGACCGATGTTTTTCTCATACGCAACGCGACTGACATTCAGAAGCAGTTTTTTATGCGGCTCTATTCCGAGGGAGTCACGAAACTTATCACCATTCCCCGATTCGAAATCGCTGACATCAATGCCGGTTGGGATGGTTACGATTGGATTGCTAATGCCATATTGCTGAAGCAATGAAGCAATAATTGAGGAGGGGGTAATGATTCCGTCTAGAGCCTGGCACTGGCTTACTGAAAAACTGCGCGCTGCCCAGCGAAGGACCGATTTCGGAATCCATGGAATATAATGGTAAAGGTATTCCTCAAACAATGTGTGGTAAGTGGTAATGCAGGGTATATCCAATTTTCGAGCAAGAGTTAAACCAGCATAATGTGCCACGAAGGGTGTATTGATATGCACCAGGTCGAAACCCTTTTCGCGTAGTTGAGGCAGTTGGTTGATCAGCTTTCGGTACTTCATCATGCGATCTTCCGGGTCCAACGTAACACCTCTGGACTCAATACGAAGTATTGTGTCGTCATCCACCATGGGCTCAGGGTAGCTTGGAGCGATCAGATACACTTCATGCCCCGCAATTTCCAGTTCCCTTTTGAATGTCTGGATGGAAGTGGATACGCCATTGATCCGCGGGAAATAGACGTCAGAGATCATGAGTATTCGCATAACGAATCCTGAGAGAGTGTTGGGTGTAGGGTTTCGTGAAGCCGGTTATGAAACTTGAAGCTTAATATCAGGCAGCGTCGCGAGTTCCCAGTATCTCCTCCAATTCAGAGATAGTGGACTGCTCGAAATTGTTTTCCCAATGCAGGATTTCAAGTTGGCCATCGTTGTATTCAATGAGGGAGGTGCAACTTTCAACCCAGTCCCCATCGTTGCAGTAAAGTATGCCGTTGATGTCCCGGATCTCTGCATGATGGATATGTCCACAAACTACACCATCTACGCCTCTTTCCTCGGCGAAATGCGCTAGCGCATCTTCGAAGTTTCCGATGTAGTCAACGGCATTCTTGACCTTGTGCTTTAGATAGGCGGCCAGTGACCAGTATGATCTGTTAAAGAGCCTGCGGATACCATTCACGATGTGATTGAGGCTAAGCAGTTTGTCATAGAGATAGCTGCCCAGATTTGAGAGCCAACGGCTATTCTTCACGATGAGATCAAACTCGTCGCCGTGCATGACCAGGAGTTTGCGGCCATCCACAGTAGTATGCACATAGTCCCTGTGAATCTCGACGTTGCCGAACTTGTGACCGACATAGTCACGCATGGAGTCATCGTGATTGCCTGGCACGTAAATTACTTTCGTTTCGTGCTTTGCTTTGCCAAGTATGGAGCGAATTACGTTGGTATGCTTTTGTGGCCAAATAGGGTTCTTCATGAGCGCCCAAAAATCAACGATATCACCTACCAGAAACAGATAGTCTGTCTCGACTGAGTGCAGAAAATGCAGGAGAGAATCTGCCTGACAGCCCTTGAATCCCAAGTGTATATCCGAGATGAAGACGCTTCTGACTTTTAATTTCTGTTGTTTACGCACAGTAGGTATCCAGACCATTTACTCTCATATTCGGTTCATTGGCGGCCAAATTTATTACAATTCGATTAATCCTTAGTGAAGTTTTTGTTACAGCCTCCTAATTAAAACTGAACATACGGTTAATAAAGCATTCTGGGTACTAAGCAAGATCCGAAATCGTCATCATAGTCGTAAGGAAAATCTACATCGGTCCAAATGCTCTGCGATAGTTTCTGGATATTGTGTTCGCTGTCGTGAATCAGCCATTTAGCCACGGCAGGAGCGATATCCGGGTAGGGTATGGCTTTGTGTGGCCCCAGCAAAAGCCAGTCCATTAAGATATTCTGGTCAAGTTCAGCAGTTACAGTTGCTCTCTCCAGGCTCTGCAGGGCCAGGCCGTTGCTCAATTGTTCGAATTGGCCGCTAAGCGGCTTTACTAATAGCTTCTTCCCCATGGCAAGACATTCGCTGGAAAGCGCGAAGCCTGCATTGCTGATGACCCCTCCGGCGTCTTTAAGATGTTCGTGAAACTCCGTCTGAGAAATAGGATTTACGGAAATGTGGCCATGGTTCTGCCGGGAATCCACTTTTGCAAAGATCACGAATTCGTAGTCCTTGAATGGCTTCAGAAACCGGATGACATCTTCCAAATCTTCAAACCCCATATACACAAGGATTTTGTTGAGCCTGAATTCATTTGAAGTCTGGTATCTGATCAGCGGGGGTAAGATTGGCTGATTGAAATGGTAATAGTGAAATCCAAGCCTGATGTTGGCCGGTGCAAAATATTTCATTAATAAGCGAGAAGGGAAGTATCCGCGGACCTTGGGCACAGCGAAATCAAAGGCGCACTGGTGGCTCAGGCTTATGCAGGTTTTGCTCTGCAATCTTGCAGCCCATGCGGTTACCGGTTCGAAATCAGAAAGCACCAGGTCATAGGCTGATAAATCCAGGCTATGTATGTCCGCCACTAGCCGTGGTGCATTATTGGCCAAAAGGGTTTGCAGCGTATCGATTTCGCCATTGCGTACCTTGAACGTCAGGCCTCGCCGACAGTCAAAGTCACCAAAGGCCTCCATGTCAAAGTAGTCTTCTCGCTTCCTTCCGCTGAATAGAAAATCGATTTCGATGCCAGCCTTTCGCAGCGCAGGAGTTAATGTACGGGCCCGGGTGAGATGGCCGTTGCCAGTGCCTTGTACGCCGTAAAGAATACGCATACTTATGACAACAATGAAACCGACAGCGCGGCACAACTCCATCCCAACGCGGCCCCGGCGACCACATCTGTTGGGTAATGGACTCCCAGGAACACGCGTGAGGCACCGATGAGGCTGGCCCAGATGTAAGCCAACACCGTGAACGCTGGATAGAAGCCGGCAATGAGAGAAGACATCAGGAAGGCGGCTGCAGTATGGCCCGAGGGCATGCTGAACTTGTCGCTCGGGGTAACCGCGAAACTACAGCCCGCCAGGTGCTCACAGGGACGTTCTCGTTTTATCAGTGCTTTCAATGCTAGAAAACAGGGAATCTCTAAAGCGAAAGCCAATAATGCGGATTTGAGGAATTGTACTGAGTCGGCCGACTCAAAAAGGTGCAGGGAAATTCCGAGTAGCACATAGAGATACCCATCGCCGCTATGGGACAGAATTCTGAATGTGAGAATCAGGTGTGAATTGTGCTGAAGACGATTGACCCGAAGAAAAGCCGATTGGTCCCACGCAGAAACGCCGTTAATCATAGGGGTAGCCCAACATGACTGATGACGAACTCACGGTAGTGCTTTTATGTGTCAAATTGGTGAACGCTAGATGAAATTTTGTTTACAGTGAGAAAGTCGAGCCAGCGTGGAAGCCGGCAATAAGCAGAATCCTGGTGCGCACTCCTTGTCCTGTTTAGGTCTGGATCCTGAGAGCAGCCAGTCATATTTTTCTTATTGATGTGTTTTCATAGGCCGGGAATTAGCCTGGGTAGGCCGTGATTCTTAAAAATCTCTGGGGAAGAATCCAAGCGCGTGGTCTAATGACAGGCTTCGACGGAATGCCTGGCATCACATGAGAATCGGCAACTACATTGCGCTTGGGCTGCTAGTTAACTGGTCATTTTTGGCCGGTTCAGCTATGGCGGCGGAGTTAAAAGTGGGCGCCAATATCGGCAATGTGCCCTGGGAATTCCAGGATGAGAATGGCGACTATGTCGGTTTCGAGATCGATCTTGTTAAGGAGATCGGGGCGCGGCTGGACGCTGACGTCGAGATCGTCAATATTCCCTTTAGCGGACTTTTTTCCGCAGTGCAGTCCGGCCGAATCGATATTGCACTTTCTTCGATAACAGTGACTGAACGAAGGCTGGAATCCGTTGCCTTCGTACAGCCTTATTATGACAGTGCCCAGTCTTTAACCGTCGATAGCCAGAGTGATATCACTAGTCTGGATGATATGCGTGATCGGGTGGTGGCGGTTGACACTGGCTCTACCGGCGACATGTGGACAACGGAAAATGCGCCTCGTTACGGCTTTGACGAGATCCGTCGCTTTGAAGGTCTGGTGCCGGCCATGCTCGATGTGCAGTCGGGGCGGGTCGATGGCTATATCTCTGACATTCCGGGACTGGAATATTTTATCAGGGACAAACCCTATTTCAGGGTAGTACAGCGCATCGAGACCGGTGAGCGCTACTCCATGGTGTTGGCCAAGGGCAATCCGCTGGCAGACCAGGTCAATGATGTCATCAGCGAACTGAAGCGCAGCGGATTTGTGGCTCAGCTGCATCGGCAATGGTTTGGCAGTGAGCCTGCCGCGGACAGTTCCACCGTCAGTGTTGTGGATCGACCGCTTTCCACGTCGGTAGGGGGCACTGACACGGGTTTTGTGCAGACCTTTCTGAATGTCGATGTGCTGCTGAATTCCTATCCTTTACTGTTGTCAGGTTTGAGTGTGACCCTGATGCTGGGCGGCATCAGCATCGCATTCGGATTGGTGCTGGGTTTGTTCGTGGCGCTGGTACGTATGTATGGTGTTCGGCCCGCCAGCATTGCAGCAAAGATCTATATCGATATCTTTCGCTCCATTCCAATCCTGGTGCTGCTGATCGTGGTTTACTATGCGCCGCCATTTGCGGGCATACAGCTTTCGCCTTTTATGTCAGCGGCCTTCGCGCTTACTCTGGTCTCCGGCGCCTATACGTCGGAAATTTTTCGCGCGGGCATCGAAGCCATTCCGCGCGGGCAATTCGAGGCCTCACATGCTCTGGGCTTAAACTACCGTCACACGATGACGGATGTCATTTTGCCCCAGGCAATAAGGGTAGTGATCCCGCCGCTCACGAATAACTGCATCAATGTTATCAAGGACACGGCGCTGGCCTCGGTGGTTGCCATGCCAGATTTATTGAAACAGGCAAACCAGGCTCAAGCGCTTGAGGCCAATCCAACACCGCTAATCGTGGCAGCAGTCATGTACATTGCCCTGTTATGGCCGCTGGTGATTCTCGTCGGTCGTTTGGAAAAACGTTTTCGGCAGGAGTACAGCCAGTGACCCCGATTGTCTCCATAAAAAATTTGACTAAGCACTTCGGGAGCTTTGAAGCGCTAGGCGGCGTCGACCTGGATATCAATGAGGGCGAGGTGGTGTGTGTGGTAGGGCCGTCAGGTTCCGGTAAGTCCACCTTGATCCGCTGCATTAACTTCCTGGAGAGTTTTGACGATAACAGCCTGATTAAAATCAGCGGCGTGGATGTCAGGCAAGACAAGGCAGCTCGTGCTGAAGTGGGCATGGTGTTCCAGTCCTTTAATCTGTTCCCCCACATGACGATCCGCCAAAACATCGTACTGGCCCCTATTCGAGTGCAGCAGCTACCTGAGCAGGAAGCGAATAAAATTGCCGAAGACTTGATGCAGAAGGTTGGTATCGAGGCGCAGGCGGACAAATACCCAAGCCAGCTTTCGGGAGGGCAACAGCAACGCGTGGCAATAGCCCGCGCTTTAGCTATGGGGCCAAGGGTCATGCTGTTCGATGAGCCGACATCGGCTCTGGATCCGGAGATGGTAGGGGAAGTGCTGGATGTGATGAAGGATCTGGCCGAATCGGGCGTAACCATGTTGGTGGTTACCCATGAGATGGGCTTCGCCCGGCAGGTAGCGGACCATGTCATCTTTATGGAAGCGGGAAAGATTGTCGAAGCAGGTACACCGTTGCAGATTTTCGATCACCCAGAACATCAGCGCACGCGGGATTTTGTGAATGCGGTATTGCAGCACTGACCCCTATTTAATCGAATTCTAGACAGAGAGAATGAGTAGTTTGAGCAAGCAAGCAAAGTTAGACATCGCCTATGTGCGTGAGCAGTTCCCTGGATTGAAAAATGGCTGGGCCTTTATGGACAACGCAGGAGGCACCCAGATTCTGGCCAGGGCAGTGGAGCGCATGAATGACTTCCTATTCAACAAGAACGTACAGATCGGTGGTAGTTACGATATTTCGCTGCAGGCAGCGGCCGCATTGCAGTCTGGCAGGGAAGCCATAGCCACATTGGTAAACGCGAGTCGACCAGAAGAGATTGTGTTTGCGCCAACCTCAACCACCGCGATGCAAAACCTCGCGCGCAGCATGCGCGGTCAGCTTAAGGAAGGCGACGAGATAATTGTGACTGTGTCTGATCACGAGTCCAACATCGGACCCTGGGTGTCGCTACAAGAGATTGGGGTACAGATTAAATTCTGGGACCTGGATAAAGAATCTCTGGAGCTTAAGCTCGAAGACCTAGACAAACTGATGACCGAGCGCACGAAGTTAGTTGCAGTGACCCATGTCTCTAATATTTTGGGCACCATCAACCCGGTCGGCGAGATTGCTGATTTTGTCCATGCCCGCGGCGCTCTGATCTGCGTTGATTGCGTGGCCTACGCACCGCATCGGGCTATCGATGTGCAGGCTTGGGATGTAGATTTTCTCGGCTTCAGCCTATACAAGGTGTATGGGCCTCATGGCGCCGTACTCTATGGCAAGTATGAATTGCTCGCCGAACTCGATAATCTCTATCACTATTTCTACGGCAAGGACAAAGTGCCGGCGAAACTGGAACCCGGCAACGCCAGTTATGAGTTAGCCTACTCAACCACAGGAATCGTTGAGTATCTTTCGGACCTTGGTGCGCGCAGTGGCGCGGGTGACAGTGGCAGCGCTTCCGTGCGTGACAATATCGAATTAGCGTTCGACTTCATCACAGATCATGAGAACAAGCTTGCAGAGAGTTTGCTCAGCTATCTGCGCGGCCGCAAGGACTGTCGCATTATCGGTATCGAAAATGGATATGACGCGCGCCGTGTGCCAACCATCAGTTTCAAGGTAGAAGGAAGAGATGCTGGAGAGATATGCCAGGCCATGGATAAATACCACATCGCAATCCGCTTTGGTGACTTCCACGCACGGCGATTGGTTGAGTATCTTGATCTTGCCGACAATAGCGGTGTGGTACGGGTATCGTTCGCCCACTACAACACGTTCGATGAAGTGGATGAACTGGTGGCCGCGCTTGAGGAAATTTTGGGGTGAGCTTGTCACGCTTGGCCAAGCTTTCAGGTGCTATAAATATACACTAAAAAAACTGATCATCGAGAGAATCTATGGCTGTCATCAAAGCGAAACCACTGGGCGGCTTGATCGCGGGCTGCATCTTCTCCTTAGTCGGCACCATCTCCTATGCTGCCTGCAGTGCCAATGGCGTACAGCTGCAGATATTGGGCTCGGGTGGTCCTGGTGACTCGATGGGTCGTGCCTCTTCTGCCTATCTGCTTTGGGTGAATGGCGAGAGCAAAGTGCTGGTTGATGCAGGCAGCGGCAGCAAGAACCATTTTCACCAGTCCGGCGCGACTATGGAGCAGATCGACTTGGTGGCTTTGAGTCACCTGCACCCGGATCATAGCGCAGAGCTGCCCGCTATTCTGTGGCCAGGCGGAGGGTCTTTCGACCTCGCTGGTCCTACAGGCAGTGATGTATTCCCTTCCATATCTCGCTTTAACGACCTGGTCTTCGGGGAGGCTGGTGTTTATGAAATTTTCCGGGGCCGCGTGGACATCAACGTCATCGAATTGGCAACGTCAGAGCTCACCCCGGTGTGGCAACAGGACAACATCACTGTAACCGCAATGGGAGTGCCCCATGGAGACGTTCCAACTCTCGGTTACAGGATCAAAGTCGGTGACTCGAGTATCGGTTTCACCAGTGACCAGACGGGTTCCAATCCCATCTTTGTCGATTTTATTCGTGGTGTGGATTCCCTGGTGATTCACATGGCAGCCAACGAAAACGCCACCGGTTTCATCGCGGATCTGCACGCTACGCCCACTGTCTGGGGGCAGATGGCAGAGGCAGCCAATGTCGGTCAGGTCGTCGTAAGCCATATCTCTTCGTCCGATCCAGATCAATTGCAGGAGAATCTTCAAATTCTGGCTGATAACTATTCTGGAGATATTCTGGTGGCGGAAGACATGATGTGTGTTGATTTACCTTAGAGTGTTTTGGAGTTATCCGATTCCGATACGAAAATCTAGATCGTGGTCTGCCCCCGGTTTTCATGCCACTATTCAAGAAAAATCCTGGCCCAAAGACTAGCCTCTAAAGAAAATGATCGACAATAGTTTCCGCGAGCTTTTGCCCCGTTACGTTGACCCTTTGGTCCGATTGCTTAATAGGATTGGGCTAACGCCGAACCAGGTTACCTGTCTGGGCTTGGCTATTGCGCTTGGGGCGGCGTGGCTGGTGGTGCAGGAGAATTTTTTGGCGGCGCTTGTGGTCTGGTGGCTTTCGCGATTGCTGGATGCGCTGGACGGTATTTATGCGCGGCAGTTCAATAAGGCTTCTGACTTTGGTGCGTTTCTCGATATCCAGTTCGACATGCTGGCGTATTCAGCGATGGTGCTGGCATTCAGTTCGGTATGGCCGGAATACAACACACAGTGGCTGCTCATGTTGTTCTGTTATGTTCTGTGCATCAGTGGTGCGCTGGGTTTGGGAGGGTTTGAAAACAAACGTGGCCTGGAAGATTCCAGCGGCAGAGGCTTGCGCCTGGCTACGGGCCTGGCAGAAGGGGGAGAGACAGGCATCGCCTATAGCATGTTTCTATTGTTTCCAGCCTGGCTTGCAGTCACTACCTGGATTTGGCTGGCAGTGCTAGCTGTGACTATTCTGGCGCGTCTGCTGTTGGCGCGGACTGAGTTGTCTCCACGTGAACTGGAGCCTGACGAATGAGTTACCTGCAACCTGTATTAGGCCTGATAGTGTTTCTCGGATTTGTGTTCGCGATTTCCCGCGACCGCAGTGCGGTGTCAGCAAAGCGAATTGCCGTCGGTCTCGCCATGCAGTTGGCTATCGCGTTCTTTTTGTTAAGAGTTCCATTTGTTGCCAATGGCCTGTTGAGTCTCAACGCAGTAGTGAGCGCACTACAAAGCGTTACCGATCGCGCGTCCCGATATATGTTTGGTTACGTTGCTGGCGGTCCGGCACCGTTCGAAGTAGTCGCACCAGACAACTCCTTCATCATCGCGTTTCAGGTGTTGCCACTGATATTAGTTGTTACGGTCTTGTCTGCCATGTTGTTTCATTTCGGTGTGCTGAGTTTTATTGTGGAATGGTTGGGCAAAGGCCTGCGCCGAACCTTTGGGCTTTCCGGTGCGCTCGGCCTTGGTGCAGCATCGACTATCTTCTTCGGGACTATCGAGGCACCGCTGATTATCAAGCCCTATTTGAATCGTCTTTCAAGGGGCGAACTACTGGCGCTTGTTCTTTGCTCCATGGCAACCATAGCCGGCACCGTCATCATCCTGTATGCCAGTGTGTTGGAACAAACCTTGCCTGGCTCTTTGAGCCACTTGCTAACGGCTTCGATAATCAGTGTGCCGGCTGCGCTGACCCTTGCGCATGTGTTTCAACCCACCCAGCCGTCTGACCTCGACGTCATGCAAATCCCCCGCAGCGACAAGACCTGGATCGAAGTGCTGTTAGATGCGGTAGATGATGCCGTAAGGATGATCATTTCTATTGCGGCGATCATCGTTGTGCTGTTTGCCTTTATCTATCTGTTGGATGATATGTTGGCGCTGATTCATGCTGATCTCAACCTGGGGTTGATCTTCAGCCAATTACTGCGTCCGGTCATGTGGCTGGTAGGATTCGACTGGACCAACGCGGCATTGGCTGGTGAGTTGATGGGCACGAAAGTTGTTTTGAACGAGTTTGTGGCTTACCTGGCTCTGGCTGACGTTACCGAATTCTCCGATAAACAAATTATAGTCATCGCCTATAGCATGTGCGGCTTCGCCAATATAGCGAGCTGTGGAATTATCATCGCCGGGCTGGTGGTAATCATGCCTGAGCGCCGCAAGGAAGTTGTTGATGTCACTTTTACCGCATTGCTGCTTGGTAATGTGGCGACATTGATGACGGGTTGCGTTGTCAGTCTGATTCTTTGAGCGCACGCGCCAACTTCAGGTGAACTTGATGCGTGCTCTCACGAAAAATGCGACTATCAAAATCTGACCCGAATTGAACAACGCAGGGGAGTCCATTGGACGCTTCAAAACTATAGCGGTGGATTGCGGTGGGGATTCATTGGCATTGGCGCGGCTGCTTTTGCAGATATGTTTATGACCTGGTGGCGCGCTGCCGACGATCGCCTTGCAGTTCCCTACGGGCTCACCGGTGGCGAGCCAACGGATGCCTTCAAGCTGATCAACTACTACACCTGGAGTTGGGAGCAGCTCATCTCTCGACACGTGAATGTCGGCATAGTCTGTTTGATTATTTTGCTGATTTTCTATGTCTGGGGAATCAAGCAGGCAAACAAGTTAGTAGAAGCTAACGCACTGGCGGAGAGGGCGGCGTCACTCTCTCAGGGTCCGCAGCCGTTGCAAGAGTCGTAAGAAAGTGCTTTGGGGTGAACCTCGATTCTGCACGCCTTCTATAAACTAGGTTCCAAATCTCAACCCTATTTCCAATTTTATTCTGACCACTCAGTGTTGGCTGACTCGACGGCACAAGGGTAGAGGGGGTAGGATGATTTTAGTAATGCCTACTTAAGACCCGTCACTTAGGAGAATTGGCAGATGCCGAATTTGGGTAACTATCTTGTTTTCTCGACAAGCTGGGTTGCCATTGTCTACCTCATCGCCAATCAACTCGGGCGCAGCGAGTCCATTTGGTTAGCGCTGTTGGGCACGGTGATAGTGGGTGGGCCGATCCTCGTTATCAGACTTTATAGTCTGACCGTTCGCCGCATTCTTGACCTGAATGCCTATCACCAGCGCGGCATCTTATTCAGCTTGTTTAGTGGTCGCCTCATCATGACAGTCTGCTGGCTGGTCTACAGTCTTGTGTTCGGCTACTTCACATTACTCTGGTTAGTTTACCTGTCGTGGTTCGAATGGCTGCTGGCTCTGCTGACAATTCCCGCACTCTGGCTGTTCTTTCGGCGTTTTCAGCGTCTGGTGCAAGGAGAGTTTAAACCCTATCTGGTCTTCCACCGTGCCCTCGTTCTCACGGGTTGGATAGTACCTCTAGCAATGACTGTCTTGTACATCGTAGCGATGTTGCTGATGCCGCTACTGCTTAGCCTTGTGTCAAATGCGTCGTCTCCAGCCGTTGCAACCAACGGGCTCAACACCGCTGCTGACAGCAGCCAGTTTATGCAGCTCACATTGCTCTGGAGCCAGACCTTTCATGATCTCAAGCGAGTCGCTTTTGACTATAGCGACGGGTTTAGTCTGCTGCAGTTCTTTCTGGTGGTGCTGCCCACCTCAGCACTCTTTCTAAACCTGAGCATGATGTGTTCGGCGTTCCTGATTCCGGGTGTGGAGCTGCGACGTATAGTGAATCCGCTTTCCAAAACAGCAGAGCCAGAACCTGTTAGCTTTCAGGCCGCGCTACAAACTACGGCCTATGTGGTCGTGCTGTTGCTGTTTATTCTGCCCGGCGTTGCCAGCCTGCTTGAGCAGCAGGTGCGAAGTTCCTCTGAGTCAGTTCAGCTGCTGGAACAAGTCAGGCAACAGGTCATTCCCACCGCAGAGCGCATAGGTGAGAGAGTAATGCGCCCCGGCACAGTTGCTGAGGTCGATGCCTTGAAGCTCGAAACAGTTAGAGCAATCGATGCGCGGGCTGCGCTTGTGGATGCAGCTTTGGCTGAGGGGTTCGAAAAACTGCGAGCCAATGTAGATCCGTTTCTGGACAGTTACTACAGTCTCCCACAAGAATATCTGCGCATCGCCAGCCTTGTCTCCGGCAATATCGAGACGCGAATTCGTAATGACCTGACAATTAATCTACTCGCTGGAGAACCCTTCGCTGAATATGAAAGACTGCTGGCAGAATTGCTTGCTGAAAATGAAGCCTTAAGAATCGACTACCAGAACAAGCTTGGAGTGTTGCTGGACGAGATGGAGCTGTCCGATGGTAGCTATCAGATTGTAGAGTCGCGGCCGCTGAATACATTTGAACTGCCCAGCATGGAAAACATTCCATCTGTCACTACCACGCGCGCAAGAGGGGGTGCCGGCGTCATCAGTGGCGCAATCGTGACCGCGGTGGTGACCAAGATTACCGCAAAGGGGCTGATCAAGCTTGCGGCAACGGCGGTAACAAAGGCTCTTGGTAGCAAGGCAGTTACGGGCGCAGCGGGCACTGCGACGGGCGCGGTCATTGGTTCTGTGATCCCCGGTCTTGGCACGCTGGCGGGTGCCGCTGTTGGTGCTGTTGTTGGTATCGCAGGCGGGGTGTCAGTCGACTATTTTCTGCTTCGACTTGAGGAAGAGTTCAATCGAGAAGAGTTTCGGGCGGAGCTCATTGAATCAATCAATGCGCAAGAGCAAGAGGTAATGGGATTAGGGATGTAGCTTTTATGGTTTTGATTCTGACTGTCAAGGCAATAAAATGCTCACCTGAACAATAAGCAATAATTACAAGCAGCAACTACAGGCAATAACTACAAGC
>DLPV01000013.1:9124-10184 GCA_002477465.1 Gammaproteobacteria bacterium UBA7449 | reverse complement strand
GACGGATCAGCAGATTTAAAATACGTGCTTCAGGTTGCTGAATCGATTGGACGATACAGTAAAGATCACAAAATTGTGGTAGCAAAATCGACCGTGCCGGTGGGGTCCTGCGATAGGATTTCCGAAAAAATAAGCGAACAGATCCAAAAGCGCGGTGATAACTTTACGTTTAATGTCGCTTCTAATCCGGAATTTCTTAAAGAAGGGTCAGCAGTTTCTGACTTTCAACGACCCGATCGAATAGTCGTCGGAACAGACTCTGAACTTGTCAGGACAAAATTTACAGAGCTGTATGCGCCATTTAATCGAAATCACAATAAGCTGGTTTTCATGGACGTGCGATCTTCCGAATTAACCAAATATGCCGCAAACGCAATGCTCGCAACGAAAATATCGTTCATGAATGAAATCGCCAATCTTGCGGACAGGCTTGGTGCAGATATCGAAAACGTTCGTCTCGGGATAGGGTCTGACAGTAGAATTGGTTACAACTTCATTTACGCCGGTTGCGGTTATGGCGGCTCCTGTTTCCCAAAAGATATTCGCGCGCTCAAAAAAATTGCGGAACAAAATAAGCAATCCTGTGATCTTCTTAACGCCGTAGAAACAGTCAACAAAAAGCAGAAATCCCTTTTGTTCTCTCGGCTCTGCGATTATTTTAAAGGCTCACTATCAGATAAAGTGATTGCTGTTTGGGGTCTGTCATTCAAGCCCAATACCGACGACATCCGTGAGGCACCAAGCCTGGATTTTCTTCGAGAGGCCTTTGATTCTGGGGTTAGAGTACAGGCGTATGATCCGAAAGCGGCTGATGGGGTCAAACAGGTATTTTTGGATGAACCCCGACTCACCATCACTGAAACGAAAGAAGATGCGCTGGAAAATGCCGATGCTCTGGTTGTTTGTACGGAATGGCAGTGTTTTAAAGCACCCAACTACGAATTGATCATGAACAAGCTGAAAGAGCCTTTGATAATTGATGGTAGAAACCTGTATGACCCGGTGCTGCTCCGGCAGAAAGGCATCGAATACATTGCCGTAGGTAGAAACAATCAGCGAT
>DLPV01000013.1:0-8798 GCA_002477465.1 Gammaproteobacteria bacterium UBA7449 | reverse complement strand
TCGCTCATTCTGCCTGAATTATTGATTTACAACCGTCAAAGCGATCGTCCAGGGTCTGCAGATATCTCGCCAAGCAATCTCGAAATTGGCCAGCAAAGAACGCAGCCCGGTGAGCAACTCCAATATCCACTTACCTAACCCCGAAGATTAAGTGGTTAAGTTATGGGTGTCCCCATTGCCAAGCTTTCTCTAAATCTTTTTGTATGATTGAAGCAAATACCACTGTGGGCTGGACTTATGTCTTGAGAAAGTCAGATCTTCGTACAGCACAACACCATCTACTGCTAGCGTGCCAATGCTTAATATTTGTTCGCTGTCATCAAACATGGCCATGTTTGGCACAGGCTTTTGCATCTCAACGATTTCATCTAACCTTGGAGTGATTGAGATCTCATCGCCCTGATTTTTGATTTCAAAAGGCACTTCAAAATATTTTCCCTCAGCAATCACATTAACAGTCAGCGTATTATCGCGAGTTGAATAGAAAGCAGCGGGGGCAGTTGGATCATCGTTCAGTAGCGTCATTTTAATTGAAATATGGTTGTACTGCATGGGCGTTGCGCAATTGATCGTTTCATCAAAAAAATCATCCTCAGGCCCGCCGAGGATTTCTGGCCCGAGCGCGGGATTTCTGAAAGCAATAGTCTCGACCACCTCTATACCATAGCCGAGCACCCTTCCAAAGGGGATGTAGCCATAATCCGAACCATCATAAGAGCGGTTATCGCTAATGCTGATCGTCCAATCACTGGTGATGACATCGGTTGCTTTGTTTCGCATCATCATGGAGATCACCCCTCCACTGTTGCTCAACATTGTACTCTCGGGAAGAACAGAGCTTATTGGTTCAATTCTGCCGACACCGGAGGGACAGGTATTGAATGTGTAGCCCCCTCCTCGCAAAAATGACGCATTGGTTGTGCCATAGACAAAAGTATTATCGTAGTGGCCAGCCGCCACGTACTTGATGAAGTTTTCAGTTGTTTCTGGTGCCGATAGATTGTCAAGTTCCAGAAAGAAAACTCCCATTGAGGTTTCAACTTCGACGATGGTCCCAGCTACTAGCCGCGCTGATGCTGGAAGAAGGGTAAACACCAAGAGTACGGTGAGCACGAGGTATTTGCTAAGTGAACAACACAAGAAGGGCATTAGGGTCAATGTCAAATGGGTGGTAAGGAATACGGACGATCTAACTTGCTTAGATCAACCTTGGTCGGTTCAACAATCGCAATCGAAAAAGCCGGAAAACCTAATCTGTGACCAATTCATACGGCTAACTATCTCGCTATCCGCAGCTAACGGCATACCGGGTTTCTGGCAAATCGAACTTTAAAGTGACCACGTGAAAATTATATTCAGGCTAAGGCCTTGACCGGGCGACCGAATGTCCTTTTCAGGAGACAAAAAAAAGCTCCACCCCGACGGGTGGAGCTCTCTCTGAGATTTAATCTCAGACTATCTTTCGTCTAACTACGAGTGACTGCCAGACGTGTCTGCATTAGCCGCGTACCAAATAAAGAGACCAAATGCTATTTTATTAAGCAGATCGGCGAGGTTGTATATAATGTTGACTGCTTCAACGTTAGTCCCGCCCGCTAGGTAACCCATAAAGTAGCCGATTGGGTAGATGGCCCACCCTACAGTTACCACCCACTTCATCATGGAGTAAGAGCTCTGCGTCGCGGCTGAAGACGAACTAGCGTTGACCTTGCTCGCCTCGCCCGCATGAATTTCATACAGAATGAAAGCCCAACCAAGCATACCTATGATGAAACCGACAGTAGAGTTTAAATAGCCGGCCTCGCCCATGTACCCTGGCACCAGCATGACTAGTGATCCGAGGAATATTCTCCAGAAAATTCCCCCTGAAACGGCTGCAACGGCTGCCAGGATCAGGTAGAACTCGACTAATTGGAGCGGTACGGTGAGAAGCCAATCAATATACCTAAAAGTTGTGGGACTGTCCCCAGTTGTCACCCACATCTCTCGCATATAGAAGTAGTGGAATGCAGCAATGAAGCACACCAGCGCGATGACGTTCAGGGAGGTGGCCCACTTCCCTCCAATCCGCAGTGACTCCATTAAAAAGAAAACAGTCGCTGCAGACATGGCCATTGAAATCAGCCAGAATGAATATCCGACAAAGTCTCCAGATTGGAGCATTGCCGAATCGCCTGATGCTGCAAGCGCTGCCTGGCCAGTCAGCAATCCGACTGAAGCGAGCAGAGTGATTAAGGTCTTTTTCATACTTCTCCCCTGTAACGTTGGTTATTAACAATAATTGTTCTTGATCGTACGTAGCATAAGTAATAATGGTTCAAAAAGATATGAACTTGATGGCAAAAAGCGACGTAGTGCTTTAGGATGTCAGAAAGTGCCTGCGTTTGCTACCATCAGTAACAAAAATAGTGAAAGGTCCCTCTGAGCGATCTCATGAATTCAAAAAATAATATATCGAACGAAGATCTTTTGGCCCGCAGTAGAGAGCTTGCAGGGAAGACGTCCCTCAGCGAACTCACGTCAGGCTCGGAATTACATAGCGCAATTACCTATCACCAGGCCGCCTTGGGCTCCGAAGCGCGCTCTAGATTATGTATACATGCCGGAATTGCACTGGGATTGCCCGTCGATGCAACCGTTAACTTGGCGGCGGCGGTCGAAACCCTGCACAACGCATCCCTCATTCAGGATGATCTTCAGGACAACGACGCGATGCGGCGCGGGCGTGCGGCGGTATGGAAGAAGTTTGGTCAAGATATAGCCATTAATGCCACTGATCTGCTTTTATCTAACGCCTTCGCCTTAGCTGCCTCTGCTGGGCCCATATATGCTCATAAGTTAGTGGCGATCATGAATCGCGCTGTCGCGAGGACGTTACAAGGCCAGACTAACGATCTTCACGTTGGGCAACAACCCGGTCTTGACCAAGCGATTGCCATCGCCAGAGAAAAGTCCGGCACGCTCTTCTCTCTCAGCCTTGAGTTGCCTTTGGTCATGGCAGATTATCAAGAATCTTTGAGCCTAGCGCGAGAGACCGGCACCCTGTTCGGCATCGGCTATCAAATTTTTGATGATCTGCAAGACCGCGAAGGCGACCGTCTTTCTGGGAATACCGCAAACATGGCTTTGATGGTTGAGGATAACGCGGTCTCAAAATATCAAGCGAACACCGCCGAAGAACTCGCCTATTACTTCCTCAATGAAGCTGCCTCCGGTGCTGCCCGTTTACCAAGGGGGTGTGGCGACCTGCTTATTGAAAAATGCTCTGCGCTGCTTCACAAACTGGAAAGAGAGGCGGCATGAGCCGCGCTCTGGTTGTAGGCGGTGGTTTTGGTGGCATAGCATCAGCACTTCGTCTCAGTGCCAAGGGATATAATGTCCAATTACTAGACCGCTGCCCGCGGCTGGGAGGGCGGGCTCAAGTATTCGAGCGGGAGGGCTTCCGCTTTGATGCCGGCCCTACTGTAATTACAGCGCCTTTCCTTTTTGATGAACTCTTCGAATTGCACGGTCGGCGACGCCAAGACTACGTTGAATTCAGGCCACTTGATCCATGGTATCGATTCCAATTTGAAGATGGATACATTTTTAATTACGGCGGCGAAATGGCGGATACCGAAGCAGAGATTGCCCGTTTCAGCGAGGCTGACGTCGCCGGCTACAGGCGATTGGTCGCCCACTCAGAAAAAATCTTCGACGTTGGCTTCACGAAACTATCAGATCAGCCATTTCACAATATCGCTTCAATGCTGACTCAAATTCCAGCCTTGGTTCGGTTAAAGTGTTATCGCACAGTGTGGCAAATGGTCTGCGCCTATCTTCAGAACCCCAAACTCCGACAGGCTTTTTCTGTTCAGCCACTTTTAGTGGGCGGGAATCCCTTCGATACAACTAGCATTTACGGACTGATTCATTTTCTTGAGCGACGTTGGGGCATCCATTTCGCCATGGGCGGCACCGGCGCGTTAGTCGATGGTTACGGCCGGCTTATGGAAGAGTTGGGTATAGAGATTAAACTCAATACCACGGTAGAAAAAATATTAGTGCAAGATAAGAAAGCCTGCGGTGTTCAGTTGGAGGATGGCCAGCAAATTGACTCTGACCTCGTTGTCGCCAACGTCGATCCAAAATATTTATACGGTCACATGCTCGATACGACCGAACAAACCTGGGCTGTGCGCAAAAAGACTCAGCACCACGCACTGTCGATGGGTCTTTTCGTGCTTTTCTTCGGCACGAGCAAGGCATATCCGAACATTGCGCATCACACTATTTGGCTAGGGCAAAGGTACCAGGAACTGCTTGATGAAATATTCAATGGCAAGGATCTGCCAGAAGATTTTTCGCTATACCTTCATCGACCAACCGCTACCGATCCTAGTTTTGCGCCGGCGGGGTGCGAGTCTTTTTACGTGCTGGCCCCCGTCCCGAATCTTGATGCAAATATAGATTGGAAGACGCAAGGTCCTGAATTACGTAAGCATATTATCCAGACGCTCAGCCAACACATGCTTCCGGATCTCGAGCAACATCTGGTTACCGACTTTTATATGACGCCAGAGGATTTCGCGACGGATTACTTAAGCGTTGGAGGCGCTGGTTTCTCGGTGTCACCACTATTTACTCAGTCTGCTTGGTTCAGATTCCACAACAAAGCCGAAGGGCCAGACAATCTTTTCCTGGTGGGTGCGGGTACGCATCCGGGGGCTGGTCTCCCCGGTGTTGTGAGTTCAGCAAAGGTTTTAGACAGCCTGGTTCCAGACTCTGCCGATGACTCAATTTACTCGGTGACTTGATAAAATAAAACCATGTTAACGAGCTTCAAAACCAAACCCATGCAGTCAGCGGTGAACGTGCTTGCCCATCACGGAAAGTCGTTCAGGTTTGCCGGCAGATTTCTGGATAAGAATCAGCTAGAAGATTGCGCCCGGCTTTACCGTTTCTGTCGATTTATCGATGATCTTGTAGATGAAGCGTCTGATACACAAACAGCCAGAAATCAGCTCGCGGCGCTAAAGAATGATCTTTCTTACGGCTGCAGTTCTGAGCCAATCGTGCAAGATTTTATTGAGCTGGCGAGACAGTGTCAGATGCAGGCCAAGGTGGTGTTGGAATTAATCAAGGGCATAGAGTCCGACCTTGACCCAGTGCTAATACAGAATGAATTTCAATTGTTGCGCTACTGCTATAGGGTCGCTGGAACAGTTGGTCTGCTCATGTGCGATGTGTTCGAAGTCCACGATAAGAACGCCAGAAACCATGCTATCGATCTTGGTATTGGCATGCAGCTCACTAACATAGCAAGAGACGTAAAAGAGGATGCGACACTTGGTCGGCGGTATATACCATCGGGTTGGGTTGGAGAAGTCGCGCCTGAGTTGCTCGCAGAACCGAGGCAAAAAACGCCAAATTCGATTAATGAATCTGTCAAGAGGCTTATCGCGCTCGCAGATAATTACTATGCGTCTGGCAGCCAGGGGCTCAGATTTTTGCCGACTAGAGCTCAAGCTGGCATCACGATAGCTGCTGCCATCTACAGAGAAATCGGGACTGTGCTGAGTGAGCGCGGCTTTGACATTCACTCAGGGCGTGCACATGTTGGTTTATTGAGGAAAATTCGCGTCGCGCTCAGATCTGTCCTTTCGAACCCTCGCAGTCAGCCTTATGAGTCCCATGATCCGACTCTGCATACTCACCTCGCCGGCCTACCCAATGCGCACGAACCGGCCTGACAAGTGCCTGGATGACTATGATCTGGTTATCATTGGGGGTGGCTGCTCAGGCCTCTCACTAGCCACCGCGATTTGCGAGTTGGCTAAGACCCCTGAGCATGTCCCCCAGACTCTGATTATTGAGCCTCGCTCTTACTACACTGATGACCGGTCGTGGTGCTTCTGGGGGAGAAAGAGCGGAATGGATAGCAAGCTTATAGTTAAATCCTGGCCGGCATGGGAATTCAGCTCGAATTCAGTTAGACACAGGCATCGCTCAGAAACCGATTGGGGGTACCACTACGTTCCGTCAATTCGGTTCTATGATCATGCTGAGAAGATACTTGCTCTGCATCCAAAGATGACACTACTCACAGACAGCTGTGCTATAAGCATTTCCCCCGCTGCGAGCGGCATTGAAGTCGAAGTAAAGAATGGAATATCCCGCACAAACACGAAAATCCAAAAAATAGCGGCACGGCAAGTTGTCGACACCAGAATTCCAGATGAAGTGGATTTTTCTAGAGCTGCTCTGAAGCAGGTGTTTTTGGGTTTTGAAGTCAAGACACACAAAGCGCATCAATTCGACGACGTAGCTCTAGTCATGAAAGATATGCGAGTTGACCGTATGGGGTTCCTTTTCGATTACGTTCTACCTTTAGGAAGAGACTCTTTTCTTATCGAGCTCACGCGTTTCGCCCCTGAATATATGCCACCTGAATCCCTTCGGGATGGAGCACTTGAGCTAGTTAGGCGCGTGTGCGGTGATAACAACTATAAGATAATACGACAGGAATCAGGTGTGATTCCCATGGGCATGCGAGACTTTGTTAAGTCAGCCGACCCTCGCTGGATTCAGACGGGAATAGGTGTCGGTTCCGCACGGCCATCCACCGGATACGCATTCAAACGAATTCAGCAATGGGCCGACCAATGCGCTAAAGGAATTCTTTTCGAGGGGCAAGCAAGGCCGTTTCCGCCAGACAGTGCTCTGCTGACATGGATGGATAATATTTTCTTGAGAGCGATTCGGGAAAACCCGTCGCTTGCTCCAACGCTCTTCATGTCTCTCGCGCGTGGAGTGCATCCAGACTGTTTACTTCGCTTCCTCACTGACATACCAAGCAAACGGGATTTGTCCGTTATTATGCGAAGTTTGCCAAAATTACCTCTCATCCAAAGCGCCCTGGGAGAGATAAGCGCGGGGATCCAATCGATGAGAGGGATGCAAGCGTGGTAAAGATAAATATTGCTCAATTGCCTGCCAGGGCAGCCTTCAGCTTGATCGCATTGGTCGCTATGGCGGGATACCACCTAGGGATGAGAGATGATGTGGAGGTGCAGCTGATCATACTCTGCGCCCTGCTTGCGCTCACCGGACTACCTCATGGCGCGATTGACCCGGCGATAGCAAGGAAAGCCGGTCTCTGGTCAGGGCTGACTGGATTACTCACGTTTTCTGCCGGATATTTAGCGCTAGCCGTGTTTGCAGTAGGAATCTGGTTCACTCTGCCTGAGCTATTCATCATAGCTATGCTGGCGTTATCAGCATGGCATTTTTCTGAAGATTGGTCTGTCTATTTCGACCAACCAGTCAGTCTCGCTATAAGCTCTGCAGTAATTACCCTACCGTCGATATTTTATTCGCAAGAAGTTCTGGCGATATTTAATCTGCTTGCTCCAACATACAGCAGCGCAATCGTAGCGGGGATGGCGATATTTTCGATTGTGAGCACGCTCTATGTCTTTTTTTGTTGCTTCAAAATACCGCACAAAAGTCAAGCTGTACTGGCGGAACTCGCCGTCTTGTTTTGCGCGGCGATGACCTTACCACCAGTTCCCTATTTCACAGTTTATTTCTGTTTATTGCATAGTCCGCTGCATCTTAGTGAATCGCTTGAGCAGCTCGGGTGGTTGGAAACGGTGGTCTACGCGGTACCTTTTACCGTGCTAAGTTTTGCAGCTGGAGGCATTTTTTTACTTAGCCTGCCGGGTATGAATTTCAGCTTCCAGCTAATACAAATTATTTTCATTGGGCTCTTCGCTCTGACAATTCCTCACATGTTACTCATCGGCACGCTAAACAAGGGCAAGAATAGGTAACCAAAATGACAGAAATTCTAAAACGAAAATCCGATCACATTGATTTAGTTCTAAGGCAGCGATTGGAAACGGCGGCGCTGGACAGTCCCTGGGACCAAGTCCATCTTACCCACAACGCTTTGCCTGAAAAGGATCTAATCAATTTCGATTTATCTACCGAGTTCCTTGGTAAGCATTTACGACTTCCGTTTCTTATAAGCTCAATGACTGGCGGGCCATTAAAAGCTGAGAGGATCAATGCTCATCTCGCAGAAGCCGCTCAAGAATTGGGAATAGCGATGGGGGTTGGTTCCCAGCGCATCGCGTTATTAAGTGCTGGCAGCCGTGGCTTGACAACCAATTTACGAAAGTGGGCCCCCGAAATCCCGCTCTACGCAAATTTGGGCGCCGCCCAGTTGCGAGATGACTTTTCCCTGGCAGAAATACAGCAAGCGGTAGACATGATAGAGGCTGATGCGCTCATCATTCACTTGAATTGTCTTCAGGAATTGATGCAAGAAGACGGTGACACCGACTGGCGCGGTTTATTGTCTGCCATTGAAACAGTGTGTGCTTGTATTGATGTGCCGATCATCGCAAAAGAGGTCGGGATGGGTATTTCTGCGGCGACCGCGCTGCGATTAGTAAATGCCGGCGTCCAAGCGATCGATGTGGCAGGGAGAGGCGGTACAAATTTTATCGAAGTCGAGGCGGGACGAGCCACTGATCCTAGACTCAAGGCTCTGGGTGAAATATTCAAAGATTGGGGGATTGCCACACCCGCCGCCGTAAAGTCGATTCGCGCCAACCTCCCCAGTATTCCTTTGATCGCGTCCGGCGGCATTCGCCATGGCCTTGATGCTGCCAAGGCGATCAAGCTAGGTGCAAACATTGTGGCTCAAGCCGGTCCTGTCCTGCACGCCGCCACCGAGTCAACTCAAGCCGTGCTTGAGCATTTTAGCTTTATGGAAACAGCTATGAGGATCGGGCTATCGTGTTCAGAAT
>DLPV01000057.1:102789-104641 GCA_002477465.1 Gammaproteobacteria bacterium UBA7449 | reverse complement strand
TTGATGGAAGATGTGGTACCAAGGACGCTTCGTCCGATTAATAAGACCAATCGTCTTGGTGGCAGCCCCATTGGCCATAGCCCTGACATGGATAACCTGTCTGACAACGTGGACCACATTTCACGCTTCACCTTACAAGCAGACTTCACGGTGCCTTTCATCGAGGGTTGGGAAGGTATGGCCGCCTACACGCGTAACACGCGCGAATTGGCATTCATGTCCAACCAGAACTATGACATCACCGAAATGATTAAGGGTTTGAATTGTGACGTGGTCAACGATCGCGACTCCTGCTACAACCCGTTTTTCGTCACTGACGTCAACAATGTAACGCCGAAGCATGTAATCGACGCCATCGCGGCCAGGGATTTTGAGTACGTTATAGACGACCTAGATGTGATCGACATTGTGCTCAATGGTGAGGTTCCTCTTGGTGGCTTTGAGTTGCCTGGAGGTCCAATCGCTGCTGCGATTGGTTATCAGAGGCGTGACGATGCTTACACTAACATCCCCTCACTTGTAGAGATTGCAGGTGACACCTGGATTGGTAGTGCAGATAAGGAAGTGCTGACGTCTGGCAGTCGCGAAGTTGACGCTTACTTTGCCGAATTCTCAATACCACTACTGTCAACCCTAGAATTGTCTGCAGCAGTGCGTCGTGAGGAGTTCTCCACAGGTCAAGAGTCAACGGATCCCAAGTATGGACTAACCTGGCAGGCGACTGACTGGTTAACGTTGCGTGCAACTCAGGGCACTGCGTTTATCGCACCCTCCCTCGAGCAGCTGCTGAATCCGATTACTTGCGGCTTGTCTACAGTGACTGACCGCTTCAGTAACTTTGACGCGTTCACTACAGCTTGTTCCGGCGGTAACCCGAATCTGGAAAACGAACAGTCTGAGTCTCAGCAGTTTGGCTTCGATGTGGCCCTGGGCGATTTCAGTATGTCGGTTACCTACAATAATACCCTGTTCGAGAACCGTATAATTGGTACAAGTGCTCAAGACATAATGGGGTTTGACTTCTTGAACTTTCAGCGAGCAACAGGCTTCGCTGGCGATGGTTTGAGTGCATCATCTAAACCGACGTCGGCTCAAGTGGCAGCGTGGGTTGCTGATCCTCGTTCCAACAAGAATATTATTCGTGACCCGGGTGACCTAGGGACTATCCTTCAGGTTAACGGTCTGGGTGCCGGTAACGCGGAAACAGTTGATGTGACTGCTTACGATATTCAGATGAATTATTCGATGAGCTTGAATAATTGGGGTGATCTGCGTCTCGGCGTACAGGGCACATACATTGCCGAGTTTCTGTATCAGTCGAAGCCAACTGACCCAGTAAAAGATGGTGCTGGTAATTACAACGACCGAACTGGTGCTGCTCCGGAGCTGCCTAAGCTGAAGGCCAATCTGCAGATTGGCTGGACTATGGGCAACCACTCGGTGAACACCATCACTCGTTATATCGATGCAATCGATAATTACGATGGTCCATTGTTCACTCACCTGGATAACTTCGGCGGTTTCTACCGTCCAGCGGGTATCCAAGACACGAACATCAAGCAGTGGACTCAGCTTGATGCAAACTACACGTATCGTGGGGTAGAGGTCTTCGATGGCGAGCTGAGCTTCACTGTTGGTGGTCGAAACCTGTTTGACCGCCAGCCACAGCGTTCTCCGGAATTCGCTGGTGTGCTTGGTGCACTTCAGGATCCGTTGAACCGCGTGTTCTTTGCGCGTGCCGTTTACGACTTCTAATGATTGGTTGTTAGGAGTTTGAAACACGAAAAGGGGCCTTATGGCCCCTTTTCTTTTGCCTGCGAAAAAAAACGCAGCGGCTGCGAGCATCCAGCAC
>DLPV01000057.1:42607-102416 GCA_002477465.1 Gammaproteobacteria bacterium UBA7449 | reverse complement strand
CTCAGGAAATCCTTTTGCCTCGTTCTGAATGCTCTCGCTCGCTGCTTAACATTGGTCTCCCTTCGATAAGCTTTTCAGACACGTTTCAAAGCACCTTATGTCCTGGGATGGACGGTATGCCGACAATGCAGGAGCAATTGTCGGTTATGTCCTGGGATGGACGCTATACCGACAATCCTGCAGTCAAGGTCGGCCGCTCGCAGCTCAAATTCTATGTCCTTTCGCGAAGCTTTCTTGTCTGCCTTGCAAATTCTGTGGGTGGCAGCCGGATAGGGGTATACCCCTATCCGGCTGGCGCCAGGAACGCAGCCCCTGACTATACTCGCAACGAGATTAGATTAGACAAGCAGAGTTTTTAAGGCGTACCTGCCGAGATCAGCGTGAAGAATAGATTCTCCGGATCTGTGAGACGGAATACCACATTGCGATAGGCTATTTGACCGCTGATTTCGATTTCAGGAATGGTCAGGTTGCTGGTGCTGGCATCGAAAGTGGATATACCTTCTTCGGTCTCTGTCAGCGTAGACACGGTTTCCGGCTGTGCCTGAATGATTATGGGGTTTTCCGATTCCAGGCGCAGGGCAAGGCTCAGCAAACCAGAGGCGCCTGCATCGACCTTGATGTTTAGCAGACCGGTGGCTGGATCAAAGTAGTTTGTTGCGGTGGCGGTGTTGCCGCCATCGCCGCCCCCGCCACCATGTGAAGGCGGATCGATGGATTCGATCTGCATGGCCATCTTGAGCACATTTTCGGCGTTGAAGAGGCCGCATTGCACCACCGGTATGCCGCCATAGTTAACCGTAGGAACGGAAGGGCTGATATCCATGGGCACGCGCCAGGCATCCGCGATCGAGTCGACGGTGTTGAGCCCTTCTGTGACTTCGCCAAAAACTACTGGCTTGGCGTTGGCTGGATAGATTGACTCATTATTGCCCAGGTTGATGACCCACTCGCTGCCCACACTGTTCAGGTCACTTGCAGTTGGGACCATGGCAATGGTCCGTGTGGTGTTGAGTAAGCCAGTGTTCTCCAAGGGAATTGTTGTGATACCAGGAGCTGGCACCGGCCCCTCCCCGCAGGAATTGTAAAAGTAGAGGCCGCCTCTTACCGAAGTGCTGCCGGTCTCATGAAACATGGAGAACTGGTAGAGACCGGCCTCGATATTGGCGAGGAATTTGGCGACGGTGGCCGGCGCCTTGTCTTCAAATAACTCCAGCTTGAATGTGCCAAGGTTAGTCTGCACATTGACAATGGTTGCCGCCTCCAGCGCCGAAGGCGGCAGGGCGCAAGCTAAAACACAGTACAGCGAGTTAGTACCCCATGTTTTGAGGAAATTCTTCATCATTTTGGGTATGTCTCGTGGGCTAAACCTGGAAATTCTTCTATCTATTTAGGTGACCGACGCAGCGGGTCTTTGTACTTAGGAAAGTATTTTAATCCACCTGTCCGCATGACTCCAATTGGGATTGGGTGCTTGAAACCTTTTCGAAAATCCTGCAAAAAGCCAGAATGTGGTGGCGTTAGGAGGAGAAATACTCCTGCTTGCCTTTATACCAACCAAAGAGGCTATAGCGGGAATCACCGGCGAAAGACTCTACCTGAGTCACCAGGTGCAGCCTGGGTACCTTGAACATCACCAGGGTATTGAACTGCGGGGGTACAACCAGGTTGGGCTCACCCTCGTCATCACAGAAGGCGAAGTTACCGCCCCAGTCCTGTTTCCAGTTCTTGCTTAAGCCCAGCACGTGCGCCGCAATGCGTTCCTGTCCCGGGCTCTCATCCATATGCACTGACAAATGATGATTGCGGTCATAGCGGGAAGCCCAGGTGCTGACCTCGCGACCGCTGTCATCACCGGTGATCTCTGACATTAACTTTAGGTATTCAGGGCTGTTAAAGTAGCGGTAAATCTCGGTGAGGATTTGCGCGTCTGGAGACGCATTTTCCAGTTTTGACGGGATGGTGTAGCGGCAATAGGCGAAGGAAAAATCATTGTCCTTGAGCGTGGCCATGGGAGGCAAGAGCCGCTTGATCTCACGCTGGGTCAGCCCCTCAAGGTGTTCCGGATCAATCACACCGACTCTGCCGGTGTTCATTTCCCGATAGTGCAACTCCCAGGGCACCTGGTTCTTCAGGGCCTCATAGGCTGCCTCAGCGACTTCTTCGCGCAGCAGGTCGCGGATGATGACGTAACCAGTATCCAGATACTGGTGATGCAGCGCGGCCGTATCGAGTGGGTTGATGATTTCCATGAATCTGGGTAACGCTAGTCTCAGTTTGTCAGCTGTTCGCGCCTGGCGCGGAGCTGGGTCAGAATGCCAGCGATCTGCGCAAACGCCGGGACATCCTGGGTCATCTGCTCCATCATTGCCTGCAATTGCTGGTACTGCGGTTCGACGGAAGTGCGGATGGCTCTGTCTGCTTCAACAACCCCAGCATTAAAGCCAATAGTGTTGGCATTTCGGGCCCTGGCATCCACCATGAACTTAGGTTCACAGACCCGGATCGGGATATTGGATCCAGTCGGCGTCTCTTTCCGACAGCTGATCATATAGTCTTCATCATCAATATTGGCATTAAATATGGCATAGAACTGGTCTTCTGCCTCTTCGATGAATTCTTCTACTTCAGCACGGCTTAGCTCAGCGATTACAATAACCTCGCCTTCCTCATCCTGGGCAGCGAGAGGTAATGCGGGCAGCATGAACAGTATTGCTGTCAGAAGGTGTTTCATCGGAATGCACTCCTGTTGTCAAATTGGACCGATTTTACTCTTCCAGGGCTAAAACGGCGAAGGAATTCTATCGAGCTTGCAGAGCAGGCTGCCTTACAACGTTATGGAGCTGTGCCCTGGAGACGGCCGCCGGGGCGGCCGCAACGGCCTGAAGCCAAAGTTTTCGAGGCTGGACTTAGCTAGAGGGTTCGGTGGGACTGGCAGCGAGATCTGCGTGATATTGGCGCTCAGACACCCTTCGCAGCTGTTGTAGTGAATGCAGATGGGCGTAAATCAGCGACAGTATCCCTCTGCTGCGCATATCCAGGAAGTCCTCATCAGACAATTCATTGAGCTTCTGTTCATTAACGGTGTAAATTCCATCGATGTTGTATAGCCTGCCATCGGGGCGATGCTGGAGCCTGACCTGCTGCGTGGCTAGCAGACCTTTGTCCTTAAGATATTGCGTGACCTGTGCGGTTTGCTCATTCTGGTGGGCAGCCTGCACGAGGCGTTCTATCCGGGCCTCCATATACTCAGTTTTCTCACCGTCTTCATTGAACAGGGCCTGACCCGCGGTTTCGCTCAGCAGTTGACTGTCTTCATCAACCAGCACGACAAATTGCTCGCGATTCTCGTCGGCAGCGGCAATCGCAAACGGCGCATTGCCAAAGCCCAGAGGCACTACGTGGGCTGGGAAAGGCTCTTCCTGACAATAGATGTTTTGGCCATCCTGCAGACCCATGATCGCCACAGGGATGAAATCCTTGGTGCTTTCATTGGTGACAAAAACCAGGGGGAATTCTGCGGACAGGGTGAAAAAATCCCGGGCGACGATGGGAATCAGGTTTTGCTGCTTGAATCGGGTGTAGTCACCGGATTCGATGACTCTCAGGTTGACGTGTTGGTCTTTTGCCAGGGGGACGTGGTTGGTCATGCGCTACTTACCTTGTTCAGCGAGTTCTGGGTTATGCCAAAATGCGCGGGCAGTTGAATTGCGCTTGCGCTTTGAGGCTGCAAATAAAGGACGCAATGTTCCCAGAAGGCGTGCCAGATTAAAAGCAGAACGTCGAATTAACTGTGTTTTCAGCGCGGTTTTATCGCGCCGCAGCAAGTTCACAGCGCGCGGCTAATCCCGTGGAGATCACTACTATTTCCGCCTGTTTAGCCGTTCTGGCGGTAGCCCGCGCCGTTGATCTGACGCATTTCACTGCTTTTGTTCCCGAATTAGACTGCCGACAATGATTAGCGCCTGGCCATAGTGGTCGAGGGTTTTATGCGCCGGCATGTCAGTGCGCATGTCGCCTGTCCTGGTGTCTTCCATGCAGTCGTTAAAGCCTGAGAACAAAGGGGAAATTGCATGGCCAAAGTGACATTCTTGGGGGCAGCTCAGGAAGTAACCGGCTCCGGCCACCTGCTAGAGTCAGAGGCCACAGGGCGCATCATTCTTGACTGCGGCATGCACCAGGGTGGCGATGCCATTAAGCGTATCCAGAAAGACAATTTCGATTTTGATATCCAGAATTTGGATGCCGTAACTCTTTCACACGCCCATCTCGATCATAGTGGCCTGCTTCCCAAACTTGTCAGCAAGGGGTTTTCAGGCCCAATATTTTGCACATCGGCGACGGCTGATCTGCTGCGCATCATGCTAAACGATGCTGCCGGGATCTATGAGCGGGGTCTTGCCAGGGAGAACCTGTGGGCTGTGGCTCTGGTCGTGTTTCCAGGTGGGTACGGCACTCTGGATGAATTGTTTGAGACACTTACATTGATTCAGACCAAAAAAATGAAGGCACTGCCGGTGTTGCTGCTCGGCAGAGATTACTGGGAGCGCATCATCGATTTCGAGGCGCTACTGGAAAAAGGGGCGATCGATCGTTCTGAGTATGAGATATTTCAGTTTGTCGAGACGCCGCAGGAGGCCTGGCAGACTATTCGGGATTTCTACGCCGATTAGAGTGGCAACAAATCGGGCCGGCAAGGAGGCTACAGAAAAACCTACAAATGTAACGGCAAGAGCGAGGGACAAATAAAGGCACAGAGCCCAAGGCGAGCCTCCCGTTTGCCTGGCTAACCGACTAAGGTATGATCAACCGACGGGCCTTTACTAATCTGATTAAATTTGGCCTGGCATCAGTGCAAAAATCAGAACCTCACATTAGCGAATGGGAAAAGAGGGCAGCAGGCATGAAATCAAAAACGAGTAGAGTCACCTATCACAAGCTAGCAGGAATTCGCATACCAGATTATGTGCCCGGAATTTTTGCCGCGCTGATACTCTTCCTGGGTTTTCCATTTGTAGTGCAGAGTCAGCAAAGCGCCGAGATCACAACTGACGAAGTGGCAGATGGGCGCTATGTTCTGTTCGGCCGCGGCGGCAATATCCTGGCTTCAATTGGCGATCAAGGTGTGCTTATTGTCGACTCACAGTTTCCAGACATGGTGCCCAAGTATCAATCCACTATTCAGTCCCTGGGCGGGGGTGGTATTGACTTCACGATAAATACGCACTGGCACTATGACCACGCTGACGGCAATGAGCTCTTGGGTGAAGCAGGGTCCTGGGTGATCGCACAGCGGCATTCGCGGGACATGATGACGCAATTCAATACCATCGACACCGTGACTAATCCCCTGGTTGAACAGGAGCCATACGACCCGGTTGGGTTACCAGTGGCGGCCTTTGAGACACGCATGGAAATGTTCTTCAATGGCGAGCAGATTGACCTGATCCATTCGGGGCCTGCACATACCATGGGTGATGCCGCGGTTTACTTTCGTGATGCTAACGTGGTCCACATGGGCGACGTTTACAACAATGCGGGCTACCCGTTTATTGATGCCGCTAACGGCGGCAGTATCGAAGGTGTTATTGCATTCTGTGAGGCGATCTTGCAGGAAATCAATCCTGGCACAGTTGTGGTACCCGGGCACGGCCCGGTTGCGAGCTACGATGATTTAGCAGAATACATCACCATGCTCACTGAGATACGTGGCAACATGATGGCACTCATCGGTCAGGGTGCCACGCTTGAAGAAGTCCTGGCATCCAGGCCCACTGCAAACTGGGATGATAAGAAAGGCGACCCGACCCGTTTGGTGGACAGAGCCTACTTGAGCTTGACTCGCTGAGGCGCTAATCAAGCCCCAAAACAATAGAGTGGCCGAAAGGCAAAGATATTGAGGATAGTCTGGTGCCAGGTTCGGGCGAATAAATTAGCTTAGGTGTCAAAAGCGTAGATGTAAAAAGTGTCTCGAGATGGATTAGAACCCCGGGTTTAGCACCAGTAACAGCTCTGACAGGGGCGCGATCTCCCAGCAATAGCATGTCTGGAATGGCGGTATATAGGCCTTTTTGTCTGTTCGTGTAATGCTACTTTAGTTGTGCTGAGGTTTCGGTGGTTTTGCGCGGGAGTTTCGGGCTAGTCGGACCTTAGTGCCCTTCATTTCTGGCAGATCGGTGAAATCTGGCGCTACTTTGGCGCGCGCAGGCGGGAGCAGGAAAGTCATAATTGACAGTCGCCTGGGCTAGGTCAGCGGTTTCAAAGGGCCTCGGGCGGTTCCAGAATCAGCTTGCTGCGGGATATGGATTCACCGTATTTTTACTGCTGATTTAGGCGGGGTCGTGTAGAATAAGCGGCTTTTTTTACGCGAAGAATGCGCATGTCAAGGATTGGAATCATCGGCGGTGGGCAGCTGGCAGCCATGTTGGTTGAGGCCTGTAATGCAGCCAATGCCAGTGAAAATAGCGACCATCAGGTGCTTGTTCTGGACTCAGACCCGAATTGCCCTGCGACCCAGGTAGGTGGCATCCACGTCATGGGCAAACCCGCAACTGGTGAAGGCTATTCCAGTCTCGCAGCTGTCAGTGATGTACTGACTATAGATCTCGAGAATGTGAGTGTGGATGATCTTTCCTCACTGCAGACTGCGGGTCATACCGTGGTGCCTGCACCGGCCTTGCTGCGGAGGATAACCGACAAGCTCGAGCAAAAACGCTGGTATACCGAATTGGGTCTGCCGACGGCAGAATTTATTTCCCATCCAGCAGACCAGGAAATCGCCGGCGAGCCGTTTGGCTTTCCGGTGGTACAGAAGGCAGCACGCGGTGGCTATGACGGCCGTGGAGTGTGCGTATTGCGTTCGCTGGAAGACAACGCCGAGCGGCTACTGGTATCAGGATTTCTGGAGCGCTATATCGAACGGCGGATGGAAATATCGGTCATGGTGGCTGCAGATGGCCACGGCGAAGTCGTATCCTATCAGCCGGTGGAAATGGTATTTCACGAAGGCGGTAATGTGCTGGATTATCTGGTTGCACCGGCGCGGCTCGAAGCTGATCTACTTACAAGAGCACAAGAGCTCGCTGTGACGGCAATTAAAGCCATGGAGGGGCAGGGCATCTTTGGCGTGGAAATGTTTCTCACCGAAGAAGCCGCGCTGTTAATCAATGAAATTTCACCTAGAACTCACAACAGTGGGCATTACACCACGGAAGCCTGTCGCACCTCGCAGTTTACCCAGCAGCTCTACATCGTGACTGGCAGGCCACTTGGCAGCACTGAACAGCTCAAACCGGCGGTCATGTTCAACCTGCTTGGCGCAGATAGCTTTAAGGGTGATGCTGTGGTGGAAGGAGCAGCTGAAGCGGGCAGTGACCCCGATGTTTCGGTACACCTCTATGGTAAGTCTCATTGCTTCCCGGGTCGCAAGATGGGACATGTGACCGTAGTGGCTGATACAGTGGACGCCGCACTCAAAAAAATGGACCATATCCGTCCGCAAATACAGGTAAGAGGAGCAGATCCCATTGACTGAATCAGCCAATCCCCAGGTAGGCATCATCATGGGCAGTGATTCGGATCTGCGAGTCATGCAGGCTGCTGCAGATATGCTAACGCAGCTTGAAATCCCCTTTGAAATGACAATAGTCTCGGCCCATCGAACGCCAGAGCGAATGATGGAATATGCTGGCGCGGCGCGGGATCGTGGTCTGCAGGCTATCATCGCAGGTGCGGGGGGCGCAGCTCATCTGCCAGGCATGGTTGCGGCGCTTACGATTTTGCCTGTGATTGGCGTACCAATCGCGATTACCGCGCTGCAGGGTCAGGATTCACTTTTATCTATTGTGCAGATGCCCAAGGGTATTCCAGTGGCGACTGTTGCTATCGACAATGCAGCCAACGCGGCGCTGCTAGCTGCGCAAATTATTGCTGTGTCAAATAGTGAAGTGGCTGTAAAACTGCAGGCGTTTAGAGACAATCAGACTGAGACTGTGATGCAGAAAGTAAAGGCAATGGAGTCTTAGCCTTCGCTGCTGGCCGCTCTTCGAAGTCGATCTAGTATTGCTGCCCATTCGCCAGTTTCCGGCGGCAGCTCCACTAGTACTTTTACTACCCCGCTTTCCTCTATCTGATAAAGCGTTTTATACAGAGCCGCTGCGTATTCTGCTGCTGTGTCAGGCATAACCCACAGGGGTGCATTACGCGTTCCGAGCTTGCTGGCTAACTCAGTCCAGCAGGCGATACCCGAATCTGAATCCCAGAGATCGCTTATTGATTCTGCGCCCAGCAGTTCGACCTTAATTCCTATGGGTTGATAGTGATGATGGCGTAAGCCTGGAGACGCCGCGTCCGCGGGTGATTCCAATTTGTTCAGAGAACCGATGACCTGTTCGATAGAACTTGCGCTAATGCCGCCATGTCGCAAGATTCGGGGTTGTTCTGGTCGCAGATCCAATACTGTTGACTCAATGCCGACACTGGTAGGGCCACCGTCGAGTATTGCGGTAATTCTGCCACCCAAGGTTTTCTGCACGTGGCTCGCTGTAGTTGGGCTGGGCCTGCCTGACAAATTGGCGGAGGGTGCGGCCAAGGGAAATTCGCACTGTTGCAGCAAGGCTTGAGCGATGGGATGGGCCGGAGCTCTGATTGCAACTGAATCAAGACCAGCGGTCACCTCGGTAGGGATAAATTTCGCAGCGGGCAGCACGAGGCTGAGGGCCCCCGGCCAGTGTGCAGCGGCAAGGGTGCGGGCGCGCTGCGTCTGTAAGCTGCTGGCCTGCCATAGCGGCAGGGCCTGTTCTATCGAGCCCACATGCAGAATTAGGGGATTATCTGCAGGTCGGCCCTTGGCTGCAAAAATCTTTGCTACGGCCTCGGCGGAGGTTCCATTTGCACCCAGGCCATAGACAGTCTCGGTGGGAAAGGCCACCAGTTCACCCTGCCTGAGCAGCGCTGCGGCCTGTTCAATCTGCGTCGGATCGCTGGCATCGAGTATGTCTGTTTCAATTGGCATGTGCTAGGGATATTCGCGGTTTGTCTTATTTAGCTAGCATAGCGCCTATTAGCCCGCTTGGCTCGAGCTTTGGTCCCGCTAACTGGGCATTTCAGTTCGATTGGTTGGCGTTTTTCATCGTTTCGGTATGGGTAATCAGGGAGGAGCTTATCGGTTATCCGCTGACTTAGACGTCTACTGTAAGGCTAAGGCGGTAAATTCGATGACAGCCAGTGTGCCCTGTTGATGGGAGATGTGGCAAGAGTGCTTCAACCCTAGTCGGTAAGTATTTGCGGTGCGCCGGAACACCGGAGCTTGATTTGTTATTATTACCCTAATGTAATTGGCTAAGTTATTAAGCACAATCTGAAAATTTCTTTCCTACCCTGCTCGGTATTTTTTCATATATTGGTAACATAAGACTGCCTAGCTTCTTTTAATTTCTTAAAAAATATCCGAGTGACTTGCTCAAATTATCAGACAGCCCTTCCACCTGTTTACTCGGGTTCGTTGGCAATATTTTCGTAATCTCTGAGCTTCTGCAAGCTTAGCTTGTCCTTATAACTTAAGATTAGCGCGCTGATCGCGAGGATAAGAATCCCAAGGCTTTCGTAAACAATATCTATTGTATCGCTGCCTTTCGTAGTCAGCACAATCATTCGAGTAAGAGCTGTCATCGCGATGATAAGCGGTAAGGTGACCGGAATGCGGTTGTCTCTATAAAAGGCGCCAATCATCCCAAGAACCTCCGCATAAATGAATAACAGAAACAAATCCGATAATGCCATTTTATTCTGTGTATCAAACATGTCGATGATGTCAAAACAAGCCGCCCACACCGTACCTGCAACAATGAATATTAATAATAATTTCTCGATATTTATAATACTTAGGTGAATTAGCTCGTCAATTTTTGTATTTTTCACTGTGATACCACCCCTATTTTTTCTTTGTAAGTTTAGCTTGATCAGAGTCTGATCCTAAGCAACGCTTCCAACTCTGCATCTAGATCAAATGAGTTTGCTTGCTTCATGACAGCTTTGAGTCGACACCCAGCAGTAGTCGCCATGAGGCCAGCGATTCCCTTGTCGTCTTATTTCGCTTACAGCAAAGAGTTCACCGTAAGCGATAGTCTCTCGCTTGATTGCTGTTTCCACCAGAATCTTAAAAAATGCTTCTGCTGGTGTGAAATCCGACGATGGGTAGCACTTAGTAGCCATTTTGCTCACTTTTCTAATTGTGAACATATATCTACCTCAAATCCCTGAAGATGGCGAGTTTTTCTGATCTCTAAATTAATCTTAATGCGCTTTATCTGAGTTAATTTGTTGGAGAAAACGGCTTCATGAACTTTGACCACAACAAAGACTACAATGGGATGTTGGGTATTACCCCAAGAGCTTAACTCACAGTCATGAAAGCAACATATAAAGCTCTGGCAGCTGCATACCATCCCGATCGGAACTCCACCAAAAAAACTGTCATAAGATGCAAGCTTTTAATGAGGCTTGGGAGATTGTTTCTGACCGATTTATCCGAGAAAAATACGATGAGGCGATTGGCGATAAGAAATCTGAAAGTGATGCTTTTGACGAAACCAGTCAAATTGAAGATGAAGACGATGCTATTAAAGATTACTTTGAGAAAGATTGGAACTTGCTTTTTCCTACTATCCCGATTTAGCAGAGCATGCTAGTAGAGCAGGCAAGATTTCTCGGCGACTTGAGATTGCTTAGATAGCTTTTGTTGTGTCAGAAAAAATGTTCCAAATATAGAAAGAAAATAGCCCAAAACATGGAGCAAAAGTACCAGGAGACTTATTTCGGGTCTAATGAAGAAAGTTTGTCTATTGCTAGGAAATTAATCTTTGTTTTTTCGATAAGAAACTACTCGGGGAGCTTAGGGAAGCTGTGAATGTCCTAGGCACCTCAGACCCTGACCCCATAGCCGCAAAAATTTAAGAGGATTATTTATCACAATTCTGCTGAGTCTAGAGGTGCCAGAGCGGCAGAGGCGGCTGGCGAGAGCTGAGAATACAGTGCGTGGGGAAGAGTGGCGATGACACTAGCAACCATTGTTGTGCTAGTCTTTGGAGTATCGCTGCATACTCTTAATCCTGTACTTAAGTTAATAGCTTTTATTTCTATCGATCTTACCAATCTCTTTCCTATTCTTGATGCGCATCTTCAATTTGCGTCTCTCCATCTCCTGTGATGCCAGCATCGTAACTGCAAATAATTCCCATTTAACCTCTGATCAATAAACGACAGGAAGTTGGCAGAATTCTGAGTTCAGAGTAGAACCATATCAGCAAGAATCGACGTTTCCACAGGTGAAATCAACTTCTTATAGGTATTTGAGGATGGAAAGCTTGTTTGATAGCTCAGTAATTGTGGTCACCCTGATCTCCATTTCAGCATCTTTACTTCTTTGCGGGACAATTTTATCAAATACATTACAAACGATAGAAGTAAATCGGAAAATTAGTAATTTGGTGTTTGATAAATCCAAGCTGAGATACACGGATGGAGACAATACTTAATACATTCGGCAAACGATTTACGGTAAAGATCTGGGTGTGGCCAATGGAGTTTCGTCCCTCCGATCTCTTTACTATCGATGATATTCGTTACTCTACTGTCACAGACTTTGCTAAATTTCGAGGCTGGTCTACATCAGTTCCTTTTACTATTGCGACATGATAGGAAAGCAATTGTAGCGGTATGGTAAAAACTATAGGGTCCAGAATATCTGGAGATTCTGGAACTTGAATTACTTTGCAATTTTTGTCGCCCTGGAAGTGCACGCTTTCATCGGCAAAAACATGCAGTTTGCCATCGCGCGCGCTCACTTCGGCCAGATTTGCTCGGAGCTTCTCTAGCAGGTCATCATTTGGTGCAACAGCGATCACTGGCATGTTCTCATCCACAAGTGCCAATGGGCCGTGCTTGAGCTCGCCCGAGGGATACGCTTCAGCGTGTATATAAGAAATTTCCTTGAGTTTGAGAGCGCCTTCCTTGGCTATGGGATATTGAATGCCCCGTCCAAGAAATAAGCTGTGGTGTTTGTCCGCGAATTTCCGCGACATTCTTTTTATTTCTTTGTTCAGTTTTAGTGTTTTTTCAATGAGTGTTGGCAAACGGTTAAGCTCTTTCACCCATGTTGATTCTTGTCTGGCAGTCAATCCGGTTCGTCTCGCCAGCGCGATGGTAAGAATAAGTAACAGCGTTAGTTGGGTTGTAAATGCTTTCGTTGATGCTACCCCGATTTCCTGGCCAGCCTTGGTGAGAATCGTAAAGTCAGCTTCCCTCACTAGCGAACTGGTTCCCACGTTGCAGATGGCCAGGTACGCTGTGTATCCGAGTTTTTTTGCATAGCGTAATGCGGCAAGTGTGTCTGCTGTCTCACCGGACTGTGAAACGGCTACAAGCAATGAGCCTTCTGGAACGATAATGTCTCGATATC
Source organism: Gammaproteobacteria bacterium UBA7449 (assembly GCA_002477465.1). Taxonomy (GTDB): domain Bacteria; phylum Pseudomonadota; class Gammaproteobacteria; order Pseudomonadales; family Pseudohongiellaceae; genus UBA9145. The sequence goes on along the minus strand of DLPV01000057.1, from coordinate 89,959 downwards.
GATAATCACTTGCGATATCTACTGAGCAGTGCATGCGGGCGATCGATTCAAGCCAGTATTTCGCGACATGACAGGCATGATAGGAAGTGCCGCACGCAACGAACTGCACATGCTTAATCTTGTCAAATATCTCTGTGGCATTAACGCCGAACGCATTCTCCAGAACTTTATTGGCAGTAATTCTGCCATCAAGCGTATCCCGTATCACTTCGGGCTGCTCATAGATTTCTTTCAGCATGTAATGCTTGTAAGAACCTTTATCGCTCTCATCATTGCGGTTTGAGACTCTGCTAACGGCTCGCTTGACTTTACGCTGTCCGTGCCAGATTTCGACATCGTTTAGCCTTACTTTGGCGATGTCCCCTTCCTCCAGATATATGAATCGGTCTGTCACTTGACCGAGAGCAAGAGAGTCGGAGGCGACAAAGTTTTCTCCTATACCAACACCTATTACCAGTGGGCTACCGGAGCGGGCTACAATAAGTTGATCAGGCTCCCTAGCATCAGTAACACACACACCATAAGCTCCCTTCAGCTGGGTAATTGCCTTCCTGGTGGCATTAAGGAGAGAGACCTTTTCTCCCCTTCGCTCCTTGTGGATGAGGTGAGCGATAACTTCACTGTCAGTTTCTGATAAAAAATTGTAACCGGCTTTCTCCAGTTTCTCTCTGGTATCCTCGAAGTTCTCTATGATGCCATTGTGGACAATGGCAATCTGATCACTTGAGCTATGGGGATGGGCGTTTCGATTTGTGGGTTTGCCGTGCGTTGCCCAACGTGTGTGTGCAATACCAATGTTACCCTTGAGTGATCGCTGTTTAACGGAATTAATCAGCTTATTCACCTTGCCTGCAGTCTTTACTACCTTGACTTTCTCACTGCCTGCGTCAATAACTGCCATACCTGCCGAGTCATATCCGCGATACTCCAATCGTTTCAGGCCTTCGAGAAGAATTTTGGTAACATTTCTCTCTGCAATGGCTCCGACAATTCCGCACATGATTTTGGCCCTGATAAGACTTTGGAACGACGGCAGTATTATCCATTAGATTCCCAGCGCTCACAATCAGCCAATTAGCGAATTTGGTCTCTCGGTCTAGGTCTGCATAATCAGAAGCACAAATTGTCATAAACGGCCCAAAACTCGGCGCAAAACTGTTGTGTAATGAATTTTCATAAAACTGCTTCTGCTCCGTAATCGCAAGATCGCGTGTTTGCGCAAGCAATTACTGTCGATCGCAAGCGAGCCGTTGCCGGGAACATATCTCGGTATCTTAATTAATCGCTATTCCTCATTCAGAACTGGATCTTTAAACTACTACAGCATTAGTGTGAAGGGCTTCAGCAGAAAACTTGCTTTTGATTTTTCTGCTAGTTCATTTGAAGTACAATTCAGCTCTCGCGCTGCAGTAAGCGCTCGCAAACGTATTCGCTGCATGGGTTTCGTGGTTCCTCATTGAGAGTTTATTGTGAAAATTCTGGTTACTGGTACAGCAGGATTTATCGGCCACGCGCTGGCCTTGCGCTTGCTTGCAAGAGGAGATGAGATAGTCGGTGTCGATAATCTGAACGATTACTACGATGTTAACTTGAAAAAAGATCGCTTGAGCCAGCTGAAGCCGTATCCTAATTTTACAGATGTAAGATTAGACCTCGAAAACGCTGAAAGTATGGCTGAGCTGTTCGCCACTCACCGTCCTCAAAGAGTCGTAAATCTGGCCGCTCAAGCGGGTGTGCGCTATTCCCGGGAAAACCCTAAGGCATACATTAATGCCAATATTTCCGGATTTCTAAATGTGTTGGAAGGTTGCAGGCATAACCCAGTCGAGCACCTGGTCTATGCGTCATCCAGCTCGGTTTACGGAGCGAGTACGGGCGTGCCATTTTCAGTTCATCAAAATGTTGATCATCCAGTCAGCCTGTATGCGGCTAGCAAAAAATCAAATGAGTTGATGGCGCACAGCTATAGTCATTTGTTTAACATACCTACAACAGGCCTAAGATTTTTTACAGTCTATGGACCTTGGGGTCGGCCAGACATGGCACTGTTTTTGTTCACCCGAAGCATACTGGCAGATGAGCCGATAGATGTTTTTAATCACGGCAAACACCGACGCGATTTTACCTATATCGATGACATCGTCGAAGGAGTCATTCGAACGCTTGATAATGTGGCTAAACCCAACCCAGACTGGTCAGGAGATTCACCTGACCCCGGCACCAGTCTTGCGCCTTTTAAAATCTATAACATCGGCAGTAACAATCCCGTAGAGCTTTTACGTTATATAGAAATTATTGAGGATTGCCTCGGAAAAAAAGCGATCAAAAATATGTTGCCCATGCAGCCTGGAGACGTGCCGGCTACCTATGCTGACGTGGAAGATTTGATCCTTGACGTGGACTATAGGCCAACAACCAGGGTCGAGGATGGTATTGCACAGTTTGTTGATTGGTACCGAAGCTACTACGGCGTGTAGTTAGCAATTAATTTTACCTATCAGTAATAGGGCGGCAGAGAACTCGAGCTCCCCTGCTAGAAATATCTACAGCCGCTGAACATCTGAATGGGCCGGTAGTGCATATTTTACATCAAATAAAATACATTCCTTTTTGCCGAAGCTTCTTATTTTTTCAATACTCAACTCCTTGAAGCAATCGTGGGGAACGGCCAGTATGACAGCATCATAAGTGCCCCCTTCAGGCTCGTTTATCAGCGTGAGATTGTATTCCTCATAAGCGTCTTCTAAGTTTACCCAGGGGTCGTAAATGTCTACCGTGACATTGTAGTCTTCAAGACTGTTGACTACGTCCACCACGCGCGTATTTCTGAGGTCTGGGCAATTCTCTTTAAAGCTCAGCCCCATAATCAGCACCCTCGATTCAACCACATGTATGTTCCTGCGGGTCATCGACTTGATCACGCGATCGGCAACATAAGAGCCCATACCGTCATTGATTCGTCGGCCTGCAAGGATAATATCCGGATGGTAGCCAATCTCCTGGGATTTATGCGTGAGATAGTAAGGGTCCACGCTAATGCAGTGTCCGCCCACCAGACCTGGTCTGAATGGGAGAAAATTCCACTTCGTCCCGGCGGCCAAAAGCACCTCTTCTGTGTCAATGCCAAGTTTCTCAAAAATTATGGCGAGTTCATTGACCAAGGCTATATTCAGATCTCTTTGCGTGTTCTCAATTACCTTCGCTGCTTCAGCAACCCGGATTGAGCTAACTGGATAGGTGCCAGCGCTTACTATGGAACCGTATAATTCATCGACAAACTGGCTTACTTGCGGTGTGGAGCCAGAAGTCACTTTAACAATCGAATCTATGCGGTGTACTTTATCTCCGGGATTGATCCTTTCAGGACTATAGCCCGCGAAAAAGTCTTTATTGAATTTCAATCCCGACGTCTCTTCCAAGATAGGCACACAAATTTCTTCGGTGGCGCCGGGGTAAACAGTTGACTCGAATACAACAACATTCCCTGCCGAAAGGAGAGGGCCTACAGTAGCGCTTGCGCTCCTGAGAGGACTTAAATCAGGCCTTTTCTGCGCATCAATGGGGGTAGGCACGGTCACGATATAAACGCTGCAGTCCTGTATGTCGTCAGAATTTGAAGTGAACGAAAGTGAAACCGAATCCAAATAAGCTTCGCTTAACTCAGTAGTGGTGTCCCTGCCGGCCATTAACTCATTGATTCTGCTGGTTTTTATATCGAAGCCGACGCAATCAAATTTCTTCGCGAATGCGGCCAGCAGGGGGAGGCCGACATAGCCAAGGCCAATGACTGCAATTCTGCAGTTTTCTGAATCCAGGTTCATTTCAATTCTCGGTTTCAATGGGGCTGTAGTTTGCTCAGCGTCTGGCTGTGACGGGGCGGCCAGGCGTTTGCAGGCAATATGTTACTGGGCAGCATTGCAAAAAGCACGACCGCATGGGTTCATAGCAGCATATAGAAACCCATTATTGGGCTGGCGATCTTGGTGTAGTGAAAGCCTGGACGCAACGATGATCTGCCAAGTTGTGGTAAATACTCTGTCAAATAGGAACGTGTGCCGTGTAGTAGACATTTCATTTGATGGCCCTTTCATTGAGAACTCGCACATTGCGCCTAGATTTCTTAATATCTTTACTCTCGAAAAGCTAATTAGAGTGAAATTGGGCAATGGCGGCAAAGAAACAGTATTTCGGCACTGATGGTATTCGAGGCAAGGTTGGCGAGAGTCCTATCACGCCAGATTTCATGCTGAAGCTTGGTTGGGCTGCAGGTAAGGTCTTCGCAAGTGGAAATGGCCAACGAAGCAAGATTCTAATTGGCAAGGACACGAGAATTTCAGGGTATATGTTTGAAGCTGCCCTGGAAGCCGGTGTCACTGCCGCCGGCGTGGATATTAATCTCACTGGCCCCATGCCTACACCCGCAATTGCTTACCTGACACGGACCCTTAGAGCCCAGGCTGGCATAGTCATTAGCGCCTCGCATAATTCGTTTGAAGATAACGGTATTAAATTTTTCTCTGAAGCGGGCGCCAAGCTGCCGGATGAAATCGAATTGGCGATCGAGGAACAACTAGGTAAACCGCTGACTACCGTTGAGCCGAGCCGATTAGGTAAAGCAACGCGAATTGATGATGCTCGTGGCCGATTCATAGAATTCTGCAAGAGCACGGTAGGACCCCAGTTCAAACTCTCCGGATTGAAAGTTGTCATCGATTGTGCCCATGGCGCAACTTACGATATTGCACCGGCAGTATTCTCGGAATTGGGCGCAGAAGTCATCAGTATTGGAGCCAGTCCGGATGGGCTAAATATCAATGATCACATTGGTTCTACTTCCCCGGATGCGCTTTCAAAGAAAGTAGTTGAGGTGCAGGCTGACCTTGGGGTGGCTTTTGATGGCGATGGTGACCGAACAATCATGGTGGATCATTTGGGTAACATCGTGGATGGTGATGAAATTCTCTTTGTCATCGCCAAGGAGAGACATCGTAAAAATATCGATATTGGTGGTGTGGTTGGTACCAAGATGAGTAATTTGGGTCTGGAGCTGGCGCTGGCAGACCTGGATATTCCGTTTACCAGGACCTCCGTTGGAGACCGCTTCGTGCTGAAGGAAATGTTGAAACGAGACTGGTTGTTAGGTGGTGAATCGTCTGGTCACATTATTTGTAATGACATCACTTCAACAGGCGACGGAATTGTTTCCGCACTGCAGGCATTAACTGCAGTAATTAATACTGAACGCTCCCTGCTGGATCTACGCAGCCAGATGCGCAAGTTACCGCAATCTATGATCAACGTGAAACTGACGAATACATTCGACCTCGAGTCCAATCAAAACGTGAAGTCAGCGGTTGCTAATATCGAAGAGAAGCTCGGCACAATGGGACGGGTGCTGCTGCGCCCGTCCGGGACTGAGCCGGTGCTTCGGGTTATGGTCGAAGGTGAGGAAGGAGACACCGTCGCTACGTATGCGAAGGAACTTTCCGAGATAGTTCTACAGGAAGTGAATGGTTCAGACTAATGGCGTCCTCTTAGTCTCCGTAAGCCCGGGCTTTCGCTGCGTTCGCAGTCTTCAGGTGCTTTCTCGTGGTTTTCCTACCAGGCTATTATCCGTCATATTCGGGGCAATTTACGGCTGCCAAGAGAATTGACAAGCAGCTCCATTAAAGCGCTGCCCAAGGTGCCTCACTCGGCGCAACGGCATCAGCTGGACTTGAATGAGTTTTGGGTTTTTCTACAGGGATATACTTCCTCTGACCTGGGCTCTGCTCCTAACGAGAAGAAATGACTCCCGCACTATCTTCCACACATTGATCTTTTTGCGGACCACGGCGTATTTATCCTCAGGCTCACGTCAATGTCAGTACGAGGGTAAGCCAGAGAGATTAGATCCATGCCGGAAGGACCCGAAATCAGGCTCGCCGCCGATAAGATTGCCCGCGTACTAGAGGGCAAACAAATAGTTGATGCCAATTTTGGCTTGCCGAGGCTACAGGGCCGCGAAGCCGATTTTATTGATGCCACAGTGAATGCCCTAGAGACGCGGGGTAAGGCTCTGCTCACGCACTTCGACAATGGTCTGACAATTTACTCCCACAACCAGCTCTATGGTCGCTGGTATGTGGTGAAACGTGATGCCTACCCCAAGACCAACCGCAGTCTGCGTCTGGCATTGCACACGCGAACACACAGCGCCTTGCTGTATAGCGCTAGCGATATCAGTATCTGGGATCAGTTCGAGCTGGACCTGCATCCGTTTCTGGCAAGAATCGGCCCGGACATCTTGAACCCGGCACTGACCTGGCGGGAAATATCTGAGCGCCTGCAAAGCCAGAAATTTCGCAGGCGCAGCGTAGCGTCTCTCTATCTGGCTCAGGATTTTCTGGCCGGTGTTGGCAACTATCTGCGCAGCGAGATTTTATTTGATGCCGGGATTCACCCGTCTGCGCGGCCTGCTGATCTGAGTCGCAAACAGCTGAACAGTCTTGGGCGCAGTACCTTAAAAATCAGTCTGCGCAGTTATGAGACAGCGGGCCTCACTAATCCTCCGCGTAGAGTCGCAGCCTTGAAGAAACAAGGGCTAAGACGCGGTGAATACCGTCATGCTGTATTTAGTCGCGCGAACAAGCCCTGCTATGAGTGTGGCACTCCTATCCGAAAAGACACTCTCGCCGGTCGGCGCTTATACTGGTGCGCTGACTGCCAGGTCAGCTAATTTTTATGCGCAACTTAAACGTCTATCCAGCAGCGATAAATCGCGAGCATGCCTGCAACTTTTAAATTTCCCTCCCGGCACTATCGGTTTACGAGACCGCGATGCTGGGGCAGTAGAGCTTGGCTGGCGTCTTCCTGGCCGTGCTGACCATGGTTTTGCTGGGACATCCCCTGGCTGGTGATTGCGTGCTTTTGACTAATTATTTCTCAGTGACAACAGCACAGACCATGCCAGACCGCCATTCTATGGGTTTAAGCTTGTTTTTCAGATGGTTACGATAGTAAGGGAAGCAACGGGCAGCAAATTTGTGCCAAATCAAACAATAGGCTGTGCCAAATTGAACAACAGATTTGTCAGATTTGGCATTAGATGCGGCAGCGATAGTTATTTAAATTGGTGTGACGACTTACTGATTAGCGGGTGTGGAACTTCCAGTCACCGTCCACGACTTTCAGATAGGCATAGCCTCCGGTGAAGCGCGGAGCTGTGTCTGTCCCCATGGGTTGGCACCAGAAAATACCAACTATCGCGTCGGGTGCGCTGGATAAGCTGCTGCCCAGCAAGCGATGCTGTTCGATAGATGCATCGAAGGTTTCCTGGTACATGTACTTCACACCCATGTCATTCTGTGCCAGTTGCCGCACGTTCGAGATGAAACCGTACATATCAAGATAAGCGTCGCCGTCGGTGACTAGCGTCTTGAGCCACTCATCATCTGCCAGGGTGACTGCGGCATAGGCATTTCGAAACAACAGCAGCTGGTCATTGAACAGCGGCGTGACGGTTTCTGAATTCCAGTTGTGATAGCGCGCGCACTGAGACCCTTCGACCTGTTGCAGTGGCGTGAAGATGGCATCGAATTCGTCTTCCGGGTTGTCATAGTCTTGTGCAGATACGAATGAGACCTTGCTTAATATCAAGCATAAGATTGCGGAACGACTTATTTTTAGCATGGGGTTCTCTATTGCTCGTACGTGGCTGCTAGAATTACAGGCTAAGATGGTAGTGTATCCTAATTTTGTCGGGTTTTAGCAGCAAGTGGCCGCGTGTTGGCACATTATAGCTGCCGACTTCAGTGAAGATTGGTATCGCCCTTAGCCTGGCAAAACTCTTGCCTGGCGGCTGGCGCCTTCTCATTAAGAATCGACAGTAAGCTTTCCGTGTCAATTTATATTTCTCAAGCAGCAAATTTGTCTTTGCGCGGTGGTTGGCTTTGACGCTCTCGGGGAAAAATACTGGGGGCATTACTTGCAGGTCTGGTTAGCACGGCGGCCAAAGCTGCGATATTTTCTGGAGGCTTAAACGAGCAGTGTTCGTCAGGATCTACTCGCCGACCACATAGCGATTGAGCCAGCTGTTCATTTCCCAAAGCGTATGTAATACCGATTCCCGTGCGCGGTAGCCGTGGGATTCGTGGGGTAACATTACCAGCCTGGTTTTCACGCCATGCCCTTTGAGTGCATTATAGAAACGGCGGCTCTGCAGTGGGAAGGTGCCTGAATTGTTGTCGGCCTCGCCATGGATCATCAGGATCGGCTCTTCGACTTGATCGGCATGCATGAAGGGCGACATGCGGAAATAAATATCAGGTGCCTCCCAGAAGGTGCGCTCCTCTGCCTGGAAGCCAAAGGGGGTCAAGGTGCGGTTATAGGCGCCGCTCCTGGCTAGCCCGGCCACAAACAGATCGGAGTGGGCCAACAGATTTGCGGTCATGAAGGCGCCGTAGGAATGGCCGCCGATGGCGATCTTGTCGGGCTCAGCAACTCCCATTTCCACCACGGTCTGCACGGCAGCAGCGGCGCTGCTGACCAGTTGCTCCACGTAGGCATCATTGGGTTCAGTTTCGCCCTCACCGATAATAGGCATGGTGGGACCATCAAAGATAGCGTAGCCGCTGGCCAGAAAGGGCAGTGGTCCATTAACGCTGATGGCGTTGAACCGGTAAGGCGAGCCGCGCATCTGGCCCGCGGAGCTGGCATCTTTGAACTCGCGCGGATAGGCCCACATCAGCATGGGGAATGGGCCATCCTCCTTGGTCTTGCCCGGGGGCAGGTAAAGGGTAGCCGTGAGCATGACGCCATCATCGCGCTGATAGCGCACCACTTCCTTGTAGACATCAAGCATATGCGGGTACGGGTGCGGAAACGCAGTGAGCGCTGCCTGCTGGGTGGTATTCAGATCAAGCTGGTAATAGTTGCCAGGCGCTGTGGGCGACTCCTGGCGAATGAGCAGGGCCTGTTGATTGTTGTCTAGAAAACCCATGAACGCTGCGTAGCTCGGCGCCTCAGAGCGCCATAGTCTTTCACTGGTTTTGCTGGTCAGATTAAGGCGATCAAGAAACGGGCGGTCGCCCTCTGCTGATGCACCGACGCCAGAGAGATAGATATCGCCTGCTGCGCTGCTTAGCAGCGTAGACCTGCCATACTGATTGCGCTCGGTGATAGGCGTGCCCGGGTCGTTGTAGCGGTCTTCGGTAGAGCGGTCGAATAACAATTCCGGAGCCGCGCCACCATCGGGCGCCACGATCCAGCTCCGGGTCTGGCGCGTGCTCCACCAGGATTCATTCACCAGGGCCAGTTCGCCATGGCCCCAGGTGGTGCCGGCATAGCGCATTTCCAGTTCAATAAGTGCTTCGGGCTGGTCGCGAAACGGTGCGCTTGAAGTAAACAGGATGTCGCGAATGTCGACGTCGGCGCGCGGGTTTCCGCCATCCTGGGCTTCAACCCAATACAGGGTCGCGGGCGCGTCTGCTCGCCAGTTCATGGATCGAGGACCAGTGGGCACTGCGCCGCGACCGATCGGTACTTCCTCGGCTAGCGGCAGGCTGGCAATTTCTCGGAGCAGGTCTCCGGAGCTGTCCCAGACTTCGAGTCGGTGGGGAAAGCGGTACTGAGGCACCAGATAAGAGAAGGGCCGCTGCACTGTTTCCACCAGTAAATAATCTGCGCCAGGAGCAGGCAGGGCGCGGCGAATCAGGTCAGGCTCTCCCAATTCCTGAATGTAGCCGCTGACATCGACCATCAAAAGCTGGACCTGGCCGTAATACTCGAACAGCTCCTCGTCATGGCTGTTTTCCATCAGATCCTGATAAGTCCTGGCGGCAGCGGGTCTGCCAGTAGATTCCTGAATCACGGGGCCGGACGGCACCGCCGGTTCCTCGGGCTCAGGTCCCCGTGAATCGGGTACGGCTTTAACCAGCAGGCGAAATGAGTCCGACATCCAGCTGAACGGTGCGCCGAACAGCCCGTTCATCTCGCTGACGATGAGCCGCCTGGCTGAAGCCGAATCTACTTCCGCAAGCCACAGCTCAATGTGGTCACCCTGGTCCAGAGTGAAAGCGATGCGGGAGCTGTCTGGGGACCAGCTGACGTCTCGAATCCGGGGATTGGCGGGTAAGCCGATGATGACGCGGGAACCGCCATTTTCCAGACTCTGCAGCGTCAGGCTGTTGTAATAGCTGCTGCGGCTCCTGCCATTGTTAGCAGGATTAATCCGCAGGCCGGCGATGCGCAGCTCTGGCTGCGATAGCTCCGTGATCGAGGGCAAGCCTGGTCGCCCCAAAATCAGCATCCAGCTCTTGGCGGGGTCAACCGACACCGCTGGTGTAGGCTGCGCGTCCACAATATCGGCAATATCCAGGGGCGGAGTGAGATAGGCCTGATCCGCGTTTTGTGCTGCACCCAGACTGCTCAAAAATGAAGCTGCGATCAGCAGCACTACTTGAAAACTGGACATGCGCGGTGATTTGGCGGTCATGGTTATTGCTCCGTTAGATATCGATTACATGTACTGGTCGCTGGACTCTGCGTCTAAAACTATCGGAAGTGATTGAAACCGGCAAGGTTGAGTTCGCGGGCAGCGACTAATTGCCCTGCCGCCCAATTGTCGATAGATTGACAGTCATTCGGATGCTGTTTGGTATCATCGCAACTCCTCGAGCCAGGATACTGAGCGACCGTTTTCAGTTACTTCTATAGCCAGCAGAGCTGGTGGGTGATCGTGAGATGAATCGATTCTTATCTTGTTTTGCTTTCTTATTGGGAATGTTGAGCCCAATTCATAATTTGACTGCGGCTGACAATCAGCTTGTTGTGGTCGGTGGCACTGGCGCTGATTGCATAGAGGATCCTGGCTGCGTTAACCGCTTGCACCCTGATATTCCAATGGCGGCACGCGCGGTGCCTGGTCAGACTATTTTGTTTCATACCCGCGATGCCCGGGATGTGATCGGTGCTGCTGCGCAGCAAGGGGAGGAGCCCGATACCCTGAGTGGCGATTTTAGCCGTGTGCACCCAATCACTGGCCCTGTTCATATCGTTGGCGCAGAGGCCGGGGATGTGCTGAAAGTAACTATCAACAGCATCGATTCAGGATCCTATGCCTGGTCCACAGGCGGTAGTTCTGGATTCATTCCCGACCTGGTGGACGGCCAGAGCATGGTGATATGGCGGCTCAACAGGGAGTACGCGGAGACTGACGATATCCCGGGCATTCGCATTCCCAACGCCAGTTTCCCGGGTGTTATCACCACCTTACCCGGCGCCAACGAACACCGACGTATGCTGGAGCGGGAACAGGCCTTAGCAGACGCCGGTGGGCGGGTGTCTCTACCAATGTCGGAAGGGGCTGACCCGGTCGCATTATGTGGACCGCGCGGTCCAGCCTCTGAGGAGTGTCTGCGCACTATTCCGCCGCGAGAGCACGGCGGTAATATGGATATCCGCTACCTCAAAGCCGGCGTGTCGGTCTACCTGCCTTGCTTTATCGATGGCTGCGGCCTGGCTATTGGTGATCTGCATTATGCGCAGGGCGATGGTGAGGTTTCTGGCACCGCTATCGAAATGTCGGCCGACGTCTGGGTTACCACAGAGATCTTGAGGGATGGTCCAGACTTGTCACGTGGACCTCATTATGAAGGCTCGTCGCAACTGCTGGAAATTCCCTCCAGACGTTTCTATGCAGTTACGGGTATTCCCGTAAAAGATTCGGGTGCAGTACCGTCGTATATGGAGTATCTGAATTCTGACGTAATAGCAGGGCTGGAAAATCTCTCCAACGATATCAATCTTGCCGCGCGTAACGCCATTGAAGGTATTGTTGACTATATCTCTACGACCTATGGCTACACCCGACAGCAGGCCTATGTTATTGCCAGTGTTGCGGTCGATATTCGAATCTCGCAGCTGGTGGATGCTCCCAACGTGGGAGTTACCGCGCTGCTGCCTCTCGATATATTTATTGGTGAGTAGATCGCGTTTATTAAATTAATATACCTGACTTCTTTATAGAATCACCATGCGACGATTTACTCTGGCTGGTATGGATCTGGCGTGGGTGAGCGCGAACAATCCGACTGCTATAGCAGTAGGCACCCTGCAAGGCAACACGCTGACCCTCGATGCAGTGTTGCAGAATCTTTATGGTACAGAGAGTATTCTAAAGCATCTTGCTGGCATCGATTCTCTTCATGGTGTCACCATTGACGGACCCACAATTATTCGAAATTTCGATGGTAGAAGAGCCTGTGAGGATGAGCTGAGCCGGGTCTACGGTAGCCGCAAAGCCGGCTGCCATACTTCCAACCTGTCGCGCTATCCACACGCCGATAGTGTAATGCTGGGGGATGCGCTGGCAGCTAGAGGTTTTGCCCATCTTGGCAACCAGGATCAGCGCTGGCAGTCCGAGTGCTATCCTCATCCCGCATTGATTGAAATCTTTCAGCTGCGGGAGCGTCATTTCTATAAGAAAGGTAGGGTAGAGCAGAAGCGGCAGGGGCAGAAAGCTCTGGCAAAGATGTTGATGCGCCTGGAAAGCTCGCCAGTACTGCGTTTGCGGATACCGGGCGAGTTTCGATTTGTGTTCGAGAGTGCGGCGATCACGGCGCTGCGCGGGAAGGCTCTCAAGCATAATGAAGATGCGCTGGACGCAGTGATCTGCCTCTACATCGCGGGACTGTATCAACTGGGACACAAGGCTAGAGTGTTTGGTGATGCGGTGTCGGGCTACATTTTTGTGCCCCAGGGAGGCTGTCTACCCTGAAGCTAATTGATGAGTGCGATTTGCTTGAGGTTCAATCGCTTAGCTGCATATATTCAAGTGCCGATTCTAAAGTCTTTCGCAAGCTGCTAATTCTTTGGCATGAATTCGTCTTGTGTTCCACACTAATCTTTTGAATATTTGATGCTGTGTTAGTCAGTCAACGATTCGATTCTTGTGTGCAATAAAACGCGGCAGAAATTTTGAGTTGTTTAAAAAACATTCAGGTTGTTACTGTGTCACTGACCTTGCAGTAGTTGTGGATAAATTGTTATAAAACGATAATTCAAAAATCAATCAATTAAAGGCTTAAAGCTAAATATTTTTCAAAAAAGCATTAAGAAATATTGGCAGCCATTAAGTTTTATGTATAATCAAATCATCGTTGTTCAAAGTGATCGCTTCGGCGTAAGAACCAAAACGACTCTTCAAACAGCGCTCACGGCGCAGGAAGTAAGCCGGGAACAATCATCGAATTGCACTGTCGCTGCGGGCATGTCCTAAGCGGCTGAAAGCAAACGAGGAATGCGGAATTCAAAGGGCTGAATCGAAAGATTTAGATCGGTGAAGAAAGCAGGAATCGCAAGCTGCGAATCGATGCCCCGGAATTCTTGCTAACTGATGGAACGTTGTGACGAGTGCTTTTTCCATAGCCTCAGGATCGCCAAAGAATCTGTTCGGCCAACAGGCTTTGACGGGTCCCGGCCTAGGACTTTAAATCTGGGATTTATTTCTCAGAGGCACCCGGAAGTCACCGCAGACGCGCGAACCTTCACAGGAGCGAGTCGACGCAACGGACTATCGCTAAAGTCGCTGAAAAGTGGTCTTTGGGGATAGGCCAGGAAGCTTGCGGGCTAGGGTTAAAAGAAGAACACCAGTACCTTGTGCCTCACCGCTCAGATACTGACAGCTCAACTGATGATCCTGTAGAGGGGGCTCCGCTTGCGGTGTCCCCTCTCAAACTTTATAGCGGCCGTAAATTCCTTCTGTTTAGTCTTTTCCGGAATTATTTACTTACTCACCAGGGAGCCACGAGTCCGGTTCTAGAATTAGTGTGCCTGTCGCTAATGCCAGTCTTGCACGCAGGTCATGGAGGGTTGCTTGCTAATGCCTGCGTTGACTTCGCTCATTTACATGGGGTTAAAACAGGCCCTCCATGTTGGCTGCCTTATTAGAAAACCAATCGGCAAAGCGCGAGCAAACTGATTGCGTCCTTTCATTCTGCGTTTCGATCAAAAATCGGCAGGGCCGAGCGACTCTGTCCCCCTTTGTCTCGTGACAAAGGGGAAAAGCACTAATGAGGCGCTTAAGTCTGTTTGAGGTATCAGGCGGCCGGGAACTCGTAATCTGCAAAGGTCTTGCGCAGCCCCAGCTTGTTCAGTTTGCCAGTGGCGGTGTGGGGGAGTTCGTCGACAAATTCGACGCCGTCGGGTACGGCCATCTTGTGTAACTTATCGCGCAGAAACTCCAGCACTTCTTCACTGCTGAGGCTCTTTCCTTCCTGTAGCACACATATAAGGAGCGGGCGCTCAGTCCATCTGGGGTGGTAGCGTCCAATGACGGCGGCTTCGGCAATATCCTCGTGGTTGACCGCAGCGTTCTCTATTTCAATGGAGCTGATCCACTCGCCTCCAGACTTGATGACGTCTTTGGTGCGGTCTGTAATTTGCAGGTAGCCATCGGGGTTGATGGTGGCGACGTCGCCGGTGTTGAACCAACCTTTTTCATCTACTGGACATTCTTCATCACCCGGCACGTCAGATAGACCATAGTAGCCCTTGGCAACCCATGGACCCCGCACTTTCAGTGCGCCGAATGCTTCACCATCCCAGGGCAACTCCTCGTTGTTCTCGTCAACAATACACATTTCGATACCGAATACGCCGCGCCCCTGCAGACACTGGAGGTCGGTCATTTGCTCATCGCTGTAATCTTCCATGCCTTTCTTGAGGCTGAATATGGTGCCCAGCGGGCTGGTCTCTGTCATGCCCCATCCCTGCACCACGGTGCAGCCATGCTGTTCCCGGAATCGCTCAACAATTATGCGAGGACAGGCAGCGCCACCAACGCTCACGCGCTCAAGGCTGGGAATGGTTTTGCTGTTGGCGTCCAGGTAATCCAGGAGCCCCAGCCAGATGGTTGGAACGCCAGAGCTGAAGGTGACCTCTTCACTGGTCATCAGGTCGGTGAGGGTTTCGCCGTCTGCCATCTTGGGTCCAGGCAGAACCATTTTCATGCCAACCATGAGCGCTGCGTAAGGAGCGCCCCAGGCGTTCACATGGAACATAGGGACAACTGGTAGGGTTGTTTCCATATTGGATGCAGTAGTGACGTCGGGCAATGCGCCCGAAAGGGCATGCAGCAAGGTGGAGCGATGGCTGTACACAACCCCCTTGGGATGCCCGGTTGTGCCTGAGGTATAGCACATGCCGCCTGCTGTGTTTTCATCGAACTGTGGCCATTCGTACTCGTCGGACTGCTCTGCCAATAATTCTTCATAACATTCAACATTAGGCAGCGTGGATTCTGGCATATGTGCTCGATCAGTCATCACCACGACAGTTTCAACCTTGCTCAGGTGATCCTTTAGCGCTTCCAACAATGGCATGACCAGCACATCTACAAACAGGATTTTGTCCTCTGCATGATTGATGATGTAGGCAACTTGTTCGGGAAACAGTTTTGGGTTGATGGTGTGACAAACCATGCCGGAACCAGAGACCCCGTAATAGAGCTCCATATGGCGGAAATCATTCCAGGCCATGGTGCCTATCCTGTCACCAAATTCAGCGCCGAGGGCGGAAAGTGCATTAGCCAGCTGGCGACATCTCCTGGCAAAAGTCTTGTAAGTCTGTCGATGGCGCGGGCTATCGACAGTGACAGAAACCATTTCTACTTCCGGGAAATTCTTCTCCGCATGTTTCAGAATCGACGAAATCATGAGCTGGGAATTCATCATCAGAGCTTGCATAGCTTTTCCTTCTCTAGCATTGGGCAGTGTACATATTGATGTGTTTACCGGTTGCGGCCGCAATTATTTGGGCGGCAACAGCAAGTAGGTGTAGCTTATACGCAGAGCCTGTCGGACACAATCAGGCTGAAACTTCAGGACAGTTGGGTACTGGCTGGGAAACTTTGCACTCCTGCCGAATTCCCTTTAATCTGCAGGGACATTGACAAAAAACTGGTGCACTACCTGATGCCGGGCATGCGCGCCCGCATCGATCCCGAACTATAACTAACTTCAGATACCAATAACGAGAATCATTTAACTCGAGGCTAGCCATGGATAAACGTGCTTTCATCAAAAACCTGGGTGTCATGGGTGCCGGCCTCTCAGGGGGATTTACTTCGCTGCGGGAAGCCGTGGCTGCGGTAGAGCATGTGTCGCCAGCGGATCTGGCCACCGATGAAGATTTCTGGCTCAAGGTCAGGGGCGACTATGAGATCAAGCCGGACTATATCAACCTTGAGAATGGCTATTACTGCTTTCTGCCGCAGCAGACTCTGGAGCATCTCATCGATCACATGCGCATGGCTAACCGGGAAGGTTCTTACTATATGCGCACGGTGCAGTTCGAAAACAAGAATAGAGTGGCGAATGCCGTGGCCGAGATTGTCGGTTGTAGCTCCGAGGAAGTGGCTATCACCCGCAATACCACCGAGTCCCTGGATCTCATCATTGGTGGTCTGGATTGGCAGCCGGGAGACGAGGCGGTCATGGCCGAACAAGACTATGGCGCTATGCTTAACCACTTTAAGCTGGTAGAGAGGCGTTATGGCACGGTCAATCGCCTGGTTTCGGTGCCCAATCATCCCAGCAGTGACGAAGAGCTGGTAGAGCTCTACGCCGCTGCGATTACAGACAAAACCCGGCTTCTGATGATTTGTCACATGATCAACATCACTGGGCAAGTTCTGCCGGTGCGCAAGATTGTGGACATGGCTCATGCCAGAGGTGTTGAGGTCATGGTGGATGGTGCCCACGCCTATTCCCATGTGCCGTTCAAAATGAGTGACTTGAACTGTGATTACTACGGCACCAGTTTGCATAAATGGCTAAGTGCGCCGCTGGGCTCAGGCATGCTGTATGTGAAGAAGGAAAAAATTGACAGGGTCTGGCCGTTGCTCGCCGAGCGCGACCTTGGCACGAATGATATGCGGCGTCTGAACCACATTGGCACCCACCCGGTGCACACAGATTTGGCCATTCTGAACGCGATCCAGTACCAGAACACTCTGGGGCTGGAGCGTAAGGCGGCTCGCCTGCAGCACCTTCAGCACTTCTGGACCAGCCAGCTCAGGGGGTTGGCTAATGTGATTATTAATACCCCGGCGGAGTTACATCGCCATGGCGGCATCGGCAATGTAGGCATCGAAGGCTTGGAGCCAGCTGAGCTGGCCGAGCGACTGATGAACGAGCATAGAATCTATACTGCGGCAATCAATCGGCCAGGCGTTCGCGGTGTGCGGGTGACGCCAAACGTTTACACGACCAAGGGCGAACTCAATGCCCTGGTGTCTGCCATCAAGACCTTGAGCGCTTAGCTTGGCAGTAAAAGTATCTCTCGCAAGAAAAGTGCAGGCCTGATTTTAATCAGGTTTAACGAGTTGTCAGATCGAGTCATCATGGCCGCTGCTAACTATGCCGGTTCGGATTGTTCACAAAACTGAAAGGGTTTTGTGGTAGCTTTGAGGTGTCGGCGAAGCGGTGTTTCTTCGCGAGATTCAGCGACTGTGCCAGCGCATGTATTGACGTATGTTTCGAAGTAAATTTTGAAGTAATTTTTAAAGTAAGTTTCGAGGCAAACAGCGAAGCTTCTAGCTTCAAATATTGAACTCAGCCATAGAAAATTTTCCCAATGCCCGATCCACAGTCTTTGTCCCAGCGCAAAACCAAGATAATTGCGACAGTCGGTCCGGCATGCGATGACGTCGCAACGCTTGAGGACATGATTCACGCAGGGCTCAATGTGGTGCGGCTGAACCTCTCCCATGGAGACTATGAAAGCCACGCCAATCGGGTGGCACAGGTAAGACAGGCGGCATCTAATGTGGGTGCGCACGTTGCCATTATGGTCGACACCAAAGGTATCGAGGTCAGGACCGGGCTGCTTGAAGACGGTCCAGTTTTTCTGGAAGCGGATCAGACCTTCACGCTTTTTGCCGATGATCGCAAAGGCAACCTGGCAGGTGTGTCGGTTAGCTA
Source organism: Gammaproteobacteria bacterium UBA7449 (assembly GCA_002477465.1). Lineage (GTDB taxonomy): Bacteria > Pseudomonadota > Gammaproteobacteria > Pseudomonadales > Pseudohongiellaceae > UBA9145. The sequence goes on along the minus strand of DLPV01000057.1, from coordinate 71,996 downwards.
CCGAAAATTATCAGCCGGTGTCAAAAAGGGTGACGTGATACTGCTCGACGATGGTGCGATCGAGCTGAGCGTTGCCGCAGTCAACGCGGCTGCAATCGAATGTGTGGTGGTGCATGGGGGGATGCTCGGTGAGAGAAAGGGAGTCAACTTGCCGGGTGCTCAGCTGGCAATTAGCGCAATCAGCCCGGAATTCCTGGAAAATCTCGAGAACGAAATTGACTTTGCTGTCGCCCAGCAGGTGGATTATATGGCGGCTTCTTTCGTGCAGTCCGGCAGCGAAATCCAGGGGATTCGAGACAGGCTGAATGCGCGCGGCAGCAATATTCCAATCATCGCCAAGATCGAGAATCAGGCCGGCGTCGACAACGTCGAAGCGATCGTGGCGGCCGCAGACGGCATCATGGTAGCGAGAGGCGATCTGGGTGTGGAATTGCCTTTGGCAGAAGTGCCAAGTACCCAGAAAAAGCTGATTCAATGCTCGGTGACAAACGGCAAGCCTGCGGTCACGGCAACCCAAATGCTGGCCTCCATGGAGACCAACCCCAAACCCACCCGGGCGGAAGCCAGTGATGTGGCCAATGCGATTCTCGACGGTACCTCCGCAGTTATGCTGTCCGGTGAGACGGCGGTTGGACAGTATCCGGTGGTGGCTATACAAACAATGTCCGCGATCGCACTGCGGGCAGAAGCGTCATTGCGGGAATTTGGCTTCCTGCAAACCATCAGGATGACTGAGGCCGCCAAGATTGCCGAGGCTATCGGGCAAGCGGCAGCGCGTCTGGCCGAGCAGCTGCAGGCCGCCGCCATCATCACCTTGACGGATAGCGGGTATACGGCGCGCTTAATCTCGAGACATCGGCCAGAGAGTTTAATCCTGGCAGTAACCGCGTCTGACAGAGTAGCGCGCCGCCTGGCCATGAACTGGGGAGTTATTCCGTTGCTTTATGATGAGGAAAATGCGGATAGTGATGAATCGCGGACCAGGTTCGGCTGCGGGCGTGCTCGCGAATTGGGCCTCCTCGAGACAGGCGATGTAGTCGTAATCACCCACGGCACACAGCAGGGTGCAGGCGGCACCGATTTGATACGCGTGCTGGAAATCGACTAGCTTAGCCAGGGCTGATTGAATTCAAGGCCTTGTTGCTTTCACAGTCGCAGAGGTTTTACCTCTCTGATTCGGTTCGATTCTTGATCAGGTCGATCCAGCTTAGCCCAAATCTTTATTAGTTCATTGTACTCAGCACCGCCGAGTCGGTGTAAACTGCGCGCTGACCTTGGCGCCAATATTTACCGCGGGAGAAACCCATGAAGAAAGACACTATCGCTATTCACGGCGGTTACGAAACCGATGCCACCACCAAGTCAGTCGCCGTGCCAATATTTCAGACCGTCGCCTATGAATTCGATGATGCCCAACATGGTGCCGATCTTTTCAACCTGGCGGTGCCTGGCAATATCTATTCGCGCATAATGAATCCAACCAACGACGTGTTAGAGCAACGCGTTGCTGCCATGGAAGGGGGGCTTGCGGCATTGGCCGTGGCATCCGGCATGGCGGCCATCAACTACGCGATCCTCACGCTGGCGAAGGCTGGCGACAACATCGTTTCCACACCGCAGCTGTATGGCGGTACCTATACGCTGTTTGCACATATGCTGCCGAGCCAGGGCATTGAGGTACGATTCGCAGAAGACGACTCTGCAGAGGCGCTGGAAAAACTAATCGATGACAAAACCAAGGCGGTGTACTGCGAAACAATAGGTAATCCGGCTGGTAATATTATTGATCTCGAACCAGTTTGCGCTGCCGCGCATAAACACGGCGTCGCTGTGATTGTGGATAACACGGTTGCAACCCCAGCGCTGTGCAACCCCATTGAGTTCGGTGCTGATATCGTGGTGCACTCTCTGACCAAGTATATTGGGGGACATGGCACTTCTATAGGTGGTGTGATTGTTGATTCTGGCAATTTCCCGTGGGCTGAGCATGCTCAGCGCTATCCAGAGCTGAATGAGCCTGAACCTTCCTATCATGGTGTGGTTTACACCGAGGCTCTGGCAGAGGCAGCTTACATAGGCAGGGCGCGTACAGTGCCTCTCAGGAACACGGGTGCTGCGTTGGCACCGCTAAACGCATTTCTGTTGCTGCAGGGTCTGGAGACGTTGGGTTTGCGCATGGAGCGTCACTGTGAAAATGCGGTGGCGGTCGCCAAATATCTGGAAGCCCATGACAAGGTTGAATGGGTAAGCTTCGGCGGGCTGGAGTCAGATGCAAATTATGCCCTCGCGCAGAAATACTGTGGCGGCGCTCCTGCGTCACTGCTGACATTCGGCATCAAGGGCGGTTTCGAGGCGGGTGTTAAGTTCTACGATGCACTGCAGATGATTAAACGTCTGGTTAACATTGGTGATGCCAAGACCCTGGCCTGTCACCCCGCATCGACTACCCACAGGCAGTTGACCGAAGCTGAGCAGCTGCAGGCTGGTGTGAAACCTGAAACCCTGCGAATCTGTGTAGGAATCGAGCATATCGACGACATAATTGCCGATATCGAGCAGGCATTGTCTGCGGCCTAGGGTCTTTGATCTAGCCTTGGATCTGGACCTCGGATTTAAACCCTGGATTTAAACTATCGGCTTGAATCCTGGGTTTAAGCAATGGCTTAAATTCACGCTCAGTCATAGCCTGGGCGTGGATTAGCAGCGCCAGCAAGACAGCTGGTTTTGACCGGCAGGTAAACCAAGAAGACATGTACAAAGGATTGCGAATGAGACCAGAGCGAACTTTAATCAAGTTGAGTTGCGTGTTATTGATGCAGCTGCTCGCGGTTTCTGCGCTGTCCGCACAGCCTGCCAGTGATCCGGAGGCCGGAGCGCGTGCAGCGCTGGATAGATTCCTCATAGCATTCAATTCCGGAGACAACGAGCTGGTGCGACAGCAGCTGCATTTCCCCCACGTTACTCATCGGGCCAACTCAATCTTTGTCGCAGATCAGCCAGCAGACTTTGCTATCCCTTATGAGTCTAATCGGCGGTCAGGCTGGGCACGCAGTCGTTGGGACAATGTCGAAACTTATCTGGTGTCGGATGAAAAGGTAAATCTGGGTGTCGACTTCTCGCGTTTAAACGCCGCCGGCGAAGTGATCGCTCGTGGCTATGTTTTTTATATATTTACCAAGAAAGAGGGTCGCTGGGCGATGCAGTACCGGGCGGGTAATCTTGGCTCCGGGAACCTCGACGAGGCAGAGTTGGCGCAAGCACAGCGTGATGCGTTTGCGGCCGTGGAATATTTCTTTGCTGCGTTCAACGCTAATGACCGCTTTGCCTTGTCCTACGTGAATCACGTTCCCCAGGCGGCCATCGTGTATGAAGATAATCGCTTTATACTCGCAGAATCCATGAATTCTTCCTTGATTGAAACCGACTTTGATGGACTCAGGGATAGGGAAGATTGGCTCCGCAGCGAGTACTCCGATATCGTCGTTCGCGGTGCCACGCCTGACCGGGTAATATTCGAACTAACCTTTGAACGGATCAACAGTGCGGGTGAAGTCTATATGCGCATTCCAGCGACCTGGGTGATCGCCAGAGTCGACGGACGCTGGGGCATGCAGTTTCGTTCCCTGATGGCTTCCACTATACCGAACTAGCTTCCTGCAATCTTGATCACCAGACCTTTTTCCGGCGCCAGCGTGCCGTCACAAACATCGCGGTACACATCAGCCAGTGCCTCTACGCCTGACAGATTTTCCAACAGCATCCACTCAGCGCTCTGCTGCGTTACTTGCAGGACGAACCGAGACGAGCGCTTCTCGAATTCTGCTGGTCCCCATTCTTTCATTCGCATTTGAATGTGACTTGGAGCGAAGAAAAATTCGCGCTTATCCTGAGGAACGCCCGTGTCCTGCCCAGCCTCATCCCAATGGGTCAGGCCGACATTAAGGCAGAAGGCCAGATTGTCTCCAAGATGCTGTGCTATGCGGGATAGGAGACCGGCGTTTCCGGACATATCGACAATGACAGAAGGCTTAGAGGCATCGATTTCGGTCAGCGCATCATAGCTGATGGTCTGGCCATAGATGCCAAGACTCTCTACCCAGTCTCGATTGCCCGCTGAGGTCAGGCCGATTGACGTGGGTGCCGACGCATCCGCCGCCAATGCATACGCCAGCCCGATGCTGGTCTTGCTTGAAGCACTGACAATGAGCACCTGCTTGGCGCCGTGCCACTGTTTATGCTGCAGGCTGTCCCATAAGCAGTATGAAGTAATATAGAGAGGCCATAGCAGCATGCGGTAAGCGTCCATGCTGCTGTCATAGCCCGGTTCAAAATCTACCCGCCGATAGGTATTGTATCCCGCCGGCAGTCTGGATCGGTGTTCAGCGCCATCAACGAGACGATTGTCGAACACCTCCACATTCTGCATTTTTAGATAACTTCCAGTGGGAAAGTATCCAAATACCCGTTCGCCCACTTCGACACCAGCTGTGCTGCTCTTAACTATGTTTGCAAAACCCCAGACCGGAATAACCCCCCAATTACCTTCGGTATTGTCAGATGACGGGAAGAATTGCCAGTAACCTAGCTGATCACCGGCTGCCGCGTAAGTCACATTGTTTGCACTGAAACCGAATTTGTCGATTTCTAAAAGAAGTTCTCCCTCGGCCAGAGTCGCGTTTGCGTCCAGTTGAGATTCTGCGAGGCGGACTTGGGTGATGTCTGATTTTAAAGTTTGGAATTCTTTCATTTGTCTTGGGACCTGCCTAAAAATTCGAAGTTGATGCGCTTAGAGGCTTTCAGCTACAGATTTGATTTGTCGCTTGCAAGTTACTCTGACGTTTCTAAGCTGTCCACCTTCATCTTTTCGATAAACCGCCAATTCCAGGCTGCCAGCAGGAAATTGATAAGAAGCAGCAAGGCAATGCTCCATTCGAAGGCGTCTTCATAGTCATCATAATTGGGTAGCAGTGCATCGAGAAACAGTGTTAGTACCGCGATGCCAAAAATGAAGAGACACATTAGTTTTTGCAGGGTCTGACTTAAGTCTTGTTGACCTAATACGCCCAGGCGATGAACGATTAAAAGCTGGCATAAATAGGTGAGGGAGAAATAGAAGATGATGCCAATACGGCGCATCAACCGGAAATTGTCTCCAAGTGCACCCAGGGAGAGGGTATATAAAACCAGAGCGGCGACAGCAAAGAAGCCCAGGTTACCAATCGTCGGCTTCTCGTAACCCATGCTATTGAGCCGCTTCGAGCATAGTAACCAGTAGTAGAAATAGAGCAATGACAGTGGCAGCATTGCTGCTTTGAAAAAGAAAAAAGCCGTGCCATTGCAACCAGTAGCGCTGATTGAGGTGCAGCCATCCCAATAGGGATTACATAACGCCACATAGCCTTCGGCCACGGCGATTCCGTAGTTGATGTTTATGGCAAGTGTTGGCAACACAAATAGCAAAATCGCGGTGGTGGAGAGACCAGGGCGCGGAAAAGCCGGTAGGAGCATGATTGAGCGGGTTTTGATATTCATGTTCGTGATAGTCTCCTTCTCAAAGAATTCATTACGGTGGAAGTGTCCATCAGGCACGCTAGTCACGACAGTTCTGTTATTCTGAACAATAATGAAAGTTTCTAAGACTGGACTTGCGCTGTTAGCGGCAACGCACCTACTGACAGCGCTCGCACAGGGAACAGATAGCAGGCTGGCCGCAGTTTCCTGTAAGCCTGGTTTTGTTGCTGCCAGCGAAAGCTATCCTTTTCTCAGGGAAGATTCGCTAACCGAACTTCCCGATACAAAGCTCACCGTCGAGTCGCTGGATTTCACCCGGCTCAAAATCTTCGATGAATCCAATCCGGATGAAAACAACGCGCTTTTCCTTTGGGCCAACCGCTTTCACATTCTTACGCGGCCTCGCATCATCGAGCAGCTCATGCTTTTTGCCGAGGGAGTAGTGATAGAAGGGCGTTTGCTGGACGAGACTGCACGCATACTGCGCAATCAAGATTATTTTTTTGATGCCGACTTGCGCTTGGTGAGTAATTGCGAATAGCGGGTCGGGATTGAGGTCATCACCAAAGACACCTGGTCGCTGACCCCTAATCTTGCATTCGACTGATCAGGGGGAGACAACACTTTTTCCTTCGGTTTGCGAGACAGTAATTTCCTGGGCCTTGGTAAGCAGTTTGCCATTGCCCGCAGAGAAGATATCGACCGTGAGTCTGATGAGATCAGATATGAAGATCCCAACGTATTTGGCTCCTAGGTTCGTAACCGCACTGTTCTCGTCGATAGTGATGATGGATCAAAAGCGGTTTTTGATCTTGGTCTGCCTTTTTACGCCCTGGACAGTCGTCGCAGTTGGCAAGTGCTGTTAGAAGATGAAACCCGTCGAGATGCGCAGTTCTTTCTTGGCGACGAGATCAGTGAGGTAGAGCACGATATCACCAAAGGGGAGCTTGCATATGGCTGATGGAAAGGTCTTACAAAGGACAGCTATCTGCGCTGGACCGCGGGATTTAGCTACCGTCGTGATCGATTCGGCCCAAGCCCTGAATTGCGGGCACCCAGTTTGTTTCCCGCAGATCGCGAGCTGGTCTACCCGTTCTTGCAGCTGGAATACGGCGAGAACCGATTTGCCACCGCCTTTAATCTGGATGAATTGTACCGAACAGAAGACCTTTACCTGGGGCAGCAACTGCTGGTGCGAGTCGGTTATGCCTCTAAGGAATTCGGCTCAGATCAAAACCGGGTCGTGCTCGAAGGTAGGTACAGCAGCACCCTGGTGTTTGATGGCCGTCAGTTCTGGCAGCATAGTGTGAGTTGGGAGGCGCTGCTCAATAACTACTCCGGTAATTCAGAGGATCTGCTAGTCAGTTACTCCAATCGCTATTTTTTCCGCCATTTTTTGCCAGTAACAACGCCAGCTACGCAAACAATCTTAGCCGTGAAAGGCAGATCTATATGGGTGGCGATCGCGGTGCCCGGGCATTCGACAACCGGCTATAGGTAGGGGACCGAAGTGCGGTGTTGAGCCTGGAAGAGAGGGTCTACACCGACTTGCACCTGTTCAATCTGACTCGCATAGGTGCTGCTGCGTTTTTCGATGTCGGCAGGGCCTGGGAGCCAGGAGCAGATTCTGGTCTACCGGATGACTGGTTGGCCAATGTTGGGTTTGGCTTGCGCTTGATGTCCAGTTAGGCTGCTTCCAGCCGCATAGCCCATCTGGATATCGCCTTTCCCATAACTAACCGAAATCACCCTGCGGTGGACAAGGTGCAGGCCGTTTTCAATATCAAGGGTAGATTCTGACAACGCTTGAGCCAAGCTTTGGATGCAGCGAGAATGATTTTCTAAAGTACTGATATGGGTAGCAACAGATGACGGCGCAACGGCATGAGTGAAAATCTCGCGACAATCGACTGGTTGGTGATTGCTGTCTATCTGGTTTTTCTGATCGCCTTTGCTTATTGGCTTTCCCGCCGCCAGGAGAGCCGAGAAGACTATTATGTCGGTGGTCGCAACATGGGGGCGTGGCCGGTTGCGATTTCAATTATGGCCACACAATGCTCAACCAACAGCATCCTGGGGGCGCCGGCCTTTGTTGCTTTTGCTGCCGGTGGCGGGCTGGTGTGGCTACAGTATGAGTTGGCAGTGCCTTTGGCTATGGTCGGTCTGATACTGTTTCTCATCCCTCTGTTTCGCCATCTGAAACTGGTATCTGTCTATGCTTATCTTGAACAGCGCTTCGATGTAAACACCCGCCTCACGCTTAGTGGTTTATTCCTGTTTTTACGTGCCTTCGCGACATCCGTCACTGTCTATAGCATCGCCATCGTCATCGAGTTAATTACCGGCCTTGAGTTTTTCTGGGCGGTGATTCTGCTGGGCGCTTTCACCGTGGTCTACGATGTCATGGGCGGTATTCGTGGTGTGATATACAGCGACGTGATTCAGCTGGTTATCCTGGTGCTGGTGCTGCTGTTGATCCTGTTCTCTCTGCTCGACATCAATGGTGGTCTCACCGCCATGCTGGATGCGCTGGAACCGGAGCGGCGCCGAACGCTGGAGTTCAACCAGCACGGTTTTGGAGACGGCAACACATTCGCATTCTGGCCAATGCTGATTGGAGGGTTTTTCCTATATCTGAGCTACTACGGCTGTGACCAGTCCCAGGTGCAGCGAACTTTAAGTACCAATGGCATCGATGCCAGCAACCAGGCTCTGTTCCTTAACGGTCTGCTGCGCTTTCCGCTGGTGCTGCTGTATTGCCTGGTGGGTGTTGGAATCGGCGCGTTTGCCAGTCAGACTCCGGAATTCCTTGCCGCCTTGCCGACGCCAAATGGCTCGCCGGAATACAATCTGGCGGTGCCGCTATACATGATTAACAATCTGCCGGTGGGGGTTGTGGGTCTGTCGATGGTAGCCCTGTTTGCCGCGGCCATGTCGTCGCTGGATTCGGTGCTCAATTCTCTCAGCGCAACCACCATGGAAGACTTCGTGCGCCGCTACCATGACGAGGCTGCCGGATCAGTGTGGTCAGAGCACAGGGAGTTGGTTTACTCCCGCATCATCACAGCGATCTGGGGGGTAATTACCCTGACGATGGCATTCTTTGTTGGTAACATCGCTTCCACGGTATTGGAAGCCATCAATCAAATTGGTTCGATGGCCAATGGCTCAATTCTGGCAGTATTTGCGCTTGGCTTGCTAACCCGACGCGCCCATGGCGGCGGTGCAATTGCGGGTTTGGTGCTGGGTATTTCAGTGAATGCCTCTCTGTGGGTATTTGCACCGCTTATCTCATGGCTGTGGTGGAACGTTATTGGTTTTGTAGTGACCTTCGCTGTGGGCTTTATCATGGGCAGCTTGGCAGTCAAGCCCGGGCCCAGGTCTGAAATTGGGAAACAACTCGACCCGGAGACTCTGGAGAGCAGCGTCAAGGGCTATCTCGCCGCTGAAGCCGGAATCAACTGGCATATACGCAGCGCTTTTTTGGTGGCGTGGTTTGCAGTCCTGGTGGTTTTGCTGTGGTTACTGGCAGGCTGAGACAAAAAACGGGTCAAGCCACTGAAAAAACCTGCGATCGGGTTTTACAATGGTCAGATTGCGTTGGCTTGCGGCCCAGTTTGCTGCCTTTTAAAGTTCCTTTATACCTTTCCTATCTTATTGATATACACAATTTAATTTTCATAGTTTTAGTTCGCATACAATTTGTAACACTTGGCAGCCCAAAAAATTGACCTGTATCAGTAATTCCTTGCTCCCTCCTAGCAAAATCCTTCCCATGGCGATTTGTAACCGCTAGGCGCAACGACAGACAGCCAGCGCCTTGAAAATTGGAAGATTGCAGTTGATTCCAGTGCTTCGAACTAAAGGTATCTAAAAGTAAGAATGGCTGAAAATGAAGTGATACAGACTCTGTGTCATTAGTTCTTAACAGGAGAGCTCCATGAAAACTACTAAACTAATTGGGCTATTTTCAGCAATGGCCCTCACGCCAAACCTTGCCGGTGCCCAGGATGCAATGGATGAGCACCCGACTTACGCGAAGGAAGTCTCAAGAATCATTCAGGAAAATTGCCAGGGCTGTCACCAGCCAGGCCAGATTGGCCCCATGTCATTTACAAATTATGAAGAGGTTCGCCCCTGGGCACCTCTGATTCAATTGAAGGTGGCGCAGAAAGAAATGCCGCCTTACCAGTATGATGACCATATTGGTGTGCAAAATCTGAAAAACGATTGGCGTATGGATCAAGAAGACATTGATACTATCGTGGCGTGGGTGAACGCCGGCGCGCCTTTTGGTAACCAGGAGGACCTGCCTCCACCGAAGCAGTTTCCGGAAGTAGGTGAGTGGCGCCTGGCCTCAGAGTTAGGTGAACCCGATCACGTAATCAAATCATCTGCATGGGATGTGCCTGCTAATGGCCAGGACTTGTGGTGGGAGCCAGAGGTAGATTCAGGCATTACCGAAAGTCGCTGTATCAAGGCTGTTGAAACCCTGCCTTCAAAGGCCGCTCATGGCTCGACTCACCATGCCAACTCGCACTTAGTTGTGATGGACGACGATGGCGAGTGGGTACGCGGTGATCGTCTGTTAGAGTTTGCCTTCGGCAAGCTCGGAGAGAAGGTGCCGGAAGGTGCGTGCCGTAAAGTGCCTGCCAACTCAAAGGTTGGTTGGAGTATCCATTACTACCCAGATGGCAATGCCGTACCTAACGATCAGGTTTCTGTCGGCATCTGGTATCACGATGACGAAGATGAATTCGTGGAAGAAGAATCCTATCGTCAGGATTTGCGCTCCTATAATTTGAGCAGCGGCGGCGACTACCTGATTCCGCCTCACGGCAAGTTGATGACCCAGGGTTTTCATTCATTTGATCACCCGGTTCGCATTGATAGCTGGCAGCCGCACCTGCACTTGCGTGGTGTAGCCATGAGCATGGAAATCTATGATCCAAACATTGGCCGCCGTGAAATGCTGAGTCAAGCGTCCAACTGGAATGCTGGCTGGAACCACAGCCACACCTATGAGGATGGTTATCAGCCGTTGATTCCGGCAAATACAACCATTATCCTCACCGCCTAGTATGACAACAGCGTAAATAATCCGCTCAACCCGGATCCAGACCAGTGGGTTGGTGCAGGACAGCGTACAACTGACGAAATGTCTCACGCCTGGATTGCGGTAACGCATATGGATGACCAAGGCTTCGAAAAAATGCTGGCTGAACGTGAAGAACGTGATCGTCGAACCTTTGCAGGCTCCGGAGGAGATGAATAGTGAAGTTTATTAAGCGAACATTGATAAAGGTCTCGGCTGTTGCCCTGATGGGTCTGTTTGCTGCGCCACTCTATGCGCAGCTGCCGGAACACCTCCGCGACTATCCGCTGGCCACGCGCGGAGCTACCGGTGAGTCAGTGGCACCATTTTTCAACGGCTGGATCAGGAATGAAGATAGATCAATCACATTGATCTTCGGATTTGCTAACCAGAATCGTGAAGCCGTCACTGATATTCCGGTGGGTCCGAATAATTTTATCGAGCCAGCAAAGTATGATGGTGTTCAACCCACGCACTTTCCGGTCTACCAACGTCGCGGTTTTGTGGGTATCCAGGAGCGTGGCGCTTTCGCCATCACAGTGCCAGCCGAAGAGGCGGACACCGAGGTTGTTTGGACACTGACCTCCGGCGGCCAGACCTGGTCTGTTCCCGGACGTGCAACCTCCACATCTTACGAGATGAGTAATGGCGAGCGAGCGCTGGGTTCATTGAAGCCAGCAATTCGCTTTGACATGAATGGACCAGAGGCTGCCAATGTGCAGGGCATGTTCGCGGCGCCTATGGAAACCTCTGTAGGTGATTCCATTACCTTTACTGCCTACGTGCAGGACCGCGGCAATCGTCAGGCCTACCCGGAAAACAAGATGATGCTCTACCCTCTGGGAACCGAGTGGGTTTTGCACCAGGGCCCGACCGGCGCTGTACCTGAGTTCTCTGTGCCTTTGATTACCGGCCGCGAGCGCGCCCAGCAAGGTGGTGAAAGTGGCACTAGTGGCAACAATGGCTGGGAAAAAGTCACCACACAGGCGACTTTTCCTGAACCTGGTGAGTATGTCGTGCGACTGCGCGCCGATAATTTTCAGGCGCCTGACAGCAAGTTTGACAACGTTTGCTGTTGGTCCAACGCCTACATACCGGTGACCGTTACACCTTAATTGCAGTCTCCTGCAAGAACGAATGTATCCTCCTGACTCGTATTTGCTCAGCATGACAAACCCAGCATACCCACCATTTAATCTAAATCAAACTAGCGCAGAATTGGATTCGAGTGCTCAGGAATTGAGACTAATTTTTCTGATCTACGTTGCTCAGTGAAATCGGTGCAGTAAAAAGCCCCACCTCACGATGTGAGATGGGGCTTTTATTTGCTTGTGCTCTTCAGCTGAAGCTAACAAGCAGGATGTTAGGCCTGCCCAGCGTTAGCTAAGCCGACTATCAGCGGTTGTCCCGATAAGTGCTAACGGGCGGGAGCTGTGCGCCAGACAAATCAGCAGGAACGCTACCCTCTGCCCGCACCACGTGGGTGAGGGTGCCGATTCCGTCGATGGTGGCCTGAATCATTTCACCATCAACCAGGAAGCCTGAACCCGTGGCGCGTTCCACTCGGCCGGCACCAGTGCCGCCGGAGGTGCCACTTTGCAGCACGTCGCCTGGAAACACAGTAATCAGCGATGAAGCGTACTCGATGAGTTCTGGAATATTGTGAATCATGTCGCCTGCTCGCGCTTCTTGCACGGTCACGCCATCAACCACGGTGATCTGGTGCAGACGGTCCATCGGGTCGCCATAGAACTCTTTTGGCACAATCCAGGGGCCGTGGGGAGCAAATGTGTCGTGCCCTTTGCCAACAAACCAGTCTGAACGAACGCCATAACCACCGGGTGGACGACCGCCGCGATCAGATACATCCATTGCTACCATGTAGCCAAACACATGGTCATAGGCGCGAGAGGCTGAGACGTACTTGCCGGCCTTTCCGAATACGATTGCCATTTCAACTTCGTATTCAATCTCATCACGACCATAAGGCATGATGATGTCATCGCCGTCTCCCACTATGGCTCCGCGGGTAGGCTTCAAGAATAGATAAGGTACGCCGCGATTTTCCTGACGTTCGCGTGTGCGCCGCTCAAGTTCTGCCGCGGTGCAGCCTTCGCAGGCGTGAGTGTAGAAATTCACTGCCGCATTCATCACCTTACTTGGGTATTGAATGGGAGCCATGATGTCCACATCTGCAACCGGATGTACGTAGTCAGGCAGGTTGCGTGATTCCAGCAGACCTTCCGCTACCATCCAGTTGACGACCTCATATACGCGATACTTCAGGCCATATTCATACTGCTCTATGAGTCCCAATATATCCTCAGGCATAGCCATCTTGGCGTATTGGGGACGCAGTTCCATGGCGCGATTTGCCGCTTCGAGTTCCACAATGAGTGAGTCATCGCGAACCACGAGTCCAACTGTGGGTACATCATTAATGGCGAATGTGCCGACCTTGAAAGGTTCGACGGATTCCATGTCTTGAGCGAAGACACTTGCTACGGAGGTCATCAGGACCAGAGCCGTACCGAGCGTCAGGGAGATAAGGCTTTTTCTTATCATAATTTACTCCCGTGCCGAGGCACTAAAACGAAATTGACATCTTATCAGCACCAACCGGGCTGGTTGGGTGGCTGACAACCAGCAGAAGGTATCTCTCCCTCCCCGACTTGTCCAGATGAAAAAACAGTTAGAGGCGTCTGAAAGCAGCGGTTAGGGCAAAAATGGCGTCGAGAGAGGGTAATGCAGAGGTTTTCTGCCTATCTCTGAGCAATCAGAATGCTGCTCAGCCATTCCAAATCGCCTGCCAGGGGCTTTTCCCCTGTGGGCATACCGTTGCTTGCCAGAATATGGGCCATCAAGGCAGTGCTTTGCTCTGTGCCAAGGCTGCCGGGTTGATCCATCGGCATGGTATTCGCGATACGTAGGTAGAGTGCCGCAGCTGGCGTGCCTGCCCAGATCGTATTAAAGGCTCGGCCGGTGAACTCTTCGATGCTGTGGCAGCGAGCACAATGCTGATCGAATAGTCCCTCGCCGCGCTGCGCCTGGGCTGCTGTGAATATGCCATCCGCCGTGGTCTCGGGAGACTGCTCCATGCAAGCTGCTAACGATAGTAATGACGCCCAAAAGAATCCCGATCGCAAAAATCCAATCATCGCCTCAAGACCTCGGCGGATAATCGAACTGCAGGGCAGGTGGACATTGCGAGCCTGATGAATTGCCCGTGACCCAGTCCTCCAGGGCGCGGCGCTCGGGGTCATCCTTGGAAACCCAGCGGCGGCCGCCGTTATGCATGAGATCCCCTCCAGCATTGGGGTGAAGCGGTTTGTGCAGGAAGCGGCTGCTGTCCGGACGACCCGGATCAATCAGGTAGACGAGATCCTCATAAGCCTGGCGCGATTGCTCTTCGGTCCAATAGGCGTTCGCGGGTGGTTCGACGGCAAATTCGCCGCTGTGACACTCGGCGCAGGGCATGGCGTTTTCGATTGGATTAACAAAAATGGGCTGCACGCAGGAACGGAAAAATTCGAAATCAACTTCCACTACTTCGGAAGCGCCGGCGGTATCTGAGCCGGATGCGATCCACTCGGTAATGAGCCGGTATTCACTGTGGTTGCTGCTGTCCCAGAAAATTCCTCCGGAGTGTCGCTCTCCGCCGGCTGCGGGAGCCAACGGTGCCATCAACAGACGACTGCGATCAGGCTCGCTAGGATTAACTAGCATTGCTACGTTTTCAAAATTCTGTCTGGACTGGGCTTCAGTCCAGAACACCCTGTCACCCTCAAGCGTCAATGGCTGCAGGCCAAGCGGGGCATTGGCCTGGCTGGTATGGCAGGCGACGCATCCCGCATCTGAGCCGATGTAGCCGCCGCGCGGTCGCATGAAGATAGGTTCGATCGCCTCTTTATAAAAGGCATAGTCCAGCCCCTTGGGGGTATTTGGCACACTGATACTGGACTCAGAGAGAGCGCTTTGCGGGCTGGGGCTTTCCTCTCCACAACTAGCCAACAGCAGTCCAGTCATTGTCAGTATTGCGAGCTTGAAAGAAGTTATTTTCATTGCGTTTCTCCCTGCCAGTCACTGGGCATAATGGCAGTAAATATACGCTTTGGAGCCTGCCCAACCGGGAATCGCTTGACCACCTCCATTGCCTCGACATCTACTACCGCAGTCTCGTTGTGGCTGGCGACACCAACCCAGATGTGTTTGCTGTCATTAGTCGCGGTTAGCCAGGCGGGGTTGCCAATGTATACTCGGCCGAGGTATTCATAGTCTGGGAAGCTATAGCCATAGATGTGCGACGTGGCACGACTGGAATGCCAGACCTGACTCTGGTCGGGCAAAACGACTATGCCATGGCTAGGTGCGCTCTGGATGCCATCCGCGGTTTGGTCGGTTCGATTCCAGGCGTCGTCCGGGGGGCTGATCTTGTTGATAACTTCCTGGGAGTCCCAGTCTACCTCCCAAAAACCGTGCCAGCCACCGACATTGATGAGCAGTGAGCGGGTTGATCCATCGGGGTTGGTGGTAAAAGCGATGGGGCGGACGCCGCCGGTGAAGGGATTTTGGGTATAGGGTATGGACATCTCCCATGCTACTTCATCTGTTTCGGTATTAATGGCAATGATTTCGCTGGCGCCAATCATGCCGCCCACAGCGTAGCGGCCGTCTGGGGTAACAAAAGTATTGTGAACACCTCCACCGGTCTCAATATTGGCGACGATTTCATGGGAATCCATATCGATTACCTGAATCAATGGCTCAGCAATGATTGCCACATAGACCTTGCGGGCGCGCATACTGGCGGACAGGTTGTGCGGGCCATTAGCAAGTTGAATGCGTTCTTCCACCTCGAAGGTTCGGGTATTGACCACATCGACAGTTTGTTCGTGTTCGTTGGTGAAATAATAATGGGTGCCGTCGGCGTGCACCGTTGCCCCATGATTATGAGGTAAATTAGGTATATAACCGACTTGCTCCATGGTTTCGGGGTCAAATACGAATACATCCGTGCCGGCCGAGTTTGTCTGCAAGATACGTGTTGGACGGCCCGTTAACGGACCGTCAACCGTATCGGCATAATAGGTTTGAGCAGCAGCAGGGAGGCTGCAGAGTCCAGCCAGGATCAGGCTGCAATAGAAGGGTGTTTTCACAGGGACCTCCAAAATAGTTGTTTTTATAATGTGTGTGCTTTTAGAAAAGTGTGTTGACCTTATCACCGTTAAATTAGGCTATCAATGTTTGCAGTTGATCGGCGTCTTATGGGAGGGCTCTGCAGGCAAGGCAAACCCCCTCCAGATGAGAAGCGTGGCAAAGCTGAGCGTGTAGAGATAGGGTGCTCCAGTTGGCTGCGACTCTAGAAAGCTTGAACGAAAGCTTTGCAATAGCGCGCTAGCCATAGGAAACAATATTGCTGCGGTAACTACATATCGATCCTAAAATTCCTAGGCTAGCTTCAGCGGCAAAGGGTTATATCAATGCCTCCCGCGGCAAAAAACTAATCAAAGAAGGGTATGAGAAAGCGTGATGCGCGCCGGAAAATTTAAGAAAGCTTTGGATATGGGGCTTCAGGCGACAGTTCCCCTGAAGCCCCTTAATTCAAGATTCCGGTTTCTCCTAGGGAAGGTGATTTGTTATCGAAAAAAACCAGTCACAGCTATTCGGTGCTTTCATTTTTGTATTTCTCTGCGATGATATTGGCAGCTCGTTCAAAATCTCGTCTGAGTGCAGAGTTAAAAGCTCTTCTGACTATGAATGCGAATAGCTTGCTGCTGGCTTGATAGCTTACCGTGACGCTAAGTTCGGTATTCTCGTAATTAGTTTCAGTGAGTGAATAACGCGTGATTGAATAGTCGAGGGGAACCGACAGCGTGGAGAGTTCCATGTTGGTATAGTAGGCGAATTCTGTTGGAGCAGTGAGCAGTAGGAAGCGCTGCGCAAGGGTTTCCCCGTTGTCCATTGTTGTAATCCGCAGGCTGCCACGGGCTAGCCTGCCTGTGCTGGCGGAGCCGGCATGATCAAACCGCAGCGCGGCAGCACCATCAGCATATTCGTCCAGCCGAGTGCTGAGAAAATCGAATACATAGTCACGGGGCGCTGCAATGCTGACGCTAACCGTGCTATCGGGATCGGACCGTGTCCGCTGTAATTCTGCTGCGATGAAGTCGCTACCATGCCAAGGGGTTCCATTTTCCGCCCCATGGGTGTCGGGTATAAGCATCAACAGCAATATGACCAAATAGACGCTTCTCATCAGCTTAGACTTTAAAAACCTTATTGCTCATCAATTGATGGTGCTAGCAAAGGCTGTTTGAGCAAAGCCGGGATAGTCCTTGTTGTTTTGCCAGTAAATCCATCAATGCCAAGCACTAAGGATTCCTGGCTGCCCTCTGGTGCCTCAAGATAAGTGCCGAGCATTCGATCCCAGAAACTGAAATTGAATCCGAAATTTTTGTTGTGCTCAGTTTGATTTCGCGAATGATGTATACGATGCATGTCCGGGGTAACGATCACAGTTCTCAGAATTTGGTCAACGGCACGAGGCAAGCCAAGATTGCTATGGTTGAACATGGACATAAGGTTAAGAATTAACTCAGCTAGCAGAACCGCCAAGGCAGATGCGCCGAGTGTAACTATTAGGGCGAGTTTGATCAGGGCTGACAGCAAGATAGAAAAAGGGTGAAAGCGATTGCCGGTGGTGAGGTCGTAGTCTTCGTCCGTGTGATGGACACGATGCAGGCGCCAGAGCAGGGGGATGGTGTGAAATAGCCGGTGTTGCCCATAAATCGTCAGGTCGAAGAGCAGGATAAACAGCGCAATCTCTAGCCAGGGCGGCAGCGTCAGCAGATTGAATAATCCCACATCTCGGTCAGTGGCCCAGACTGCCCCTGCCACGCCAGCCATGGGTACCAGCAAGCGTAAGATCAGGGAGTTGGCAAGGCTCAGCCCCAGATTTGTGGCCCAGCGCTGCTGTCGAGAGAAGTTGCGCTGTCGACGTGGCCAACGAACTTCCGCCAGCGCGAGGATTAAGAACATCAGGGCAAACAACCCCAGCCTTACCCAAATTTCAAGATCAGGCGACAGGGCGTTCAATGCCGCAGTTCCAGGTTTAATAATGGGTAACGGGCTTCTGTTTTGTAGTGCGGCATAGTGTTGCTCACAGTGGTTATTGAGGAACCTGAATTTGGTTTTGGGCGAGCGCTACCAGGGTCCAAACTTATTCCTTCAAGCGAAACTCTCTAATTCTTGCTCGCGAGGCATGGCGTTTTGCGCCCCAAGTCGGGTCACCGCGATGGACGCCGCATGACAGGCGAATTCTATCGCCTCATTCAATGTCGCGCCTCTGACTAGCGCAGTGGCCAGAGCGCCATTGAAACAGTCTCCCGCTGCAGTGCTATCCAAGGCGCTTACTGCAGGCGCAGCGATGACTTCTATGCCCCGCGGAGAGGCCAAGATAACACCTTGTTCACCAAGGGTCAGTGCCACGTTGTTTGCGCCCATTTCTAATAATTGCTCAGCCGCAGTCTTCGCGGCATTGCTGTTTTCGATATCGATTCCCGTCAGCATCGCAGCTTCTGATTGATTGGGCGTGATCAGGAACAAGTTCTGAAACACAGTATCCGGTAGTTCTCTGGCGGGAGCGGGGTCCAGAATGATCTTGCAATTCTTCTGCCTCGCCAGTTTCAGCACATGGCAGACCGTATTTAGCGGGATTTCAAGTTGCAGCATAATCAGGGAATTATCAGGGATATGATTAAAACTTTGTTCTATATGCTGCAGACTTAAGGAGCTATTGGCGCCAGGCGCAACCACGATATGGTTTTCGCCCTTTTCATCCACGCTGATGAGTGCGACACCTGACGCCCTGCTGTCATCCCGGTAAACATGGCTACAGTCGACTAGTTCGTCCTTAAGCCCTGCGATGGCTTCATCACCAAACACGTCGCGGCCAACACAAGCCACCATGGCGACTGCAGAGCCAAGGCGTGCTGCTGCG
The DNA here is from genome assembly GCA_002477465.1 of Gammaproteobacteria bacterium UBA7449. Taxonomy (GTDB): domain Bacteria; phylum Pseudomonadota; class Gammaproteobacteria; order Pseudomonadales; family Pseudohongiellaceae; genus UBA9145. The sequence continues at coordinate 53,391 of DLPV01000057.1, read as the reverse complement.
ACAGCCTGATTGGCGCCCTTACCGCCGGGATTCATAAGAAATTCACCACCCAGCACCGTTTCACCGGGGCTTGGAAGCTTGCCAGCCTTTACTACCATGTCGGTGTTGATGCTTCCGATTACCCAGATAGCAGTGCTGCTATTGCTCATCAATTAATCTCTTATTTTGGCAGCTTTGCTCAGGATGTTACGGCATAGTTCAAGTACAGCTGGGCCATCGACACCGATACAAATAGTGCTTTCAGTCACATCATCCCACGCGCTAGAAACGTACTCTCTGAGATCATCGCCATGAATGGTCTGGCCCATTGCGATGCCTTCTGTAACTGCTCGAACGGGTTGATTTATCGTAGTGAAGAGATCTGGGGCCAGCAAATAGGCGATCGCGGCAGAATCATGCAGAGGACACTCGAATCTGCCGCTCAGGCTGTGATGGAAATCCAGATAGTATTGGTGGCTGCTGGCAATAAACTTGCCGGCTTCACCAGCGCATTCACGCAGTGATTGCATATAGGGCCGATCCATAATGATTTCATGGGTCACATCCAGACCAACAATGGCAATTGTCATGCCGCTGCGAAATACAATATCTGCTGCTTGCGGGTCGCTGGCGATATTCGCTTCCGCGACGGGGGAGACATTGCCGCTGTGCCGATTGTAACCAAAAGCCCCGCCCATAATGATGAGCCGTTTGACCCGACCAGCAAAATTTGAATCCAGATCCAATGCCTGCGCGATATTGGTCAGTCCGCCAACCGCGATGACGATAGCCTCCCCGTCGTGTTCCTTCGTCACTTCAACCAGCGCTTCAGCCGCTGGCAGCGCTTCGACCTTTGACTGAGGAGCCGGCAGGTCAATGTCGCCAAGCCCATTCTCTCCATGCACATGAATGGGAAAACCTTCTCCCAGACGCTTGCCAATCGATGCTGCAGCACCCTGGAAAACCGGTGCTTCAATACCAAACAAGTCTTTCATGATCAGCGCGTTGCAGGTTGTGTCGGTGATGCTGGCATTGCCGAAGCGGGTCGTGATAGCTAACAGCTCAACGGACTCGGCATAGTGCAAAAGCAGCAGCGCCATGGCATCGTCGATACCAATATCATTATCGAATATCACCGAATGCATTTTGATGATCTGCCTATATATTTCACGGTTGGCTTGTCTTCGTCCATGAGCCAGCAAGCTGGGGGGATGCGGACCCTGTTCGGGCCTCTGCTGATCCCGGGTTTCACTATTACGGGTTTCACCATCAATAGAAACGAACTTAATGCAGAACCATTCGCTAGCGTTGACTCAACGGTGATTGTTGGAGCTTAAAAGCTATACCCCACCAAGTCTACACTGGCTGGAACTGCAGTTATTCTGATGCGTGAGACTGGCAGGGGAAGATTGTAGATTTGCGACAATATTTCCTCTGTAATTAATGCCTATAATCGGGTTGCAGAAATTCCGGAAGAGTCACTAGACGCTGCTGATTCCGAAAGTCTACACTGCGCTCTGCTTCGCAGGCAGATTTGCTAGCATAAGCCAGCTAGCATATTTAGGCAGAAACACTGGCTGCTTGTCTGTGCTCATCTTGCGGCGCTAGCTTCGATAACATCACTGGCGCAGTCAGAACAGATTACGATGCTGCTGACGAACGCCCGGGGAGACGCAGCAAGTATGCGCCATCAGGAAAATGCGCCAGTCAGCGCAGAAAACAATACACAGGATAATAGGGGCTTCGTTTAGCATGATCAGGTTAACCATTACGCTTTCAGCATTATTAATGCTCACCGCAGTGTCTGCCCAGGATCGCGCAGCTATTGTCCCTGGAGAGGAAGGTGCAACACGCGCCATTAGGAACGGCATCGCGATTCCGGGTCCTGCTCCAGACCGTATTCGAGGAGAAGGTCCGTTCGAGCAGCTACTTATTACCAATGTGATGCTGATAAGCGGTGAAGGCGCGCCACCGCGAGGTCCGGTAACAATTGTGGTGAAAGGGGATCGGGTTGCCGCGATTGAATCCTCTACACCTGCATTGTCCGGAGCTCGAATCATTGATGGCACAGGCATGTATGCCCTGCCAGGTTTTATCGACGCACATACCCACATTGGCAATAGCGGGCAAGGTTTAACCGGTGCAATTACGCCTCCAGAATATGTATTCAAACTGTGGCTGGCTCACGGCATTACCACAGTCAGGGAAGTTGGTAGCGGTATGGGACTAGATTGGACCGTAGCCCATCGAGAGCGCAGTATCGCTGGAGAAATTACAGCGCCCAGACTGGTAGTGCATGCGATGTTTCCAGGGGGATCAGTAACCAGCGCAGAAGGCGCTGAGGCCTGGGTTCGGGAAGTGCAGCGCCGCGGAGCCGATGGTGTGAAATTGCGAGGCGCGACTCGCGCTGCGACGGAAGCGATTTATGCCACCGCTCGTGAACTGGGTATGGGAACATCAAATCACCATGATCAGACTTCGGTGTACTCCACTAATGTACTGGACAGTGCGCGCATGGGTTTGGATAGCATGGAACACTGGTATGGTCTGCCGGAATCTCTGTTTACTGATCGCACTATTCAGGACTATCCGGTTGACTATAACTATTCCGACGAGCAATGGCGATTCGGTCAGGCGGGTCGGCTATGGCAGCAGGCCGCAGCGCCAGGTAGCCCAAAATGGAATGCGGTACGTGATGAATTAATTGAACTCGATTTTACACTGGTGCCTACGTTTACAATCTATGAAGCCAATCGGGACGTGATGCGGGCACGGGATGCGGAATGGCACGAGCTGTATACCTTGCCGGCATTACAGGAATTTTTTATGCCGGACCCGCGTCTGCATGGCTCCTATCATTTCGACTGGACTACCGCCGATGAAGTTGCCTGGCGTGAAGCTTTCAGGATCTGGATGGACTTCGTTAACGACTTCAAGAACAACGGCGGTCGCGTGGTGACCGGTTCTGATGCTGGTTTTATCTTCAAACTGTTTGGCTTTGCCTATATCAGGGAGTTAGAGCTACTGCAGGAGGCAGGTTTCCACCCCTTGGAGGTTATTCAGGCGGCAACATTGAATGGTGCTGAGCTCATCGGTATGGAGGATGAAATAGGTTCGATCGTGCCGGGCAAAAAAGCCGATATTATCCTGCTGGATGAAAACCCGGTAAGAAACTTCAAGGTTCTTTATGGCACGGGCCACATGTACCTGGACCGAGAAGCAGGTGAACTGAAACGGATTGGTGGTGTCAGCTACACCATCAAGGATGGCATCGTGTTTGATGCCAAACAGCTCTTGGCCGATGTCGAGGCTATGGTGCGCGCGGCCAAAGACCTCTAGCATGCAGTAATCTGGTTCTGTCCAACATACATGTACACATCTGTGCAGTTGGTAATCGCGTATGAACAGCCTGGCTCCTTGATATGATGCCAAACAAAATCAGCAACTTTAACCCCGCTGGGTATCGAGGGTAGAAAATTGATGAAAGGAATAGCATTCGTAGGCAAGATTTGGCGCATACTGACCGTTGCCGGATTAACGTTTTCGCAAGCGTTGGCGCAGGAAACCAAATCAGGCATTCCGCTGGATGAACCCTGGAAAGAAACAGTTTATGAGTTTGCGGCTAACAATCTGCAGCACACGGCGTGGGGGCTTGAGCACAGTGAGCGCGATTACCAGCTGGCTAGGGTATTGGCCGCGGGCGATGGCCTGGAGATCGATGAAGATGTCCTGTTCGCGGCAGCATTTCTGCACGATATGGCAGCCTTCGAACCCTACGCGGTAGCTGGAGAAGATCATTCCAACACCGGTGCTGACGAGGCGGGCACTATCCTGGAGCCAGCTGGTTTCCCGATGAACAAACTGCCGTCTGTGCAGGGCGCTATTCGTGCCCACATGTATTACGCCGAGGTGCCGGCTGAGCCTGTTGCGCAAGTATTGCACGATGCGGATACCCTGAATTTCCTCGGCGCTATCGGCGTGACTCGCATAATTTCCCTTACTACGCGGGAAGGGCTGGCCAAGGATTTGCCTGCGGCGGTGGCTACCCTGGAGAATTTCAGTCGTCAATTGCCCGCCAGCCTGGTCACTGCAACCGCAAAGGCCATGGCCGCTGACCGGGTGCAGGAGATGGAGAGTTTTCTGGCGGCGCTCCGTAACCAGAGCGCCGACGGCAGAGCACTCTAAGCTTATTCGCCGGGGATTTCTCCTCAACTTCAAATTTTCCCCCAGTCCTGACGGGCTGGCTCTGGCTGTGCCAATTCAGGGGGCAGGCTTTGGATGTGAATCGGACCGAAATTCCCGATTTTGGGGCGGTTTTCTTGCCCGCGCGTGCCAGACCACTTTATCAGTTACAAACTATTACAAATCGTAGGGTTAAATTGACTCTAAGCGATTGATATTGAAACGAGTTTTAAACCTGGCGCTTGGCTTCGCACTTGCTTGTAAGGGGGAGATTGCTTATCCTCTGACTGCTTCTGTCACGCGTGCTCAGGCTAAAAACAAATCTTAAAATAAGCCCCAGGTCTGGCCACACGGAACGAATGTAATGCGCAGTCACAGCGATTCTGTCATACGGGGACGCTGGCTCAGACCGCATTCAGTCAGTGTTCAGCAGCCCTGAGCAGATAATTTCAAGAACAGATATTAAGAGAGCCCAAAATGAGAACACCCAGGAGAATTATTTCTTCATTGCTAGTGAGCGCCGGCACGCTAGTTCTGTCGTCTGGAGTACTCGCCCAGTCAGGCACCTCAGTTTTCGAAGGTGATTGGCCCGAGTATCACGGTGATCATTTCGCACAGCGCTATTCGCCCTTGGACCAGATCAACGCGGAAAATGTTGGTGATTTGGAGATCGCATGGCGTTTCTCTACTCAGGGTTTTGGACCCTCAACAGATTTCAATAATCCCTCAACGCCTATCGAAATAGATGGTGTGCTTTATGCCAACGTGGGCAGTACCCGCAATGTAGTGGCGCTGGATGCAAGTTCCGGACAAATTCTGTGGCTGTGGCGTCCACAGGAAGGCGCTCGTTTCGATGAGGCCCCTCGAAAAGGTGCCGGTCGCGGCGTAGCCTTCTGGACCGACGGTGACAGCAAGCGCGTTATAGACGTCACGCCTGGCTATCATCTGGTATCTCTGAACGCTGAGACCGGCGTTCCCGATCCGGCATTTGGTGAAGACGGTATCGTAGACCTTTTTGATGGTTTGCGTAACGCTGATGACCCCAGATTTCCATACCCAGATATCGGGCTGTCTGCCGCACCATTTGTGATGAATGATGTCATCGTGGTTGGTGCGGCTCACCGAGTGGGTATGCGACCGCGTTCCAAGGCCAATGTAAAAGGCGATATTCGCGGTTTTGATGCCCGCACTGGTGAGCTGCTGTGGACTTTCCGCACGATTCCAGAACGCGGCGAGGTGGGTTTTGAATCCTGGCTAGACGGAGGCATCGAATTTACCGGTAATGCGGGTGTTTGGGCACCAATGTCCGGTGATCCAGAACTCGGTTTGGTCTACTTGCCGGTTGAGTCTGCAACTGGAGACCGCTACGGCGGCGATCGTCCGGGCGATAATCTGTTCTCAGATTCAATTGTGGCGGTGGATATCAAGACTGGCGAGCGGCAGTGGCACTATCAGTTGACTCATCATGACATCTGGGATTGGGATATCCCGTCCGCTCCTGTGTTGTCTGATTTGCCAAATGGTCGCAAGATCCTGATGTCTGTCACCAAGCAGAACTGGGTCTATACTTTTGACCGCGAGACTGGCGAGCCAATCTGGCCAATCGAAGAGCAACCGGTTCCGGCGGGTGATGTGCCGGGTGAGTGGTATTCACCTACGCAGCCTTTTCCCACTCGACCTGCGCCATATGATCGCCAGGGATTTACCGAAGATGATCTGATTGACTGGACACCTGAAATTCGGGCACTGGCGTTGGAGGCGATCGAAGGTTTTCGTCTGGCGCCCAGCGTCTATACGCCGCCTTCACTGGCTGATGCTGATGACGGAACCCGCGGTGTGCTGACTTTACCCTCTGCGACTGGCGGTGCGAACTGGGAGGGTTCAGCCATCGACCCAGAAACCGGTATCTTGTATGTGCCTTCTCGGACCGCGCTGGCTGTCATGTCGCTAGGTAAAGATGAGGATTCTGACCTGGACCTGAGTGCTGCCTTCGGTGTGCGCGTGCCGCGGGTACAGGGTCTGGAGATTGTGAAGCCGCCTTATGGTCGTATCACAGCCATCGACATGAATTCTGGAGATCATCTCTGGATGATTGCTAATGCCGACACGCCTGACCAAATCAAAAACCACAGATTACTGGAAGGCGTGGATATCGAACGTACAGGTATTCCAACCCGCTCTGGCATTTTTGTAACTAAAACCCTGCTGTTTGTCGGTGAAGGCACCGGTGGACGAGGTGCTAGCCCCATATTCCGAGCCGTCGACAAGGCGACTGGAGAGATCATCGCCGAACTCGATTTACCCAATAATCAGTCCGGCCTACCATTCACCTATGAACACGATGGCAAACAGTATTTGGCAATGTTTGTCAGTGGCGGCGGTCAAGCAGCAGAGCTGGTGGCCTACGCGTTGCCGTAAACTAAAACAGGAGTAATTAATCACATGCGAACTTTAATGCAGAAATTCTTTCTGGGGATCGCACTTTTCACGACAGGTTTTGCAGCCAACGCTGCTGAATGGGCACTGGACCCGGGTTTATCCCAGGTTATCTTTGAGTACTCTTACGGTACTGATCCGTATCAGGGGCGTTTTTCCAATGTCCAGGCTAACTTCGACATTGACCCGATGAGCCCTACCAGCTGCAAATTCGATGTCGCCATCAACATCGAGGACATCGAGGTAGATTCGCCCGAAGTTCTCGACTATCTACTCGACTATGAACTGTTTGACGTGGATACCTGGCCGACAGCCACCTTTACAGCAGAGAAGTGTCGACTTACTGGCGTTAACACATTTGAGGCGGACGGTACCCTGACAATTCGCGATCAAACCAACCCAATGACCTTTCCATTCGAACTCAACATCGATACCTGCGACGGGCAGGTCTGTTTTAATCTGACCAGCGAAGTTGAGATCCTGCGTCTGGAATACGGTGTGGGGCAGGGCTACTGGGCGAATACTGCTGAAGTGCCCAATGAAGTGACTGTAAAAGTCGATGTCTACGCGATGCTGCAGTAGCAAGCAATCAACAATAAAAGGCTAAATCATGCTTAATCTAACTAAATCCAGTCTCGGCCGAGCTGCTGCTCTCATTGCCAGTGTTGCTTTCCTGGGAGCCTGTGACTGGCTTGTGACGCCGGATCAAACTACGGAAATAACTGAAGTCAGAGGCGGGCAATATGTGCTTGATAGCGATCACGCTGCGCTGCTGTTCAAACTGAACCATCTAGGCTTCTCTACGTTCCTGGGACGGTTTACCGAGTTTGATGCTTCCCTGGATTTTGATCCGGAAGACATTGAAAACGCCAGCCTGGAAGTCGTAGTGGAAATGGCTTCTATCGATATCAATCTGGCGGAGTTCGAAGAAGAATTGCGTGGCGATAACTGGCTGGATACTGAACAGTATCCCCAGGCTATTTATCGCACTACTTCTTTCGTTGAAGCGGTCGATGAGGATACCTTCGTATTCGCCGGTGATCTCACCTTTCACGGCACGACTGCACCAGTCAACCTGGTAGTTAACTTCAATGGTGGAGGTCGCAACTTCCTGACCCGCAGCTACACCGTGGGCTTTTCTGGCAGTGCTACATTCAACCGCTCGGATTTCGGCGTTGATCGCTTTACCTCATTCGGAGTGGGGGATGAGATCGGGCTTGAAATGCACGTCGAGTTTATGGACGCTGGCGGCGAGAGCTAAGAAGCCAGCGAATTCTGGTCACTAATCGAAAGATTTGATCAATCATGAAAGCCCCAAACGGTTCACACAGTTTGGGGTTTTTTATTGTTTGTTTTCAAAAACAGGGCGCTCAGCATCGCTGTCCATTATTTGTAATTACGCCGTCTCGCTGAAATCACTCGTCAGTTCCTTGCGTTTTAGCCGTTCTGTGACGTCTGCAGTTGACCTAAGAACTACCCTGACTGTTAAATTTTGACACAGTTAGGGCAGGGCGCTTGGGGTTATAATTACAGATATCACGATGCCGCAGCCATTTGGTGGTCCTCTGAAAATGTTGCCAACATTAACCAGCCGTAGTTTTTGCGGGGTTTTGGTCCTGACGCTCGTTCTGAGTTCGGCCTTTTTCATGGGCGATAACTTCAGTGCGTGGCTATCGGCGGAGCAAAACTTTTACCGCTCAGCTTTTGCCGCAAACTCGGACCACACCACAGATCGCCTGCTGAAAGCAGTCGTGCCAGGCGCTGAGAGCTTCTCTGAAAAGGAGGGGGAGCCACCGGTATACCAGGCCTTCAAGAATGACCCTGCGACTGGTGAGCAAACCCTGATAGGTTATGCGTTTGTGACGCCAGATTTTCCTCCGGAGCCCAATGGCTATAGCGGGCCTATTGATACCCTGATTGGACTGGGTCTGGACGGCAAAATAGTCGGACTGAAAGTAATCTACTACAAAGAATCTCTGCGCTATACGATCGGCGATTTCTTTTCCTGGGGCTTCGAAGAGCAGTTTGTCGGCCTGGATGCGGCCAATCGATTTCGTGTGGATAAAGAAATCGACGGCATTGTAAAGGCCACGATTTCAGCCAAGGCCGCAGCACGGGGCATACGCCGTTCCGTTCGAGCGGTAACAGAAGTCTACATCAACTAAACAGGGTTGGATTCCAATCGCCCTGATCAATCCTCCGTTTTCTTGCAGGTCCTGCACCATAGTGTGTTACGCGCTTGTTCGCGCACAGGGCAGCTGGTAGCTTTAACGCGTCAAACAATTTATCTGCCATGAGAGATTGCACCATGCTTACCAGATGGCTCTTGCTTTGCCTTTTCCCTTTGACTGTCCTCGCAACTTCATTCGCGGCGGCTCAGCCAGCTGAAGAGATACCCCGGTTTTCGATTCAATTTTCAGGCGACCTTGCTAGCGACGCACAAGATGGGCGTCTACTGTTGATGCTGGCCACCCACGATGGGTCCGAACCGCGCTTTCTTGTCAGCAATGGCTTGAACACCCAATTGATTTTTGGTCGAAATGTCAGTGACATGACCGGGGGTGAATCGGTCGTCATTGATGATTCTCATATTGGGTTTCCGCTTGCCGATCTGTCAGCAGTGGCACCTGGCACCTATTATGTGCAGGCGCTATTGAATCGCTACAAAGAGTTTAATCTCAGTAATGGCAAGACCGTGAGTCTGCCGCCGGATCGCGGCGAGGGGCAGCGCTGGAATCGCAAGCCCGGCAATTTCTATTCAGAACCTGTTCAAATTGAAATATCCGAGGCCGGAATTAACCAGTTTGAAATAGTGATGGACCAGGTCATCCCTGAAATAGATCCACCCGCAGATACTGAATACATCAAGCACATCAAGATGCGCAGTGATCTGCTGTCCGAATTCTGGGGAACCGATGTCTACCTTGGTGCCCACGTCTTGCTACCAGAGGGGTTCGATGAGAACCCCCAGGCAAGTTATCCGCTGATGGTGTTTCATGGTCATTTCCCGAGTGATTTTGGTGGATTCCGAACTGAACCACCTGAGGCCGATCTAGAGCCGGTATATAGCGCTCGATTTGATCTGGAAGGTTATAACCTGATCGAGCAGCAAGAGGCCTATGACTTCTATCAAACCTGGGTCAGCGAAGACTTTCCGCGCTTTCTTATTATTGAGGTGCAGCATCCGACGCCTTATTACGATGATTCCTATGCCGTGAATTCGGCCAGTCAAGGGCCCTACGGTGACGCCATCACGTATGAGTTAATTCCATATATAGAAGAGCAATTCAGGGGAATCGGCGAAGGCTGGGCCAGGTTCACCTATGGTGGTTCTACCGGGGGCTGGGAAGCTATGGCGGTACAAACCTTCTATCCTGATGAGTACAACGGCGCCTTCGCTGCCTGCCCGGATCCAATCGATTTCCGGGCCTACATGACCATCAATATTTATGAGGACGACAACGCCTATTATTACGATAGCCAGTTCCAGAAAATCCCGCGCCCCGCGCATCGTGACTATCTTGGTCACGTCGATGCCAGTCAATATGATTACAATCGCCTGGAAGCGGTTCTGGGTGACAAGAATCGTTCCGGTCAGCAGTACGATATCTGGGAAGCCACGTTTTCGCCTATGGGAGACGACGGTTATCCGGTGCGCTTGTGGGACAAGGAAACCGGCGTGATCAACAAAGAAGTCGCTGAATACTGGCGTGAAAATTACGACCTGCGCTATATCCTTGAACGCGACTGGTCGATCCTGGGTCCCAAGCTGGAAGGCAAGCTACATATTTATGTTGGAGACATGGATAACTACTACCTGAACAATGCGGTTTATCTCACCGAGGCGTTTCTGGAAAGTACCACCAATCCTTTCTATGGCGGGGTCGTGGACTATGGGGATCGTGCCGAGCACTGCTGGAACGGCGATCACGATAACGCCAATGGGATTTCCCGCTTGCGCTATAACAGCATGTATGTGCCTCGCATATTGGAACGGATCGAGCAGACTGCTCCCGCCGGTGCAGACCTTTCCAGCTGGCGGCATTGAGTCGGGAGTCGCATTGACCCGGATACATCATCCAGTAAACAGACTGTCTATATGTAAGAGACAGCCGGCATGCGCAGCCTGCCGTTTCTACAAACGAGATCTGAATGCGTAATTACTGATCATCACAAGTCTGACAGCA
>DLPV01000057.1:0-42233 GCA_002477465.1 Gammaproteobacteria bacterium UBA7449 | reverse complement strand
CACTGCTGATCGGCTTTATCTGCTTGGCGACTGAGCTTGAATAAAGCGCCGTGTGTCCTGCAGCAGTTCGAGCCGTGAAGGTTCGTTCACATACATCATGTGTCCCCCCTGGTAATACTCATACTCCACCTGCTCTGCGCGAATGCCGTGACGGTTCAGGGTGTACTCGGCATCAAAGAATGGTGTAACCATGTCAAAGTAGCCGGACGCGACCAGCACCTTCAGCGCAGGGTTGATACGCAGGGCGGTGGATAGATCGTGCGCCGTGTTCACGTAGGCCGGTTCCCAGGAGGAGCCGTCCGGGACTCGGCGCCAACGCCAGTTGCTGCTGAGCCCGGGGTCGGCAGGGTTTAGATACTGGCGATTCCAATCTACTCCAAGCTCACTGCGCATATAGGACATTAGGGATGCTTTATAAGCGCCGGAGATTGCGTCACTCGCTGCATCTCTCGAAGTCTGGGCAGCCAGGTCGTCGATTTCGTCTTCGGTATAACGGGAGTCCAGCCTGCCTACAGAGACGCCTTCGTCCCTGAGCAATTCCTTAACGAAGCGGTTGCCCTGAACCCTGAGATTGGCCTTGTCGATGTAGTCGGTGCTCAGGCCTGTGAAATAGGCCAGTCGGTCACGTACCGCGATGTATTCTTCCGGTGTGATCGTGTTGCCTTTGAACAGAGCTGGCAGGTACTCATTGACTGCAAACTCACGTGATTGCCGCAGGAATACCTCCTGGCTTTCCGGGGGTGGTTGCACGCGTCCATGATACAAGGCAGTTGCAGCCATCGTAGGTACATAAGTGATAAAGGAAACCAAATTGTCGCGCACGTAAGGGGTAGAACCCTGGTAGTCGAGAGCCTGGGAAACAAACACAATGCCGTTGAGGCTTATGGAGCGATCTTCCTCCATCAGTTTGGCGACGGCGGCTGCACGGGTCGTACCAAAACTTTCCCCGAGCAAGAATTTGGGTGAATTCCAGCGTCCATGTTCGGTAATCCAGGTGGCAATGAAGTCCGCCATGGATTCTGCGTCTTCATCCAGCCCCCAGAAGTCCTTGCCTTCATTCTCGCCGAGGGCGCGGGAAAAGCCGGTGCCCACTGGATCGATGAAAACCAGATCGCTGACATCGAGGATTGTCTCCTGCGCATCTACAACAGGGTAAGGCGGCAACCCAGCATGCCTCGCATCGGATGGCACTACTATGCGCTTGGGCCCGTAGCTACCCATATGTAACCAGGTTGAGGATGAGCCTGGTCCGCCATTCCATATAAAAGTGACAGGTCTCACTTCTTTTTCCGTCAGGTTTGTCTTGGTGTAAGCAAAAGTGAAAATGGATGCTCTGGGCTCGCCTTCAAGGTCCCTGATATAGGTTTCACCTGCTACCGCCTGATAGTCAATGCGTTCGCCATTGAAGCGGCCGGAATGCTCGCTCACGAAGCGAGTCGGTTCCGGGATGTCGATGGTGACGGTCTCTTCCTGCTCGGCGGCAATCGCGGTATTGAGTGCTAGCAGCAAGGTCATGCAGAGGACTATTAGAGCTGTTATTCGATTCATTTTTTCTAGTGCCTGGAAATTTTATTTGTTGTCAGAAATCGCAGCGCGAATTGCCGCAGCAGTATATTCGGCGCGAAAGTTAATCATATCCTTGCCAAGTTGGATCGTCTCGGCCAGTGGTGTGATGGCGACGCCATTGATGGAAGCGAGCCCTGCATCCACGCGCTGCTGGTAGCGCACCTGATCAGGGTCTGTCACCATCATCATCGCGGTGACCCAGATGTCGTCGTGATAGCCATCGCGCTGGGTCTCGGCAACCCCCAGCTCTCGCTCGGTGAATTGCTCGGTTTCTACCCAGCCCGGATCGTAAAACTCACGGATGAAATGAATGTCAGTGGCTTCGCCCGACCAGGCCTCTGCCAGTTTATCGGCGACATTCGCCATGCCGCGTTGATTACCTCCGCTGTCACCGATCATTACAATGTCGGAGAAACCTGCCTGCTTGAGGCTGCTGGCGATATCGCCAAGCAGTGCTTCATAGGTTGCTGCACTGAGGCTAATCGAACCGGGGTAAAGCATCGCACCTGAAGGTGGCTCAATACTGCCTTCCGGCACGAACTTGACGATGGGTGCACACATTGCGTTGCCTAACTCTGCGGCGATAGCGGGGCAGGCGGCTTCGAGAATCAGATTATGCTTGCCGGTGGCGAGGTATGGCCCATTCTCTTCGATACCACCGGTTGCGATGATTACAGTGGAAGTCCCGTCGGCGATGAGATCCCGTATTTCCATCGAGGTGAGTTCTTCCAGCCAATACGACTGGCCTGCAGCGATTGGTCGTTCCGTACTTTGCCACTCGTCCAACTCGTTATTCTGCGCGAAAGCACTGCAAGCGCAGAGAGCGAGCGGGAGCAAGGCGTATTGCTTCAATGCAGAAAAGTGCTCGGGAAAGTTCACTGTCAAATCCTCATCAAGAATAAGTGTTTGGGGCGCGAGTTTCCGCGCGCAGCTTGATTCAATGCGTGCCATGCTACCGCAAAATTCAGGCGATCGCTCACCGGGGTCGCCGCACATAAGGCAAAACACAAAATGTTTCAATAGCAGGCTTTTGTAGGGGATTTGGCCCATTGACAGGGCATTGGTGATAACGCCTAATCTGCCTTTGCTTTTTTTTGCATGAGCTGGCCCTGATGAACATGAGGGCGCACTATATTTGTGCGCTGCTTGACGCCGCCAGCCCAACAACGAGTATCAGATTTGTCTCTTAAGATTCGCCATATCCTGTTGTCAGGACTTGTACTGCTGGTATTGATTGCTGCCTTTATCCTGTTGCGCTCTCCCGCTATCAAAGGGGAGGGGCCATTGTTGACGGAGCAGATTGCTGAAAGCGAACTGATTGCCCGGGGTGAGTATCTGGTTACGGCAGCAAACTGTGCCAGTTGCCACACCACCAATGACGGTGAGTTCATGGCGGGTGGCCTAGCCTTTGAAACCCCTTTCGGCACGATTTACTCCACCAATATCACGCCTGACCCGGAAACCGGGATTGGCACTTGGTCAGATTGGGATTTCATGAATTCGCTGCGCCACGGTATTCGACCCAATGGTGAGCACTTGTATCCGGCCTTTCCCTATACCTCATATACCAAAGCCAGCGATGAAGACATCGCCGCCATGTACGCCTACCTGCAGTCCATTGAGCCAGTGAATCAGTCGCCGCTGGAAAACGAACTGGAATTTCCTTTCAATCTGCGAGCCCTGGTGGCGTTCTGGAAAGTACCCTATTTTGATGCTGGAGCCTTAGAACCGGAACCCGATCAGTCTGCAGAATGGAATCGCGGGGCCTACCTGATAGAAGCCCTGGCCCATTGCAGCGCCTGCCACACGCCGCGCAATGCAATTGGCGCTGCGCAGTTGGACGCTCACATGAGCGGTGGTGAGTATATGGATCTGGTCAGTAGTGGCGAATACCGCGTCTGGTCAGCACCAAACCTCACATCCTATGATCGTGGCCTCGCGCTCTGGTCCCACGATGACGTGGCCAGCTATCTTAAGACAGCACGCAATGACATTCTCGAGTCGTTTGGACCTATGAATGAAGTCATTCTAAACAGCACCCGCTATCTTGCAGACGACGATATTGATGCGATGGCAACTTACCTGAAGTCTCTTGCTCCAGTCTCGGATCGCAGTACCGCGGAACCTGATGCCGGACTCATGGGACGCGGCAGAACTATTTACAACCTGCACTGTGGTACCTGTCACTTGCCCACCGGTGCCGGTGACCCCGAAATGGCGCCGCAACTGAACCGCGGCAGCCTGGTGGTTCAGGACGAAAACCCGGCCTCGATGATCAACGCCATTCTGTACGGTCCACACGTGCCAACGCCACCCTTGCCGCCAAAATGGCGTGAAGTGATGGAAGAGTATCAGTACACCCTGGATGATGAGGAAGTCGCGGCAGTTGCCACTTTCATTCGTCACTCATGGGAAAATGCGGCCGGTATTGTTACCCCAGAGCAGGTGGCTCGGCAGCGCTAGTCGCATCCTGCTCGCGGCTGGCGGAATAAGGGCTTGACCGGGCGATCCGGTCAGGTAATTTAGAATAATTATGGTTAAACAAGAAGAAATGATGAAAGCAGCTCTCGCCAGCACTAAAGCCGCAGGCAGCGTGATGCTCACGCTATTCACTGGGCTGCTGGTGGCCTGTGGCCAACAGCCCAGTGAACCTGCAGAGCCAGACAGCGCCGCTTCACCGCTGCGCACGCGTCTGTTAACCGGAGAACAGTATTCCAATACCATTGCCGCTGTGTTCGGCGAAGATGTTGCCAATAGCGTGTTGCCGCCGATTCCACCCATGGACCGCACTGACGGCTTGCTGGCCTCAGGCTCCGCTTTTGTCGGCGTGACCTCTGATCAGGTGTCTCAGATTCAGCAAACTGGCGCGGCGATTGCCGCCCGGGTAGTGGATGCAGAGCACCGTGACTTTCTTATCCCCTGTTCCCCGGAATCGATTGCAGCTGCCGACACATCCTGTACCGGTTTGTTTCTGGGCGAAGCGGGTCGATTACTGCTGCGTCGACCCCTTGAGGAAAGCCGTTTGGCTGAACTGGTGCAGATCGCGGACTATGCCGCTGAGCAGACAGAAGACTTTTATGATGGGCTGGCTCTGGCCCTTGAGGCTATCTTGATTAGCCCAGATTTCGTATTCATAGCGGATCGCGCAGAACCGGACCCTGACGCCCCGGGGCAGGAGCGTCTGGACAGTTATTCCGTGGCCTCTCGGCTCAGCTTCCTGCTGTGGAATGCGCCGCCGGATGATGCCCTGCTGCTGGCGGCAGAAACCGGGGAATTGCACACCGAAGAGGGCCTGGCCAGATCGGTAAACCGCATGCTTACCAGCGCCCGTCTCGAGGACGGTATGCGTGCCTTCTTCGATGATCTGATGACATTCGATGAATTTGAAAGCCTGGCCAAAGATCCCAATGTCTTTCCCATGGTTACCGGCACCACGCTGGAGCACGCGAGAGAGCAGACCTTAAGGACTGTTATCGATCACCTGATTACCCAGGAAGCCGATTATCGGGATCTGTTTACGACCAAGAAGACTTTCATGTCGATGCAGCTGGCCACGGTTTACGACACCCCCACCAGGCAGGGCTGGGTACCCTATGAATTTGAAGAAGAAAGTCCGCGCATTGGGTTGCTGACCCATGTCAGTTTCCTGGCGGTGAATTCCCATTCCGTGCGCAGCTCACCCACGCTGCGGGGCAAAGCGCTGCGTGAGACCTTCCTGTGCCAGAAAGTGCCGGACCCACCACCCGATGTAGATTTTTCGGCGCTTATAGAGGACGAAAACGCCAGAACCGCCAAGGAACGCTTGGCAGCCCACAATTCAAACCCCTCTTGCGCGGGCTGCCACCTGGTGACCGACCCCATGGGTCTGTCCCTGGAGAATTTCGACGGGGCCGGCCGGTTTCGCGAAACTGAGGATGGCGCTGAGTTGGAGATAGCCGGTGAGCTGGACGGTATTTTCTATGAAGATATTGCCGGGCTCGCTCATGCCACGCGAAACCACCCAAAACTCTCGTCCTGTCTGGTAAATCGGCTCTATGCTTATGGTACCGGCGGGCCTGTGTCCCTCAGGCACGATCGCGACACGTTAGCGTGGTTTGAGGACCGATTTGTTGTAAATGGTTACAAGTTACCCGCTTTATTGCGCGATATAGCGCTCTCCGACGCCTTTTCGAGCGTGAGGTCAGCGGAAACTCCGGTTAATATAGATGATTCGTTCCCAATCAAGTCACCTGCCGAAAGAGCCAGCGCTGAACCCAGCCTGGCCAGCGTGGAGAATCAGTGATGAAAAAGCTGGATCAGAAACTAAGCCGACGTCGATTTCTCAAGGGTACCCTGCACGGAGGCGCCGTTTCCGTAGGTCTGCCTCTGCTCAATGTGTTTCTGAACGAGAACGGCAACGCCTATGCTGACGGCATGCCTATCCCGCAGCGCTTCGGCACCTGGTCCTGGGGACTGGGTATGAGCGAGTCTATCTTTGTGCCCAAGCAGACAGGCCCCAACTTTGATCTCCCCGAGGAAATCGCGGCTCTGGCGCCGGTGCAGCAACACATCAATCTCTACACTAACTTCCATGTATTCAAGGACGATGCCCCGAATCTCTGCCATCACTCAGGCTGGGTGGTGCTGCGATCAGGGATTGCACCCACTGCGCGGGAAAATCGGCCCGGTGAAACGATCGATGTCTCGGTAGCTCGTCAGATTGGCAATGCAACCCGTTTTCGCAGCTTGAGCGCGACGGCCACGGGCGATGTCAGGGACAGCTTCAGCTACGAGGGTGGTAACTCCGTGAACGCACCGGAATGGTCGCCACTGCGGTTTTATCAACGCCTGTTTGGTGATGGTTTCCAGGATCCCAATGCGGCTACATTTACCCCGGATCCCCGAGTGATGGTACGCAAGAGCGCTCTCACTGCCGTTCAGGAAGAGGCGCAAAAGCTTGAGAAATCCCTTGGTGCCGAAGATCGCCAACGTCTAGACCAGTATTTCACTGGTTTGAGAGACCTGGAGCGACGCTTCGACCTGCAGTTGACCAAGCCAGATCCACGCGAGGCCTGCGTCATGCTGGAAGAGCCTATGGATCTGCCCACCGGATTGGATGCCGATCTGGTTGCCAAGCGCCACCGCATGATGACGGATCTGATGCTGATGGCTGTGGCCTGTGACCAGACCCGCGTCTTCAATATGTTTTATGCCTCGGCATTCTCTGCGACTACCCAGCCGGGTTATGACAAGCCACACCACACCGCGACTCACGAAGAGGCGGTTGATCCTGTGCTTGGTTATCAGCCGCGTACGTCCTGGTATACCCGCAGGGCCATGGAAGAGTGGGCTTACTACGTGCAGGCCTTGGCTGACTTCAAGGAAGGTGATGGTTCGCTGCTGGATAACAGCTTCATTTACGCGACCACCGACCAGTCTTTTGCCAAGATTCACGCCATCGATGGTATCCCCATGTTCAGCGCTGGCACTTCAGGCGGCCGTGTGAAGACTGGCCTGCATATCGACGGCGGTGGATCGCCGGGCTGTCGACTTGGCTATACAGCGCAAAAACTGATGGGTCTTGATATTGATACTTGGGGTGACAAGAGTAATAACACCTCCAGCGACATCGGCGAAATCCTGGTCACTTAGTTCTGCTGTCACGGGCCTAATAGCATCGGTTTGCCTACACGCTTTTGATCAAATAGGAAACAATCAGTGAATGTCCTCAAACGACTTTCAATAGTTTCAATGCTTGGGCTTTTGCCAGCCCTGGCTTCAGCCGCCGATGAAAGACTGTATACCGAAGCATACCGCAACGTTCCCATGCCGGCAGGATTTCGAGTAGAGGCGACTCCTGAGGGCCCGGTGTTCGCGAATACCAATGGCATGACCCTTTATAAGTGGCCACAGCATAAGCTCCGCAACGGCTACAGCGGCGAGTCTCCCAGCAATCCGGCATGCTATGACGACGTGCTCACGGTGACTGCTGGCCTGATGAGCCCATACCCGCCGGGTATCAAACTCCCTGAATTAGACAAGCGCAAAGGCTGCACTGATCTGTGGCATCCAGTTTTTGCTGCGGCTGATGCCGAAGAGGTGGGCGAATGGACCATCGTTGAACGCCGTGACGGCGCCTTGCAGTGGGCCTATGAGGAGCAGCCGCTTTATACCTCGATTAAGGACAACCAGCCTGGCGATGCAGTGGGTGGAACCCGGCGCAGCTTCGGCGGGGATTCGCCAGCCAAACGCGTTCCGGTAGGGCCGCCATCCCTGCATCCTCCTGGCTTCAGTATTCGCAGTACTTTCAATGGCCGCATGCTTGCCACTGATCGCAGCGCTTCGGTTTACAGTTTCGATGGTGATACCGCCACGAGTACAGCCTGCGAGGGAGCATGTCTCACTAATTGGGAGCCGGTTGTTGCTCCGTCCCTGGCTCGCGAACAGGGCGAATGGTCCCTGTTTGAGCGCTCACCGGGTGTGCGGCAATGGGTATTCAGGGGCAAGCCTTTATACACTTACGCGCTGGATGCCGGCACCTGGTCCCAGACTGGCACTGACATTCCTGGCTGGAACAATGTTTATACCCAATTGGCCGAACCTTACCCCGCTAGTTTCAAATCCCAGCCCACAATGGTTGGTAACGCGCTGGCCACAGCTGAAGGTAAATCCATTTATGTATATAACTGCGGCGAAGATTCCCAGGACCAGCTTGGCTGTGATCATCCCGATGATACGCAGGTCTACCGCCTGGCCATGTGTGGTGCGGGTGACCCTGAGCGGTGCCAGGAGCACTGGCCTTATGTAATCGCGGGCGCCGATGAAGAGTCTACCGGCAGAATCTGGCGCATCGTCTGGATAGACCCCATGACAGGACGCTTTGCAGAACCCAATCAAGAAGGTGCCCTGAGAGTATGGGCTTACCGTGATCGACCAGTCTATACCTTTGGTGGCGATACGCGGCCTGGCGACCTGCACGGTGGCGGTACCGGTGAATGGAGAGGGCAGCGCAATGGCCTCAAAGCCATCATGCTGCGCGACGATTTCTTTCGAGGACATCTCTGATGAATACATCGATGAGCACTTTTTTTCCCTGGCCAGCAAAGTACGCAGCGCTGTTTTGCGGTGGTGTGCTGCTGAGCAGCATGGCGGTTCACGCCGACGAGTCACGCATACGCAACCGCACCATTAGCTATGTGATGACAGACTTGTTCTGGTCGGTTTACCAGACCGAAGACGCCAAGCAGGAATGTCCCCGTGGTTTCAATGATGGACCGCGTGAACAGTTCGAAAAGCTGTTTCCTTATCATGAAGGCCTGTCTGTACAAGAGACGCAACTGGCCCAGGAGATTGAGACCTGGCACCCCACGTCTGAATCCGATGGATTCGAGTTCTATGAAGTGGAAGGTGAGTTGGCCTGGGGGCTCAACCTCGATGGTGAAGTCAGCTCGAATGATTTCACCCATCCTGACGGCACACCCGGCATCGACAATGAAGTTTACCGCGCGGTGGGCTGCGTCATTGGTTTTCGAGGACCCGATGGCGTCGAATTCATTTTCCAGGACAAGGCGATCCTGGATGAGGAATACAATCGCATGATGATCGAACTCACCGAGGTCGATAGTCTGGATAATGATGACACCGTGGTGGTCAATATGTATCGCGGTATGGACCGACTGCTGACCAACGCCACCGGTCAGGAAGTTATGGCAGGAGGCACCCAACGCATCGACTATCGTTGGGGAGAAAGCCTGATCCGTCAGTTCAATGCCAGGATTGTCGATGGTGTGCTAATCACCGAGCCGATGCCAGAGATGGTTATGCCCTGGCAGAACCTGAGTGTTCCCTCGATTCATATCTTCAAGGATGCTCGCTTCCAACTTGATCTCACTTCAGAGGGGGCAAGCGGAATCCTGGCAGGCTATGCTGATGTGGATAGCTGGTACTATCAGCTGATTCGTAACGATTCAACGCACCACTTGAGCAACGGCCAGATCTCTGGCATCTCGCTCTACAAGGCACTCCGACGTTTGGCTGATGCGCACCCTGATCCTGAAACTGGCGAGAACACAGCGATTTCCACCTCTCTGGATGTGAAAATGGCGCAGGTCTACATCGTGCATCCTGACAGCAAGGCAGGCGAGTAGTTAGCTGCTAGCTATGCGCTGCTGGCTAGAATCCGGTCCAGCTGGTCCGCAAACTGTTTCTTGTCGGCATTGCTGAAGGCGGCTGGGCCGCCTGTGTGTTCGCCACTGCTGCGCATCGTATCCAGAAAATCCCGCATATTCAGACGCGCGCCAATATTGCCCTTGGTGAATTTTTCTCCCCGTGGACTAAGGGCGCGTACGTCCTTCGCGATTACCTCCGCAGCCAGAGGAATATCGCTGGTGATAACCAGATCGTTAGCCTCCGCCCGCCTTACGATCTCGTTGTCAGCCACATCGAAACCGGCAGCAACCTGCACGGCGCTAATGAACCTGGAAGATGGAGTGCGAAGCGGTTGATTGGCGACCAGGGTCAACTGTGTGCCGGTGCGCTTTGCGGCGCGAAACAGGATTTCCTTGATCGCGCCGGGGCAGGCATCGGCATCCACCCAGATTTTCATGCTAGTGATTTCTGCCTAGTTTAAAGTTTAAGTCGCTCTCGTGCCGCGTCATATTCGGTTCGTAAGCGTGTGACTAATTCTCCAGCGGGTAATACCGCTTTCACCGCATTGATGCCCTGACCGGAGCCCCAGATATCTTTCCAGGCTTTCTGCTTGGAACTCCCGCCAGAGCCGAAATTCATATTGGAAGGGTCGCTTTCAGGCAAATCATCCGGATCGAGTCCCGCTGCCTCAATGGAAGGTCGCAGGTAGTTGCCGTGAACGCCGGTGAACAGGTTGGTATAGACGATGTCGTTGGACGCGTTCTCTACGATCCCTTTTTTATAGCCCTCAGCGGCATTGGCTTCCTCAGTCGCAATAAAGGCAGAACCAAGATAAGCGAGATCTGCGCCCATCGCCTGGGCTGCCAGTACGCCATCTCCAGTTGAGATTGCACCAGACAACAGAACTGGCCCATCAAACCACTCCCTTACCTCCTGGATAAAGGCCATGGGTGACAGTGTGCCGGCATGACCACCTGCGCCAGCCGCCACGCAGATCAAGCCATCGGCGCCTTTCTCTATGGCTTTTTTGGCAAAGCGATTATTGATGACGTCATGGAGGCATATTCCACCATAGGAGTGAATTGCCTCAAACACCTCAGGGCGCGCCCCCAAGGATGTAATGACCACTGGCACCTCATGTTTTACACAGAGTTCAACATCTTGCATGAGGCGATCGTTTGAATTATGGACAATCTGGTTTACCGCAAAAGGTGCTGAGAGATTGTCCGGGTTGGCCGCATCATGCTCCGCGAGCTCGGCTTTGATCCGGGTAAGCCATTTATCCAGTTCTTCGGCAGGACGTGCATTCAGTGCTGGAAATGATCCGACTACGCCGGCCTTGCACTGGGCAATGACCAGGTCCGGATTGGAAATTATGAAAAGTGGCGCTCCTACTACTGGTACTGACAGGCGGCCCTGCATACATTTTGGTATTGGCATAATAACTATCTTTCTCTGTTGGTTTGGTTCTTTGTTGGTAAATTCCTGAATGCTACTGGAGTTTGAAACCTGCAGTGAGTTCGATGTGCCTGCCTTAAAAGTCGGTCAGGTGCGCGCGGTTTCGAGGCTTTTCCATTATAGTCATCGCTGCGGTTTATGCTTGCCAGATTGGTCGCTGGCTGGAGTAAATATGAACCGATAGCGTAACGAGATTATTGAAAATAACAAGCTGGAGTCGAGACAGGTAATCTGAAACATTCTATATTTTGAGCTGGCTAGCATTAGTATTAAAGATCTCGGGTTTGGATTTCAGTCCAGTGCTGCTTGAAAGCACGAGTATCGGTAGTAATCTGCTCGCGCTGAATCAGCGCTTGGCAATAATCATGGCGAAATGTGGGAGTAGGTCGCCACTGTCTACCAGGTTTTTCTCGATTGTAAAAATTAGATCGAGCATTTTGATCGACTCGGGATCGTCTTGACGGAAATTACCAGCAATATCCTGCAGCATGTACTGCAGCAGCGTGCCTCCAGTGAAATTAAATTCTTCGACGTGAAAATGCCTGTTGATTGCATCCATTATTTCTTCAGAATGGATTGCCTCTGATGGGTCAACGCGCTCCACTTCCTGAGGATCTGGGAAATAAACATGGCTGCGTACCTGACCGCGGTCATGCTCAGCGTGAGAGATTCGATATTTGGCAGGGATCATTTGAAAGACACCCTGCATGGCTTCTTTTTCGCGGTCGCTGTAAGCCATGCGATTAGGGCCGATGTATTCGTTCACAAACAGGTAGCCCCCGCGTTGCAGCGCGGCGTGACACCTGGAAAGAATAGTATCGAGATCCGACATATGATGCAGAGAAGAGTTAAAGTAGATCGCATCATATTTCTTACTGGGAAAGTCGCTGGTTTCCACGTTACACACCGAATAATGGAGCAAGTCCTCTACTCCGGCATTCCTTGCCTCTTCTCTGGCGATTTCTATACGCTTCGGCGCAAGGTCGATGCCCTCTATACACTTGGCTGTATTGATACTGGCCAGATGTCGCTCCAGGGCACCATCACCGCAGCCGATGCTCAATACGCAATCTACAGGTTTGCGTGGCTGTGATTTAAAAAGTTGATCCAATAATGTGCCTTTGCCCAGAAAGTGCTCGACTGAAAAATTAACCCAACTTGGGTAGTCACGACCCCCTGCGGCCATGAGCTGATTTCGCCGATTAATTTCCGGGTTGGCCAGCCAGTAGGTCTCCCCGTGAAAACTCTCATCAGTATGCTCATCCCAATAGTCTGCAACCTTGCTGTCTACGTCAGTCTGGGATGCGGGCTGCGCAGAAGCATTCCCGCCAGTTTCGTTTTTTGCGCTGTGGACGTCTGCTGTCATGGCTTGGCATTGTAACGCTAATCTCGTGGAATGCACGCGGTCTGGCCGCGGCCTTTGCAGCAAGGGTAATTGCAATCATGGAGTCTGCTTTGCTGGCAACTAGGAATCTGTTGCCAATTCCGCTAGTTTGATAGTCTGGATAGATTAATCTGAGCTCAACTCAGATCTTGGTAGACTCTGAGCGGGAACGGATTCAGACGCGCTTTTGCATACAGAGAAGGCGGCTCTGAAGTGATCTAATAAGTGGTCTGATAGGGGAGCAGGAATATGCAGCCAGTATGTCTTATTATTGGTGCGGGTGCCGGAATAGGTGGTCATGCAGCTAAGCGATTTGCCCAGGGAGGCTACCATGCTGCGCTTTGTCGCCGCACTGACCAGCAAGGTCTGGATCAACTGGTGGCAACTATTGAGTCAAGCGGTGGCTCGGCTTCTGGCTATCTGCTGAATGCTGTGGAAGAAAATACTATTGAGGAGCGCATTCGAACCGTTGAGGCAGAGGTGGGGCCCATTGAGGTCGTGATTTATAATCTGGGCGCCCAGATCGGAGACAGGGCTCTTGAAGACACGCCGGCTAAAGTCTTCGAACTGGGTTGGCGTATGGGCACCTTCGGTCTGTTCCGGACCGCACAAACCGTATGCCCTTTGATGCAGCAACGGGGTAAGGGAACGCTGTTAGTGACTTCATCTACTGCGGCTGTGCGTGGTAATGCTGGCCAGCATTCCCACGCCGCGGCCATGGGCGGGCGCCGCATGCTGTGCCAGTCCCTCAATGCGCAATATGGCCCTGATAATATCCATGTCTCACATGTCATCATTGATGGACCAGTAGACGCCCCCGATACGCTGGGCAAAATGCTGGGGGCTGAGCGTTTTCAGCAGCTACGGGATACTACCGGCGCAGAAGACGGATTGCTGCAGCCAGACAAAGTCGCTGAGACATACTGGCATCTTTCGCAACAGCATCGTTCTGCCTGGACCCATGAGTTGGATCTGAGACCCTATTCGTCTCTGCCTTGGTGGAATCATTGAGGATCATGAGGATGCGGGATTGGAAAAGTCAGTTCTGATGTGCCTCAGGCGCCTTCGCATGACTGCAATTGCAGCAGTTCAGGAAATTAGATCTGTGCTTCCGAACTCAGCTTTTTAACGATCTCAGTAAAGTATTTTTTTCACTTAGTTCTCCACCCGAGGGTGTTTACATCGAATCTTATTTTTTGTCCTTATTAGAGGAGAATCGGAATACCGCTATTTTGCTGGTGCCGATGCTGGCATTCGCTGAGGCCTGCATTGGCATAGGGGTCTTCATTTCGGGTGCCTTTCTCGTCATTGTTTCTTCACTCTTGTTTTCTAACGAGGTGGCGTCTCTTCATGCGATTTGTTTGTTGGCTATGACAGGCGCATTGCTCGGAGATCACATAGGTTTCTATGTGGGTCACTTCGTTGGTCCAAAATTGCACGCTTCGCAGTTTGCGCTAAGGCATGAGGAAGCGATTGCGCGGGCCGACGCGATGGTTTTCAAGTATGGACCTTTCACGATATTCATCGGCCGCTTTGTGCCCGCTGTGCGCAGTATACTGCCTGCCTTAATCGGTATGAGTGGTTTCAGTCGGCGACTTTATTCCATTCTCGATATACTGGCCTGCGCCCTATGGGCGATTGCTCTGGGCGCAATCGTGTATTTTATTGGTGAGACCTTCTAACAACTATGCTAAGTGGCTAGCCTGTTTTTTCTTAAAACGCCTGTCAGCAGCCTGGATGTGGGAAGCCAGCTCAATATCACCGGTGAGTTGCGGATTGGCAGCGCGTTCTACGTGGCAATACAACCCTATAATGCTTCAGGCGGATTGCCGTTTTCCCATATTGAAGTGCTACAGGTAACCAGCGCCACTGGCAGCAGCAACAGTGCGATGCTGACCATCGCGGAGGTGGATGCCGCCTGTTCAGGGCCAATCGATACCTCGCCGACCGAGCAACCCCTCACCCTGCAGGTGGATGGTACACGGGCAATTTTCCGCGGCGTGATTGATTCAAGCACGCCCGCCAAGGTCCAGAGCCTGATTGATAACAATCCAGAAGTGAAGGTTATCGTTCTGGTCTATGGTCCTGGCTCAGACGATGACGAGGCCAATTTGCAGGCAGCGCGGCTGGTTAACAAGGCTGGCCTGGGCACCTGTGTACCAGAAAACGGAGAAATCTATTCCGGTGCTGTCGATTTTTACCTGGCTGGAGTTGTCCGCAGACTGGCGGACTCCGCCGTTGTTGGCGTCCATTCTTGGGCGACCGGGGATAACATAGAGGGCGCAGCGCTCCCCATGGATGATCCGCAACATCAGCTCTACCTGGATTTCTATCCCGAAGTCGGCGTGCCTGCGGATTTTTACTGGTTTACCCTGCAAGCTGCGCCTGCTGCTGGCATGTACAACATGACCGCAGAGGACAAAGTGACCTACAAGATGGAATCCATGTAGGCACCAACACGCGTTCGACATAGCAGGGGGGAGTCACGATGTGACTCCCCTTTTTTTCTTATTGAAGCAGCCAAATAGCACCGTCACGCCCTGTCTAACTATCGACTTCACGACTAATGGTTTCGTGGACTCCCAATTCCAGAGCCTATATGCTTCAATCCAAAGCTGATGAAAGGGCTCGCTAGCAGGCAATAAGTAGTGACCCACGCAGAATAACGGTTATCAAGAGGATTCCCATTCATGAAGAAGAAATCCAACCGTCCCCACCAAAATGCCTCTGATTCACGCCGAGGATTCATCAAGCGTGCTGGTGCGGCATCCGCGTTCATGATTGTGCCGCGAGCGGTGCTAGGTGGTGAAAATTACATTGCCCCCAGTGACAAGCTGAACATCGCGGCCGTCGGTGCTGGCGGCAAGGGGCGCTCGGACATCCAGAGCGTCGCCCATGAAAATATCTATGCCATTTGTGATATGGATGATGGCCGCCTCGCTGACACGCTGCAGCAGGAATTTGCCACAGCGTTTCGAGACAAGGCCAAGACCTATCGTGACTACCGCGAGATGCTCGACAATGAGCCCGAAATCGATGCGGTGCTGATCAGTACGCCTGATCATATGCACGCGCCTATTGCGATGCATGCCATGAATATGGGCAAGCATGTGTATGTCCAGAAGCCACTTTGTCACACCGTGAATGAATGCCGCGTGCTGGCATCAGCTGCAGAGGCAAACAATGTGGTATCCCAGATGGGTAATCAGGGTCACGCCGAGGAAGGTGCACGGGTGATCAATGAGTGGGTTGCTTCCGGGGCGCTGGGCACGATTCGTGAAGTGCATTGCTGGACCAATCGCCCGGTATGGCCGCAGGGTATAGGCAGGCCCGAGGGCAATATGCCAATTCCAGATAGCGTGGGTTGGGATCTCTGGCTAGGAGCGGCGCCTTATCGTCCTTATGTGGAAAAAGCCTATCATCCGTTCAACTGGCGCGGGTGGCTGGATTTTGGCACCGGTGTCGTCGGTGACATGGGTGCCCACATCATCGACCACCCATACTGGGCCTTGGATCTGGGCTTACCGACAAAAATCACCGCCAGCTCCTCACGTTTCGGTCGCGAACTGGAGACCTTTCCAATCGCGTCCAAGATTCACTTCGATTTTCCGGCGAGTAACGGCAGACCGCCAGTCAAGATGACCTGGTATGACGGCGGGCTGCTGCCAGAGCGCCCAGAGGGCTTGGAAAACGGTCGCCAGATGGGGGACAACGACGGAGGAGTTCTCATCGTGGGAGACAAGAATACCCTGATGCATGGTGTATACGGCCGCAATCCGCAGCTCATTCCGGAATCGGTCCACGCCTCTACATCAGCGCCAGCCAGAACCCTGGCCCGCTCCCCCGGGATCTATCAAGAATGGATTGACGCCATCAAGGATCGCAGCAAGCGCACAACATCAGGTTTCGATTATTCGGGGCGACTCACCGAGACCATGTTGCTGGGCAATATCGCGACGATTAGGGCCAGCGAACACAAGGTGCTGGAGTATGATGGCAGCGCTATGCGTTTCACCAATGATGAAGGGGCAAACGCCTATCTGGACAAGACCTATCGTCCGGGATTCGGTATCGCCTGACTGCTGGGGAATTAGAAGCTTATGTCACAATTAACGGCACGGTCTCCTGCACAACAGGGTTATGATGTCAGCATCGCCGGTTCCAGTCCTATGACCTGGAGTGGCTGTAAAAATGTGCGTACCAATCCCGGCGCGACATTACGGCGGAAAGGGATGATGACATGAAGCTTATTACGTGAGACGCAATTGATGAAAATTTTACTGAATCACACTATAACTAAGCTGGTCGCTATCTCTGCGCTGGCCGCCCTAAGCGCTGTCCTGCAAGCGCAAACCGTTGATCGGCGTCAGCAGGGCCCAGAGCCAGCCAAGATTGATGGCGCGGGTATGCGCACCGCGCCTTCCGATGCCATTGTTCTGTTTGATGGCAGCAATCTTGATGCTTGGGTAACCGCAGTTTCGGAAGAGCCTGCAAGCTGGCGCATCGAGGATGGAGTGGTCACCGTCACGCCGGGCTCGCGAACCATCAAGACCAAACAAGCTTTTGGCGATATCCAGCTGCATTTGGAATGGCGTCCCACGGCTGTTATCGAGGGAGAGGGCCAGAGCCGAGGCAATAGCGGTATTTTCCTACAGTCGATCTATGAGGTACAGATCCTCGATAGCTGGGAGAACCCTACTTATGTCAACGGTCAGGCTGGGTCCATCTATCTGCAACACCCGCCTCTTGTGAATGCAGCCAAGCCCCCGGGAGAATGGCAAAACTATGACATCATCTTCAAGGCACCAGTGTTTGGCAGTAATGGTGAGTTGCGGTCGCCAGCCTATGTGACTGTAATTCACAACGGAGTCGTGGTGCAGAACAATGTTGAGTTGCAAGGCGCAACCTATACACCAATGCCAGAATATGGCGCCCGCTGCGTTCCCTACGCACAGGAGCGAGAGCAGGACTGTAGTGGCAAGATGCCGCTCACACTGCAGGATCATGGCCAGGTCGTGTCTTTTCGCAATATCTGGGTTAGAGAGCTGTAAGCAATGAAGAGAATTGGAATGACTGTTTGGTGCTTACTGTTAAGCAGCGTGGCTATTGCACAGTCGAATCAGCAAGAAGATTGGATTCAGCTGTTTAACGGTGAAGACCTTGATGATTGGGTGCCGAAGTTTACTGGTTTTCCCCTGGGCGAAAACTACCTTGATACATTTCGAGTGGAAGACGGCCTGTTCAAGGTTTCCTATGAAAACTGGGATGACTTCAACAGCGAGTTCGGACATATCTTTTATCGCGAACCGTTCACCCATTACCTGTTGCGGGTCGAATATCGCTTCGTGGGAGATCAGGTCACTAACGGCCCGGGCTGGGCCTATCGCAACAACGGCATCATGTTTCACAGCCAGTCTCCCGAGTCCATGACCATAGATCAGGAATTTCCGGCCTCCATCGAAGCGCAGATGCTGGGTGGCAATGGCGAAGAGGAGCGCCAGACTGCCAATGTCTGCTCTCCGGGCACGCACTATATGATGGATGGCAAACTCATCACGGTGCACTGCACCAATTCAACTTCCCAGACCTATCACGGCGATCAATGGGTCACCATGGAACTGGAAGTACGGGGCAGTGACAGGATTCGACATGTCGTCAACGGCGAAACCGTCTTTGAGTATTCCGGTGTACAGCTCGACCCCGAAGACCCGGACGCCCAGCGATTACTCGCTGCCGGTTCGGCTATTGACGTGACTGGTGGTTATATTTCGGTCCAGGCGGAGAGCCATCCTCTGGAGATTAGAAAACTGGAAGTTCTGCCGCTCGAGCCTTGATTAGATTTTCATAACCGAAAAAGCAAAAAGGGGTCAGAGTAAAAATTCAGCACTATATTTTTACTCTGACCCCTTTTCTTCTGTCTTTTTTTCTCAGAGTGCCCCCTCAGCGATTAAGTCGGCCGCATAATTCGCTGCCCTGGCGCTGAAAGCCATATAAGACAATGAAGGGTTCTGACAGGCGGATGAAGTCATGAATGCGCCGTCAGTAATAAAAAGGTTGGGCGCATCGTGTGCCTGACACCAGCCGTTCAGCACGGACGTTGCCGGATCGCGACCCATGCGCGCTGAGCCCATTTCATGAATGCGATTTCCCGGTTTAGAAAGATTGGCGTCATTGGAAGTGATGTTAATGCAGCCTGCCGCCTCCATCATGGCCTTGGCATCTTTTACTGCCTCTCGCTGCATGATGCGTTCGTTCTCGCCATAGGTCACATTAAATATCGGCACCGGGTTGCCCCAGCGGTCCCTGCGTGAAGCGTGCAGAGTAACGCGATTGTCAGGATTGGGCAGCTGTTCTCCAAAGGCTAATACGCTGAAGCGCCAGGGACCTGGGCGCTTGTGGGCTTCCTTGAAGTCACGGCCAATACCCGCAATCTGGCCGCCGGCATTGCCCAGCGGACGCGCGCCGCCCTGAAAACCGAAGCCACGTTTATAGGGCTTATCGTTTTCGGTTACGTTGGCGTAGCGCGGTATATAGATGCCGCCGCTTGGACGACGTCCAAATACAGTCTTGTCATCGAAGCCGGTCATGATGCCCGCTACACCGGCGCCGCTTACGTGATCCATCAGGTTGCGCCCGACCTGGTCTGAGCGATTAGCCAGGCCGGTTGGGAAGGCTTCGGATTTTGATTGCAGCAAGATAATGGCAGAGGCAATTGCCGAGGCATTAAGAAAGACCACCTTTGAGGTATAGGTACGACGTTCATTGGTCTCCGCATCAATCACCTGCACCCCGCTGACGCGATTGCTTGCGGGGTCATAGTCCAGACCTTTCACAATAGCATTGTGGATGATGGTGAGATTACCGGTGCGTTCGGCGGCCGGCAGGGTCGCATTCAAAGATGAGAAATAGGCCTTGAAGGTGCAGCCGTGGTGACAACGGTTGCGGGACTGGCAGTTGCTTCTGCCCAGAGAGCGCTGCTCTTCCGTGGCATCCGTGAGGTGAGCGATGCGTGCCGGAATCACGTTGCGACCATTGAATGTGGTTTCAATCTTTTGTTTGAAGGACTTCTCCGCATCCGTCAGCTCAAAGGCGGGCTGGAACACGCTGTCTGGTAGCTGGCTTAGACCTTCTTCGCTGCCCGCAATGCCAATAAATGTTTCCACTTTTTCATACCAGGGCACGATTTCCTCGTAGCGCACCGGCCAGTCAACGCCAACACCTTCTTCCTTGTTCGCGGTAAAGTCTTGGGGTCCCATGCGGTAGGTTTGGCGACTCCACATGATCGAACGACCCGCAGTATGATAGCCCCGGAGCCAGTCGTAGTTGGTGCCGTCCGCTTCCTCATAGGGATGCTCATCATCCTTCACCCAGAAGTGCTTGGTGGACTCCTTGATGGCATAGGCGACTCCGCCGTACTGCTTCGGATAATGCTGCCTAATTTCATCCTGGGGAACGTTATCGAGGTTAGGGCTCTGCCAGGGGGCCAACTGATCTGTGTAATCACGTTCGGGAACGATCTCGGGGCCACGTTCCAACACCAAAACTTTCAGACCGCGTTCGGTGAGTTCTTTTGCGGACATGCCGCCGCTCATGCCTGAGCCGACTACGATTGCATCAAAATCTGCCATATTTTCTCTCCTTAGTCCCCAGCCGTGATGTCAACGCTGGGATCCCAGCGACCGGGTACTGCTACCCATTTGAGTTCTTCCATGGCACCTTCCTCGGTAGCGAAGTAGGCCTGGGTAATATAACCCTTTAGGGAGCGGTATCCTCCGAGACCACTGCCACCGGAAAAAGCGATACTATCCAGCTCCGAAAGCACACGGATAGAAGTGTCTTCATTGGCGCTCAAGAAGTCGCCGCTGGCTGCATCCAGGCGCGCTGCAATGAGTTGCAGTGCTTCACGGTGGTTGCTGCGGGTTTCATCGCTGGCCCAATCCGTCATCAGGCCATCAAGGTAACCCGGCACATTGGCGTCCAGCGCGCCGGGTGTCTCGGTGCGTGGGATAATCAGGTCACTTATGCGACTTACCAGTGCCATCTCGTTGCCGGTGTAAAAGCGACCCCGTTGTCCCGGTGCCGTGGCGGCAATTGTTGCGGCGCCACTACAAGCGCTCAGTGCGGTCGCACCGCCTACGGAGACAATAAGGCCCTGCAGGAACTCTCTGCGTGTTTTCATAATGTTCTCTCCTGGCAGGCTTAAGACTGCCTCCTGACTGCGGTCGTTATTTAGAACCGCAGGTTGCGAACTGTGTAAATACTGCTGGCAATTGACGCGATCCCGTTGCCGGGATTGTCATGCTCAACGAAGTAATGTTTGAATCCAGCAGTGTAAGCCTGTGCAAAAATTTCGGCAAAATTGATAGTGCCATGACCTACTGGTGCCATGCGTCCCAAATTATCCATATCTTTCACGTGCAGCATGCTGAAGCGGCCCGGATGATTGGAAAAATACGGAAGCGGATCTACCTCAGCATTGGTTATCCAGAACAGGTCAAGCTCGAAATCAACCAGCTCGGCTTCCGTTTCATTCAACAGCATATCGTAATGCACCTGATTGCCGGTGCGTTCAAATTCAAAGCTATGGTTGTGATATCCCATCTTCAGGCCGGCGGCTCGACAGGCTTCTCCCGCACGGTTGAGGGTTTCCGCGTGGCGTTTGAAATCGTCAAGGCTGCGTTCGTTGTTCGCAACAATTGGCACTACGATGAATTGCTGCCCCAACTCTGCGGCAAAATCGATTTCTTTCTGTAAATCGGCTCGTATTGCTGCCAGCTGGATGTGGGCAGCGGGACTGGACATGCCATTATCATCCAGTACTTGCCTTATTTCCCTGGCACTTCGATTGAAATAGCCGGCAAATTCCATCTCTCGATAACCAAGCTCTGCGACTTTGGCCAGTGTGCCTTCAAAATCCTGCGACAATTCGTTTCGGAGGGTGTAAAGCTGAAGCCCCACACGCTCGACGCGACGTGCTTGGGCTAAGCTCAGCGGCGGCAGCAGGCTGCCAGCGGCCAGCACCAGACCGTTGCCTAAGAACTGGCGACGACCCAGGGATTTATCGGTTTTCCTCATGGCTTTGTCTCTCTCACTTGAAGCCAAGAGACTAACGTAATTTGGTGGTATGACAAAGCCTTTCTGACAGCCCGTGCCAGGGCGAAAGCTCAGGGTTTACGGCTGGGTCTTAGGCTAGGGTTTAGGGCAAAGATTCCAGGCTTTGCCATATGCCACCATTTGCCGAGGAAGCGACTGCTTTCTCGACAAACTCCACGCCTTTCAGTCCATCCGTCACCGAGGGCACCAAGTTTGCGTTGTCGGGAGTTGCTTGCTGATTCTTGCGAGCCTGAATTTGATCAGCGAAGTCCCGATACAGGTTAGCGAATGCCTCCAGGAAGCCCTCCGGGTGCCCGCCGGGAATACGGGTTACCGCGTTGGCACAATCGCCTGCGGCGCTGCACCCGCGGGTGATGACTCGGGGCGTTTCTCCCAACACCGAATATCTGAGTTGATTGGGCTGCTCTTGAAACCATTCCAGGCTAGCCTGTTCGCCGTAGACCCGGATGCGTAAGCCATTCTCATGACCGACTGCCACCTGGCTAGCCCAGAGTGAGCCCCGCGCGCCATTACTGAAACGCAGCAGCATCTGGGCATTGTCATCGAGTTGTCTGCCTGGGACGAAGGCGTGCAGATCCGCCAGCAGACTGGTGACTTCAAGACCGGTGACAAATTCTGTCAGGTGGAAGGCGTGGGTACCGATATCTCCAATCGAACCGCCGGCTCCCGCTTGTTTGGGGTCGGTGCGCCAGGCCGCTTGCTTCTGCCCGCTGGTTTCCAGGTCGGTACTCAACCAGTCCTGAGGATATTCAACCTGCACCACTCTGATATCGCCCAGCGCGCCATCCCCGATCATTTCCCGGGCCTGTCTCACCATAGGGTAGCCACTGTAGTTGTAAGTGACGGCGAACAGCAGATCCGACTCTTTGACCAGGGCTTGAAGCTCGCGTGCATCCTCCAAACTGGCGGTGAGGGGTTTGTCACATATCACATGGATGCCCGCGTCCAGAAATTCCCTGGCCGGAGCATGATGGAGATGGTTTGGCGTTACAATGGCAACGGCTTCGATGCCGTCGGCCCGAGCGCGCTCTTCTCGCACCATGGTGGTAAAGTCTTTGTATGCACGATCTTCGGCGACTCCGAATTCAGCGGCGGATTCTTTGGTTCTGGCCGGATCGCTACTGAAGGCACCTGCCACCAGTTCATAACGATCGTCCAGGCGCGCGGCCATGCGATGCACATCGCCGATAAAAGCGCCTATCCCGCCACCCACCATACCTAGTCTGATTTTCATGACAGTCCCAGAATACGGCGATTGCTGGCGTCATCAGTCCCCGAATCAGCAAAATCATCGAACGCTTTGTCGGTTACCTGGATGATGTGATCGCGGATAAACACCGCGCCCTCGCGCGCGCCTTGCTCAGGATGCTTGAGGCAGCATTCCCATTCCAACACGGCCCAACCATCGAAGTCGTTGGCCGCAAGTTTGGAAAAGATGCTTTTGAATTCCACCTGGCCATCGCCCAGAGAGCGAAAGCGTCCGGCGCGGTCGACCCAGGACTGGTAACCGCCATAGACCCCTTGCCTTGCAGTGGGATTAAATTCTGCATCCTTGATGTGGACCAGCTTGATGCGATCCTTGTAAGCGTCCATGAAGCCAAGGTAATCCAGCTGCTGCAGAATCAAGTGGCTAGGGTCATACAGGATGTTGCAGCGCGGGTGGTTGTGCACTCTCTCCAGGAACATTTCAAAGGTGACGCCATCGTGTAAATCTTCACCGGGATGAATCTCAAACCCTATATCCACACCGGCGTCATCGAAGGCATTCAGGATAGGCAGCCAGCGCTTGGCCAGTTCATCAAAGGCGGACTCGACCAGACCGGCCGGACGCTGCGGCCAGGGATAGAAGTAGGGCCAGGCGAGGGCGCCAGGAAAACTGGCATGAGTAGTCAAGCCGAGGTTCTTTGAGGCTTTTGCGGCAAGCAGCAGTTGTTCTACCGCCCAGATCTGTCGAGCCTTGGGATTACCTTGCACTTCGGGTGCCGCGAAACCATCGAACATCTCGTCATAGGCTGGGTGCACAGCGACAAGCTGCCCTTGCAGGTGGGTTGAGAGCTCGGTGATTTCGATACCGCGATCCGCCAACATGCCGCGCAGGTCATCGCAGTAGCCCTGACTCTCGGCAGCCAGGTTCAGGTCAAACAGGCTGGACTCCCAGCTAGGGATCTGGATGCCTTTAAAACCGTGGTCTGCGGCCCAGCTGGATATGCTCTCCAGTGAATTAAATGGCGCTTCCTCTCCAACAAATTGTGCCAGGAAAATCGCTGGGCCTTTGATGGTTCTCATGCTGATAATTATCCTTTATATATCTTTCCTGAAATTACTCAGGTCGTGTACGCAGAGTATAAACCCAATTTGGTTGCAATCGACCCCTTGTTCGACTAATTTCGGTTGGGCTTCGGGCTGCCGAAGTTCGCTTACCGCCGGCTAAAATAACGATGGAGAATCAAGCCCTTGGATTTCATTAAGAGTCGCCTCAGTCTGATGATGTTTCTCCAGTACGCTGTGTGGGGCATCTGGCTGCCTGTGCTTGCTACCTATCTGCAATCACCAGTCGCGAATGGGGGGCTGGGATTCACTTCGGGCCAGGTCGGCCTGATCATTGGTGTGGCGGGCTCGATCGGTGCGGTTAGCGCGCCGTTCATTGCGGGACAGTTTGCCGATCGCTATTTCTCCACGGAGAAATTCCTTGCCGTGTTGTTGGTACTCGGCGGTACCGTAAAGATTACCTTGGCTTTTCAAGAATCATTCACGGCTTGGCTGCTGCTGGCGACGCTTTATAGCGTGCTCTACATGCCAACGCTTTCCCTGACCAACTCCATGGCCTTCGCCCATTTGCAAAACTCAGAGAAGGAGTTTCCAAGGGTTCGCGTTTGGGGAACCATTGGCTGGATAGCTGCGAGCTGGTTGTTTCCCATGATCTGGCTGCAGAGCAATCTGGAGTTTCAGATTTTGCCGCCGTTTTTTGTGGGCACCGAAGTGCCCGATGCCACCGCAAGACTGGCGGATACCTTGAAAGTGTCAGGGTGCATTGCCTATCTCTACGCAGGTTTTTGTTTTCTGTTGCCCCATACTCCACCCAAGAAGGATAGTGTGGAGAAGCTTGCCTTCAAGAAAGCCTTCAGACTGTTTTCACATAGATCATTTGCTGTGCTCGTGGCCGCCAGCTTGCCAATTGCAGTAATCCATCAAATTTACTTCATGCAGACCGGCCCGTTTTTTGAAAACCAGCTGGGCATGTTGGTTACCTATATTGCGCCGGCAATGACCGTAGGTCAGTTCGCTGAAATTGGCTTTCTCGCCGTCCTCGGTGGCTTGCTGTTGCGCCTAGGCTTTAAATGGACAATCACCTTAGGTGCGCTTGCCTATTTTGCGCGTTACGCAATTTGGGGACTAATAAGCCTGCAGGACGCGTCTGGGCCATCGGTGGATGCAGCAGGGCAGTTTGTCTGGACGACACCACTCATGATTGGGGTGTTTAGCCAAATCCTTCATGGCCTATGTTACGCCTGTTTTTTTGCGTCTGCCTTTATGTATGTGGATCGTATCGCTGACGCCGATATTCGCAATTCAGCCCAGACCGTATTCGGCATCATTATTCTTGGTGTAGGGCCGATGATTGCCGGGCCCACCCTTGGCATTCTCGGCAATGTGTTTGGAGAGGCGGGTGTGGTGACTAACTTTGCCGGCATGTGGTTTACCCTGGCAACAATAGCCTTGCTCACTGCAGCGCTTGTTGTTTTTGCGTTTAAAGACGAAACCAAGAATGAAACAAATGAATGAGAGATTATTTCGGATTTTTGGAATTGCGATTGCTGCGGTAAAGAATTTTGTATAGCAAAAAAATTGGTTGGCTTCAGATGCTGTGGGGATTCGAATAGAAAATCAGGCAATCCGTTGGGGCAATGGTAAATATTTTTAACGAGCTCGCTGCTTCTCTCGATCTCAATTGCTTGCAGGCTACTCTGGCATGGCAGTCAATGAAAAGAATGCTGAGGTAGTCACATCGAAATCACAAAGATAAGTTCACTGCGACTATTCGTCGTTGAGTAAAATAAATAAAAAAAGTTGTGAAGAGTAATTTTCGTAATTTCATTGCGCTCATCATATTGACGGGCTTACTAAGCCAAAGCGCAATAGCTCAGCAGTTCTTCTGCCTGATCGAGCGGGCAACAAAGTTCTAGTCGGCGAGAATCCTTCGCCGCCGCGGTCAGTTGCTATGTTGAGAATTGCGCTTCAGCTTAAATTAGGGTCAAACTACGGTCGGTTTTGGATAAAACTTACAGCCGATTCCACATCTGCGGCAAAGCCGCGGCATCAAGTTCCTCGCGAGCCTCGAGCAGATACCCCTTGAGTCGCTCTACAATCTCAGGGTGCTCCCTGGTATAGCTATAGGTTTCGCTGGGATCTGTTTGCAGGTCAAATAGCAAACCATCCGGTCCATAATAGCTTGAATGTTCGAAACTGTTTTGTGTCGCACGATAGCGGGTCTCTACCACCAGCTTCCAGCGCCCGCTGCGAACGCCTACGATGCGATCGTTGTTAAACAAGAACAAGGCATCATGAGGCGAGCTGCCGGTGCCTGTCAGCAGTGGCATCATGTTTTTGCCATCGATAGTTCGATCATTAGGAGGATGGCCGCCGGCAAGTTCTATCAGCGTAGGCATCAAATCGATATTCATTGCCGGTTCATCGGATATGGTGCCTGCAGGGATAGTACCGGGCCATGAGGCGATGAACGGGACGCGCTGACCGCCTTCCCAGGAACTGCCTTTGCGGTCGCGATAGATGCCTGCGCTGCCCTCAAACCAGGGCCCGTTGTCTGAGGTGAACATCACCAGGGTATTTTCCAGCAAGCCTTCGCGCTCCAGCGTGTCGATGATCTCACCCGTGCTCCAGTCAATGGTTTCTACCACATCGCCGTAGAGTCCGGCATCGGATTGCCCATCGAAACGTGGCGAAACGAATAGCGGGACGTGGGGAAAGGAGTGAGGGATATAGAGGAAGAAGGGATTGTCGTTGTTTTCTTCGATAAAGCGAACGGCCTCGCGGGTATAGCGCTCGGTGAGTGTGGTCTGGTCCACCGGGTCTTCGATCATCTGCTCGCCGCGATAAAGCTCCAACGGTGTCATGTCATTGCTGTGTAAAACCCCGAAAAATTCATCAAAGCCCTGGTCCATGGGGGACCATTCCAGGCGGCTGCCAAGATGCCACTTGCCAAACAGGGCGCTGCGATATCCCAATGGCTGCAGCGCTTCGGCAATAGTCGTTTCTTCAAATGCGAGGTGAATCTCGTTAGTGGGGCGCGCAACATCCGCTACCAGGTCGAGGCGAATGGGGTAGCGCCCGGTCAGCAGACCGCCGCGCGCTGCAGTGCAGACATTGGCGCTGGAATAGAAACTATCCAGGCGGGCGCCATTGAGTGCCAGGCGATCGAGGTTGGGCGTGTTGATCAGGGTCGAGCCGTACACGCCGAGATCTCCGTAACCAAGATCATCTGCCATGATGACAATAAAATTGGGTGGTCTGTCCTGGGCCTGGACGAAGTTAATTGAAGCAACGAGCGCAGTGATGCTGGCAAGAAAGGTGAGGCAGTTGCGAAGTAAATTCATGACGAAGTTCTGCTGGTTATTATTAGAATGCCTGTGGCGTGGAAAGAATGGGGCTGAGATTGCGCGCGGGCTCTATATTTTTGTACGGGGCAATTGGATGGGTACGCATCGGCCGAGTTCTTCCTAAGCATTCTAGCAAATCCGGTAGACTCGACTACAGACCGATTTATTGCCAGGAAGCGCTATATAATTCAATATATAGCGCTTGATTGCGAGAGAAGTATTGCCAAGAACTATGAATCGACTCGGATTGTCATTGCTCGCCGCTTATCTGTGGCCATTGTCAGCGACCGCAGATGAACTGCTGGTTGCCTCCGCTTCCAATTTTTCCGCACCTATGGCCCAACTGGTGTTGCGATTTGAAGGCCAGACTGATCACGAGGTCGAAGTCGCCTATGGTTCTTCTGGCCGCCTGTTTGCCCAGATCAGCAATGGCGCGCCGTTTCAAATCTTTTTCTCTGCCGATCAGGACAAGCCTGAACGACTGCTTGCGTCCGGCCTGGCGGTGCCTGGAACCAGTTTCACCTATGCCACCGGCGCGCTGGTGTTGTGGAATGCCGATGACAAAGCTGTGGTTCCTGACCCCTCGGCTCTTAGCCAGGACCCCGAGCTGCGAATCGCCATTGCCAATCCGCGTGTCGCACCCTATGGGGCTGCGGCGTTGGAGGCGATTGAGAGTCTCGCGCTGTCGGAAGCCGTGTCGGGCAGACTGGTGCTGGGCGAGAACATTGCGCAGGCCTATCAGTTTGTGGATTCAGGCAACGCGTCATTGGGCTTCGTGGCAAAGTCTCAAGTAGTTAGAGATGGCCGTGTGCGCAAAGGCTCGGGTTGGGAAGTGCCTGCTAATTTGCATGCGCCCATCAGGCAGGATGCGGTACTGCTGACTCGCGCACGGGATTGCCAGCCCTGTCAGCAGTTTATGGCGTTTGTGCAACAGCCGGAACAGCAAGCGCTGCTCGCAGGTTGGGGCTACCGCTTTGATTAAGCAGTAGCCGGGGATCAGCTTGCAAAGAGACTGCGCTGTTAGCGTGCCGCTCGACCCAGATATCGCTGAAACGTTTGTTCAACGAAATCATCCACGCCCGGTACAAACAGCACGGCGAACACTGTGACAACAATGGCGCCGGCGATACATAAATAGAAAGTCTTCATAGGATATTCGCTTTAGAGCTTAAGGGCCTTGCTTAGCGGGGTCTCGCCTCAAACAACCAAACATTGCCACTCTCGATGGTGGCGCGGGTGGTCTGAGAGGGGTATTTGGCGGTGATTGCCGTGGCGATGCCGTCCAACGCTTCACCGCTGTCGATGCGCTGCAGGAAGCGCTCATAGCGGATGCCGTCTATTCTAAACACGGCGTTACCATTCTCCTGGGCTTGAATCGGCCACTGTTTCCAGAGGCGCCCCACTGTGGAGTTCATGTAGCCGGACCACACGTAGAGTTTGCCCGCGTGTTCAACCGTCCAGATACGACGTGAAGTCGAAGGTTCCTCTAACTGCATCTCGATGGTTGAAATCGAATTCACGAAACGCCAGTCGGGCTCGGGGCCGCCGTGCAGGGTACCGCTGACCAGCGGGCCTCCGGAGAACACGCGATTCGGTCCATCGGCGAAGCGCTGCTTGATGGCGGCGGTTGCAACCGCCGTAATGGGGATCAGGGTCAGGCAGACAAGCACGATAAGTGCGCGGATCAGGATCTTCATGGTTATACCCCTGTTAGAGTTAATAATGTAGCACTGTGCCGGTGCCGGATCACCGCTGTGGCGAGCTTCAGAGAAGCATGTTTCCTCGACACCATACGCGAGAAGCGGTCCTCAGCAAAGCTTGCTTGGGCTTAACTTGTGGGTAGCCCCTCCCCATACCAGCGCAGGAAACCGCCATTAATATTGGCGACCTCGTCGCGCCCTGTCTGGCGCAGCAGGTTGAAAGCAAGCACAGAACGTTTCCCGCTTCGACAAATGGTCATCACTGGCTTTCCGGTGGGCACCTCATCAAGTCGGGCCCCTAGCTTATCAATGGGAATATGCTGGGCACCCTCTATCTGGGCGCTTTCTTCGTCTATTTCTGCCTGGGTACGCACGTCCAGCACATGCACCCCATTGAGATTGGCGGCCACCCACTCTGGCGCGACTTCCAATACGCCGCTATAAGTCGTTGTGACCGGTGCCCAGCGCGGCGTCCGAGGGAGTTCGTCGTCGTCTGGTTTGCCGGCCTTCAAATTAGCTGGCACCGCAATATCCAGTTGTTTGGGGTGGGGCAGGTTCATGTTCTCCATAAATCCGACGAAATCTGTTTCGTTGGCTTGACCGCCAATGCGGGGGTTGTGGCGTTTCTCCTCGCCAATGGTGCTTGAAGTTCTGCCGGCGTAGTCATGAGCAGGAAACACAATGCAGTCATCGGGCAGGGCAAACAGGAGCTCCTTGATGGAGTGATACAACTTGTTGGCAGAACCCTGTTGAAAATCTGTTCTGCCGCAGCCACGGATCAGCAGCGTGTCGCCGGTGAAAACCATGGATTGGTCATTGAGCAAATAGCTGACGCAGCCGTCGGTGTGACCCGGAGTGGCGATGACTTTTAGGGCAAAGCTGCCGAAACTGTTTTCATCGCCATGGCTCACGCTTTTATCCAGCGGGTCTATGCCGGAATCGGTGGAAGCAGCTATCTGGCAGTTGGTTCGGTGTTTAAGTAACCAGGCGCCGGTTACATGATCGGCATGGCAATGGGTTTCCAAACAGGCGATGAGGGACAGCTCCAACTCCTGAATCAGAGAGTAGTCTCGATTGTGCTGCTCGAATACAGAATCAATTAGTACGGCTTGTCCCGATACCTTGTCTGCCAGCAGGTAGGTATAGGTGCCGGATGTCTGATCATAGAGTTGCTTGAAAAGTAAGTTGTCGTTCATTGCCTGTTGCCGATTTCTATTATTGCAAGCCCGATGTTGTGGTCAGGGTCCCGGGGCAGTCGTCTTGCAATTCTGGTTGATTCATCACATGGATAATCCAAAAACAGTATACACTGAGTGTTCACCGTAAAGAGAATAAGCGCTATTTCCAGACCGCTCACCACAGTATTCGTTTTCTTGTCAGCAGGCCTGACCCTACTGGTTTTCACGCCGGGTCTCACGGGTGGGTTTCTGCTGGACGATTATCCCAACCTGACTGTACTCAACCAGGTTCCTGCCAATCCAGGCGTGTCTGAGTTGCTGGAACTGAGCGGAAGCGGGTTTGCCGTACTGTCCAGCTCGCGATCGATTTCTGTGTTTATGCTCATTTAGATGTACTCCTCATTCATCCACTCCGGGTGTATCGAACTGCCATGTTTCTAGCGTAGATGACTCAGAAAATAATTAATGGAAGGAGCTCACACTTTTGGTGTGCTTTGGCCCGCAAAAATTGCCAATTGAGGTCAAAAATGTGATCTTCTTCGCAAAACGAGAGGCTTAGAGAGAGTTTTTTCCTGGCACGACTGGAGTGAGAATCGTTGAGGCCGAGCGCTTGTAGTTGGTTTGCCAGACTGGCAATCTTATGTCAGAAGTGCCTTGAAATGCCGACGGCACATTGAAACGTAGCGATCATTGCCGCCAATTTGCACCTGGGAGCCTTGTTTCACCGGATTGCCGGATTCATCCAGTCGCACCACCATGGTTGCTTTCGCGCCACAGTGACAGATCGCCTTCAGCTCCTTCAGGTTATCGGACCAGGCCAGCAGATATTTGCTGCCCTCGAAGGGCTCACCTTGAAAATCGGTGCGCAGACCGTAGGCGAGCACCGGGATATCAAGGCTGTCTGTTACCTCGCCAAGCTGAAACACCTGCTCCTTGGTCAGGAACTGGGCCTCATCCACCAACACACAGTGCAGCTCCTTGTTGGCGTGTGACTCAGCGATCTTTGTGAGCAAGTCATCCATGGGATTAAAGCTCAAGGCCTCGGCTTCCAGTCCAATCCGAGACGTAACTTTGCCCACACCGTAACGATCATCCAGCTCTGGCGCGAGAATCACGGTATTCATCCCCCGCTCCTGGTAATTGTAGCTGGACTGCAGCAGAGCGGTGGATTTTCCCGCATTCATAGAAGAGTAATAAAAGTAGAGTTTGGCCATACTGCTAGCACAAGGTGGCGGGTATCTCAGCGTTGGAGCAACTGAGCTGCCGCATGGTAAGCGCCTGGTTAAATGCATTACTGGGAACTGCTGCTGCCTGCAGTTGCAGATGGGCAAAAATTTGGCGGTTGTTGTAGGGCTCGGGTTCAAAAATTCCCTTGCCATTGACGCGCCCAGGCAGCATCTTCAACCTAACCCAGCTGCGCACATTGCCGCCGATCAATAGGATTCGATCATTATGCTGTTCTACGGCGACGACGATATCGCAATGACTGCGAGCACCCTGGCCGAGTTGACTTCGGCGATCTTCGATACGGCGATAGGCGGGTCGGCTACCGCGACACAACATGTCGCCGGGCACCATCTCTTTCTCGCCCGGGTTGTAAGCTACGTAAGCGGAGCCTGATTCTTTATCGTCTCGGGCCATAATCGCCTGGTCGATGTAGCTGTGGTGGGCGATTGCACGCTGAAAGCGTGATGGTTCGCCCAGGCCGCTTTCGCACATTACCCAGGAGATGAATGCGGCTGACCAGGGATTGCGCCAGCGGCTTCCGACACCTCTGGATTCCCATGACTGATTCTGGCGCTCCAGAATCCAGGCGCTGTTCGGTGTGGATGACCAGTAGCCGGCGATCGAGTCGGCAACCCGTGCCGCTTCATCGGCTGCAATCAGTGTGCGGCGCCAGGGCTGAGGCTGGAAATTCGTATTAGATTCCCGGGTCTGCGTGAGATCCAGCACACTCATCCCGAAGAATGCCCATTCCTGCGCAGCAACATTAATAATGCGCTCACGCAGATTAGTGTCACCGATAGCGCGACAAGTGCGCTCCAGGTAGACCATATCACCGATCTCGCCGTCGACCCTGGCAGAGGGCGGCATCACATCTAACACGGTGTTCGGAAGGCGACCGATGGGTTCGGCGCTAATTGGCGCCAGCAGCCCAAAAAAGACAAACAGGCAGCTGAGGTAAAGGATTGAAGGAAGTCTGGGCACGTCTAAAATAGGCTTAAAAACTGAATCGCAGAACTATAAGAGTATTGCTTCGTGAAGTCTAATCCAGAAAAACTTGCTCTGGCAGACGGCGAGCAGAATCTCCGCAGAGACAGGCAGTATGGTGATTCCAGTCCTGATTGCTTAAAATAGATTCAGGCAACAGAATAGCGCCCCGAATAAGACCAACAATTTACTGGAGAGACCGAGATGGCGAGCTTGAAGAATATTTCTATTGGAGCAGGAGTATTAATTGTCCTGGTGCTGTTTGGCTGGGTCTTTACAGCCCCGTATCTGAGCAATCAGGGTCTGGGTCGCACTCCTGGGTTGATTATAGGCGGCACATTGTCTGAGGCGCCGGCCGATTTTACTATCCATAACGAACATGAAGGGCCCATGAAGTTCAAGCTGGAAGGCTTTCCTTCTCTGGTTAATTACCTGTCCTGGGTCGCCACAGAGGATGGCATCATTACCGCGACCCGACCTGATGGCGGCTACTGGGGCGAGCGAGTCAAGGCTGGGGGCAACAAGGCCTGGTTGCGCCTTGAGGACAGTACCTACAAGATGCAGGCAGTTCAGATCACCGGTCCACAGCACTTGGTCATGATGGAGCAATGGGCAGCCAAATCGGGCCGGACCCTTGATGAACCCCTATACAACGGTTCAGAACCGTTGCGGGAGTGGGAAGTTTACTACTGGACACCAGAGCAATAGTTGCGTTCTTTGGTTTCCGAAAAGGCAGCTCATAGAGCTGCCTTTTTTGATATTGCTAAATTTAATTTAACTGCTTTCAACATTGCTGCGACTCTTAACATCAACTGAACTCTAACTTGAATGGGTGTACGGCACGTATGCCTGGCGCGAAATTCCTATGACAGA
Source organism: Gammaproteobacteria bacterium UBA7449 (assembly GCA_002477465.1). Taxonomy (GTDB): domain Bacteria; phylum Pseudomonadota; class Gammaproteobacteria; order Pseudomonadales; family Pseudohongiellaceae; genus UBA9145. The sequence continues at coordinate 9,007 of DLPV01000057.1, read as the reverse complement.
TTCAGCTCCTCCACTGGATGGTCTCCTGGTTATAGCCTTGGAGCACGCCATCGCCGCGCCACTTTGCACGCGCCAATTAGCTGAGCTGGGTGCGCGCGTAATCAAAATAGAACGACGGGAGCAGGGTGACTTTGCGCGTCACTATGATTCTCGCGTAAATGACTTGAGCTCACACTTTGTCTGGACCAATCGTTCCAAGGAAAGCCTGACGCTTGATCTCAAGCAGGACGGAGCAGCAAATGTGTTAAGTCGACTGCTTGCGGATGCTGACGTGCTGGTGCAGAACCTGGCGCCAAATGCTGCTGCGCGCATGGGGCTGAGTTTCACCGACTTGCATGAAACGCATCCACGATTAATCGTCTGTAATATCACCGGCTATGGGGATTCCGGACCCTATGCAAGCAAGAAAGCCTACGACCTGTTGGTTCAGGCGGAAGCTGGTTTTCTCTCGGTAACGGGCACTGCGGATCAGCCCGTGAAGAGCGGTATCTCAATCGCTGACATCGCAGCTGGCATGCAGGCGCATACTGCGATCCTGGCGGCCCTGCTGCAGCGCCAGCGCAGCGGATTGGGAAGTTGTATTGATATCTCGATGCTGGAAGCCATGGTTGAGTGGATGGGATTTCCGCTCTACTACGCCTATGAGGGTGGCACTGCACCGACGCGCAGTGGAGCGGATCACGCCAGTATCTATCCTTATGGGGTGTTTCGATCTGGTGACGATAAGCTGTTGATGCTCGGGATTCAAAACCAGCGGGAGTGGATGAGTTTCTGTCGGGACGTGCTTGAAGTCGAGGGTCTTACCTCTGATCAGCGTTTTGCCAGCAACTCGGCGCGTAGTGAGAGCCGTGAGCAATTACAGGCTCTGATTCAGCAACAGTTTGATAAATGGAGTGCAGTGGAGATTGTTGAGCGCTTGGACGCTGCGCAAATTGCCAATGCTAATGCCAATGATATGGCCGCAGTTTGGGACCATCCCCAGTTGCGAGCACTCAAAAGATTCATCGAGGTTGATTCACCAGCAGGGCCTGTCACTGCATTGCAACCACCGGGTCACAATAATTCTTATGACCCCGCAATTTCGGCAGTCCCAGGCCTGGGGCAGCACACCGAGAGCATATTGACTGGCTTGGGTTACTCTGCGGAGCAAATAAGCCAGCTGAAGAGCGCCGGGGTGGTTTGAACTCCGCAGTGCGAGAGACTGAGCTACGCAGCGCGAGAGACTGATTTCAGTGACCAGTTATCAGAATTCGGGATCGTCATCGCTCGATATAATCGCTTTGACTTCAATCTTGTCTCCAGAAAACTGCCATTTGATGTTGAACTCATAGAGTTTCATGCCGTATTGCTTGTCATCATTAGCCTGCACGCGCCAGGCAGGCCTGGGATCCTGCTGCAGCACCGCAACAATGAAGTCCTTCAGTCGGGGATAGTCGGCAGCAGACGCAGTCAGGGCCTGGGTGGCTGAAGCTGAAAATGAGATTGGCCGTTGGCTACCGGGCTGTTCACTGGCAAACCCTGATTCCGCGCCGGTAATTGAATCGGCGTAGACTATGTACGGTTTGATGTCGAGGATTGGGGTCTCATCCACAATGTCGATACCGCCCACTCGAAGAACAAGCTTACCGTCTACTTCGGCGCTTCCCAGATTACGGACCACTGACAGGCCGATGGGATTGGGACGAAAGGGAGAGCGGCTGGCAAACACGCCGACTTTTTCTTTACCTCCCAGTCGCGGTGGCTGCACCAAAGGCGACCAGCCCTGCGCGCTGGTTTCGTGAAAATGCCATATCAGCCACAAGTGGGAAAACTGATCCAGCGCACGCAAACCATTTGCATCAGCAAATTCCTGCTTAAAAACCAATTCGCCCACGGCTTCTGGCACCAGGTTGGGTTGCCTCGGGATGGCGAACTTCTGCTTGTACGGGCCGCGGAGCGTGGCAATTGCTTTGTAAGTAAACGCTGTCAATCGGCTAGTTCCGCAGGGCTTCATACACCATCCGGGTTGCGATGGTGTTATCGAATGGCGTGCCGCTGGGGCCACCCCACTTTTGCACCATGTAGACGAGGTAGAAATCATTCTCCTCGTCCACTACAAAGATGGTGCCGCCGATTCCGCGCCAGCCAAAATTGTGGGGGCCGTCAGGATCATCGCTGCTAGGCTGCAGGTGAAATCCCAGGCCCCAGTCACCGGCGTCGCCATAGAAGAAGTATTCACGAGATACGTCGGGCCCCAGAGTGCCTTCGCGCATCATGTTCAGGGTCGGCTCTGACAGGATACGTTCCCCTCTGAAACTGCCGCCATTCAGAAGCATGAGTGCGAATCTGGCGTAGTCCTCGGTTGTGGAATTGAGCCCGTGGCCACCCGCCAGCATGGCTCTTGGCTTGGTGTTGTCGGTCATGGGTCCATAGATGGGCTCGGCAATGCGGAAGGCATCGGGTTGCGCCACCCAGAAGCTGGTATCGCGCATCTCCAGCGGATCGAAGATACGCTCCCTTAAGACTATATCAAGAGTTTCTCCAGTGGCGACCTCCAGTACAGCGCCCAACACATCGGTGGAGTGGCCGTAGTGCCAGGCAGTCCCAGGCTCAAACAGAACCGGCAGGCCTCCGATACGTGTTGCCAGTTCCTGGGCGGTGATGGCGTTGAAAGCCTCCATAAAGTTGGTATCAACGGCATTCTGATCCGGTCTCGTCAGCACGTCAGGAAAGCTGTCGCGGTACATTGGGCCCAGCGGTGTGTTCATGGCAAATGGCTGCTGCACAATGCCGGACTGATGCATGAGAAGATGGCGAATTGTCATGATATTTTCGGCAGGACTGCTGGTGCCGGTTTCACTGTCTATGACCTGGAGGTCGGCAAAGCTGGGAATATAGTCACTCACGGGATCATCCAGCCCGAGCATGCCATCCTCAACCAGCGTCATGGCTGCAACGCTGATAACCGGTTTGGTCATGGAATAAATGCGAAAGATCGTATCTTTGTTGACTGGTGTCTCGCCTTTTGCGGTCTGGGTACCTACGGTCTCGAGGACGCCCGCACCGTCTCGATTTCCCACCAATAGCAATGCGCCAGAGATATGCCCGCTATCTACTGCCCGCTGCATCTCACGCCTGATATTGTCCAGCTCTGGCTGATCGATGTTGAAATTGCTGGGATGAATCGGATTTAAAGCTGAAGCAAAACTTGCACCATTATCACCGAGCGAAATGTCGAGGTTATAGTCGACCTGGCAGGAGAATAGCGGGAGCGTAAGCAGTAATAAGATAACGGCGCGTGTCATGTGGAGAATCTCCAGAGTTAGGGTAAGCGTGATTGTATTCAGCTACGAGGGTCTGTCTTCATTTCTGCCTTGAAGCGTTTGAAGTTTTTAACATAAGTCTCTGCGCTCAGAATCAGGCGTGCCTGTTGTTCCTCGCTCAGAGCCTTTATCACCTTTGCGGGCGAACCCATTACCAGTGAGCCGTCGGGTATTTCCTTACCCTCGGTAACCAGGCTGTTTGCGCCTATCAGGCAGTTTTGACCAATCTTGGCGCCGTTCAGGATCACGGAGTTGATGCCTATCAGTGAGTTATCGCCAATACTGCAGCCGTGCAGCATGACCTTGTGGCCCACAGTGACGTTCTTGCCAATATTGAGTGGGACACCTGAATCGGTGTGCAGCACAGAGCCATCCTGGATGTTGGAGTTTTCGCCGATGCTGATGAGGTCGTTATCGCCGCGGATCACGGCGTTGAACCAGACGCTGGCATTGTTTTCCAGGCGGACCTTGCCAACAACAGTGGCGTTATCCGCGACGAAATAGTCTTCCCCGGTTATTTCGATTGCGTCCTCTCCCAGACTAAATATCATTGTGTTGCTCCTTGATCCAAATGCCATTGCTGGTGAACGACGCTATTCTAACCCTGTGTCATGCACAGGTCTTGCGTGGCCCTGTAAGTGCAGCCTGAACATCCCAGAAAGCAGAGAATAACAGGTGTGAGCCCCGCGAGGCTGTTGTAGACTTAGCCGCAGAACAACAATTAGGAGGTACTGACATGCCGTCATCCCGCGTTCTTTTCACATCTTTGTCAGTCTGTGCTGCGCTCGCTGCATCCAGTGGCGCCATCTCTGACGATACCGATTTCATCACCGGTGAGGGTTTGACCAATCCGAACCCTGTTGTCATTCCAAACTGGGGAGATCTTCCAGCTGGTCGCAACTGGGGTTCTACCGCCGGTATCGATATTGATCCCAATGATGGGCATATCTGGGCCTATGAGCGCTGTGGCGCCAGCAGTTTCGGCGGCGGTGTGCCGGTCAACTGCGACACGAACCCGGTAGATCCTATTTTCAAATTCAATCGTCACACCGGTGAGGTCATGGCGAACTTTGGTGGTGGCCTCATGCAGACGCCCCACGGTATCCACGCCGCTGCTGATGGCACAGTGTGGGTCACGGATTTTGCCGCCAGTGCCGATGGCAGCAAGGGCCACCAGGTCCATCAGTTCAGTGCCGATGGCGATTTATTGATGAGTCTCGGAACTCCTGGTCAAACCGGGACTGGACCAGATACCTTTAACCAACCTAATGATGTGATTGTCGGACCAGATGGCAGCATCTATGTGTCTGACGGCCACAATGGTCAGGGCATGACCAGCAATCAGGCCATGGAAGAAGGCCGCGCTGCCGGCAATACCGCCCGCATTATGAAATTTGCGCCGGACGGTACCTTCATTAAGCAGTGGGGTGAGATCGGCGTGCGCCACGGCGAATTCCGTACACCGCACGCCATGGAGTTCGATGCTTACGGCAGACTTTGGGTTGCGGACCGCGGTAACCATCGCATCGAAATTTTTGATCAGCAAGGTAACTACCTGGATTCACGCTATGCCTATGGACGCATCAGCGGTCTGTTTATTACGGATGACGCCATGGTGTACGCCATTGATTCAGAATCCAGCCCAACTAACCATGTGGGATGGCGCAATGGTGTCCGCATCGGACCGGTTGATGAAGATGTAATTGTTGGTTTTATCCAGCCTTTCGATCGGCCTGACAGGATTGGCCAGGGTACAGCAGGCGAGGGAGTCGCGGTGGATGCCGATGGCAATGTCTATGCAGCCGAGGGTCCCAACTCACTGAGCTGGGCAGGCGGTGCTTTTACCAAGTATGAAAAGCGCTAACCCCAAGCTTTCGCATAAAGCGCGCTCTTAACTCAATTAGTCGCGCAACAAAAAAGCCCGCTCAGCAGCGGGCTTTTTTGTACGACGACCAAATTTTTTGCGGCTACTTAATTTCCATGAGTACATCACCTGGCGTGACTCGGTCGCTCTTGGCGACGTTAACCAGAGTCACCGTGCCAGCGATATTGGCATTGATTTCAGATTCCATCTTCATGGCCTCGGTCACCAGCACCGCCTGACCTGCTTCAACCTGGTCTCCTTCATTGACCAGCACCTCAACCACATTACCCGGCATCGCGGCAGTCACGTGTCCAGGCTCACTGGCCTGCTTGCGCTTGCCTCCATCTTCAGCCACGTATTCATTCAGGGGCTCGAAGATGACTTCTTCCGGCATGCCGTCCAGTGAAACATAGAGTTTGCGGCGGCCGCCGCCGGAGTCACCCACACCAGTGATGGCCACCTCATAGGTTTCGCCATGAACATCCACTTTGAATTCCGTCGCGGTAGTGCTTGAAGGTCGGCCACCGGCATCGATAGGCATTAAGGGTTCGGGCTGCAAAGTCCCAGCGCGCCGCTGCTCCAAATACTCCCGGCCCAGGTCGGGAAACATGGCAAAAGTCAGCACGTCTTCTGCAGACACAGCCAGATCACCGATATCCTGGCGCAATTTGTCCATCTCGGGCGCCAAAGCATCGGCCGGGCGTTCCTCACTGTAGCTATCGTTGCCAATAGCCTGCTTGCGAACCGCTTCGTTCACCGCAGCCGGGGGTTGGCCATAGCCGCCCTGAAGATATCGTTTCACTTCATTGGTTATGGTCTTGTAGCGCTCACCAGCCAACACGTTGTAGACAGCCTGGGTACCGACAATCTGCGAGGTGGGTGTGACCAGGGGAGGATAGCCAAGATCTTTCCTGACCCGCGGGATTTCGTCGAATACGTCCCGAATGCGATCCAAGGCATTTTGATCCTTTAGCTGGTTTGCCAGGTTAGACATCATGCCGCCCGGTACCTGATTGACTTGTACCGAAATATCCTCGCGGGTGAATTCACTTTCAAACTGGTGGTACTTTTTTCGAACCTCACGGAAATAATCGCTGATCTCCGTTAAGGGATCGAGCGCGAGTCCGGTGTCGTATGCCGTACCCTGCAGTGCGGCGACCTGAAATTCAGTTGCAGGATGGGAAGTGCCACCGGCAAAAGAAGAAATTGCGGTGTCGATGCGATCTACCCCGGCCTCGATGGCTTTCATTTGGCATAGCGGCGCGAGCCCGGAAGTGGCATGGCTATGAATCGCCAGTGGCAAAGGCACATTGTCCTTGATTGCCTTGACCAGTTCATAAGTACCGTAAGGAGTTAGAAGGCCCGCCATATCTTTGATGGCAATAGAGTCGGCGCCCATGTTCTGCAGCTGTCGGGCCTGCTCTGCAAACAGATCAGCTGTATGGACCGGACTGGTGGTAAAACAGATCGTGCCCTGGGCATGTTTGCCGCTGCGCTTGACTGCTTTCATAGCAGTTTCGATATTGCGCAGGTCATTAAGTGCATCGAATACACGGAACACATCGATGCCGTTCTCTGCGGACTTCTCAACAAAGGCAGCGACCACATCATCAGCGTAGTGGCGATAGCCCAACAGGTTTTGTCCGCGCAGCAGCATCTGCAGTCGGGTGTTGGGAAGCGCCTGCCGCAGTTGTTGTAACCGCACCCAGGGGTCTTCCTTGAGGAATCGAATACAGGCATCGAAGGTGGCGCCACCCCACACTTCCAGGGACCAAAAGCCCATCGCATCCAGTTTCTCGCAGATTGGCAGCATATCTTCGATGCGCATACGTGTGGCGATGAGCGACTGATGTGCGTCTCGCAAAATCACTTCGGTCACTTCAATGGGGCGGGTGTCACTCATTAGTCTTGTCCTTGGATTCTTACCAGCCAGCGTAGGCGGCGATTGCTGCGGATAGTGCGAGCGCCACGTCACTGGGATGTCGCTTGTCTGAGTAGCGAGATAACTCCGGGTGGCATGCGACAAAGCTGGTGTCGAATTCCTTGTTGCGAAAATCCGGATGTTTGAGAATTTGTTGATAGTAGTTCGCAGTAGTGCGAATGCCGTGTAAGCGCATGTCATCAATGGCGCGCTGGGCGCGACTGACCACCTGCTCCCAGCTCAGCGCCCAAACTACCAGCTTAAGGCACATGGAGTCGAAATAGGGCGGAATTTCATAACCCGTGTAGATGGCGGTATCGACTCGTACGCCAGGCCCTCCTGGCGCGTAATAATGGGTGATGCGTCCAAAGCTTGGTAGAAAGTCATTCTTGGGATCTTCGGCGTTGATACGGAGCTGCATGGCGAAGCCCCGATAGCTGACGTCTTCCTGGCCATAGCCAAGCGCTTCCCCCGCCGCGATGCGAAGCTGTTCCTGCACGATATCGATGCCAGTGATCTGCTCGGTGATCGTGTGCTCCACCTGGATGCGGGTATTCATTTCCATGAAATATACATCGTCCCCGGCTAGAAGAAATTCCACAGTGCCGGCGCTGACGTAACCCACAGCCGCAGCAGCCTTTACCGCAAGTTCGCCCAGCCGATTTCGCAAGGCATCATCGATTTGTGGGCTCGGGGCAATCTCTATGAGTTTCTGGTTGCGGCGCTGAATTGAACAGTCTCGCTCGAACAGATGAATGACCTTACCGTGGGCATCGGCCAGCACCTGGACTTCGATGTGTTTGGGGTTAACGATGCATTTTTCCATGAACACTTCGGCGGAGCCAAAGGCCTTGGTGGCTTCGGAGATTACGCGCGGGAACTGCTTCTTCAGGTCTGTGGCATCATCGCAGCGGCGGATGCCGCGACCGCCACCACCGGACGTCGCCTTTACCATGACCGGGTAGCCGATGCGTTTTGCTTCCGCGAGCGCTTCATCCAGATCGGCAAGATTGCCCTCCGATCCGGGAGTTACTGGCACACCCGCAGCAGTCATAGCCATTCGGGCCTGGGTCTTGTCCCCCATGCGCTTGATCACTTCAGCACTGGGGCCAATAAAGATAATACCTTTTTCCTCGCAGAGCCGCGCAAGTTCTGGATTTTCCGAGAGAAAACCGTAGCCCGGGTGAATTGCATCACAGCCTGTCTCCACGGCCAGGTTTACAATGCGCAGAGGGTCCAGGTAGCCAGCAAGTGGGTCATTGCCCAGAGAGTAGGCTTCGGTTGCGCGTTTGACGAACAGGCCATAGCGGTCAGGTTCTGTGTATACCGCAACCGAACGGATATTCGCCTCGGCACAGGCGCGCACCAGACGCAGGGCGATTTCGCCACGGTTAGCGATGAGAACTTTTTCGATGGGCGCGCCCGTCATAGACTGCTCCAGGGCACTACCGAGAAAGGGTAAGCTGCTGTAAATATTGGTATTATTTCCACTACGGGAACATTCCTTGGGTCGTGCGGATCTGTATTCCAGACGTATTCTATCCTTCAACAGCTAGAAATAATAAGGCAAAGGCCTCGCTCAATGACAAATTCATTGCAAACAATAACAAACCAGATTTACTGCAACTTTCTCTACCTTTGTATTGGCCTCGATTCTCCAGCTGCCCTTACCCAGGAGCAGGCAGACCTGGGCGGGGTGTTTACCGGAGTTGGTGCTGAAGCCTTTGTTGGGGGATTCGACTTGCTCGACTAGATCAATGAGCTGAATCAGGTTAGTGGCTTCGATACCATTGAAAGTTAGAAATAATTTAGTCGCCTTGGACTATTGATGGTGTTGGAAAGTGCAGCCTGAACCATGAAACCCACTCAGCTGCAGCCTGTGAATCAACCTCTGCTTGGGACGCACTCGCGACTTGAGCG
>DLPV01000036.1:44486-50872 GCA_002477465.1 Gammaproteobacteria bacterium UBA7449 | reverse complement strand
CTATTTGCAGTTCAATGCTCATTAGCACTGCTATTTTTGGATTCCGGTTCTAGAATTTTTCCCTGAATCAAAATCCATTGGTCTGGCCCTAAATCCAGACTGAGATCTGACCTCTAGTTTGACCCTAGGATCTGTATGAAGCACGCGAGAAGCGCACACCGAACCTGTTAGAAGGTTACCACCTTAGGTCAATTTTTCACATTTTTTTGTGTGAGCAATTGTTGCAGAATCAGCGCTGACTCGTCAGAAATTGAGCCGAATAATAAAATAAAAATATTCTCTTTACATTTCAGTTAGATAGCTGTTCAACATTCGCAGCTGCGGATCGCTTGGAAGCTGTGCCAGGAGCTGCTCTGCAGACTCCGCAAAGCCTGGAATGTTGAAATTAGGGTCAACCTCCACCAGCGGCGTCAGAACGAAGGCCCGCAGATGCGCCCGCGGGTGGGGCAACTCAAGCTCTGCCCGGTGAGCACGGACCATGCCGAAACTAATCAAGTCAAGGTCGAGGGTGCGAGCGTCGTTGGGCCGCTGCGGTCGCTCTCTACCAAATTTTTGTTCGATAGCTTGGAGCATCCCCAAAAACTCCGCAGGCGCCATAGATTGAGCCACATCCATCTTGACCACCGCATTAATAAAGGTCGGTGCATCTGGTGAGCAGTCCACTGGAGAGGTTTCGTATAGCGATGACGCCTGACAGTAGGTCAAGCTCAGCATCCGAAGTTCTTGGATAGCCCTGGCAACAATCTCCTCTGGGCTACCCTGTGCAGACGCCAGATTGCTGCCAATACTGATACAGACTTCCATCACTCAGTCTGCCGGCAGGATTCAGCGGAAAACTCATGAACGGCGTCAACGAACACCGCCACATGATCGGGATCTACGCCCGGCGTAATGCCGTGCCCAAGATTAAACACATGTCCAGACCCGGAGCCAAATGCCTCGAGAATCCGCTTCACCTCAGCCCGGATCACCTTCGGTTCTGCATCCAGGATGCAAGGATCCATATTGCCCTGCAGCGCCACCTTTTCACCAACCCGCGCGCGCGCCTCGTCTATGCCAATAGTCCAGTCAAGCCCGACGCCGTGACAGCCGCTATCCGCAATAGCCTCCAGCCACTGGCCACCGTTTTTCGTAAACAATATGGTCGGCACAGTTGATCCGTCAGGCTCTTTGATTAGGCCTTGCACAATTTTGCGCATGTAGTTCAGGGAGAAATCCCGGTAGGCGCTAGGGGTTAGAATGCCGCCCCAAGTATCAAATATCTGAACAACCTGGGCGCCCGCCTCAATTTGAGCATTGAGATATTCGATGACTGCATCGGCCAGGCGCTGCAACAGCATATGCATCGCTTCTGGGTGGTTATAGAGAAATTGTTTCGCAATGCGGAAGTCTTTGCTCCCCCCGCCTTCAATCATGTATGTCGCGAGTGTCCATGGACTACCGGAGAAACCTAACAGGGGCACTCGACCCGCCAGCTCCTGGCGAATGCGCGCGACCGCGGCATAGACATAGGCTAACTCTTCCTTGATTGAAACATCAGGCAACGCCTCTACATCCGCTGGGCTGCGTATGACTTTCTTGAACCTGGGCCCCTCACCTTCTTCAAAGTAGAGTCCCTGTCCGAAGGCATCAGGAATGGTCAGAATATCTGAAAACAGGATAGCCGCGTCGAAATCGTAACGCCGCAGGGGTTGCATGGTGACCTCACAGGCATATTCCGGATTCTGACAGAGATCCATAAAGCTACCCGCCTGCTTGCGAGTCGCGCGATATTCCGGCAGGTAGCGCCCTGCCTGGCGCATCATCCACACGGGCGTGCGATCCACTGGCTGTTTGAGTAATGCGCGAAGAAACCGATCATTCTTGAGTGGCACGGGAAACCCCTGTTTAAACAAAGCTGGGGGATTTTACACGAGCCGCTTTCAGACACAAATTGATGTCTGCGACGAACTCGCTAAGCGGCTGCTTAGTTTAGGGCCTTGAGGATTCTAACAGGAGATTCAATGCCCGCTGCCGCTCGCACCCAGGGCTGCAGTTCCCTTACGCCTGCCGCCAGTCTGGCAATTCCTGCATTGGCTTGCGAGCGACTGGCGAAGGCACCGGCCACCACCACAAACCAGGGCTCATCTTGATAGCGGGTCTCAAAATAGCCACTTTGAAAAGGCAAATCTGCACTTGCCAGAAACTTGATCACACTTTCTTCCGAGCGCGAACCCATAAGTTGAATCGTGTAGTTGCCATCATTCAAACCCGTACCCATAGTTTCCGCATCGGGCAAGGGTTCGCTTCCCGCACCACTAAATGCGGGAATTGTTGGCTCACCAAGGGCTGTTGGCGAGGCGTTCTCATGGGAATTTTTTAAGGGCTGCCCGACTTTAGCGCCTTCTACCACCTGTGATAGTAAGTGTTCGCTAACGCTTGGTTCGGTCTGGAGTTCTGGCTGCCGATCTGTCTGTGTCCCAGGCAGCATAGCTCTCCCAGGCATCGGCGCAATGGCAGCGCCAGAGCCGGGGATTGTAGTAGAGGAACTGGTTTGATTAGAGCCGGCTGGACTGACGCCTACTGCGATCTGCTGGCGCTGCGGCGAGCCGGAGTTCGCTACCTGGTCTTGGGAATTGTCTTCAAATACGTCCGGCACGGGCTCTGGGCCGGTTAGCCAGATTAGCAGCACGACCACAAATAGCGCCCCTGCCGCCTGCCAGTAGCGACTGCTGAATTGCAGGGCTGAGCTTACTGGCATTGCCCGCAAATCTTCCTGTAATTCATTCTCTAGAAGATCGGCAATCGCCGAGGTCATCGCCCCGGGAATGCCGTTTGCCTCATTGCAGATTGCGCCCAGGCGACCTGTTGCAACCGGCAAGGTGCCCTGGTATCCGACACCCAACAATCGGTGCTGCACATACTCGCAGGCATCTTCTGCACTAAACGGCTTTAACTTAAATTGCTCAATCTTGTCAAAAATATTGGCGTTGATTATGTTTTCTAACATACCCACCAGATGATATTCACCGAGCAGGCAGATATGCAAAGCTTTGGGCGAAAGGCGCTGCATCAATGCAGTAATCAATTCAAACACTTCACTGGCCAACTCATGCGCATCGTCTATGGCCAGCATCAGCGTTCTACCTTCGATTTCCTGCTGCCCCGCGAAGCGCACCAGATCCTCGAGGATTACGGCTGGCTCCGGCGAAGAAGCGCCAACGGGAAGCTGTTCCAGCAGCGCCTCGAGGAACTGGGCTTGATTCATGAAGAGGCTCGCACGCACGAAAATCGGTTGCGATTCCTCAGCAAAGCTCCTCAAGAATTGGTGCACCAGCACAGTCTTGCCACTACCGAGTGGGCCGGTGACAATGGAAGCACCTGCACCATAATGGACATGGCGCACCAGCGCGTCCAGGATCTCTTGACGCCCGGCCCCGGCGTAAAAGCTCTTGGGCTTGGTCTCCAGTTGAAATGGATCCGTTTTGAGACCCAGTATTTGCTGATATTTTCTCATCGCTTACAGCTCATTTAGCTTTTCGTTCGGCTTTTTTTGTTCGCTGCCTGACGTGACGAGCGCGCTTAATCCAGCACTCAATTGCCAGCAAATACACGGTGTTGAAATTCGGCTCCATACTTTACCGGCAACACAAGTTTTCGCCAGCTTCCAGGGTAGCCTGCAAAAGGGACTGATCAACCTCACCGGTGACTTCAGCTTCACCTAGCGCCCTCAGTAAGACGAACCGAATTCGCCCCTGCTCTGCTTTCTTGTCCGCTGCCATCAACTGCATATAGTCGCTAACAGTCATATCTGCTGGTGGGATGACCGGCATACCGTAATCAGTCTCAAGTACATCTCTTATCCGACCCGCAGCAGAGGCATTTAACCAGCCAATACGATGCGAGAGGTCCGCAGCCATAACCATCCCTATGGCTACAGTCTCACCATGCAGCAGCTTGCTATAACCGCTGGCAGTTTCGATGGCATGTCCGAATGTATGACCAAGGTTCAGCAGGGCGCGAACTCCCGATTCCCGCTCGTCCTTGGCAACGATGGCAGCCTTGGATTCACAGCACACCCTGATCACTTCCGTGAGCAGATCGTCTTGCAGAGCAAGAATGCCTTTTGCCTGCTCGGCGAGCCAATCAAAGAACTCAGGCTTATTGATCAATCCGTATTTGATGACCTCTGCAAGCCCAGCTTTGACTTCGCGCTTTGGCAAAGTCTGCAGCACTTCGGTGTCAACCAGCACACAGAGCGGCTGATAAAACGCCCCGATCATGTTCTTACCCTGAGGGTGATTAACTCCGGTTTTTCCACCTACCGAAGAGTCCACCTGTGCCAGCAGGGTTGTCGGAATTTGTATAAAATTGATGCCGCGTTGGTAGGTAGCAGCGGCAAATCCTGTTATGTCTCCAACAACTCCTCCACCCAGCGCAACCAGGGTAGTTTGACGGTCGGCTTTTGCAGCCAGCAACCAGTCATAGATGCTGGCGACCGTCGCCAGCGTTTTATGCTCCTCGCCATCGGAAAGAATGATCTCGCCGGCATAGTGCTTGCCCAGCAATTGCTTTGCCGACTCAAGATATAGCGGCGCGACCACATCATTCGTGACAATTACCGCCCTGCCTTTGCCAAGGTAAGGTTGCAACACCTGCTCATCGCGCAGTAGCCCCGGCCCGATAAAAATTGGGTAACTGCGCTCCCCCAGATCGACGTTGATGTGCTTCACGCTCAAAATATTTCCTTTAGTATTCGTTCCAGACTAGGGCTCAATGGCAATTAGACTTCGTCTGAACCCATTCCTTCGGCACCAGCCTCGCCAGCTCGGAGCTTGCGAATTTGCCGCATGATTTCTGCGCTCACGCTGCGCGGATTTTTTCGGTTTGTGTCGACAATGATATCGGCAACTTCAAGATAGAGTGGTTCGCGCTGTGCTATCAATTCTTTGATGGTTTCCTCAGGGTTTTCAGTGCGCAGCAGCGGCCGATTCTTATCTCGCGAGGTGCGTTCGACCTGTTGCTTGATGCTGGCACGTAAGTACACAACCAGGCCCCGTTTCTTCAGCCGCTTGCGCGTTTTCTTGGCAAGAATCGCGCCCCCGCCGGTTGCCAGCACGGTTTGCTTGCGCTTGCTCAGCGTGTCGATCATCCGGAGTTCCCTCTCGCGAAACCCCTGCTCTCCTTCGACGTCAAAAATCCATGGAATATTTGCACCAGTTGATGCTTCGATTTCCTTGTCAGAGTCAAAGAATTCCAACTGCATCTGCTCCGCGAGGGCGCGACCGATAGTGGTTTTACCTACTCCCATAGGCCCCACCAAAAAAACGTTACCCGTATAATCCATACAGTCTCTATGAGATCGAAGCTGACATCGAAGTTTCAGCACTTTCAACTACAGAAAACTCGCTCAAGTCAGTTGCTTTAAACCACTCGGAATCATCAAGATTACGCATTAGCTCGGTTATGCGGGCGGAGGATTCGGCGATTCCCTCAACCGCAATGACATCCTCAATACGCTGGACCTGCTCATAAAAAATCCCATTAGGCAATGTCCGCACCATTTCATCAAAAATACGCACGATCACTGGGCGTGTGCCCTGCAAATCGGTAATCACATTCATTCGCGCACGAATGTCTTCTTTTTGCTGCCCTAGCTGATTAATTTCTGCGACCTGGGCATCAAGCAGGGTAATCTCGGCGCGAACAAAGACGTTGCGTGCCTGCTGCATAGTAATTTCGCCATTAAAGTAGCGGTCTACGAGGAAAACCAGACCACCCGCAATGATGACGAAACCCATCATAATCGTCAGGAACTCCCTTCTGCGCACTTCCCGCAGGCGTTCGCGCCAGGGTAGTAAGTTAATATGCATCATTAGTACTCACCCCTCATTGCCAGACCACAGGCAATCAACAGGGAACGCGCATCATTCTTCAATATGGTTTCGTTGACCTTAGAACCGACCTGCAGTCCTACAAACGGGTTGGCCACGGTCACCGGTGTACTGAAGCTTTCCTGCACCAAACCAGCCAGACCTTTAATTGCCGCGAAATCGCCAGCGAGCATTATATGGTCCACTTCGTTGTAATGGCTTGAGGAGAAAAAGAACTCCAGCGTTTGGCTCTCCTGCTGTACCACGGTTTCCTTAAAAGGCGCGAGGATCTCCAACTCATATTCTTACGGCAATCCACTCCGCTTCATGGTGGTTTCCGCCTCAACGGCGCTTAATCCGAAGCGCCGATGCACTTCTTCTGACAGGGCATTGCCGCCAAAGGTTTGCTCTTGGGTGTATATCGTCTTGTCGTGCAGGATGACATTAAGCGTGGTCATCATGGATCCAATATCCGCGATGGCCTCAGTCTGATCCTCGTCTGAGCCAATTTGCTCTGCCAGCAGCGTGTACACC
>DLPV01000036.1:22666-44162 GCA_002477465.1 Gammaproteobacteria bacterium UBA7449 | reverse complement strand
GCTCGATAGCAAAGGCTTCGATCTCTGCCACCTTGGCCGTGAGCCCGCTCAGTTCCATGACCGTGACCCTAGTATCTACATTTTCCCGTCGGAAGGCCGCGAGCAACACTTCTACCAACTCTGGATTGCGCTCAGACAGATCCTGGCGCTCAAAGTCGATTGAGACTTCGTCCAACGGATACGGTATGTACTGGTCAGCTTCCACCACGATCTGGTTTTCCATTTCCGAATCGGTGAGCACCGCGTTCATTTCGATGGTCTTCGTAATTTCCAGCCACAGCCATAGCATCATCTTTCTGGGAGGGTTTCAGGATGCTAATTACGGCACCAATACATTCTCCCACCGCATCGATGTCGCTGATATTCTTCTCAACCACCGAATTGGCCGGCAAAGCCCGAATCACATAATTGTCGAGGCGATAGGAATAACCGCAGCGCTAATCTTCAGGATTTTTACCGAGGTCAAACTTATGCCTACCACAAGTAAGGTACTGGGTTTCTGACCAAAATTGGCAAGTGCAGTAATATTTCCTAATTTTTTTTACAGCACATCAGATTCCCAGTTGATATCGTCGCATAATTCGACTGGCTTACCCTCATTTAGGGCAAAACAAGCGCCCAAGGCGCCTATTTATAAGTGCAAAGACCTCTGCATAGTCTATGAGAATAACTAACAATTACGTAAGCTTAGCCCATTCTCTTAAAATTTTTTGGTTCTAACTTTCGCTATCGGCCGAAAAAAAATTTGCTATAGTTTTCAATTAATTATCAGGCTTTCAGCATAAAAAACCTTATCACTTAAAACTGCTTCAAGCCTAACTCCAATTCCTTGAATCAAATCACGTTGTAAACTGCTTCCTAATTCGAAAGCCTTACCCTATCCGGCCTTCAGCGAGGCCAGCAAGTCAAATTCACAGCCGGCACACACAGAAATCGATTGCTGAATTAGTGCGCGTGGGCCCAACATTTTCGCGGCTTTCTCTCCAGACGGGTGTATAATGCGAGACTGCGAAATCCTCTGCTCGCATCATATTCTAACCCAGCAACTACCCTGCCCGAGAGGTCCAGGCTGCGTGCATGCCAGATTAAAACCTATTGTCAAATGGTTAGCTCTTGCCCTTGCTGCCGCCTTCAGCGGCGGCACTATGCTTACCATGGCGGCCTATCTCTACCTGGCGCCGCTACTGCCAGAGGCAGAAACCTACCGCTATGTTCAGCTGGAAACTCCCCTGCGCATCTACACCGCAGATGGGCGTTTGATTGACGAAATTGGCAACCGACGCAACCCTGTTGAGTTTGAGGAAATTCCGCAGGTCCTAACCAATGCCCTCATCGCCACCGAAGACGTTCGCTTCTATTCCCATCCCGGGGTAGACGTTCAGAGTTTGATGCGCGGTTTCTATGGATTTTTGACTGGCCAGGGTCTTGGTGGCGGCAGCACCATTTCAATGCAGCTGTCAAACAACCTGTCCTTTGACAGTGACAATGTCTACCTGCGCAAATTCAAGGAGATCCCCTTCGCCCTGCAAATTCAGCGAGAGCTGACCCGCGAAGAGATCCTGACCCTGTACATGAATACCATTTATTTTGGTGCCGGCGCCGATGGGATTGGCGCAGCGGCCTATGTCTATTACGGTAAGGAAGCGAGCGACCTCACCCTTGCAGAAGCCGCCATGATGATTTCCTTGCTGCCCTGCCCTTCGACCTGTAACCCCCTGGCCAATCCTGAGCGCGCTATTTCGAGACGCGAGACGCGGCTGAAGAACATGCTGAAGGAAAACATGATAACCGAGGCGGAATTCAATGCTGCCAACTCGGCACCAGTGACCGCGCTACGACGCAATCGCAATATCGAAGTCCCCGCACCCTATGTGGCGGAGATGGTCAGGCAAACCCTGTATGAACAATTTGCGGAGGGGACTTATTCTCGCGGATTCGAAGTCACCACCAGCATCGACGGAGACAAGCAGCTTGCTGCTAACCGCGCGCTGGTTAGCGGGCTAGAACGTTACTATGACCGACGCCACGGCTATCGGGGAACAAATACAAATTATCCACCAGAGTCTGCCGACCCCAGAACCGTATGGATGGGACATCTGGCACCTATTCCAACTTATGGCAATCAGCAGCCAGCCATAGTCACGGCAATCGAAGAGCGCTCATTTCGCGCACTGCTAAAAAATGGTGAAGAAGTCGAGGTGCCCTGGGACGGCATCAGCTGGGCTTACGCGTTTCGCAGCCGCAACGAGGCATGGCCACCCCCCAGCACGGCAGCGGATGCTGTGCAACCCGGAGACCTGATCAGGGTCAAACAGGGAGAAGAACATTGGGAGCTAGGCCAGGTACCGGATATTCAGGGTGCGCTGGTTTCAGTATCTCCCTCCAACGGCCAGATTCTGGCACTGGTGGGCGGCTACGACTTCCGCTGGAACCAGGTAAATCGCGTGCTGACCCCGCGCCCGCCGGGCTCCAATTTCAAACCCTTTGTTTATGGTGCTGCGCTGGAAAACGGCTATTCACCCTCGAGTATCGTTAATGATGCGCCATTCACTCGCGGCGACTACCGCCCTAATAATTACGAGAATAACTTCCTTGGCCCAATCACTCTGCGTTACGCGCTGAAGGAATCCCGCAACGTACCTACCGTTCGGCTGTATGACGAGTTAGGTGCGGATAAAGTGCTGTCATTTGCTGGTAAATTTGGGTTTCAGACTCAGAATTTCCAGAACGATCTGACCGTCGCACTCGGCAGCCAGGACGTGCAGCCACTGGAAATGGTGACGGCTTATGCCACCATCGCCAACGGTGGTTACAAGGTTGAGCCCTGGTTTATCGAGAAAATTGTCAGCGAAGCCGATGGCTTGCTCTATCAGGCCACACCGGCAGTGGTGTGCGAAAATTGCCTGGCAGCCGGGGGTGAATCATCCCCGCTAGCAAACCCGGCCCCCAGCATCCTCGATGCAAGAGTGGCATTCATTATGAATTCCATGCTCCGTTCTGTAGTTGAAGAAGGCAGTGGTAATAGAGTGCAGCGTGAACTGAGTCGCAGTGACCTGATGGGTAAAACCGGCACGACTAATGGACCGCAAGAACTCTGGTTCTCCGGCTTCAATCGCGATATCGCAACCACGGTTTTTATCGGTTTTGATCAGCCCCAACCCCTGGGGGAGCGAGAGCAGGGCGCCACCGTAGCGGTGCCAATATGGATAGACTTCATGCGTGCGGCCCTGGCAGGTGCTCCCGAAAACATGATGAGCAGACCCGATGGAATCGTTGACCGTTTAATAGACAAATCAACAGGCGAGCTTGCCACACCAGGCGATCCAAATTCGATGTTTGAGTACTTCCGAGAGGAACTGGCGCCCGAACCAGTGTCAGAGCCACTGCCGGGAATTGAGGTAGACGGCGATGAGAGCGAGGAGCTCTCCACCGAGACTATTTTCTGAGGCCCTTGTTTAGTATGGACCTCAGAAAAAGGTCATTTAGACCCTGCGGTTACCGAAACGCTTCTTAAAGCGATCTACACGACCACCACTGTCCAGGATTTTCTGCTTGCCCGTGTAAAACGGGTGGCACTGGGAACACACCTCAATCAGGATGTCTTTGCCCAGGGTTGATTGGGTCTCTATCACGTTACCGCAGCTGCAGGTCGCCTTGATAGGCCCATATTTAGGATGAATATCAGCTTGCATCGTTACTTCCTCTTAGTGAGATGTCGCCACGTAGTGCCTTGGATAGCGTCTTGTATAACGCCTTCAAAACCATGAACATCTATGCACCACACCTGCTTTCAGGATTCTCCCTCGGCGAGGGTTGAGGCCGCGCATTCTAACAGAGAAAGCGAAAGACGCAAGGGGCTGCCAGCAGGCACCGTTACCCGGCCCAATGCTGGCAGACGATGGGGCTGTTTAACCCTGAACTTTGAGTCTTTCGTGATTTTGCACTACTTGCTGCATGATGCGCCTGAACAATTCCTGGATCAGTTCCGGGTTTAGGTCACGGTCACTGCTGAGATCCGCCAGGCGAGCCAGTTTTTCAGCCTCGCGAGTGGCGTCCAGGGCAGACAGCTGCTGGTTGGCCTTTAGCAGACCGACCTGGTGAGTGAGCTGAAAGCGCTCGGCTAATAAATCCAGCAGGCGCTCATCAATGGCATCGATTTTTTCCCGCACGCTCAGTAATTCTGCTGGAATGGCATTGTCGCTCATGAATTGTCTACACCCTGTTTTCTATTCGAGAAATCGGACTGCTGTCGTTCGTGCTGTTATTGCGCTATGTCAGGCCAGACAATGCAGGCCAGTAGCTGGCGGCAGTATAGACCATCGAGTCATTCAGTGAACAGCCAGAGGCCCGGCTCCTTTTGCCGACGGCACCGCAACTCACGTAGAGCTTGTTGCCGGTTCACTGGCTTTAGTATGCTGCACCTCCGCCACGTTCTGGTAACCGGCCTAGAAATCGTTCCTTTATCCTGAGTCTCGCCATCACTTCTACCAATTCAGTCATAAGAGTCGCCGTCCCAACCCCCTTGCGTCGGGCATTCGACTATCTTCCCATTGCTGATCTGCCGACGCCCATGGTGGGAACTCGTGTCAGGGTGCCTTTTGGCAGGCGCGAAGTCATCGCAGTGGTCATTCAGGGCACGGCCGAATCGGCGCTTACAGACAAACAGCTCAAACCGGCGCTCGAGTATCTGGAAACTGAGCCAGTACTGCCGGACACTCTGTTTCGCGCGCTAATCTGGGCGAGCGAGTATTATCAGCATCCCGTGGGCGATGTATTCGCCACTGCGATACCAAAGCTGCTGCGAAGCGGCGCACCAACCCTGGAAATTCGCGAAGTCTGGCGCGCTACAGTGGCGCCGGACCCGGATCAGCTGACGGCTCTCAGGCGCGCCCCAAAACAGCAGCAGCTTCATGCATTCATCGAGTCCAACGGTCAGGTCTCTGCGGCTCAAATCAAGCAGGCTGGTTATTCACTGTCATTGGCTCGGCAACTCGAACACAAGCAGTTAGTGGAGCGCGCCGAAATCACCGCCGTCGACTCCGTTAGTCTTGCGCAAACAAACAAACCTGGTTCTGCGCCCTTGCGCCTGAACAGCAGTCAGCAGGATGCAGTCGACGTGATTAATGCCAGCAGTGAATTTCATTGCTACCTGCTGGATGGCGTCACCGGCTCAGGCAAGACCGAAGTCTATATGCAGGCAATGGCAAAAGTGCTGGATGCTGGCGCCCAGTGCTTGCTGCTGGTGCCTGAGATAGGTCTCACGCCGCAAAACCTTAGTCGCTTTGAAAGCCGTTTCAGCTGCCCAATCGTGACCCTGCATTCAGGCATGACTGATCGGGAGCGCTTGCGGGCCTGGCGCATTGCCCGCTCTGGAGAGGCGGGCATCGTCATTGGCACCAGGTCAGCCATATTTACCCCGCTGGCTAGTCCCGGTTTGATTGTTATCGACGAGGAACATGACAGCTCTTTCAAGCAGCAGGATGGCCTGCGCTACTCGGCGCGGGACTTCGGCATCAAGCGCGCCCAGCTCGAATCTATGCCGATCGTGCTGGGCAGTGCCACGCCGAGCCTCGAAAGTCTCAACAACGCTATTGCTGGCAGATTCACCCACCTCAAACTAACCGCCCGCGCCGGCAACGCGTCCAAACCCAGGCTGATACTGTCAGACATCTCTGCAAGCCAACTCGACGAGGGTATCTCGCAGGAGCTGCTGATCAAGATTGACAAGCATCTTCAGCAGGGCAACCAGGTACTGCTATTTATCAACAGACGCGGATTTGCGCCGGTTCTGCAGTGCCTGCAATGCGGCTGGGCGTCTGAGTGCACAAATTGTAATGCCAGACTGACAGTACATGCCAAGCCGCCCGTGCTGCGCTGCCACCACTGCGAAGCGCGTGCACCAATCCCAAGGGCATGTCCTGACTGTCAATCCCGCAATCTTGCGACACTGGGTGCAGGCACGCAAAAATTGGAGGCCTTCCTTAAAGCACGATTTACCAAAACCCCGGTGCTTCGAATTGACCGCGATTCGACTCGCGGAAAGCGTGCGTTTCAGGCGCTGTTTGACCGCATCAATCAAGGCGAATCCTGCCTCCTGCTTGGCACCCAGATGCTGGCCAAAGGCCATCACTTCCCAGACGTCACTCTGGTCGCTGTACTGGACGCGGATATTGGTCTGTTCAGTCCCGACTTCAGGGGTCAGGAGCACATGGCCCAGACCATTGTGCAGACCGCAGGCCGGGCTGGCCGCGCCGAAAAACCTGGTGAGGTCATCATCCAGACCCGCCACAGTCAGCACCCGGCCCTGGTGAACCTGGTTAACGCAAGCTATGAGGACTATGCCCGCGACTTGCTAAAGGAGCGAGCTCAGAGCAAGATGCCCCCGTTTGCGCACCTGGCGCTGCTGCGAATTGAATCGACTTTCCCAGACCGCGGATTTAATTTTGCGCGGGACTGTCTCACTCAGGCTAATGCATTGCAGACAGACTTCGCCGCTATCGAGCTGATTGGCCCACTGCCGGCCCCGCTGGAGAAAAAAGCGGGAAGGCACAGGTTCCAGCTCTACATCAAGTGCGGTTCCAGGCCGATTCTGTTGCGCTATCTGCAGCAATTCACTCAAGCCCTGGAGCGCGTAAAATCACCAGCGCAAACGCGCTGGTCACTGGATGTTGATCCGCTAGACTTGATTTAGCATGATGCAGATACGACCCGAGACGCTAATATTCGCTTCAGCTCTCGTATCAATAACCGATAATTGAGTTGGCTGCCGATGCATTAAGCAATAAACATCTACAAAACAAAGCCTTAGAACAGCCACAAGAGCCGAACGCTTATTATGACCCAGGATTTTGCCAAGATTCGACCAGAGCCGCTGCTGGAAAAGAAACCGGTAGAAGCGCCGCCTGCCTGGTCGTTGATGATCACCGGCATGGTGCTGGGTATTACCATCGGTCTTTTCGCCTGCGTTTTGCTCTATCTGTCCGGCAACGTGCCCTCACTGAATCAAGCAACGCCGGTAGCGGCGGCAGAAGCATTTTCGGCGGAGCCCCTGCAGCAGGCCCAGGCGCCATCCGACGGCAACCAGGCGCAGGATCCAGAATTGGAGCTGGAGTTCTATACTGAACTGCAGGAATATGAGGTCCTCGTTGATGCAACTCCGGTAGATCTAAGCTACCAGGACCCAGAACGCAAGCTGGTTAAGGATTACGTCCTGCAAACCGGTGCTTTCCAGCAACGCGAATTGGCGGAAACCGAAATGCGCAGACAGGAAGACCTGGGGCTGACCGTATTCGTGAAAGATCAGACGCTGGTTGGTCGCTCTTTGTTTTTGGTGCAATCCGGTCCTTACGCCACCAACGGCGAGCTAGAAAATGCCGAGACTGTGCTGCGACGCAACAGCATTCCCTTCTTGCGGCTTACGGTGCAATAGCCAGCAATCCCGCTGTGACAGGGCGGGTTTTTTCTCCTCGCTTTAACTAACCACTGCCGACCTGCCGCGCCCAGCATAAAATTTGTATTTTCGCGGCAATAAACCTCACCTGTGAACTTGAAATTTGGCCTGAACCCCCAATACTCAGCGGTTGGGAATATCGACCTGTCTCGAATTAACTAAGGGATGGCTTACTAAGCCCGGAGACTGGCAGGAACAGAGTCCCGCCAGCAGAATTTGAAAGGAATTAAGAGGTAAGCAGATTTGGAACAATTCGACGGCACAACGATACTTTCTGTCCGACGTGGAAGCAAAGTAGTCATCGGCGGGGACGGCCAGGTTTCGCAGGGCAACACAGTGCTCAAGGGCAATGCCCGCAAGGTAAGGCGGCTCTACAAGGATCAGGTGCTTGCCGGATTCGCTGGCGGTACGGCAGATGCCTTCACCCTGTTTGAACGCTTCGAAGAGCAGCTGGAAAAGCATCACGGCAAGTTAACCCGGGCCGCGGTAGAGCTCGCCAAACTCTGGCGCACCGAGCGCGCATTGCGCCGTCTGGAGGCACTCCTGCTGGTAGCAGACAAAGAGTCATCACTGATGGTCACCGGCAATGGCGATGTGATCGAACCGGAAGATGCCATCATGGCAATCGGCTCTGGTGGCTCCTATGCCCTGTCCGCAGCCCGCGCGCTGGTGCAGAACACCGAACTGGAAGCTCGCGAGATCGTCGAAAAAGGGCTGACCATTGCGGGTGAAATCTGCGTCTACACCAACCAGCAGCACACCATCGAGGAATTGGACTACAGCTAAGTCGCTGCCAGCTATTTGCTGCGTCCAAAGCTGTTACATCAAACAGGAAAGTTTTCATGTCACTTATGACCCCCAGAGAAATCACCTCTGAACTCGACAAGCACATCGTTGGCCAGCAGGCCGCCAAGCGCGCTGTTGCCATAGCACTTCGCAATCGCTGGCGCCGCATGAAGCTGGATGAAGATCTGCGCAACGAAATCACGCCAAAGAATATTTTGATGATTGGACCAACCGGTGTGGGTAAAACCGAAATCGCCCGACGCCTGGCGAAACTGGCCCATGCCCCCTTCATAAAGGTAGAGGCGACCAAGTTTACTGAAGTTGGCTATGTTGGCCGTGACGTCGAATCCATAGTGCGCGATCTTGCTGATGTGTCCGTCAAAATGATTCGCGAAGCTGAAATGCAAAAGGTGCAGCACCTGGCCGAAGATCTGGCTGAAGAACGCATACTGGACGTATTGCTGCCGCAGGCAAGAAACGACGATACCGAGATCGAAAACGACTCCCAGTCCACTGCCCGACAGGTTTTTCGCAAGAAGCTGCGACAGGGAGACCTCGACGAGAAAGAAATCGAAATCAAGGTTGCGGAATCCCCCGCCGGCGTCGAAATCATGGCACCGCCTGGTCTGGAAGATATGACCAGCCAGCTCAAGAGCATGTTTTCCAATATGAATACTGGACGCAAGCGCTCACGCCGACTCACGGTAAAGGCCGCTCTGAAAGTATTAAAGGATGAAGAAGCCGCCAAGCTCATCAATGAAGATGAGATCAAGAACAGGGCGATTGAAGCAGCCGAGCAGACCGGCATCGTCTTTATCGACGAGATTGACAAGGTAACTAATCAGCACGACGCTGGCAGCGCCAGTGTTTCGCGCGAAGGCGTGCAGCGAGACCTGTTACCATTGATCGAAGGATCCACGGTCTCCACCAAGTACGGGAGCATAAAAACAGATCACATTTTATTTATTGCATCTGGCGCCTTTCATTTATCAAAGCCCTCAGATTTGATCCCTGAACTGCAGGGCCGTCTGCCGATTCGCGTAGAGCTTGATGCGCTCACGGCTCAGGACTTCGAGCGAATTCTTGAGGAGCCCAATGCATCACTCACAGAACAATATCAGGCTTTGCTAGGCACCGAAGATCTCAAGGTGACGTTCAGCAAGGACGGCATTGCAAAGATCGCAGAAACGGCCTGGCAGGTGAATGCGCGCACCGAAAACATAGGCGCTCGTCGGCTACATACGGTCATGGAGCGTCTACTGGAGGAAGTCTCCTACTCTGCTTCTGACCTGGCGGTTGGTGACAATAAAGAACTGGTGATCGACAGGGCGTATGTCGAGCAGCAGCTGGACGAACTTGCCAAGGATGAAGACTTGAGCCGCTACATTCTATAGAGGCATTCTGTAAAGGCGTTTGGGATAGTTAATGGCAGCCATACCGACAGATATCAAGCTACACCGAAAATCAGCGACCCTGGAACTGATCTACGCCGAACGTGAGCCAATCACCCTGCGCGCTGAATTTCTCAGGGTTTTTTCACCGTCTGCGGAAGTCCGCGGCCATGGCAAAGGGCAAGAGGTCCTGCAGACCGGCAAGCTCAATGTCGCCATCAAACACGTAGAGCCGGTCGGCAACTACGCAATCAAGTTAAGTTTCGATGATGGGCACAACAGCGGCATTTATAGCTGGGATTACCTGCTAGATCTTGGCGAAAATGAGGGTTCGCTCTGGCAGGGCTACCTTGCTAAACTGCAGGCTGCAGGCGCCACCAGAGAGTCCCTGCCGCCAGATACCCAGGTAATTCAAATTAAACCTGCCACCGAATAAACCAAATGGCCGCATCCGAAACTGACAAGCCTTCTGACGAATCAGGCACTACCCATTTCGGCTACCAGGAAGTCCCTGTAGCCGAAAAACAGGAACGGGTTGCCGACGTCTTTCGCTCCGTGGCGAATCGCTACGACATGATGAACGATGTGATGTCTTTAGGCACACATCGACTGATCAAACGTTTCACTATCGAATTGAGCGCGCTACGGAAAGGCCATAAGGTATTGGATCTAGCCGGCGGTACGGGCGATCTGAGCATGCGTTTCTCACCTATCGTAGGCAATGAGGGACAAGTGGTACTCGCCGATATCAATGAGGCTATGCTGGCCGTGGGTAGAGACCGGGTGATCGATCGTGGCATGCAATCCAACATCACTTTTACCCAGGCTGACGCCCAGAATTTACCTTTTGCAACAGACACCTTCGACTGCGTCTGCATTGCCTACGGTCTTCGCAATGTCACCCACAAAGACCAGGCACTAACCTCTATTCTGCGCGTGCTGAAGCCGGGTGGCAGGCTTCTGATGCTGGAGTTTTCCAAACCCCAAAACCCGTTGCTCTCCAAGGCCTATGACGCTTTCTCGGAACTGTGGCCAGTGGCAGGCAAGATGATAGTCGGTGACAGCGAAAGCTACCGCTACCTGGTGGAATCAATCCGGGTACATCCAGACCAGGAGACTCTGCTCGGCATGATTGAGGACGCCGGCTTTACCGAAGCTCGCTATCAAAACGTGCTCGATGGTATCAGTGCTGTTCACATCGGTGTAAAACCGCGCAACTAGGTATTCCCCATGAATTCCCTGCTAGGCAGTCTCGCCCTCGCGCCCCTGGAGCAAGCCTTTAACTTCCTGATCAAGGAAGATCCTCATCTCGCGGACTTACTTAGCCCATTCGAAAACAAGACTGTCGAAGTAAGAACCAGACAACCCTCGCTTACCGTCTCTGTGATTCTGGAGCGTGGCCGTATTCGCCTCAGCGGCCTGGATGCTGCAACCATGGGCATCGAGGCTGACGCCTGTATCGAGGCACCCGCAGGCACGCTTTTTTCCATGCTGACCTCCTGGACAAATGCCCTGGTGAACACTGAGTTGCAGATAAGCGGCGATATCGAACTGGTGCAGGATATGCTGCGCGCACTGCATAAGGCGGACATTCAGTGGCAAGATCTGATCGGCTCGGTTTTTGGTGATGTGGTTTCCCGGCATATGCAGCAGCTGGCAGAGGCAGGGGGAGAATGGCGTGCCCAGGCGAATTCGCGCATCAAGCGCAACCTCGACGACTACCTGAAAGCAGAGGCCAGGATCCTCCCGCACTCGCTGGATACTGCCAGATTTGCCGAACAGGTACACGATCTACGGCTCCAGCTTGATCGCCTTGGCGCCCGCACCCAGGGCCTGAATGCTCGTCTTGATAAGCTTATAAGCGACTGATAATCAAAAGGTTATTTACAGACCTCGCTTGTGAGACAGCGCCTCAGGTGGTATCTTTGCTCCCCCTTAAAACAAGAGTCTCCTGACCACCCCGTGACGAACCTGCCGCGCCTGCTCAAAATTCTGAGCATCATTGCCAAGTATCGCCTGCACGAATTCGCCAAAGGGCAGCCGGGCTACCATTGGCTGCGCCTGATTCTGGCACCCTTCTCTTTCGTTAACCTGTTTTCAAACTCCGCAGCGGCTGACAAAAACCAGAACCTGCGCCTGGCGCTGGAGTCATTGGGGCCTATCTATATCAAGTTCGGTCAGCTGCTATCTACCCGCCGGGATTTTCTCGAGCCGGCGCTGGCCGACGAGCTTTCCGCGCTGCAGGACAATGTCCCGCCTTTCCACGAGCCAAAGATCGAACAGATGGTAAGTGAAGCATTGGGAATGCCAATAGAGCAGGTTTTCCGCACGCTTTCTCGCGAGCCTCTGGCGTCTGCATCTGTGGCACAGGTGCACCGCGCTACCTTGCTTAACGGGGATGACGTCGTGGTGAAGGTTGTACGCCCGGGCATTGAGCAAACCGTGCGGGCAGATATCAAACTGTTAAAACAACTCGCTGCCGTGGTCGCACGAACCTCCTCACTGGGTAAACGCCTGCGACCGGAAGAGGTAGTCCATGATTACGAGAAGGTGATTCTGGATGAACTTAATCTGCTGGCGGAGGCTGCCAACACGATCCAACTAAGACGTAACTTTGCTGATTCTTCCATGCTGGATGTCCCCAAAGTGTATTGGGACTTCTGTCGAAAAAACGTGTTGGTCATGGAGCGCATTCACGGCATTCCGGTGACGCAACTCGAACAGCTCAAGGCTCACGGTATCGACATGAAGAAATTGGCGGAACGAGGCGTCGATATCTTTTTTACCCAGGTGTTTGAACACAATTTTTTCCATGCCGACATGCATCCGGGCAATATCTTTGTCGCCAGGGACAAGCCAGATGCGCCACAGTACATCGCCATCGACTGCGCCATCATGGGCTCACTCAGCAGGGGCGACCAGGAGTACCTGGCCAAGAATCTGCTGGCGATCTTTAAGCGGGATTACCGCCGCGTGGCCGAGCTCCATATCAGCAGCGGATGGATACCGCCGCTAACGCCAGTGCATGAATTCGAGTCGGCGATTCGCAGTGTCTGCGAACCCATTTTTGAAAAGCCCCTGAAGGAGATTTCTTTCGGCCAGATCCTGGTGCAGCTTTTTAATACCGCCAGCCGCTTTGACATGGAAGTACAGCCTTCCCTTGTGCTGCTGCAAAAAACGCTTCTCAATATCGAGGGGCTCGGCAGACAACTGTATCCCGAGCTCGATTTATGGCAAACCGCCCTTCCCTATCTCGAGAGTTGGAATGCTCGGCGCTTGAACCCGTTCTCACTGCTTGGCAATATCCAGGAGAATTTACCGAACTGGTTAGATCAATTACCGCAGCTGCCAATTCTGATTCTTAACGCGATTGCAGAGGCAAGTCAGCAGTCCCAGCTGCGCGAGTCCCTGGAAGCACTGCGCCGGCAGCAGGAGCAGGAACAAAAGCAACGCCGCAGCCGAGCTCGAGTTGGTGCTTATCTGGCACTCGGTCTCAGCGTGCTCACCCTGGTGCCTGCGATTGGCGCCAGTATCAGCAGTGCCCCAATTGCCACTCTGGGCCTCGCTGGCCTTGGGGCGTATCTTTTGTTTTTTCGCTAGTGAGAGCGCATACTGCCGGCATGTCCTTTGATCCCAATTCCAAGTCTCTCGGCTCCTCGTCGCTCGACCACGCGCTGCTTGACTCTGCCTTTCTTGAAGAAGTCACCTGGAATGAGCAGGGACTGGCGCCCGCGATCGCCGTGGATGCGGCCAATGAAAAATTGCTGATGCAAGCCTGGGTCAACCGGGAAGCCCTCGCCACAGCAGTAGCCGAACAGCGCGCGGTTTACTGGTCCCGGTCACGGCAGAAGATCTGGCGCAAGGGGGAAGAATCAGGCAACGTGCAGAAGCTGGTGGAAGTGCGGCTGGACTGCGATGGCGATGCCATCTGCTACCGGGTGGAGCAAGTCGGCGGCATAGCCTGTCATACCGGCCGAGAGCACTGCTTTTTCAGGCGCCTTAAGGGCGACGAATGGGCGGCAGTCGAAGCAGTGGTCACCGACCCCGAATCCCTTTATCAGAAATAGGCTCTGTTAAGACGTCTGCAGTTAGAGAATAGGTTTAGAAATGAGCGAAGTGTTAAGCGAACTGGCGAAAGTCCTGGAGCAAAGGAAATCTGCAGCAACAGACAGTTCCTATGTGGCCAGCCTCTACGCCAAGGGCCTCAACAAGATCCTGGAAAAAGTAGGCGAAGAAGCCAATGAAACTATTCTGGCCGCCAAGGACTACCGGGGCCCTACAGAGGCAAAAAATCAAGTGATTTCCGAGACTGCAGATCTGTGGTTTCACACCCTGGTAATGCTCAGTTACCTGGATTTACATCCCGAACAAGTGTTGGAGGAACTGGAAAAACGCTTTAACATGTCGGGTCTTGTCGAGAAGGCTTCTCGCCAAAACTAGTCTACTGCGGCCAAGCCCTTACAGGCCGCGGGTTTCGGAGGTTTAAAATGGGTGTAGGTGGTATAGGTATTTGGCAGTTACTGATCATTTTATTGATCGTATTCATGCTATTTGGAACCAAAAAACTTCGGAATTTGGGGTCTGACCTCGGTGGCGCGCTAAAAGGATTCAAGTCTGCGATGAAGGACGAAGGTGCCGCAGAAGAAGACGCGTCAGAAGAATCGGAAGAGGTTATTGACGCGACCGCCGAGAAAGTAGAATCCAAGTCGTAATATCCTGCCATTAAGCCAGCTCAGGTATGCCTGGGCTGGCGCAATTCGTGTACCGACTTCGAGCGTCGGCCTAAACCATGTTTAACATTGGCTCATTTGAAGTTTTACTTATCTGCGTGATTGCGCTGCTGGTGCTGGGGCCGGAGCGGCTGCCTTCTGCCGTGAGAACTGCAGGACTCTGGATTGGGCGATTTCGTCGCAGCTTCTACAAGGTAAAGTCTGAAATTGAGCGCGAGCTTAATGCTGATGAAATTCGCAGGCAGTTGCACAATGAGAGCGTGCTGGCAGAATTAGAGTCAGCGAAGGAAAGCGTGGAGACTGTAGCCAAAGACACCCAGGCCTCAGTTAACAATATCGTCAACAGCGCTAACTTCGACCCCGGCGCTTCCAAGTTTACCGATGATCAAGTCGCTGCCTCGGCTGCTGAAAGCGAAGCCGTGCAGCCCAAGAGCATCACGGAAGAAATAGGGACTGTAAGCGAAGAGATCGGGGCGGTTAGCGAAGAAATAGAGCAGGTTAGCCAGGACATCAAGAAGGAGCTCTATGGTTTGGGCAAGAACCCAAAGCTGGCTGACAATATAGAGGCTGATTCCACTCCCTCGGACCAGCAGACCAATGCTCACATGAAGGATTCAGACGAAGCGGCAACATGAATTCAGCCGAAGAAGAACAAGAACTTACCCTTATTGATCACCTGATCGAACTCAGGGATCGCATCCTTAAATCAGTCGTCGCTGTCGTTCTGTTATTCCTTGCGCTGTTTGCGTTTTCCAATGACATTTACACCTATGTCGCCACCCCTTTACTGGATGCACTGCCGGAAGGGACGAGCATGATTGCGATCGATCCAACGTCGCCATTCTTTGCTCCTTTCAAACTGACTTTCTATGTCGCGTTTTTAATTGCAGCGCCTTATATTCTGTACCAGCTTTGGTCCTTCATCGCGCCTGGGCTCTATCAAAAAGAAAAAGCGATTGCGATCCCGCTGTTTATTTCGTCAGTCCTGTTGTTTTATGGCGGCGTCGCATTTGCACGCTATGTGCTGTTTGGATTCGTGTTTGCATTCTTTGTCTCGGTAGCACCGGAGGGCATCACGGTTGCACCAGACATCAATAGCTTCCTCAGCTTTGTACTAACTATTTTCCTGGCCTTCGGCTTCGCTTTCGAAGTGCCGATAGCGGTGTTTATCTTCATCTGGTCAGGTATCGCAGAGCCTGCTTCCCTTGCGGAAAAGCGCCCTTATGTGATCGTCGGTTGTTTCATTGTCGGCATGCTGCTCACACCAGCAGATCCTTTCACCCAATCCATGCTGGCTGTCCCCATGTGGATGCTGTTTGAGCTTGGGATCGTAGCTGGCAGAATGATTCGTAAGAAGCAGCTAGAGGAAGAAATGGAAGAACAAAATCAGCAGGCGGATTAGGATTACCGGGTTCGTATTTCCTGCATTACGCTTTCATGATTTCTTTTTTCAAAACTTCTGTTCTCGTCACTATTGTTTCCTGAAGGCCGGTTTTAATCTTCCTTGTTTAGCAGCCACTTAGCTTTGAAGCATAAAGGTTACCGGTCCGTTATTCTCAAGCGCAATCTGCATGTCTGCCGCGAATACGCCGCTCTGCACCTTGTCATAGCCGACCCTGGCCTTTGCAAGCAGTTCACCATATAAAATCTCGGCCTGGGAAGGCGGCATCGCCGAAGAAAAGCTGGGGCGCAAGCCCTTGCTGGTCGATGCTGCCAGAGTGAACTGGGAAACCAGCAACAGCTCGCCGCCAACATCCTTCAAACCCAGATTCATCTTGCCTTCCGCATCGGCGAACACACGATAGGACAACACCTTGTGCAAGAGTTTGTCTGCTGCCGCGCTGTCATCGTCCTTTTCCATACCGATAAACGCCAGTAGGCCTGGGCCGATTTCCGCGTGGACTTCACCTGCAATGAGCAACCGCGACCAGTTAACTCTTTGAATCAGTGCGCGCATAGTGAATTTCTTGAATGGATTTATGGAACATTGTTGCCGGCCCAAGCTTTATTCGGCTGCGGCGAGCATCTTGGCGATGTCGTGAGTTGCCCTGACTAAAGCATCGACGGTACCGGGTTCTGAGGCAGAATGACCGGCATCTCTCACAATCTGCAACTCCGACTCAGGCCACTGGTGATGCAGAGACAGTGCGTTACTGAGCGGACAAACCATGTCGTAGCGACCATGAATAATGCGGCCGGGAATCTGCGCAATTTTGTCCATGTTCTTGAGAATTTGCTTCTCTTCGATAAATCCTGCGTTGACAAAGTAATGGGTCTCAATGCGGGAAAGCGCCAGGGCATTATGCGGCTTGGTGAATTTTGCCAGCGCCTCGGCACTGGGTCTCAATTTTGAGCAATTACCCTCCCAGGCAGCCCAGGCTTTCGCCGCCGCCATGCGCGCCAACTCATCATCACCAATGAGACGCTGATAATAGGCGGACAGCACATTATCCCGTTCGGAGTCAGGGATAGCCTTAATAAACTCCTCCCAGTAATCGGGGAATATTTGATTTGCACCCGAGACATAGAGCCAGTTCATGTCACTTTGGCGGCACAGAAAAATGCCGCGCAATATTAACGCTGAAACGTGATCGGGGTAGGCCTGGGCATAAAGTAGCGAGAGTGTTGAGCCCCAGGAACCGCCGAATAGCACGAACTTATCGACATCGAGATATTTCCTGATAACCTCAATATCTTCGACCAGATCTTTGGTGGTATTTTCCTCCAGACTGCCGTGGGGCGTCGAACGTCCACAGCCGCGCTGGTCGAATGTGATGATCCTGTATATGGCTGGATCATAAAAACGTCGGGAGCTGGCGTCGCAGCCCGCGCCGGGACCACCGTGCACAAACAAGATAGGCACGCCTTCCGGATTCCCGGCCTCGTCCACATAGATTTCATGAAGGTCGGAAACCTTAAGCTGGTGGCGCTTGTAAGGTTTTATTTCAGGATAGAGCACGTACATCGCTGCATGGATCCAAATCTTCGCTTGCCACTATGTTAGGACAGACATGGATCGATTAGTAGCTGGATTTCAGGGATTAATTTTTCGGGCGTCAGGACTCAGCCTCGCGCAGCGCTGCCACGGCTCATGCGCTTGCGTTCGTTCTCTGTCAAATAGCGTTTGCGCAAACGAATATTCTTGGGCGTGATTTCTATCAATTCATCGCTATCGATAAAGTCCATTGCCTGCTCCAGGCTATGGAGTACGGGCGGGGTTAAAAGAATATTTTCATCACTGCCGGCTGCCCGGATATTCGTAAGCTGCTTTGCCTTGGTCGGATTGACCACCAAATCATTATCTCTGCTGTGCAAACCCACTACCATGCCCTCATAGACTTCAGTATTGGGTTGAATAAACAGGCGCCCGCGATCCTGCAGATTAAATAGCGCGAAGGCCAGAGCCTTGCCTTTCACCATGGACACCAGCACGCCGTTATTCCGCTTCGCCAGCTCAATTTCCTTATAGTCACCATAATGGTCGAAGACGTGGGTCATCAGACCAGAGCCAGAGGTCAAACTCAGGAACAGCGAACGGAAGCCAATAAGACCACGGGTCGGCACAATAAATTCCATACGGGCTCGTCCCTTTCCGTCGGGTAACAGGTCACGCATCTCGGCCCGACGATTGCCCAGTTCTTCGATCACCGAGCCCTGGTGCTGTTCGTCACAATCGACCACCAGCATTTCGTAGGGCTCCTGGGTGACGCCACCTTCTTCTTGAAGAATGACTTCCGGGCGAGAAACCGCCAGCTCATAGCCTTCCCGGCGCATGGTTTCGATAAGTACAGACAGATGTAGTTCGCCGCGGCCAGACACTGTGTATTTATCCGGTGAATCGCCTTGTTCAACCCGCAGCGCTACGTTATAGAGAAGTTCACGCTCCAGCCTCTCCTTGATGTGTCTGGTGGTAAGGAACTTGCCTTCCAGGCCGGCGAACGGTGAATCGTTTACCTGGAATGTCATGCTGATGGTTGGCTCATCCACACTCAGCGGCGGCAAGGGATCCGGGTGTTCCGGGTCGCAGAGGGTATCGGATATCTGCAGTTTATCGATGCCGGTAATACAAATAATTTCGCCAGCCTGGGCTTCATCAACATCTACACGCTCCAGGCCCAGGTGGCTCTTCACCTGCAGGATGCGACCTTTGCGAACTTCCCCGTCGCGATCGACTATAACCACATTCTGATTGGTAGCAGCTTTGCCACGGGAAACTCGTCCAACCCCAATCACACCCACGTAACTGCTGTAATCGAGGGCACTGATTTGCATCTGGAATGGCGCATCCACTTCTACAGAGGGAGGCGGCACCTTGTCTACAATCGCCTGAAACAGGGGCCGCATGTCTTCACTTAGCTCATCTGCTTCCCAACCCACGGTGCCCTGCAGCGCAGAACAGTAGAGAATTGGGAAATCCAATTGCTCGTCACTGGCACCAAGTTTATCGAACAAATCAAACACCTCGTTGATTACCCAATCGGGCCTTGCACCTTCACGGTCAATCTTGTTGACCACGACGATAGGGTTTAGACCCTGGGCAAAAGCCTTCTGAGTGACGAAGCGAGTTTGCGGCATTGGGCCCTCAACGGCATCCACTAGCAACAGCACCGAGTCCACCATGGAAAGCACTCGCTCGACTTCGCCACCAAAGTCAGCGTGCCCAGGCGTATCCACAATATTGATACGGTATCCTTCCCAGTTAATCGCAGTATTTTTAGCAAGGATGGTAATGCCGCGCTCTTTTTCCTGGTCATTTGAGTCCATCACGCGCTCGATTTTTTCGCCGCGAGATTCTAGGGTCCCAGACTGCTGCAACAGCTTGTCCACCAGCGTGGTTTTACCATGGTCAACGTGGGCAATAATTGCGATGTTACGAAGTAATTCAGACATAAGAAGGGTTTCACCCCGGGCTGGGGTGAGACTAAGCCTTTACTGGAAAGTGAATTTAATTGAGCCTGCTCACGCGGAAGCGCGGCGAGTATACACGAGTGGGCCCGGATTCCGCCAATCCTGATTAAGGGCTGCCGTCAAAAATCAGCGCGCAGCTGATACCGACGCCTCGGGCTTAACACGAAGATCCAGCACTGCAACGTTTGCAAAACCCTCGTCATCAAGGTGAGCTGAATGCAGGCGGCTCATCATGCCCTGATCACAGTAAAGCAGGTATTGCGTGTCAGGATTGAGATGTTCGAAACGTGCGCGAAGCTGGTAAAACGGAATTTCAAGCACTTCTGGCGCGTCTGCCAGATCGGGCATGGGACTCAGCTCGATTTCGCTGGGGTGTCGAATATCGATGACGACTTGACCGTCATCCGGCGCTCCCACGACTTTAACTTCAGCCAGACCACTACCCAGATCATCGACAACTTCGGTAATGAGCTGGAACCCGGCGGTTGCGATAGCGGCATCAAGCTTACTGAAATCGAACCGGGACTCCTCTTCGGCTATTCGCTGGGGCTTGGCCTTGGTGGTGGGATTCTTGGAGATCACCGCACAGTACTCGGGAATATGTTTCGAGAATTCTTCAGTACCAATGGATCTGGCAGTATCGATGATGGTTTGCTTATCGGCAGTGCAAAGTGGCCTTAGCACCAACAGCTCGGATACATCGTCAATAATATTGAGGTTAGCAAGAGTCTGACTCGATACCTGTGATACGCTTTCTCCGGTAACCAGTGCCTTTACGTTAAGGCGCTCAGCCACCCCATTCGCTGCCCGCAGCATCATGCGCTTGAGCACAACCCCCATCTGGGAATCATCGACCTGACTCAAGATCTCCTCCACCACACCTTCAAAGGGAACACTCACAAATTTGACGCGATGGGATGCGTGGTATTTCATCCACAGATAGAGGGCGACCTCTTTAACCGCCAATTCATGGGCTTTACCCCCCAGGTTAAAGAAACAGTAATGGGTTAACAGCCCTCTCTTAATGGCATGAAAACTAGACACCGCCGAATCGAAGCCGCCCGAGATTAGAGAGAGCACGGCTTCCTGACCGCCGAGAGGATAGCCCCCAAGGCCGGCATGGTGTTGCTTCACCATGTATAGCTGGTCCTCCCTTATCTCCATGGCCACCGTGACATCAGGGTTTTTCAATTTCACAAAGGCGGATTCGTATTTGAGGTTTAGGCCAGAACCAATAACTCGTTCAACGTCCACCGACTTGAGTTCCTGCTTACCCATTCGCTTGCAGCGCACAGCGAAAGAATGGCCGGGCAACCTGGCACCGTAGTAGCGATCCGCGAGCGCAAGAATGCCTTCCATGTAGGGCAGCTCATATCGATCGACCTCCAGGAACAGGCTAATCCCAGGGGTATTTGCGATGCTTTCAACCAGCCTGCGCTGCTGAGCTTCGTCCAGAGATGATGTTTCTATTTCCAGGCAATCCCATTCACCGGTTACCACTACCCCTGCGTCAATCTGCTTTAGCACCATCTTGAGATTCTTGCGCAGCAGACGCACTAGCCGTTTGCGAACCGGACGGCTCTTGATGGTTATTTCGGGAAAGAGTTTGACGAGAAACAGCATGCTGAGAAAACAACTGGCGCGACCGCTCCTGCCTGCTCAAATGAGCGCCTCAGAGCGAATGGTGCAGTCCTGCCAGATTACCCCTAAAAATGCACTAACTGTGTGCGTTTATAAGCAATAATGCACTATATTAGTGCATTTTGATTTTTAATTGGTAGCGCAAGCCCCACAGCACGTGGGCTTCATCCGATTACTTGGTGGCATACATTTTGCTCCCTCAGATGCTGATAAGGCAAGTCTGTCGATTCCCACAAACAGGCATTAATAGCGTATGCTTGCTCTCTTGTCTGGAACTCGAATGTCTTAGGACTGGTTTGGGACCAAAAGTTCGGTGGCTTAGACCACCACACTGCGGCAATGGCACCCCCGGTAATGAAGACTCTAGACCGAGGCAGTCCGCGCCCTACAACACACAACTGCCAATAATTGCATAGTCGAAATCGATTAGGAGAACAATAGAATATGAAATCAAAATTGGAATATATTTGGCTGGATGGCTATCAGCCAAGCCAGAGTCTGCGCAGCAAGACCCGTGTCGAATCCGACTTCGGCGGTACCCTGGAAGAGTGCCCGATGTGGTCATTTGACGGCAGCTCCACTCTGCAAGC
>DLPV01000036.1:3636-22279 GCA_002477465.1 Gammaproteobacteria bacterium UBA7449 | reverse complement strand
CTGGTAATGACCGAAGTACTCAACGCCGACGGCACCCCGCATGAGTCCAATGGACGCGCGACCATTGACGACGACGATGATGATTTCTGGTTTGGCTTTGAGCAGGAATACTTCCTGTGGGATGTGAAGACCAATGCACCTCCGGGCTTTCCAGCCAATGGCTATCCCGGCCCGCAGGGCCCCTACTACTGCTCTGTAGGTGCCTTTAACGCCCATGGCCGCGAGGTTATTGAGGACCATATGGACCTCTGCCTTGAAGCAGGCATCAACCTCGAAGGCATTAATGCAGAAGTTGCAGCAGGCCAATGGGAATTCCAGGTGTTCGCCAAAGGCGCCAAGCGCGCGGGCGATGAGACCTGGGTGGCACGATATCTGTTAGAGCGAACTGCTGAAAAATACGGCCTTGCAATCAACTGGGAACCCAAGCCGCTAGGTAAGGACCTGGATTGGAACGGCTCGGGTATGCATGCGAATTTCTCCAACGCGGTGATGCGAGAAGTTGGTGATGAAACAATTTTCACCAAAATCTGCGAAGAATTCGGCAAGAACATTGAGCGTCACATCAGCGTATACGGTGCTAACAACGACCAGCGCCTGACTGGACTGCACGAAACGCAATCCATCGACCAGTTCAGCTACGGAGTTTCTGACCGTGGCGCCTCGATCCGCATTCCAATCGGTACGGTTGAGGACGGCTGGAAAGGCCGACTTGAAGACCGCCGAACTGCGTCTAACGCTGACCCGTATAAGGTTGCAGCGGCAATCATTAAGACGACAAAAGAAGGCCTTGCCTCTTAGGGTCTTACCCGGTCTTAACGAGCCCCGGTCGCCTTCAGCGATCGGGGCTTTTTTGTGGCACGAGCTAGCACCAGAATGCAACAAAACCCTCCCTCGGCAGCTGCCCGGCCAATGCAAGCGACCATATCCCGATTTTGCAGCAAAATAATGCACCATAATTGTGCGCGATGTGCAATACTGGTTCAGTATGGGCCCGGGGTTCCGGCGATGGAAGCATCAGAGCCCGGAAAACAGGCGCTTTCAGCCCAATCCTAAAAATTTCATTCTGGTCAGTTTATTGCATATCACCTGAATAATGGCTCCGATATGCAATTTCTCCCCAACTAACAGAGCACCGATTACTCCACCGTGACACTGGACAATGTACATAAGCGGTTACTGGATAACCTCAAAACCGGGGTTGTGCTGCTAGACAGCGAATTGAGGCTCAAGTACATCAATATGGAGGCAGAGCACTTGCTGGCCGTCAGCGACACTAAAGCCAACAACCAGTTTATCGGCGACCTGTTCCTAGATGCGGAGGAGGACATCCAGGACATGCGTATTGCTTTGGAAAAAAACATCAGCATCACCAAACGAATGACCGAGCTCCACTTAAAACATGAACGCTCCATCCTGGTTGATTACACCATTAACCCATTTGAAGACGAGGGCGAACTGTCTGCCCTGCTGGAGCTGAGTTCTTTGGAACACTCCCAACGCATTAACCAGGAGGAATTACTTAGCAGCGCGCGTGCTACCACGCGGGAATTGGTGCGGGGCCTTGCTCATGAGATCAAGAATCCACTAGGTGGCATTCGTGGTGCGGCACAGCTACTGGCCAGTGAAATTGAAAGCCCTATGTTACATGACTACACCAATGTCATCATCGAAGAGGCCGATCGTTTGCACAAGCTTGTGGATCGCCTGATCAGTGCTCGCCACCAACTGGAATTTTCGGAGACCAATATTCACGAAGTGCTGGAAAGAGTGAGAAATCTCGCAGAGGCTGATCCGGCCAGCGCCAAGATTACAATCCAGACCGACTACGATCCCAGCATCCCAATGATTCCCGCTGACGGTGAGCATCTTATTCAAGCCATGCTGAACCTGGTTCGGAACGCCATGCAGTCAATCAACAATGCGAGAGAACCTGTTGAGAATGGCGAAATTTTGCTGCGCACGCGCGTAATTCGAAACGCCACGATAGGTGAACAATTCCACCGACTCGCTGTGAAGGTAGATATCGCCGACAACGGACCCGGAGTGCCGCCGCATATGTTAAGCACAATTTTTTATCCCATGATTTCCGGCCGTGCCGATGGCACTGGGCTCGGATTGCCCATTACCCACTCCATCATCAGTCAACATAAGGGCTTGATCGAGTGCAAGAGCAAGGCCGGAAAAACGATTTTTTCAGTGGTGATGCCTCTGGCAGTCGCAGAGTAAAAGAGAATCAACTTAATGCAGGCAGTTAATGAAGGTGCAAGGATGAGTTCATGTAATTCAGTCTGGATATTGGACGATGATCGGTCGATTCGCTGGGTGCTGGAAAAATCCCTCAGCAAGAATGGACTGGCAACCGAGTGCTTCGAGAGTGGCGATGAGTTACTCAATCGCCTGACCGAGGAGTCACCGGATGCCATTATCAGTGACATTCGTATGCCTGGTATCGACGGTCTGGAATTGCTCTCCACTATTCAAGAAAGGTATCCAGAGTTGCCGGTAATCATTATGACAGCGCATTCAGACCTGGAAAGTGCGGTAGCATCCTATAGCCGTGGCGCTTTTGAATACCTGCCAAAACCTTTCGATATAGAGGAAGCAGTCGCCATGACTCGGCGAGCGCTTGCGCACGCCCAGGACCGCTCGGGGGATATTGGCAGTGAGGCCGACACTGATACCGATGAAATAATCGGCGAAGCTCCGGCAATGCAGGAGGTATTCAGGGCAATAGGCAGGCTTTCGAATTCCAATATCTCGGTGCTTATCAATGGCGAGTCCGGTACCGGAAAAGAGTTGGTGGCACACGCTCTGCACCAGCACGGCCCGCGAAAGGACAGGACATTTGTCCCCCTTAACGTTGCCGCTATCCCGAAAGAGTTAATCGAATCAGAACTATTCGGGCATGAGAAGGGCGCGTTTACCGGTGCTACGCATCAACGTACCGGTCGCTTTGAGCAGGCCAACGGCGGCACTCTATTTCTCGACGAAATTGGGGACATGCCCCCGGAAACCCAGACACGCCTGCTGCGGGTCCTCTCTGATGGAGAGTTCTACCGCGTCGGAGGGCATACCTCTATCAAGGTCGATGTCCGCATAATCGCTGCGACCCATCAAAACCTGGAAAGACTGGTCGAGCAGCATATCTTCCGCGAAGATTTATTCCACCGCCTCAACGTAATCCGCATCCATATTCCAAGGCTGGCAGACCGCCGCGAAGATATTGCCAAACTAGCCGGCCATTTCCTGGTCAAAGCAGCCGAAGAGTTAGACGTGGAACCCAAGGTACTGAGGCCAGAGACCATTCAATATCTTGAGCAACTGGCGTGGCCCGGCAATGTGCGTCAGCTTGAGAATTTTTGTCGCTGGATTACAGTCATGGCTTCCGGTCGTGAAGTGCACCTGTCCGATCTACCGCCCGAGTTTTCTGAACAAGAGGCTGAAGCCGGCGCCCCGGGCAATTGGACCCAGAGTCTGCAGTCCTGGGCAGATCAACAGCTCAGCTCCGGCAACAAAGGCATTCTTAATGAGGCAACCCCGTTGTTCGAACGCACCCTGATCGACATAGCGCTCAAACATACTGGCGGGCGACGCAGGGATGCGTCGAATTTGCTGGGTTGGGGAAGGAACACCCTGACCCGAAAAATTAAGGAGCTGGGGACTTCCTACAGCAAAGCAGAAGATGAGTAACAACAAAGCGCATAACCAGCAGCAGATCCAGACTTAATTCCTAATCAAGCCGGCCCCACTTAACCCATAGCCGCCAGGCGATGCAGGGCCAGCTGTATGGAGCCGGGTAGCCAACTGGCTCATTCCGCAATGTCTCGAGTGGATGCAGCTAGGCTCTCAAGTCTTATTGGGACCCGGTGCTTGTTCACGAAACTTGGTCAACAATTGATCAGATCACGCCGGCACGGAACATAAAGCTCAATATAATTAGATACTTAGAGAGGTGCCGACTCATCTAATGCTATCGTAATTTTTCAGCCGCAGCTTCCAGAATGGCACACACTTTAGTGTTAAAAATATACGGGGAAAAGGCGAATATTCAAAATCCCGACGCAGTTGGCTAGCATAAATGTGGCTCCTGCAGACTAAAACGCCAGAGCTGCTAATATCTCGCAAAAACAAGCATTTAGCCAGAAAATACTGGCTGAGATCTCTTCCAAAAATCTCAAATATTTCAACGTAGTGAAATAGTCGCCCTGAAACTCAATGGCCAAGCCATGGGCATACACATGACCGGACAGACTTGAATCCCCGGCAAGGGAGGCTTCCTAAACAGTCACATTGTCAGCGGTAAAATCCTCTCGCAGCACCTTTGCGGGCAGATTGCTAAAATTCTGTAATTCCAGCCCCGTGAAGCGCCCCAGCACCGTGGTGAGGATCGCAGTCATCTCGTCCGGCGTAACCAGGTTCCCTGCCAGATTATTGATCTCTTCATCCAGCACGGCTTGTTCTCTCGCGAGTACCGCCAGGCGATCATTGGCAAATCGATTCGGGTCCTGCTGACTGGTTTCAAGCATGGCAGCTGAGGCCCGCTGTTGCGCCGCGATCTGGCTGCCCACGACACTCACCTGACTGCGCAAGCTACCGATCTCTGCCCGCAGCGGATCGAAGCTAAACGTTAAATACCCAAGCACAGCGGTTGCCAGCACCACGCCCAGAATCAACAGCCGCTCTGACCGATTTCTGGCCTCCAGATTTTTGACCAATAGATCAATTTTTTCTTTCAACTGTTCATTCACTGGTGGTACTCAATTCAAAAGTGAAAATCTGCGATTCAACTTCTGCTCTGCTAATTGATGGGCTAAACGTTTTGTTTCGCAGTGGACTCTGACCGCTTTCAATGTTCTGCACATAACGCGGCACTATCGCTGAGTCTCGCACCTGCCCGGACATCGTGGCCTGCTCACCGACATCGGTGAACTGAAACGCAGTAATTGACAGACCGTCGATGGAGGCCCTCGACAGATCTTTAAAATACCCTGAAAAACCGTCCACATTGCCCAGATTCGTCTCGCTCAAAAACTCCCTGATCTGCAAACCAGCCGCATACCTGGCTTCCGCCCCGTTGAGTCGGTCCGTCAGTTCCGTGTTTTGTGATCGCCGCGTCAGCTGCCCGTCCAATTCCTCGGTTTTGCGAGTCTCTTCAGCCAGCGTCTCGCGCAGGGCAGCCAACTCGTTACCCAATAGCCGTTGCTCATTAATGTCCCAGCTTGCAATTGTCAGCATCACGACCAGCACCGCAGCCAGGGTCTTGCCCATTAACCCCGCAGTAATTGGATCTTTATCAACCCTGAACTCATCCAGATACAGATTAATCTGCTGTTGCATCAGACCGCTTCCTTATCCGATTTGCTTACGCCAGTTGCCGACGCCCACAACTCCTCTTGTTTGAGTCGCCTGACGCCACGCAGGATTGCGCCATCTTGCCCGACAGATTGCGGCTTTTTCTTGAAAAACGGTAACTGCATGTGGTCCTCTTGGTTTTGGCAGTCGTTGCAGTAGCTCGGCTCCCCCACACCCTCGTTTTAGACATTCACGACATCTGTCTATTTCCGCCTCGCGAGCGAGGGCAGGCACAACTTAAGAAACGCCCTTAAGGAATATTGTTTAAGCCTCTAAATTCTAAAACAAAAAACTTCCAGCGAAGGGATAAACTAGGGTGAGCATGAGAACAGGATTTGTGATAATGCGGTGTGGGTCACAGGGCAAAATGCGGTCTGGGACGAAATTCCCGGGCTTTGGGTAAATTTATCTGGACCGCAATAGCGCACCCAGATATATACATCGTAAATATAAACCACCTCAAAAATGGTCGAATTTTGATCAATATCGTACTTTTTCAGCCCGAAATACCCCCAAATACGGGAAATATCATCCGTTTAGCTGCAAATACAGGTTCACAGCTGCACCTGATTATGCCCTTCGGTTTCGAGCTTGATGACAAGAAAATGCGCAGGGCTGGGTTGGACTATCACGAATTTGCTGGTATTTCGATTTATGAGGGCTGGGAAGAATTTCGGGCAAAACAGGGAGGCGCGCGCCTGTTCGGACTGAGTACGAAAGGCAGCCGTTGCTACGCCGAAGTCACCTTCGCCAAGGACGATTTCCTGGTTTTCGGGCCAGAAACCCGGGGATTGCCGGGGTCAATCAGGCGGGAAATCGGCAGCGAACGGGTTTTACGCATCCCCATGATGGCAGAAAGCCGCAGCCTGAATCTCTCCAATGCTGCGGCTATTATCGTTTATGAAGCCTGGCGGCAATTGAATTTTGCCGCCGGAAGCTGAGCTCGCTTACTGGACGTTTTCCGGCGCCGGCGCTTCGCCACCAGCCGCCTGCTGCTCAGCTGCCTGCTTCTGCTGGGCATAAAGCGCCTCGAAATTAATCGGGGACAGGTTCAGTGGAGGGAAACTGCCACGCACCACCAGCGAGTCAATCGTCTCGCGAGAGTATGGGAACAGGATGCTTGGGCATACCGTCGCGAGGATGTGCTCAAGATTAGTGTCGTCGAATTCCTTTACTGTGAAGATACCGGCATTGTGCACCTCGGCAACAAAGGCTGTTTCTTCTTCGATCTGAGCTTCAGCGGTGAGCACCAGCACGACCTCGTAGACATCATCCCCGATCTTGGTGTTGCGGGTCTTGATGTCGAAATTAATCTTCGGTGTCCACTGCGCTTGAAAGATGGTTGGGCTCTTGGGCGATTCGAACGAGCTATCCTTGAGATACAAGCGCTGCAGCGCAAATTGTGGACCCTGTGGCTCGGTGCTCTCGCCTGTGGCTGCCGTTTCCTGTGGGTTGTTATCTTCTTCTGCCATAGTGATTCCTATCTACAAGTTTTACTGAAATTATTGATCGTGTTGGCGCCGGATATCCCTGCCTCCGGTTATTTCTGTACCAGGGGATAGGACTGCGACTTCCACTCGGTGACGCCACCGGATAATCTGATTACTTCGCTGTGCCCAGCTTCTTCCAGAGTCTTTGCTGCATCACCGGAGTGCTGACCCAGCTTACACACCACAAGCACAGGTTTGTCCTTGTGCTTTTTCAACTCGGTGACTCGCTGCTTAAGATTAGCCAGGGGTATGTTGATAGAGTCAACAATGTGCCCAGCATCAAATTCTTTCTTGTCCCGCACATCCACCACCACTGCGTCTTTGCGATTGATCAACATAACCGCTTGCTGGGGCCCGACCGCAGCGCTCGCTGTG
Organism: Gammaproteobacteria bacterium UBA7449; assembly: GCA_002477465.1. Lineage (GTDB taxonomy): Bacteria > Pseudomonadota > Gammaproteobacteria > Pseudomonadales > Pseudohongiellaceae > UBA9145. The sequence goes on along the minus strand of DLPV01000036.1, from coordinate 15,062 downwards.
CGCTGATGGTAAAAAATAATCGCAGCGACAGATGCCAGCCACATTGCAGATAGCACCAGATGATTGCCGATAAATTCGATAAATTGTTCCAAGGGGCCTTTCTATCTATCTCTTACTGTTTCTAACGATTCTCTTGTGTTTTCAGCAGCTTGGGAATGAACATCGATACGTTCAAGTCCCCGGTGGCAAAAAAGGCAGCAAGTATACACCTGTAAACCCGGCGAAAGAAGCTGCTAACCCTGATTCGCGCGCCAGAACAGGGGCTTTCCTGGAGACTCGCCACGCCAGTGGCTTTCTTGGATAATGTAAGCTTCCAATTTTTTGATTGGCTCGCAGCAGCACAATCTTGCCACAGGAAAATCGCCAAGCCATGAGCAGTAAAGCAACCGCACTCCTCCTGATCCTCGACGGCTGGGGCCATCGGGAAGAAACCGATAGCAACGCCATCGCCGCCGCTAACACACCAACCTGGGACCAACTATGGCGCGAGCAACCTACCACCCTGATCGACACCTCCGGCAAATCCGTCGGCTTGCCGGCCGGACAAATGGGCAACTCAGAAGTAGGTCATATGAATCTCGGCGCGGGCCGCGTGGTTTACCAGAGTCTCACCCGCATCGATAAGGCAATTGAAGAGGGTTCCTTTTATGAGAATGAGGTGCTGTGCGCCGCTATCGATAAGGCCGTGAGTAATGAAACCGCAGTACACGTTATGGGCCTGATGTCGCCAGGGGGAATTCATAGCCACCAAGACCAGATCATGGCGGCGTTGGAACTGGCGAATCAGCGCGGTGCGAAACATGTCTATCTACATGCGTTTCTGGATGGTCGCGATACGCCGCCGAGAAGCGCCTTGCCCTCCTTACAGCGTGCTGAGGACTATCTTGTGGACAATAAATTGGGGCGCGTTGCCTCACTCTGTGGCCGCTTTTATGCCATGGATAGAGACAATCGCTGGGATCGGGTACACAGTGCCTACAAACTGTTGAGTGAGGCCGAGGCTGAATACTCCTATCCTGATGTTGCCAGCGGACTAGACGCAGCCTACCAGCGCGATGAGGATGATGAGTTCGTCCAGGCTACCGTCATCCGCGAAGATCACGACGAGCAGGCCGCCATCGCAGATGGTGACATAGTCCTGTTCATGAATTTCCGCGCCGACCGTGCCCGGGAGCTTACCCGCACTTTCGTTGACGATGACTTTGACGGATTCGAGCGCGCCGCCAGACCAATGCTGGGGGATTTCATCACGTTGACCGAGTACGCGGCTGATATCGATACCGACTGCGCCTACCCGCCACAGGCACTGGACAACGTGTTGGGTCAGTATCTTGCGGACAACGATAAGACGCAGCTGCGTATTGCCGAGACTGAGAAATATGCCCATGTGACTTTCTTCTTTAACGGCGGTAGAGAAGAACCCTTCGCCGGCGAAGACCGCACTCTCATACCTTCGCCCCAGGTTAAAACCTATGATTTGAAGCCAGAGATGTCGGCCTTCGAAGTGACCGACGCGTTGGCCGAGGCCATCGAGTCCGCGGAATACGATGCCATAATCTGCAACTACGCTAACGGCGACATGGTAGGCCACACCGGAGATTTCGATGCGTCGGTAAAAGCCGTTGAAGTGGTAGATCAGTGCCTCGCCCGCATCGTTGCCGCAATAAAATCAATCAATGGTCATCTTCTTGTTACTGCCGATCACGGCAATGTCGAACAGATGCTTGATCCGGCGACAAACCAACCCCTCACTTCACACACCAGTGGCCCGGTGCCGCTAGTCTATGTTGGCGCAAGCGACCAGGTCTTTCTGGATCAAGGCAGTCTCTGCGACATCGCGCCAACGCTGCTTCACCTCATGTCCATGCCAATACCGGATGAGATGACGGGCAAGGTGCTGATGGGTATGGCGCTCTCGCAAGCGAGCGCCTAGGCGGTATAAGGTGACAGATGTCACTTTAAGGCGCATTGGCTACAGGGTCATGCTTGCCATCGTGCTGTCTTGGTCAGTTGCACCCACTTTGGCACAGGATCGTGCACAGGCGGAGCGGGAACTCACATCAGTTTCTGCCGCCATACAGTCAATTCAGGCCTGGCTGGAACAAGCCTCCTCACGGCAAAGCGATGAGGAGGCACGGCTTCGGGAAACCGGGCTGGAATTGTCCAATACCCAGCAGGCCTACGCTTCCCTCTCTGCCAGCGTGGCCGCCAAGCAGGCAGAGCTCGTCGAACTGCAGCGGCAGCTGGCCACATTAGAATCCCGTAAAGCAGAGGAACAGCAGCTACTGCAGACTCTTTTGCGCGCCGCTCACATGGGTGCAGACCGCAATTTCCTGAAAACTCTGCTGAACCGGGAACAAAGTGGCGAAGCGGCCAGGCAGCTTCACTACGCGGAGCGCTTTAGCCGTTATCAGCTAGCGCAAATTGAACGCTTCCAACTCACTCTGGCCGAGCTTGAAGACCTGGGGCAGTCGCTAACAGCTAGTCTCTCTGCACTCAACGATCAGCAAACAGAACTGGTACAGCGCAGCGCGGAACTGGAAGCCTCAAAGTTGGCTCGCGAGCAAGCCCTGGCCTCGCTGCGCAGCGCCATCGAAGACCGCAGCGCAGAAATGGAGCAGCTGGAAATCAGCCAGGCGGAGCTACAGCTCTTAATCGCCGAAATCACCCGCGCCATGGAGGGCGTGAGTTCTTTCGCCGATGTGCCCCCCATAGCTGACAGCCGCGGCGAACTGCAGGCTCCGGTTACAGCTCAGCTAGTCCATGGCTTCGGCTCGCGCTACGGCGGCGGCAGTCTGGTCCGCCAGGGAATGTCCTATGCGCCTAATCCCGGCAGCCAGGTCAGAGCAATTCACCCTGGCCAGGTAGTCTTTGCTGACTGGCTTAGGGGTTCAGGTCTGCTGGTGGTGCTCGATCACGGCAACGGCTATATGAGCCTTTATGGCCACAATGAGGCGCTGGCTGTGGACATCGGCACTTGGGTAGATGCGGGCGAGGTGCTGGCCACATCAGGCATAAACAGCAGTGATCCCAGTGTCGGACTCTACTTCGAAATCAGGCGCAACGGCGAGCCCCAGAATCCTGCCGCCTGGCTAGACTAATTCCAGCCAATACTCCTTGTTTTACAGGGCTTTTGCCTGTCACAAAAAGTCACCTCCCGCCGGTCTCCCTGGGGAGATATGTTGCCAATTCAGGGATAAACTGAAACTATTGGATGACTAGCATATATGGCATACACGCGTTTACACCTCACATGAAAGTTAAATGAATTTTCAGGAAAAACCCATGATTCAGCTTCGCAACAGGATTACTGGCGCGCTCAGCATTTGCTTGCTAATCGCCCTGCCGCTTTCCGGCCAGTCTCAGTCCCAGCCACAACAATCAGAGCTGTTGCCCTTGCCACTGGATGAAGTGCGCATGTTTACCGAGGCGCTGGATCGCATTCGCATGGCCTACGTTGAAGAAATTGATGACAAGACCCTGCTGGAAAACGCCATCAAAGGCATGCTGTCGGGTCTCGACCCTCACTCTGCCTACCTGGCCGGGCGCGAATTTGATGTGATGCAAGAGACTACCACCGGCGAGTTTGGCGGCCTGGGCATAGAAGTGGGCAGGGAAAACGGCTATATCAAAGTCATCAGCCCAATCGATGATACGCCTGCTGACCGGGCCGGGATTCAGGCCGGAGACTTGATCATCCAGATCGACAGCAAGCTGCTGCGTGAACTGCTGCCTGAAGAGGCCGCCAACATGATGCGCGGTGAGCCAGGTACTGAAGTGACGGTGACGATTGCCCGCGAAGGCATGGAGCCATTCGAAGTAACCGTGGTGCGCGAAGTCATCGCCATCGCCAGCGTTCGCAGCCGCATGCTGGAGCCGGGTTACGCCTATGTCCGCCTGGCCCAGTTTCGCGTGAATACCGGCGAGGAGCTGGAAACCGAATTGCTGGAACTCTCTGAGGAACACGGCGAGCTGAAAGGCATTGTGTTGGATCTGCGCAATAACCCTGGTGGCGTTTTGCAGGCTTCAGCCAAGGTGGTTGATGCCTTTATAGAGCAGGGTCGTATCGTGTACACCAAGGGGCGCCTGGAAGGTAATGATCTGGAGTTTTCCGCTAATCTGGCCACGGTAGCACCGGATGTGCCGCTGGTCGTTTTGATCAACAACGGCTCGGCGTCAGCGTCTGAAATCGTGGCTGGGGCACTGCAAGATCATGGCCGCGCCGTGGTCATGGGAACCCAGAGTTTCGGCAAGGGCTCGGTGCAGACCTTGCTGCCGCTGGACGGTTCCCGCGCAATTAAGCTCACCACATCGCTTTACTACACACCCAGTGGCCGTTCTATTCAGGCCCAGGGCATCACGCCGGACATCATCGTCGATGATGCCTTCGTAACCCGACGCTCGCGCAGTATTTCCGAATACACCGAAGCCGATCTGCCGGGTCGTCTGGACAACGGTAACGGTGAAGAAGCGGTGGAATCAGATCAGGAAATGGCGGAAGCCCTGATCTCCGCAGAAGAAGTGCTGGTGACGGATTATCCGCTAAACGAAGCGCTGAATGTGCTCAAGGGTGTGAATGCGTTCAAGCCTGGCAGCCGCGTAAACACCAGCGGCAGTTTCTCTCAACGCGACGATTTCTAGACGCTCGCAGATCCTGGTCAGACCCTGGGTAATTCCTGGTTAACCCTAGTCCAGTCGGACTTCAATACCTTGGGCAGCCATATGTTCCTTGGCTTCGCGGATCGTGTATTCGCCGAAGTGGAAGATGCTGGCTGCCAGCACCGCATCCGCTTCGCCCTTTAGAACGCCATCTGCCAGGTGGTCCAACTCGCCTACGCCACCAGAGGCAATAATCGGCACGTTGACTGCCGTACTCACCGTCTTATTCAGTTCCAGATCAAAGCCTATCTTGGTGCCGTCCCGGTCCATACTGGTAAGTAGAATCTCACCCGCACCGTAACTCACCATTCGCTTTACCCAATCGATGGCTTCGATGCCCGTTGGATTGCGACCACCGTGGGTAAATATCTCCCAGCGCAGCGGCTCATCTTCTGCAGATACCCGCTTGGCATCCACAGCGACGACGATGCACTGGGAACCGTACCGTTCGGCAGCTTCGCGAACAAACTCAGGGTTATTCACCGCGGCAGTATTGATAGAGACCTTGTCGGCGCCGGCATTGAGCATGATGCGGATGTCTTCGAGGGTGCGGATGCCGCCTCCCACCGTGAGCGGGATGAACACCTGACCCGCAATTGCGCGGACGGTGTCTACCGTAGTTTTCCGGTCCTCATGACTGGCGGTGATGTCGAGAAAGGTGATCTCATCGGCGCCGGCATCACAGTAGCGTTTAGACACCTCGACTGGATCACCCGCGTCACGAATGTCCACAAACTGAACACCCTTGACCACTCGACCTTTATCACAGTCGAGACAGGGAATTATGCGCTTTGCTAGTGCCATGGTAGGACTACCTGTTCCTGGTCATCAGACCCTAATTATCAAAGCCTAATAATCAGACCTTAATCATCAGAGTCACAGTATGTTTGGGCTTCCATGAGATCGAGTTTGCCTTCATAAATCGCCCTGCCGGTAATGGCGCCCATGATGCCTGCGCCGCCAACAGCTCTGGCCGCAGCCTTCAGGTCCACGATGTCAGCAAGCTTGGCGATGCCGCCCGATGCGATAATAGGAATAGTAGAACGCTCTGCCAGTTCAACGGTGGCCTCCAGATTCGTGCCTTGCATCATGCCGTCACGAGAGATGTCGGTGTAGATCACCGCTTCGATACCCAGACCATCAAACCGCCGCACGACTTCTTCGACTGCAAGCGCTGACACATCCGCCCAACCCTCGGTCGCGACCATGCCATCCACTGCGTCCAGGCCGATAATGACTTTACCAGGGAATGCCTCACAGGCTTCGCGCACAAAACCCGGGTCTTTGACCGCCTGGGTGCCGATGATGATATAGCTCACACCCGCTTCAATATAGAAGCGCGCTGCCTCGAGGTTTCGAATGCCACCGCCAATCTGAACCGGCAAGTCGGGGAGCGCACTGGTGATAGCCGTCACGATTTCTGCGTTGACCGGCGTTCCCGCAAACGCGCCGTTCAGATCCACTATATGAAGACGCCTGGCGCCTTTTTTAAGCCACTGCCTGGCCTGCTCTACGGGGTCATCAGAAAACACGGTGCTGTCTTCCATACGCCCCTGCTTCAGGCGCACACACTGACCATCCTTCAAGTCTATTGCTGGTATGACTAACATGGCTTGCTCATTCTATGTTCGCGGTACTGTTTAACTTACTAGCCTTATTCATTCGCCACGGGCTTCTTCTTAATTCACCATAGGCGTCTTATCTATGCGCCACGGGCGGCTTGTATGACTAGCCGCTGCCGCCGTCCCACTGCAGGAAATTTCGCAACAGGGTCAGTCCGGCATTCTGACTCTTCTCTGGGTGAAACTGGGTCGCGAATATATTGCTATCCGCAACTGTCGCCACGATTTCCTTACCGTATGCGGAAAGCCCGGCCACTTTCGACACATCTGCCATCTCTACATAGTAGCTGTGCACGAAATAGAATCGGCTGTTATCTGGAACGCCCCGCCAAAGCGGGTGCTGCGCCTGTTGCTTGACGCTGTTCCAACCCATATGCGGAACCTTGAGTCGCTCACCCAGCTCTCCGCGTAAGTCATCACCAAAATACTTCACCCGTCCCTGCAAAAACCCCAGGCAATCAACGCCACCGTTTTCTTCGCTGTGGTTCATCAGGGCCTGCATGCCCACACAGATTGCCAGCACCGGTTTAGCCTTCATGGCATCGGCGACGATCTCGCCCACGTTGAGGCGGTTTATCTCTGCCATGCAGTCGCGAATTGCGCCTACGCCGGGAAAAATGACGCGATCTGCTGCAGCAATTATCGCGGGATCCGCAGTTACCACGACTTCGGTTGCTTCGCCGGTCTTGGGCTGGAGCTGCGTCCCGACATGCTCCAGGGCCTTGGCCACGGAGTGCAGATTACCCATGCCATAGTCTATGACTGCAACGTTATTCATTTATGTCGGGGAAGCAACTGAATGGATTTGACAGAATCATTAGCGAACTGGCTTGGTTCACGCGAGCAACGCGTGTAACGCAACCGCAGCAACGTGAACTGGGCACACGCTATAAGACACCTTTGGTTGAAGGTATATGGCCTGCAGCGCGCGGGTCAATCTCCATCGCCATGCGCAGCGCGCGACCAAAGGCCTTGAAGATAGTCTCGATCTGATGATGGGCATTCTTGCCGCGGATATTGTCGATGTGCAGCGTCACCATGGCGTGGTTCACGAAGCCCTGGAAGAACTCATGAAACAGGTCCACATCAAAATTTCCCACCGTGCCTTTGGCAAACTGCACGTGGTAATCCAGCCCCGGGCGGCCGGAAAAATCCAGCACCACACGGGACAGCGCTTCATCCAGCGGCACATAGGCATGGCCGTAGCGGCGAATACCGGTTTTATCCAGCGCCTGATTCAAGGCCTGACCTAGGGTAATGCCGATGTCTTCCACGGTGTGGTGCGCATCGATCTCAAGGTCGCCCGTCGCCCGTATGCTCAAATCCACGAGGCCGTGCCGGGCAATCTGGTCCAGCATGTGATCCAAAAAAGGTAGACCTGTCTCCACATCAAGCTCGCCCGAGCCATCGAGGTTAAGGCTGACGCTGATCTGGGTTTCATTGGTATTACGCTCGACCGAAGCCTTGCGCGCAGTAGATGGAGCTGAAGCGCTCATGAAATGACCCGTTTTCGGAAAAACCGCATTATAATGCTGCGCCCGCAGGAGTGAAAGCCAGTAATCGTGCAGGATTCCGGCAGTTTCGCTAGACTTGGGCCATTGGCCCGGCTTTATCCCTGAAATTCAGGTCGGGCAGGCTTTAATACTGGTATCCTGCAGGTCTTAAAGCACCGACATTCACTCAACTGATTGAACTGACTGAACTATTTAAACAGACTAAACCGACCAAACTCACTGAGAGCCCCCGTGAAGAATTTCCTGAAAGTCCTGGCTGGATTCGTGGTACTGCTGATTATTGCAGGAGTCCTGTTGATTTCACGGGTGAATACCGAATCCAACAAAACAGCCATAGCTGACGCCGTATTGGCCGCGACCGGCTATGAGCTGATTATTGGGGGCGATCTGTTTTTGAGTCTGTTTCCAGACTTCGGCCTATCGCTCGCCGATGTGCGGCTCAAAAATCCCGCCTATCCCGTGGAACTGGCGTCCACCTCCTCCGCAGTCTTGAGCGTTGATCTTGCCTCTATGCTGAGCGACCAGATTCAGGTTCGCGAAATCTCCACCGAAGACTTCCACGCCAATTACTATATTGATGAAGAGGGAAATAGCATCTGGTCCATCGCTGCCGATTCTGGCGCAGCCTCCGCCCCAGATTCCGATTTACCCTCAGCCTCGAGCTCAGCCAGCAGCTCGAGTCCTGACGGGCAGGAAACCGGCGATGTCACCGGGCTGTCCGTCGAGAGGCTGAGAATTGCCAATGCCAGCATCGATATCCAGGACCTGTCCCAGGGCGCCCGTTACCAGATCGATAACCTGACTCTTGATAGTCGCGACACCAATATCGACGGCCGGCCCTTCAGCATCGACCTGCAATTCGACTATGAGAACAACGGCATGTCGGCAGCAGTACCGCTGGCGATCAGGTCTGAAGTCGTGGCGGATATCAACGCCGGCAAACTGCAGCTGAATGACTTGCAGTTCAGCGTTACGCCAATGTTGGTCAGCGGCGACGTGACTATCAATGGTTTTAATTTCTCACCCAGCTACGAAGGCTCGATCTCGGCGGCCCCCTTCGATGTTCTGGTGTTGCTTGAATCACTGGGTATGCGCGAAGGTCAACAGGACTTAAATTTCGGTGTCGATACCGACAAGCTGTTGAGTTTCGACATGCGATTTAACGGCACTGATGAGCAGGCCAATATTCCGGCGTTCAATATCGAGTTCGCCGGCGCCAACATTGAGAGCGATGCGCAGATCAGACTTGCCTCCGACCTGGCTCCACTAAATGTCAGCTACACCGTGAGTGCTGGCGCACTCGACCTATCGCCTTTCTTTCCTGAATCGTCTGGCGACGAAGAGCCGGCACCGGCTGCAGCACCAGACTCTAGCGAGACTTCTCCGCAACTTAACGAAGCCGCGCAATACCAGCCTGAAACTGAGCTGCCGGTAGACTTGATCAACTCCATGACGCTGCTGGGCGAGATCTCTATCGAATCGATTACAGCGAGCGGCATGCAGTTTGAAGACGTGAATATCTTCACTAATGTGGAAGATGGCTTGCTGGATATTGAGGTCACCCCGATCTCGCTGTTGGATGGCGGGCTGCGCAGCACAGTGCGACTGAATACCCGCTCTAGCACACCCGAGCTACAAATCAGTCTCACCGCCGATAATCTTAATCTGGTTGACCTGGCCCCATATTTATCGCGCTTTAATACCCTCACAGGATTCCTCCAGCTTGAATCGACCTATACGGCAAGCGGCAACACGGTAGAGTCCATGCTGGATACCGTATCTGGTAATACTGCGTTCAGCGTCAGTGAAAACTCGGTGGATATTGGCGTCATCAAGCAGGTCTTCACCGCGATCGCAGCACTTAGCCCCACCGGAGAAGCGATCCAGCAATGGCCCGACGTCATGCGCTTTGGCGATATGAGCGGCTATGTGCTGCTGGAGCAGGGCCTGGAGTCGAAACAAGATGTGAAGCTTCGCATGGATAACTTCGATATCACCGGCAGCGGCCAGATCGACCTCGAGGCCCAGAGTTTTGCCTATGACATGCTGTTCACGGTGCTCGGCGCGCCACACCCGCAGACAATTCCAGTCAACGAGCTGTATCACAATGTGTCCTGGCCAGTGGATTGCAGCGCCGCCTTTGCTGAAGAGGTCAATCGCTATTGTCGTCCCGACTTCACCCAGGTCCGGGAAATCTTCACCCAGATAGGCAGCAACGCGTTGAGAAACGAGCTGCAGGAAACCATTACCGATCAGGTGCCCGACGAGTTGCAGGACGCGGCGCGAGGCTTGCTGCGCAGCATACTCAACTAGCCTTTTCCCCCCATGAAGATTCGCTGTAACAAACTTTCTGATGAAGAACATCGGCTAGAAGTGATTGGCAACGCTGGCCCAAGTCTTGCCCGATCGGGATTGCATGGAACTCGCACGGCAAGTGCAAGACTGCGCCAGACAACTCGAAGGGTATTGGCTAGCCACGCCCTATGGCGACAGTATGAAAATCAATTGGCCGGGTAATGACTGAGCAAAAACCAGGGGCGGCCGTTGCCCAGGCCGAAGCATTTAACCGGGCTGTGCTGGATTGGTTCTCGAGATCCGGCCGTAAAGACTTACCCTGGCAGCAGAATCCAACGCCCTACCGGGTCTGGATCTCTGAAATCATGCTGCAGCAGACCCAGGTCCAAACGGTCATTCCCTACTATCTTCGTTTCATGGAGCAGTATCCCGATGTCACTGCACTGGCAGATGCCGGCGTAGACCAGGTGCTGCACCTGTGGACTGGCCTGGGCTATTACGCCCGAGCGCGCAACCTGCACAAGGCTGCAAAACAGGTAACGCAGGATCACGGCGGCGAATTCCCACAAGACGTCGAGGCATTGGAAGCCCTGCCCGGCATCGGACGCTCCACCGCTGGCGCCATTGCGGCGCTGTCCATGCACATCAAGGCTCCGATTCTCGACGGCAACGTGAAGCGGGTTCTCACCCGCTACTTCGCTATCGCGGGTTATCCCGAAAGCAGCGCAGTAAAGAAACAGCTTTGGACAGTGGCGGAATCGCTATTACCCGAACAGAACATCGCCGCCTACACCCAGGCCATGATGGATCTTGGCGCCACCCTCTGCACCCGCAGCAGCCCAGCCTGCGATCAGTGCCCGCTCGCATCGGATTGCCAGGCACTGGCAGGTGACAGAATTGCAGAATTCCCGGGGAAAAAACCCAAGAAGGCGCTGCCGGTCAAAGCGGTCAACATGCTTATTGTGCGCAACGAAGCTGGCGATGTACTGCTGGAAAAGCGGCCCGACAGCGGTATCTGGGGCGGCCTCTATTCCCTGCCGGAAAAAGCTGTCGATGACACCAGCGCTAGCCCTGAGCCCGGCTGGGTGGCCTATGCAGAATCCGGGCTACAGCTTAATCCTCTAACTCTGGAGCCATTGCCAACCATTCGCCATAGCTTCACTCACTATCATTTGGATATCACGCCGCTGCTCTCATCTGAGTGGAAGCTAAAAACGACTGAGACTGCGGTAGCTGATTCCGATCGCTGGCTCTGGTACCCTCTCGATCATTCCGTGGAGGTGGGCCTTGCCGCGCCGGTGAAGAAACTCCTCACACGCCTGAATTCAGACCAGAG
>DLPV01000036.1:0-3319 GCA_002477465.1 Gammaproteobacteria bacterium UBA7449 | reverse complement strand
ACCAGAGCCCGAACTAAAGTCCAAACAACTTATTGAGGATCCCGCATGAGCCGCATGGTGCAGTGCCGCAAGTACAACAAGGAGCTCCCCGGCCTGGCGGTTCCCCCCTACCCCGGCCCCAAAGGCCAGGAGATCTACGAGAATGTTTCTCAACAGGCCTGGCAGGAGTGGCAGGCCCAGCAAACCATGCTGATCAATGAGAAGCAGCTCAACCTGATGGATCCCGACACCCGCAAATACCTGCAGCAAGAAATGGACAAGTTCCTCGCCAACGAGGAATACGATCGCGCCGAGGGTTACGTTCCACCTTCAGAGTGAGTGCTCGGCCATAAGTCATTTATAAAAATCCCCGGAGCTTCAAATGAACAGTTCGCCACGCCCCGACTTGAAAGTCTTCATTACTTTCATTGTATTCCTGTGGTCCTCGGGACTTTACGGTCAGGTACCCACGCCAGAGAGTGTGTTCGGGTTTGAGCCGGGCGCCGACTACAAACTGGCAAGCTACCAGCAGCTGCTGGATTTTTACCGTCAACTGGATGCTGCCAGCCCAAGGGTAGAACTGGAGGAGATCGGCACCACGGTTTTGGGCCGACCCTTGTTACTACTTTATATCTCCAGCGCAGAAAACATCGAACAACTCGACCGCTGGAAACAGATCAGCCGCGAATTGGCCAATGCGCGCATAGACGACGAGACCGCCCAGAGTCATGCTGAAGCAGGCAAGGCTATCGTCTGGATTGACGGCGGTCTGCATGCCACGGAAGTAGCCCCTTCACAAATGCTTCCCAGACTTGCCCATCACGTCGCCACTGACGAGAGTGATGAAACCCGCAAGATTCGCGACAACACCATCATGCTGTTAATGCCCAGCATGAATCCTGACGGTCTCGAAGTAGTGAGGCAGTGGTATGAACGCAATCTGGAAACGCCGTTTGAAACAACCCGGCCACCCGAGCTTTATCACCACTATGTAGGCCACGACAATAATCGCGACTGGTTTATGAACAATATGCCGGAAACCGCCGCCGTCAGCCGGATGCTTTACGAAGAGTGGTTTCCCCAGATTGTGTACAACCACCATCAAACCGGACCCTCTTGGGCGCGCATCTTCCTGCCACCCTTTGCCGATCCGGTTAACCCCAATATTCATCCTGGTGTAACTACCGGCGTGAATATGGTGGGCTCCGCCATGTCCAATCGCTTCGCCATGAAGAAAATGCCGGGCGCGGTATCCGATATGATCTACAGCATGTGGTGGAATGGCGGCATGCGCACGGTGCCCTATTTTCACAATATGATTGGCATTCTCACCGAAACCTCACACGCGACCGCCTCACCGCGCTACTACGATCCAGAAGAACGCCCGGCGCAGGTGGGTAATCCCCGTCGTGGCCAGTCTGCCCCCACCAGTGGCGTTGATATTTTCTACCCTTATCCCTGGCCAGGCGGCGACTCAAGATTCAGCGACCCAGTGCGTTACACCTTCACCGCGTCAATGGCAGTGCTGGATATCGCTGCGGATCTGAAATCGCGATGGCTGTACGGCATCTATTCCATGGGTCGCGATGCCATAGCCGCAGCCGAGCAGGATCGATTCGCCTATGTCATCCCTGCCGACCAATGGGACCCCGACGAAGCGCGCAACCTGGTCAAGATTCTTATGCAGGGCGGTATTGAGATCCAACAGGCCAGCGAAGGCTTCTCCGCAAGGGGCCAGGATTTCGCAGCGGGTTCATATATCGTTTACGGTGACCAGGCCTTCAGAAATTACGCCATCGACTTATTGGAAGCACAGCAATACCCAGACCGTCGTCGCACGCCTGATGGGCCACCTGACCCGCCATACGATTTGGCTGGCTGGACTCTCCCGATGCAGATGGGTGTCAACGTGGTGCGCATGGACGAAGCGTTCAGCGCCAGCGCTCAAGCCGTGGATAGCTTTCCGGAAACCACAGCGGGCAGTGTGGGTGGCGACGCCGACTACGGTTTCGCACTCTCACCACAAACCAATACCAGTGCCACCGCTATCAACCGATTGACCAAGGCAGGTATTGAGGTGCAACGCAGCGAAGCTGCATTCAGCGCCAACAATCAGGATTTTCCACTTGGCACTTACATTGTAAGAAATGAAGGACGCAGCGCTCGTCGTCAGGTAAACCAAATTGCTGAAGACTTAGGTCTGGACTTTACCGGCCTGACCAAAGCACCTGATGTGGGCCTGGCCCAGCAAGAAGCCGTTCGAGTTGGCTTGTACAAAAGCTGGGTCGCCAACATGGACGAAGGTTGGACCCGCTGGCTGCTGGAGAATTACGAATTCGAACTGGAGAGCCTTTCCGATGCCGACATTCAGTCCGCCGACTTATCCCGTTTCGATGCCATCATCTTGCCCAGCCAGGATGCCGACTCGATCCTGACAGGCAACGCACCGGGCACCATGCCGGAAGAATACGTCGGCGGAATAGGATTGACAGGTGCCCTCGCCCTCGAGAACTTCGTTTCCCAGGGCGGTACGCTGGTGACGCTCGACGCCGCCAGTGATTTCGCGATTCGCCAATTTGGCCTGCCCATCGAAAACACCGTGGCAGGTACCACAGATCGCCAATTCTTCATCCCCGGTTCTTTGATGCGAACCGAAGTAGACACCAGCCATCCCCTGGCAGCCGGCATGGAGGAAGAACTGGCGGCCTCATTCGTGCGCAGCAGAGCCTTCGATCTGGTCACCATCTCCAGAGTAAGAGAAGGCGGCCAGGAACAAACCATGGAGCCACCTGAGCTCCCAATCGAAACTATAGTGACCTACAGTGAAGAAGACAGTCTGATGAGCGGCTGGGCGCTGGGCGAAGAAGACTACATCGCCGGCAAGGCCGCGCTAATGCGCGCGCCGCTAGGCGCCGGCCAGGTCGTACTATTCGGTTTCAGACCCCAGTTCAGAGGCCAGACCCGCGCCGCCTACAAGCTGTTATTCAACGCCTTGCTGCAGAATTAGACCCACTGAGCGCGACTGGGGCTGGCGAGAAATCGCCGCCCCATGAGCGGGCATCACAGCCGACCACAAATCCGCCCGATCTCTTGACTCAGACGGTGAGAAACTATTTAATACGCGGCTCGCGAAATGCGGCGCTTTCCAAGATCTATACCGGTTTTGAGCGTCGCGAGCGAAGGAAGTATGAGGCAAAAGGCAAATCGAAGGAGGGAGCTTACATCAGGTAAGTGACCGACTGAGATCTTGTCTTTTAACGAAGTAGTTCCGAGCGCAGCAGCTCAAAACAAGGCCCAGGTAGCTCAGTCGGTAGAGCAGAGGACTGAAAATCCTCGTGTC
>DLPV01000034.1:10764-46189 GCA_002477465.1 Gammaproteobacteria bacterium UBA7449 | reverse complement strand
TTTGAAAGGCTTCTCGCCATCACTGTGAATGACTGCACCGACACTGGCGAACGGCGCTTTCATACCGGCGCATACATTGGGTGCACCACAGACTACCTGATAGTCGTTTTCACCATCAAAAACAGCACAGACCTTTAGCTTGTCAGCATTAGGATGCTGCTCGACAGCTTTAACTTCAGCGACAACGATGCCCGTAAATTCACGGGCAACCGCCGCGGTTCCATCCACCTCCAGCCCCGCCATGGTGAGCCGCGCTACCAGTTCTTCGGTACTGAATTCTGAATCCACCCATTCGCGAAGCCAGCTTTCACTGATAATCATAGTCTGCTCTAATTAAACTGTTGCAAGAAGCGAATATCATTCTCGAAATATAGCCGCAAATCACTCACGCCATAGCGCAGCATAGCCAGCCGCTCGACTCCCATCCCGAAAGCAAAGCCGGAAAAGCGTTCGGTATCCACGCCCGACATCTGCAGCACTCGCGGGTGCACCATGCCGCAGCCCATGACTTCCAACCAGCCAGTGTGGCTACAGATGCGACAGCCCCTGCCACCACAGCTCACGCAACCCATATCCACTTCTGCCGAAGGCTCGGTAAATGGGAAGTAGGAAGGTCGAAACCGTACAGGCATGTCGACCTCGAAGTAGGCCTGCAGGAATTCCACAACAGTGCCCTTAAGATCAGCCATGCTTACGCGCTCATCTACGAGTAGACCTTCAACCTGATGAAACATGGGCGTGTGAGTCAGGTCAGAGTCGCAGCGATATACGCGACCGGGGCAGATCATGCGAAACGGCGGTTCACCATTTTCCATGACATGCACCTGTACGGGAGATGTGTGAGTACGCAATACCGTGCCAGGACTCACATAAAATGTGTCGTGCATAGCACGTGCCGGATGGTGGGCAGGAATATTGAGCGCTTCGAAGTTGTGGTAGTCATCTTCGATTTCCGGGCCTTCCGCTACATCGTAACCGGCGGCAGCAAAAATCGATTTGATGCGCTCAATGGTAATTGTGATGGGATGCAGTCCGCCCTTACTCTGTCGACGTCCAGGCAAGGTAACATCAAGACGCTCAGCATTCAGTCTGGCGTCCAGTGCAACACTGACCACCTCTCCCCTGCGGGATTCGATAGCTTGCTGTAGAGCCTTTTTCGCCTGATTGATCTTCTCGCCAGCTGTCGGGCGCTCATCGACCGGTAATTTGCCAAGAGACTTCAACAAATCAGTGAAGCTGCCCTTTTTACCCAAATACTGCACGCGCAACGCATCCAGTGATTTTTCATCACATGCATGCTCGATTGCTTGGAGTGCTTCCGCCAGTAAGGTTTCCGAATCAGCCATGATGAACTGCTCGCTGGCGCAAATTTAGGCCGCTAGGCTAGCTTTGGCTTGGTCGACAATTGCGTTGAAAGCGGGCTTGTCGTGCACAGCCAGATCAGCTAACACGCGACGATCAACTTCAATGTTAGCTTTCTTGAGACCGGCAATCAGCTGGCTATAGCTCATGCCATTTTCCCTGGCCTGCGCATTGATTCGCGTGATCCATAGCGAGCGGAATACGCGCTTCTTGGCGCGGCGGTCACGGAAAGCATACTGACCTGCCTTGGTTACCGCCTGCTTGGCAACACGGAAGATTCTGCTTCGGGCTCCGTAATAACCCTTGGCCTGCTTTAATACTGTTTTATGGCGACGATTAGCGACGACGCCGCGTTTTACTCGGGACATGAAATTTCTCCTGACTGAATTTAGGGATTAAGATTCTCTAAGCATGCGCTTTACGCCGGCTACATCTGCCGAGTGAACGGTGGTTGTGCCGCGTAACTGACGCTTACGCTTGGTGGTCTTCTTGGTCAGGATGTGGCTCTTGTTCATTCGCTTGCGCTTTAAACCAGAACCGGTTTTCTTGAACCGCTTGGCGGCTCCACTGTGGGTCTTCAACTTAGACATAGTTTCCTACTCCGCATTTAACGTTGGACCGGTGCTGTTGAAGAAGGCGCAACGTCTCATCGCTTATGCGATGGCTAATAAAATACCAACAACCAAAAAGGCCAGTGTTCTATCACTGCCCTGCACTACGTGCTCAATGCGCACGCTACAGGATCAAAGACACTGACCTCTGAAGTTATTGGCGCTTCTTGACCGGCGCCAGTACCATGACGATTTGCCGGCCTTCCATCTTGGGTTCCTGCTCGACAGTGCCGAATTCAGCCAGATCCTCTCGAATCCGCTGTACCAGCTCCTGCCCAAGATGTTGATGGGCGAGTTCTCTGCCTCGGAATCTCAGAGATACCTTGGCTTTGTCCCCATCTTCGAGGAAACGACTCAGGTTGCGTAGTTTTACCTGATAGTCCCCCTCTTCCGTCCCTGGTCGAAACTTGACCTCTTTCACATGAATGCGGCGCTGCTTTTTCTTATTGGCCGCTTTCTGCTTCTTCAGATCAAATATGTGTTTGCCATAATCCATGATCTTGCAGACTTGTGGGTCTGCCTCGGGTGCGATCAACACCAGATCAAGTTTGGCTGCTTCAGCCGCCGCTCGGGCTTCTGCGATTGGCACTATACCAACCTGCTCACCCGCCGCCCCTACCAGGCGGACTTCGTCGGCTTCAATAAATTCGTTAATCAGTGGCTTTTTGGCACTACTTCTCATAATAGGCGCTAGCGCTCTGACCTCTCTGGAATGCTAATTATCAAACTCCTTCCAAACCTTGTTTTGCTGGACACAGTTCAGTGGGCCTAGCTATCACTGCGGCCGTAATTGGAAATCTCCTGGCTCAAGTGATCACAAAAGTCTTCAAATGTCATCGCTCCCAGGTCTTCTCCTCCGCGTGTGCGCACTGCCACTGTTCCGGATTCCACTTCTTTATCGCCTACTACCAATAGGTAGGGAATCTTCTGTAAAGAGTGCTCGCGGATTTTAAAGCCGATCTTCTCATTTCTCAAGTCCGAAGCGGCCCTAAACCCTTTATTTTTCAAGGATTCTTCCACTTTACGGCAATATTCCGACTGCTTGTCGGTAATGTTGAGGATTGACACTTGTTGCGGCGACAGCCAGGTAGGCATAGCGCCGGCATAATGTTCGATCAGAACGCCGATAAATCGCTCGAAAGATCCCAAAATTGCCCGATGCAACATAACCGGAGTCTTGCGACTGCTGTCTTCCGCCACATAGGTCGCCCCAAGGCGCTCAGGGAGGAAAAAATCCACCTGAATCGTGCCGCATTGCTGCACTCGCCCCATGCAGTCTTTCAGCGAATATTCGATCTTGGGGCCATAAAATGCCCCCTCTCCCGGCTGCAGCTGCCAGTCCAGCCCGGTGGCGATAAGCGCATCCTTGAGAGCCTGCTCGGCGCTGTCCCACAGCTCATCTGAGCCCACCCGCTTCTCGGGCCGAGTGGATAGCCGCAGAATAACTTCATCAAAGCCAAAGTCCCGATATACTGAGAACAGCAGCTGCATGAAATCCGCCACCTCTGACTGAATTTGTTCTTCGGTGCAAAAAATATGTCCGTCATCCTGCACAAAACTGCGCACACGCATCAGTCCATGCATGCTTCCGGAAGGCTCATAGCGGTGGCAGGAACCAAATTCTGCCAGCCGCAGGGGCAAATCCCGGTAGCTCTTCAGACCCTGATTGAACACCTGGATATGGCACGGGCAGTTCATGGGCTTGATTGCATACATGCGATTGTCGGACTCGACGCTAAACATTTCGTCCGCAAATTTTGAGGCATGACCACTCCTTTCCCACAAGGAATAATCCACCAACTGCGGCGTCTTTATTTCCTTGTAGTCGTTATCCACCTGCACCTGCTGCATGTAATCCTGAATCACCTGGTACATAGTCCAGCCGTTAGGGTGCCAAAAAGGCATACCTGGCGCTTCTTCCTGAAAATGAAAGAGCCCCAGTTGCTTGCCAAGCTTGCGGTGATCGCGTTTTTCAGCCTCTTCCAGGCGCTGCAAATAAAGCTTCAAATCCTGCTTCGACCCCCATGCAGTGCCGTAGACTCGCTGCAGCATTTCTTTATCGGAATCGCCGCGCCAATAGGCACCCGCCACACTGGTCAGTTTAAAGGCTTTGAATTTACCCGTGCTGGGAACGTGGGGACCACGGCATAGGTCAATAAAATCACCCTGGCGATAAAAAGACAGAGGCTCTTCACCGGGTATATTCTCAATGATTTCAACCTTGTACTCTTCTCCCATCTCCTTGAATAGCGCAATGGCTTCGTCGCGCGGCAGCACGGATCGCTCTACCGTAAGGTCCTGTTTGACGATTTCCTTCATGGCTTTTTCGATGGCAGCCAAATCTTCGGGCGTAAACGCGCGCTCGAACGCAAAATCATAGAAAAACCCATCTTCTATGACCGGGCCAATGGTGACCTGCGCCTTGGGAAACAGGCGCTGCACAGCCTGGGCCATCAGGTGCGCACAGGAATGGCGCAAGACCTCAATGCCGTCATCATCGCGTTCAGTCACAATGGCAAGCTCTGCATCGCTGTCTATAGTGAAAGAGGTATCTACCAACACGCCATCAACGCGTCCAGCCAGGGCCGCTTTTGCGAGGCCTGGACCGATAGATTCCGCTACACCAGCCACCGTTACAGGCCGATCATATTGCCGAGTACTGCCATCTGGGAGAGTGATTTGAGGCATGCCGTAAACCCAATACTTGAGGTTGGAAGTGCAGCCAGGCTGCAATCCCAACATCGTTTGTTAATTCCTTTATGACAAGCACAGCGCTTTACCCGCTGTACGTTGTAGACTTCTATGGAATGGTAGGCACGACCAGATTCGAACTGGTGACCTCTACCATGTCAAGGTAGCGCTCTAACCAACTGAGCTACGCGCCTATTGCCTGCCGTCCCATTAGAAAAGATTCGCGATTATACGGAATTAGCGTCGTCAATGTCGAAGAATTTATCTTCAAAAATCCTATAAAGTCATTGCCTTAGCAGTTGTTGCTTGAGATCGGCAATACTGTCGCGCGTCGCGGCAGCCTCTTCGAATGCCAGGTTCTTCGCCTGCTCATACATGGCCGCCTCCAGCTTGGTGATTTCCTTACGAATTTCGTACGGATCATTAAAGTTCAGCGTGCCATAATCTCCTTGCGGCTCCGCCACTGAACGGGTTCTTTGCCGGGTTCGAGAGCCCGGTGCCGAGTAGGCGCCTTCCATAATATCCAGCACCCGTTTCTGCACCCCGATCGGTGTGATATTGTGAGCCTCGTTATAGGCCAACTGAGTTTCCCGGCGACGATTGGATTCATCCATGGCCCGCTGCATGGATCCGGTCACAGTATCGGCATAAAGAATCGCTTTGCCGTTCAGATTTCTTGCGGCTCGACCCATGGTTTGAATAAGGGAGCGCTCGGAGCGCAGGAACCCTTCCTTGTCCGCATCCAGTATGGCAACCAGCGATACCTCGGGTATATCCAGCCCTTCGCGCAGCAGATTTATGCCCACCAGCACATCAAAATTGCCAAGGCGTAGATCTCGCAGTATCTCAGAGCGCTCCACCGTATCGATATCCGAGTGCAGGTAGCGCACCCGCACATCGTGTTCTGCAAGGTAATCTGTCAGGTCCTCGGCCATCCGTTTAGTCAATACAGTCACCAGCACGCGCTCCTTCAGGGCTACCACGCGGTTCACCTCAGACAGCAGATCATCAACCTGCGTCGAGGCGGGGCGCACTTCTAGTTCCGGGTCAATCAGGCCAGTGGGTCTGACTACCTGTCGCACTTGCTGCCCTTCATGCTCTTCCTCATAGGGACCAGGCGTTGCCGACACAAAGATGATCTGGGGCGTAAGCGACTCCCATTCCTCGAAACGCAGCGGCCTGTTGTCCAGTGCAGAAGGTAGACGGAAGCCATACTCCACCAGAGTTTCCTTGCGCGAGCGATCGCCCTTGTACATCGCACCCAACTGAGGAATCGACACATGGGATTCATCCGAGACTACCAGCGCATCGTCTGGCAGATAGTCATAAAGCGTCGGGGGCGGCTCGCCGGATTCACGGCCGGACAAATAGCGGGAATAGTTTTCGATGCCGTTGCAATAGCCCAGCTCCTGGATCATCTCCAGATCAAACTTTGTACGCTGTTCCAGGCGCTGTGCTTCCACCAGGCGGTTGTTGCTAGTCAGCTGCTTAAGGCGTTCATGCAGTTCAATTTTGATGTCGTCAAGTGTAGCCAGCAACTTTTCCCGGGGCGTCACGTAGTGAGACTTGGGGAATACAGTCAGTCTGGGCACTTCTTTGATCAAGGCGCCTGTTAGCGGGTCAAAATAGGAGAGTTTTTCAACTTCATCATCGAACAACTCAATGCGGATGGCATGCCGCTCAGATTCAGCGGGATAGATATCGATGACATCGCCTCGCACCCGGTAAGTGGCACGGCGCAGCTCCATATCATTACGGGTGTACTGCAAGTCCGCCAGACGGCGCAATAATTTGCGCTGGTCCATACGGTCACCACGGTCCAGGTGTACGACCATCTGCAGATAGGAATTTGGATCGCCCAAGCCATAGATGGCAGACACCGTCGCGACGACGATTACATCCTGACGCTCCAGCAAGGCCTTGGTCGCGGACAGCCGCATCTGCTCAATATGGTCATTAATCGAGGCGTCTTTTTCTATATAGACATCAGATGCAGGCACATAAGCTTCAGGCTGATAATAATCGTAATAGGAGACGAAATATTCCACGGCATTGTGCGGAAAGAATTCCTTGAATTCGCCATAGAGTTGCGCAGCGAGAGTCTTGTTCGGCGCCATTACCAGGGTTGGCCGCTGCACCTGTTCTATAACATTGGCTATGGTAAAAGTTTTACCAGACCCGGTGACGCCCAGCAGGGTTTGAGCGTGCAGACCGTCTTCCAGCCCCTCAACTAGGCTGGCAATGGCTGCGGGCTGATCCCCGGCAGGCTTGAAGCTTGACTCTAACTGGAATGGCTTAGACATACTGCGAGGCTGCTGCAACTAATAGATCGACTAGCGGACCCCAAACGTGACGCCGTCTGGTCGCGAGCCGGGAAAGCCCATAAGGGTACAACATTCTCCCTCGCAACGCTTGGTGATGGTTGACCGATTTCCAATTTCTCTTTAGACTACGCGCCTTTTCAGGGAAACCTCAGTTTAGCCTAGCCGTCAGGCGACTACTGAGACTACGGGAAACCCGATTTCCTGCTAGAATACCGCTGAAAATTTGACTCTGCTGCCCAATAGCTCAATGGTAGAGTAGGTGACTGTTAATCACTTGGTTCCTGGTTCGAGTCCAGGTTGGGCAGCCACATCTCTTTCCACCAACTCCGACCTGGCCCCTTCCTCTGCTTTTTGACTTATCTGTGGTCATCTGTGGTTCAGCCACGGTGAGTTAGGTTATAGTTTGTCTCAACCAAGCTCACCATCAAAACCAGAGAAGGGAGAATACAATGCGAGCACTATTTCTGGCCCTGCTGTTTAGCGTCAGCTTCAGCTCATTCGCTCAAGACAATCCGGTAGTGGTCATGGAGACCAATAAGGGCACGATCCGCATCGAATTATGGGCAGACAAGGCGCCCATTTCCGTGGAGAATTTCCTTCGTTATAGCGACAGCGAACTTTACGATGGCTTGATATTTCACCGCGTCATTTCTGGATTCATGATTCAGGGCGGCGGCTTCGATGCTGATATGGTGCAGCTCTCTCCTTACGAGCCAATCAAGAACGAAGCGAAATCTGATGTGCCAAATGACCGCGGCACACTCGCCATGGCCAGGACTAATGTAGTCGACAGCGCAACCAGCCAGTTCTTCATCAACCTCGTGGATAACGATTTCCTGAACCATAGCAACGAGACGGCGAGTGGTTTCGGCTATGCTGTTTTCGGAAAGGTGGTGGAAGGCATGGATGTGGTTGACGCGATTGCAGGTGTCGCAACTGGTCGCAGCGGCGTCTATAATGATGTGCCTACCGAACCGGTGGTGATCACTTCAGTCCGCAGGGCTGACTAAGCAAGCCGTTCAGATCGCGGAAAACTCAGTCTTTGAGCGCTAAACTTAGTCTTTAAACAGAGGAGTAACCTTGAGTGGCTCCTCTGTTGCTTGCCCCCCCTCTGTTTGCTCTTCTGCTCCCTGGGCGTCCTCGCCTCTTAGCGCCTGGCGAGGAATATCCCAACGCGGGTCATTCATCTCTTCCTTAGGCTCAAAGCCATCTACCGCTTCCAGCAGTACCGATTTGATTTCAGCCAGATG
This sequence comes from Gammaproteobacteria bacterium UBA7449, assembly GCA_002477465.1. Classification (GTDB taxonomy): domain Bacteria; phylum Pseudomonadota; class Gammaproteobacteria; order Pseudomonadales; family Pseudohongiellaceae; genus UBA9145. Next base: position 37,951 of record DLPV01000034.1, on the reverse strand, counting down.
CATTCCTTTGCAGGCAGCCTCCAAGCGACGCAGCAACACTTGCAGTGCACCCCAGGCCAGGGTGTCTTCTTCCGCGCGCATGATCTTGGGATGCTCGGTTCCCGTCACTGACTCCCCGATCAGCAGTTCCTCATAAAGCTTTTCTCCAGGGCGCAGACCAGTGTATTCAACTGCGATATCTCCCCGGTAGGCATTCTCATCCTTAACGTCATAGCCCATCAGATGAACCATCTTCTTGGCCAAATCCACGATGCGGATGGGCTCATTCATATCAAGCACGAAGACGTCACCACCTGTTGCCATGGAGCCGGCCTGAATTACCAACTGAGCGGCTTCCTGCACAGTCATAAAATATCGCGTCACTTCGGGGTGCGTGACAGTAACCGGCCCTCCGCCACTAATCTGCCGACGAAATAGAGGGACAACTGACCCCGAAGACCCCAGCACGTTGCCGAATCGCACCATACTAAAGCGAGTCGCACTACCCCGTTGCGCCATCGCCTGTAAAACCTGCTCGGCGAAGCGTTTCGTGGCCCCCATAAAGTTAGTAGGCCGAACTGCCTTGTCAGTAGAAATCAGTACAAAGTTTTTAACGCCATTGAGCTCGGCGGCCTGGGCAGAAGTCAGGGTGCCAAAAATATTGTTCTGCGTTCCTTCAACGATATTCTTCTCTACCATCGGTACTTGCTTGTAGGCTGCCACATGGTAGACCGTATCAACTTCAAAGCTTTTAATTACGCTGTCCATTTGCGCCTTGTTGCAGACTGACCCTAACAGCGCAACGATTTCAATCTGGTCACCACCTTCGATGGCTTTAAGACCCTCCCGCAACTCCCCTTCAATGGCATAGAGGCCAAACTCAAAGGAGTCCAGCAGTACGACTCTGGCCGGACTAATATTGATAATCTGGCGACAAAGCTCGGAACCAATGGAACCTCCAGCACCGGTCACCATCACCGACTGCCCGGTGATGCAGGCACCCAGCAATTCAGGATTGGGCGGCACAATATCCCTGCCCAGCAAATCTTCAATATCGATATCTCGAATCTCATCCACACCAACTTTGCCAGACACCATGTCGAAAAGATCGGGCACAGTGCGAACGTGAACCGGTAAATGCTCGAGTCGATTCAAGATTTCTTTACGCTCAGCGTGAGTCGCAGACGGGATTGCCAGCAAAATCTGGCGCACGGAATAGGTCTCGATTAATTCATAGAGTGAATTAGGGCTGTAAACTCGAATACCATGCACGGTGCTGCCAATCATGCTCTGACCATCGTCGACGAAAGCGACAGGCAGGTATTGATCACCGGTTTGTAATGACACCACCAACTGCATACCGGAGCTACCGGCACCGTAAATGACCACTGGCTCTTTTGGCCTAAAATTCTGGATCAGGCTCCGCAACAGCACCTTGGCAACGAAACGACTGCCGCCAATAAGCAGCAAAGAGATCATCCAGAAAATAGGTAAGACAGAATAATCAGCCGTTGCGGCGGTTTGGGTGAAGAAATAGGTCGCGGCCAACAGGCAGGTTGCCAAGGTCACAGCCTGTAACATCAGAAAGCCGGCTTGCAGCCCCATATAGAGCAGCACAATGCGGTACAAACCAATACGAATAAAGAACAGAATGCTGAGCGCGGTGGCCAGAGAGAAAAAGAAGTAAAACCGTTGGTCCTGGCCCAACAAATCTGCTCTCAATAGCATGAAAGAAAACGCTAGTGCCATGAACAGCATGAGCACATCCGCAGCCATCATGAGCATTTGTTTCAGCGAGCGTGATAATGGAATTGTGAGTAATTGCATGTGTATTCCCGAGAAGCTGCAGGCCCAGTTTATCCCTTCACAGAGTTGTGGTTTCGGGCCGGCATTTTTATCTTCATATTTCTAAATTGGGCTGTCTCTCATTCAATGCTTTATTTTAGCTGTTCTTCTGGTTCTGCGCTGATCGGTCCCGCAGTTCGTTTCTGCAGTTCGGGACCAAAGATCAACCGGCCCAGGGATATCGCAACTGCGCAAGAATCCGCAGGCTAATCGGTCATGGCGAATTGGCCTGACTTTCCTGCATCAAACTTGAGCGCCAGCATAACCAAGGGGCCCAATGCGAGCAAACTGAGAAAAAATCCCAGTTTTGGAAATACCACGCTGGCGACAGTCCAGGGCGTTAGCCAGCAAATGTTTATTAATACAACAGTCATCGTCACTTTGCCGTGACTCTTATAGTGGCGCGCCGCGTGCTGATAGGCGTGGGAGGTATGCCCAACGTACCACCTTTCCCCTACCAGCAAGCGCCGCAACAGGGTTATGGTGGCATCCACCACGAACACCCCCAGCAAGATCAGCCAGGACCAAACAGTCATACTGCCCTGCTGCATGGTTATCAGCGCCAGGAGACCCAGCATAAAGCCGCTAAAGCCACTGCCGACGTCACCCATAAATATTCTCGCCGGCTCCCAGTTCCAGGCCAGAAAACCAGCACTGGCCGCACCCAACACCATTATAATCAGCGTAACGCTGTAATCCGTGCTATTTATAACGAAGAATAATGACACTAGGTTGACACAGACCAGTTCAGATCCTGCGATGCCATCAATCCCATCCATGAAATTATAAAGATTGAGCAGCCACACCAGGGCAACAACCGCCAGTGGCTGGAGTATCCACTGCGAATTAATCGATACCAGACCAAAGTCGATGGGAGCCACGTCACCCAGCCAGGCAACAGACCAGATCGCCGCGGCAATATGCAGCGGTACGCGCCACTTGGCGTGAATACTCCTGAGATCGTCAATAAACCCTAAAAATGCAATCACATAGGCGCCGAGTAATGCCATGAAGATTGAGTGCGGCAGGGTGCCGTCAGCGTAAAAGTAGAAGGCAGAGGCAGCGCTCAGAAGCACGATCGCAGCACCACCACCGACCGGCGTAGGAGCGGAATGCGCGGATCGGTCAACAGGCACATCCAGTATGCGAATTCGCAGCGCCAGCGCTCGCAGCAATCCGGTAAGAATCACCGATATTACAAATACACCTGCTGGCAGCACCAGGCTAGACATCCGAGGCTGTTTCCATGTTCTGCTAAAGCCCGGATTATAGCCCGAATCCAGGCTCACAGCGGATTCAATCAGGCACTTTCAACGCGGGCCAAAGCGCCTGATTTCCGGACAGCAGCGCTAGTTCCCCTGAATCAGAATACGGCTGAGATTCTTCTCCAGAGTGACAGCGCCAACTCCGGGCACTTCTAACAACTCATCCAGGGTACGAAAGCTGCCAAACATTTCACGATAGGCAACAATCTCCTTGGCCTTGGCTGGACCAATGCCTTCCAGAGCTGAGGCAATCGAGGCCGCATCCGCTTGATTAATGTCCAGCATGACTGTCTGCTCAGTCGTGTTCTGAGGGACCTCTGCTGCGAAAGCGAAAGGCGCAAAAATACAGAGCATGGCCAGGCAGGCGGCTCGGAAAAAGTCGAGTGTCTTCATACTAATATCCTTATCAGTAAGCTATTGGGAAAGTTTCACGGAGACCTGGGGTCACCGCCACTCAGTGTAGACCGAAATTCAGCTAACGCTAGCCACGGCAGAATTAAACTGCGCAAGCGCCTCAGCCGGCGAATCCGCCTGCGTTATTGGGCGCCCAACCACCAGATATGTACTCCCCATCGCCATCGCGTCAGTCGGACCCACCACTCTCTTCTGGTCCCCGCTTGCATCCTCGGGACGCCTGATTCCGGGCGTAACCAGCGCGAACTCCCCTGAAAACTGCTGGCGCAGCATGGGAGTTTCTGCCGCCGAACACACCACGCCATCAAGGCCGCATTGTGCCGTCAAGGCTGCCAGTCTGCTTACCTGCTCGGCCGGGTCACTGGGTATGCCCATTTGCTGCAAGTCAGATGCCGTCAGGCTAGTCAGCACTGTCACCGCAATCAGAAGCGGCCTTGGACCAGCGCCACTATCAAGCGCGATGCGTGCTTCAGTCATCATGGCAACGCCGCCGCTGGCATGCACGTTCAGCATCCATACGCCCAGTTCTGCAGCGACTCGAACCGCACCCGCAACCGTATTAGGGATGTCATGAAACTTAAGATCAAGAAACACATCGAAGCCAAGACCAACCACGCGACGGACAAATTCAGGGCCCGCAGCAGTGAATAACTCTTTACCAATTTTTACCCGGCAGTCCCCAGGATCCAACTGGGTGAGAAACTGTTCAGCCGATGTCGCAGTGGGAAAATCCAGCGCTATGATGATTGGTTTGTTGACCACTTGAATCTCCTTGCGAAGTGCCGGGGCTGAGTGCCTGAGAGTTGAGTACCCAGAATTGTCGCCTGAGGGTTGGTCACTATATCCCGTTTTTATAGTTTGGTTCTATACTGTCCCAGGTATGACAACTTGGGCACAGCCAGTACAGGTTTTTTGATTCATATCCGCATTGATTGCATTGATAGCCAGCTCTTTTTTTCAACATGTTCTCGAGCATCTGGTGGATTCGCTCCAGATCCGTAGCCTGAGCTTCTTCCTGCAACCCAGCCTCCAGTTTCAGCAGCTGCGTTGCCGCTGTCACCGATGGCTCACTAGCAATCTTCATGCGCAAGAATCGAATCGCCGCTTCACTGCCATCGGACTCCGTGATGAGCTGCACCAGCATGTTCAGTGCAACGGGATCAAAATGATTGGAAACGTGATCGCTCAGAGAGTGTTTAAAGTCAGGCAGTTTATCAATTGCAGCAAAGCTTTTGCGCATCGCTTTGAGTATCTGGGGGACGAAGGCCGGATTTTGTTGCATGATCCTCAGATATTCCCGATTCGCCGCTTTGAAATTTCCTAGCCGCTGCTCAATTCTCGCTAACAGCACAGCAGCTCGTACGCTGTGACGCCTGAAGCCGAATGCCCGCTTGATGCTGTCGCGGGCTTTGCCATTCTCCTCCTTGTCGATAAATTGCTCAGCGATCTCACAACAGTAGTGCGCAGCCCGAGCGTTCCAGTCTGAGTCTTTCTTGTAGCGGGCATTGGATAGTAATTCCTGAGTACAGGCCACAGCACTCTCCCACTCCTTCTCTGTCTGGTAGATCGTAATCAGCAACTGCAGCGCTTCCCACTTTGCCACAGAATTTTCCTGCATTAACTCTTTCAGCAGACGCTCAGCGCGATCCAGCAAGCCACCAGTGATATAGTCTTGCGCAAGCTGGATACGGGCGGCGTCAGCCATATCGGCCTCCAGCCCGGGGCGGGCCAGTAGCGTCTGATGGACTTTGATCGCTTTATCTACCTTGCCCCGGCGCCTCAGCAATGCTCCCAATGCAAGATGAGTCTCAACAGTCTCACTGTTTATTTCGAGGGCTTTGATGAAGGTGTCGATTGCCTCGTCTGGCTCATCGTTCAATAGGTAATTGAGCCCGACAAAATAGTCATGGAAAATAGATCCCAGCCCATCACCTGTCTGTTTGTTTGAGCGATTGCCTAGCTTTCCCAGCAGCCACCCTGCAGAAATAGCAGTCAACAGCAGCCCGTAGATCTCTAAATTGCCCATTAATCGAGGTCCCGTAGAGAGAGAGTGCGAAGGTGATTAACTTCCTGCTTCGCGTTGGCGAGTTCTTTTTTCAGGCGGCGAATCTCCGCCCTGTATTTCAGTCGACGAAACACACCTAGCCCAAGGATCAAACCCAGGATCCCACCGCAGACGAATGCACTAATTATCCAGACGGATACAGGCAATGGTGCAAAGCTCAGACTCCCGAAATTAATACGAACCGGCTCGGTATTAAAATATGAGAAGGTGATCGCTGCGACGAATACCAGCAGCAGAAAAAAACCAGACAGAAAATTTGTTAGATTTCGCATGAGCGGTGAAGCAGATAGCTTTCCTCGGCTTTGTTCCCTCAACGTATTCCTCCTCCAAGGGAGAAACAAAAAACGGCATAGCCTGACAGGCTATGCCGTTTCTCTAAGTCAGGCGCTGAAAAAAGTTAGAACTGATTTTCAGTCAGCAAACTATTATTGACCCGGTCGCGAAGTTCTTTGCCCGGCTTAAAGTGGGGCACATACTTTCCACTAAGAGCCACCGGGGTTCCCGTCTTGGGATTGCGCCCAATGCGAGGTACCCGGTAGTGGAGAGAAAAGCTGCCGAAGCCTCTAATTTCAATGCGCCCGCCTTCGGACAATACCTGCGACATATACTCAATCACTGCCTTCACGGCCAGCTCCACGTCCTTGGAGGACAGCTGGGTTTGCTTTCCAGCGATACGATCTATCAGTTCAGACTTAGTCATTTTTATCCCCTGCCCTAATGCCCGATCGCGCCGATTCAACGCTACTTGAGTTGATTTTTAGCAGCCTACCACAAGCGTAAGCCACTGTAACCACTAGTTTTTATCCATCTCGGCTTTGATGAGATCACCAATAGTGCCGGGAGAGACGTCAACCGCGTCAGAGTTCTTATGCTCTTTAATCGCAGCCTTCTCATCATCGATCTCGATTGCCTTCACAGACAAGCTCAGCACGCGGTTCTTGCGATCCACACTGACGATCTTGACGTCAATTTCTTCACCTTCCTTCACCGCGTTGCGAGCATCTTCAACCTTGTCACGGCTAATCTCGGAAGCGCGCAATACACCATCTACACCCTCAGCGAGGTTGATCATGGCTGACTTCGCGTCAACTTCAGTCACTGTACCCTTAACTACAGTACCCTTCTCGAAGCCACCCACGTAATCCATGAATGGGTCGTCCTCAAGCTGCTTAATGCCGAGAGAGATACGCTCGCGCTCCGGGTCGATAGATAAAATGACAGTCTCAATTTCATCGCCCTTATTATAATTGCGAACGGCTTCCTCACCAGTTTCGTCCCAGGAAATGTCAGATAGGTGCACCAGACCATCAATATTGCCGTCAAGGCCTATAAAGATGCCGAAATCAGTGATTGATTTAATGCTGCCCGAGATCTTGTCGCCTTTCTTGAAGTTCTCGGCAAAGCCATCCCAGGGGTTCTGGAAACACTGTTTAATACCCAGTGAGATACGACGACGTTCCTCGTCAATATCAAGCACCATCACATCGACCTCATCGCCCAGTTGTACAACCTTGGACGGATGAATATTCTTGTTGGTCCAATCCATTTCGGAAACGTGAACCAGACCTTCAACACCCTCTTCCAGCTCAGCAAAACAGCCGTAATCTGTGAGATTTGTCACCACTGCCTTAACGCGGGTGTTCTCAGGGTAGCGGGCTTTGATAGCAACCCATGGATCCTCACCCAATTGCTTCAGACCAAGGGAGACGCGGTTTCTCTCGCGGTCGAACTTCAATACTTTGACGTCAATTTCATCGCCAACGTTGACGATCTCGCTTGGGTGCTTGATGCGTTTCCACGACATGTCGGTAATGTGGAGGAGACCATCGACACCGCCAAGGTCAACGAAGGCACCGTAATCAGTCAGATTCTTGACGATACCCTTGACCGACATGCCTTCCTGCAGGCGCTCCAGCAATGCGTCACGCTCTTCAGTGCTGACAGATTCCAGCACTGCTCGGCGGGAAACCACTACATTATTGCGCTTGCGATCGAGTTTGATCAGACGGAATTCCAGTTCCTGGCCTTCCAGGTGGAGGGTGTCGCGAACCGGGCGCACATCTACCAGGGAGCCCGGCAGGAAAGCACGGATATTATTCAGGTCGACTGTGAAACCACCCTTAACCTTGCCATTAATGACACCGGTGACAATATCGTTATTCTCATAAGCCGCTTCCAGTTCCATCCAGGATTCGGCACGCTTAGCCTTTTCACGGGACAGGCGAGTTTCTCCGAAACCGTCTTCAACAGTTTCCAGAGCAACTTTCACTTCATCGCCGACTTCCAGAGACAGGTTGCCCTGTTCGTCCAGAAATTGAATGCGGGGGATGACACCTTCGGACTTCAGTCCGGCGTGGACGGTAACCCAGTCACTGTCGATGTCTATTACGGTTCCGGTAACGATCGCACCGGGGGTCATATCTACTTGCTCGAGGCTCTGCTCGAACAAATCTGCAAAACTTTCACTCATTATTTAATCCATTTAAGTCAATAGATTACAATCTTTTTATAATGCAGATTGTAACTATAACCACGATCCAGCCATCATGGGGTTATTACAATTGATTCACTGATTTGGCGTGCTGGTAAGGCAAAACAGGAATCCCAAATTGCTTTTGCTGGACTCACCGCTCCGGAGGGGGTGTCAGGGCGCTGAAAGCGCCTTCTGGACGAGATCCATAACTTGTGCCATCACTTCCACTTCATTTAAGTGGGTAGTGTCGATGACTATCGCATCGTCGGCAGGTTTCAATGGAGATATGCTGCGCTCACTATCGCGCTCATCCCGCTCGCTCAGGTCCTGCAAAAGGTCGCGCAGAATAGCATCAATCCCCTTATCTAACAACTGCTTATAGCGCCTTTGGGCGCGCTCCTCCACACTCGCTGTGAGATAGATTTTCGGATTCGCAGCTGGAAAAACCACGGTGCCCATATCCCTGCCATCGGCCACCAGGCCAGGAGGCTGGCGGAAAGCCAGTTGGCGATCCATCAACGCTTCCCGGGCAGCAGGAATCGCGCCCACCCTGGACGCCATATCGCTGCCCAAATCGGTGCGTATTTCCAGAGAGATATCTGTTCCGGCCAGGGCCACGCTACCCGGGCCCTCCTGCCCAAACCTGATGTCCAGTCCGCGAGCCAGTTGTGCTATTGCCTCATGATCCTGCAGATCAATGCTGGCATGCGCTACGGCAACGCCGAGCACCCGGTACAGAGCGCCACTATCGAGCAGGTGAAAGCCCAGCCTGGCGGCCAATGCGGTCGCGACTGTGCCCTTGCCGGTGCCCGATGGACCGTCAATTGTGATAACAGGTATATCTATATTATTCAATCAGATAGCTCTTCTATCTTTAGTCCTACCTCAGTTGCCTGAGAGACAAACCCAGGAAAAGATGTGGCGACATTCTGACAATTAAGAATTTCGATTTCGGCGCTGGCCCGCAAACCTGCTACGGCAAACGCCATGGCGATGCGGTGATCGCCGTGGCTATCTATGATGCCGCCGCCGAGCCCGGTACCCCCCTCTATCCTGATGCCGTCGGCAAAGGTTTCCAACTCGATACCCAAAGTCTTGAGCCCTTCTGCCATGGCTTCAATGCGATCGCTTTCCTTCACCCGTAACTCTTCTGCGCCACGCAGCACAGTGCGGCCATCGGCACAGGCAGCCGCCACGAACAAGACGGGAAATTCATCTATCGTTAGGGGAACCAGCGCCGGGTCAATTTCGATGCCCTGCAGTGATGAATAGCGCACGGTGAGGTCCGCAACCGGCTCACCACCTACTTCTTTCTCATTGCTTACCTCTATCCTCGCGCCCATCTGGCGCAGCAGCTCAATAATTCCGGTGCGGGTTGGATTGACACCGACATGTTGCAAGATCAACTCTGATCCGGGCGTAATTGCCGCCGCGACCAAAAAAAATGCTGCCGATGAGATGTCTGCGGGCACATCGATCGAAGTCGCCTGTAATGAACCTCCGCCGAAGAGAGTGACCACGGCTTCGGGATATCCTCCCTCCAATTCATAGCCAAAGCCACGCAGCATCCGCTCAGTATGATCACGGCAGATCGCTGGCTCGGTAACCGAGGTCTTGCCCTCAGCAAACAATCCAGCGAGCAATAGACTGGATTTGACCTGGGCGCTGGCCACAGGCATGTCGTAGCTAAGACCCACTAGGTCTGCCCCAGTTATTCGCAGCGGCGGCGTTCCGGCCGCCGACATTTCAATACTCGCCCCCATTTGGCCTAGCGGCTTGACTATTCGCTCCATGGGGCGCCCACTTAGGGACTCATCTCCCGTTAACTCGGAATCAAAGGGCTGTGCCGCCAGCAAACCAGCCAACAAACGCATGGCGGTGCCGCTGTTTCCCATATAAAGCGGCTTGCGTGGCGGCTGCAGGCCCTGCATGCCAACACCAAAGATTGTGAGCTCACCATTCTCTGGCCCCGTAACCGTCACTCCCATCTCTCTAAATGCAGCCACCGTATTCATGGCGTCTTCCCCCTCCAGGAATCCAGTTACCCTGGTCACGCCTTTCGCCAACGCCCCAAAGATGATAGAGCGATGAGAAATGGATTTGTCACCTGCCACGCGAATCGTGCCAGTCACCGAGCCACCGGGACTGATCCGATAGCTTGAGGGGGTATTGTTCATTGCCATTGCCTGTGCTGGATTTAAAATTCGTAAAACAAAGTTGTCGCGGGTCTGCTTTGCCCGCTGAAAGATGGTTTTGAGGTCTTCGCCTGCGCGCTGATTAATGAGTGCCTTCAGGCTCCGCAAATAGTCGATATACTGATCCAGAACCTTTTCCGTGGCTTCCGCGTTCGCAACAAAGACATCAGACCACATCTGTGCATTGCTGGAAGCAACTCGACTGAAGTCTGCGAATCCGCCGGCGGCATAGCGAAAAATATCCTCGCTGGAATCCTGATGCAGCAGGAGATCCACGATCGCATAAGCCAAAAGGTGCGGCAGATGGCTGGTGGCAGCGAGTACCTCATCGTGACGGCTGGGCGACATACCCAACACCTCTGCCCCCAGGGCACGCCATAGTCGGTTTACTTCGGCGGCTGCTGCCGCACTATTTTGCGGCAGTGGAGTGAGAATCAACTTGCGACCAGCGAACAAGTCGGGGTTTGCCGCCAGATAGCCACTCTTTTCCGAACCTGCAATAGGGTGACCAGGCACAAACCGGGATGCAAAGTTTGCATCACAGTCAGCCAAGGCTTCTATAATGTGAGTCTTGACGCTTCCCACGTCAGTAAAAACAGCATGTGATTGAGCATGAGTCTGCAGTTGCGCCAGAAAATTGGGCAGTGTCAGGGGTGGGACAGCAAGGATTACCAGGTCAGCACTGCTCAGCAGTTCTTCAATGCTGCCAGAGGCAGTGAGCGTGCCATCTTCCCAAGCAGTCTTCAGGGCTTCAGCATCCTGATCAACTGCGCTAATGGTCAAATCTGGCAATGCCCGTCTTAGGCCGCGGGCGATGCTGCCGCCAATCATGCCCAGTCCAACGATACAGATCCGCTGGCTGTTCAGGGCGGCTGCCGTATTCAACAAACTCACGGCCTCTCTTCCTGACTAGCAAGCTCCGTGAAGGCCGGATAAGAGCCCAGGACCTTTACCTCTTCCGTACAGCCTTCAAGCCTGGAAAAAAGCTGCTTTACATTCTCGTCATCGACATGACCTTCAAAATCGATAAAGAATACATAGGCCCAGGCTTCTTTCTTAGATGGCCGTGAATCAATTTTGGTGAGACTTATTTGTAAACGCTCGAAAGGTTCCAGCACGCGAAACAGCGCGCCTGGTTTATTCTCTGTGTAAACAAGGATGCTGGTTTTGTCCACCCCACTTGCTGCCACCGCCGTCAGATGCAGCACCAGGAAACGGGTGCGGTTGTCTTCTTGATCCTGAATGTTGTGTGCCAATATGTGCAAACCATAGGTTTCCGCAGCAACCTCACCGGCGATGGCGGCCACGCCTTCCGCTGCCGAAACGCGATTCGCCGCATCTGCATTGCTAGTGCACTCCAACAGCTGCGCCTCGGGGTAGTTTGCCTGTATCCAATCCCGACACTGCGCCAGTGATTGCTTGTGAGAGGCAATCACCCGAATCGCCATGTCTTCCGAACCAACCGGTGCCAGCAGGTTGTGCTCAATCGGCACAATTTCTTCACCGACGATTTGCGCCCGGCTATCAACAAAACAATCCTGCGTATTATTGACTGGCCCTTCAGTAGAATTTTCAACTGGCACCACACCAAATTCTGCCGCCTGCTGGGCCACGGCGGCAAAAACTTCATCAATCGTTGCACAGGGGTAAAGCTTGCATTCATTGCCAAAATGATTGATGACTGCAGCCTGAGAAAATGTGCCATATGGCCCCAGGAACGCAACTATGTTTTGCTTATTCGACATTTGAATATGTATTCCACTGCTGTGCGAGCAAGTGTATCTCCACTAACATGGAAAACCCGAAGACCAAGGAGAGACTTTTACTCCGGCGCGCTTTCATCAGCGCTATCTTGATCGCCGCCAGAATTAGTATCGGCCGCACTGGTATTGGTGGGCGCCTCAGTCACTGGACCAGCTGACTCATCCTGTGCCTCGATTGCTTCATCTGGTTCTTCCACCCGCTCGAGCCCTACCAGTTTTTCGCCTTGCTTGAGACGTATCATGCGCACACCCTGGGTGTTTCTGCCTTGCACAGAAACCTCATCAATCCGGGTTCTAACTAAGGTGCCCTTGTCTGAAATCAGCATGATCTCGTCGCTGTCAGTGACCTGCACCGCGCCAACCACTGCGCCGTTGCGGTCACTGGCCTGCATACCAATCACACCCTGACCGCCGCGCCCGTAGACAGGAAATTCGTCGGTGCGGGTACGTTTACCGTAGCCGTTTTCGCTTACTGAGAGGATGTATTGCTCGGGCTCCGGGATTATCAAGGCTATCATGGCGAAGCCTTCAGCCATCTTGATCCCGCGCACACCTCTGGCCGTGCGGCCCATCGCTCTGACGTCAGCTTCGGCGAAACGGATCGTTTTCCCGCTACTGCTCACTAACATGACGTCTTTACTACCATCAGTCACGGCCGTGCCGACCAGCTCATCACCCTCGGCCAGCTCAATGGCACGCAGGCCCACACTCCGCTGGCGAGCAAAGTTGGTGAGTGCGGTTTTCTTCACTGTGCCGTTTGATGTGGCCATGAAAACAAAGTGGTTTTCGCTGTATTCGCTCACCGGCAGCATACTGGTGATACGCTCGTTCTCTTCTAATGGCAGGATATTCACCAGCGGCTTGCCTCTTGACGCGCGGCTGGCTATCGGGATCTGGTATACCTTGATCCAGTAAACCTTGCCAACGCTACTGAAACACAGCAAGGTGTCGTGGGTGTTCGCAATCAGAAGGTGTTCGACAAAATCTTCGTCTTTGACGCTGGCGGCAGATTTACCGGTACCACCGCGGCGCTGCGCCGCATAATCAGCAAGCGGCTGTGACTTCGCATAGCCCGATTGCGAAATAGTCACCACGCGATCTTCTTCAGAGATCAGGTCTTCAAGCGTAAGGTCCATTTGGGACCCGACGATCTCGGTACGGCGCTCATCGCTATATTCTTTGCTGACAGCTTCCAGCTCATCGCGAACTACCTGTAACAGACGCGCCTGGTTCTGCAAAATATCCAGGTAGTCAGCTATCTGTTTTAACAATTCCTTGTAGTCATTGATGAGTTTCTCATGCTCCAACCCTGTGAGGCGGTGCAGCCGTAGCTCGAGAATAGCCTGCGCCTGATCTGGGGAAAGGAAATATTCCGCCTCTTTCAAACCATAGCGCTCATCCAGTCCATCCGGGCGACAGGCATCGGCACCCACTTCACCTAACATGGCCAGAACGCTGTCCGATTTCCAGGAGCGAGCCAGCAACTTTTCTTTGGCCTCTGCCGAGGTGGGAGAACTCTTTATCAATTCAATAACTGTATCGATGTTGGCCAGCGCAACCGCAAGCCCTTCCAGCACGTGACCCCGTTCCCTCGCCTTGCGTAACAGATAGGATGTTCTGCGGGACACCACCTCGCGGCGGTGACGCAGAAACGCCTCCAATACTTCCTTGAGATTTAAGAGCCGGGGCTGGCCGTCGACCAGAGCCACCATATTGATGCCAAACACAGACTGCATCTGGGTTTGGGCGTACAGGTTATTAAGTATCACGTCTCCCATTTCGCCGCGACGCAGCTCAATGACTATGCGTAATCCGTCTTTATCTGACTCATCGCGGAGTTCGGTGATACCTTCAATCTTCCTCTCTTTTACCAGTTCTGCTATGCGCTCGATCAGCTTGGATTTATTCAGCTGATAGGGAATCTCGGTAACGATGATCGTTTGCTTACCGCTTTTCTCGTCTTCGATAACCTCGGCCTTGGCTCGGACATAGATGCGCCCGCGACCAGTTCGATAGGCCTGCACAATACCGGCCTTGCCATTGATGATGCCTGCGGTCGGAAAATCCGGGCCCTGAATATGTTGCATCAGGTCATCGACATCGGCATCGGGGTTATCCAGAAGCGCGATAACACCCTCAATCACCTCGCTCAGATTATGGGGTGGAATATTTGTAGCCATGCCCACCGCGATACCAGATGAGCCATTAACCAGCAGGTTAGGAACCTGGGTAGGCAGCACATCCGGGATGTGCTCTGTGCCGTCATAGTTGGGCGAGAAGTCGACCGTTTCTTTATCAAGATCGGCAAGTAAATCGTGGGCGATTTTTGCCATCCGAATCTCGGTGTATCGCATCGCCGCTGCGGCGTCACCATCGATAGAGCCGAAGTTCCCCTGACCGTCAACCAGTGGGTAACGCAAGGAAAAGTCCTGCGCCATCCGCACAATGGTGTCGTAAACCGCAGTATCCCCGTGGGGGTGATATTTACCAATGACATCACCCACCACACGTGCTGACTTTTTATAGGGTTTGTTGAAGTCATTCGATAGCACGTTCATAGCGAATAGCACACGCCGATGCACGGGCTTCAGGCCGTCCCTCACATCCGGTAAGGCTCGACCCACTATCACGCTCATGGCATAAGCGAGATAGGATTCACGCATCTCACTTTCTAATGCGACAGGTAAAACCTGCTTGGCAAATTCAGACATACTTTTGAGATTTCCTAAAACTCGGCGGGTCGAACGCACCTATTACCAATGGGGTCAAGGCGAAGGCGCCGGACTGCTGGAACAAATAGCTGCGATTGACGGCTGTTGTTATTAATTTTGCACGTGCTCTTGAAATAGTTTCTACGAATTGAGCGGCGGTGACTCAGGCATCCCGATTGACCCCGCGAAACGCTGAGTCAAACTCCCGGTAAATCTAGCCATAACCCCGGCAATCCAACTGCTATATGACGGGACTAAATTGTCCTAAATCCTGGATGATTTTTAGCCATTCAAACAGGGGTGAATTCTACCACGGATTGAACCTAAATTGACACTGCCGAGATCGATTTTTCCTAATATTTTCTATATGTTTTTCAATCACTTAGATGAGGGCAAGCCGCACTAAATCCAGCGCGCCTTTTGGGCGTCAAACAGGTATAATCGCAATACAGAATTTTGGCTGTTTCCAAATGATTTTTCGCCCTGAGCCAACACGGAGTTTTAACGCTTGAGCCCTGTCCCTAACCCTGAAGCCGACCTCATTATCGAAGCGGCCTGGATCGTACCAGTCGTGCCTCGAGACGCCGTAATCACAGACCATGCCCTGATCATCAACAACAAGCGCATCGAAGCTATAGTTCCAATTAATGAGGCTAAGGGTCTTTCCTGCAAACGCCGCGTTGAGTTGAGCAATCACATTCTGATGCCGGGCTTTGTCAATGCCCATGGCCACACACCCATGTCGCTGTTTCGCGGTCTGGCTGACGATATCCCCCTGCAGGAGTGGCTGGAAGACCGGATCTGGCCCTTGGAGGGCAAATACGTCAGTCGGGAGTTCGTGCGCGATGGCGCTATGCTGACCCTGGCAGAGATCATCCGCTCAGGCACCACCTGTTTTGCCGACAATTATTTCTTCCCGGATGAGGTGGCGAAAGTTGCCAATGAAGCCAGTTTGCGCGCTCAACTGGCAAGTCCGGTATTGGATTTCCCTACGGTCTGGGCCCAGGATGCTGACGAGTACATAAGCAAAACAACCCAACTCCACGACGATTATCGCAGCAGCGAACTGGTGAGTATCGCGTTTGGGCCCCACGCACCATATACCGTGTCAGATAAACCGCTGCAGCGCATTGCAGCGCTCGCCGAAGAGCTGGATGTCCCGATCCATATCCATATGCACGAGAATGCGAGGGAGGTCTCAGATGCGCTCGCATCGGACGGTCGCCGACCGCTGGCGCGCATGGCTGACCTGGGCCTGGTTAGTCCGCGCCTGTTATGTGTCCACGCAACCCAACTAGTCGACGAGGAGATACAGCTGCTTTCTCAGCAGGGAGCTAGCGTCATTCACTGCCCATCTTCTAACCTGAAACTAGCCAGCGGACTCTGTGAAGTGGATAAGCTCCTGAAACGAGGCGTGAATGTCGCGCTGGGCACCGATGGCGCCGCCAGCAATAATGACCTCGACATGTTTGGTGAAATGCACCTGATGGCCCTGCTCGGCAAGGCAGTGGCCCAGGATGCCGCAGCCGTCTCTGCGCAGCAAGCGCTGGAAATCGCAACCCTCGGCGGCGCCAGGGCTCTCGGCATGGAGCGGGATATCGGCAGTCTGGAAGTTGGAAAATTTGCCGACATCTGCGCCGTATCGCTAGATCATTTGAGCCTCAGGCCAATGAATAATCCGGTTTCTCACCTGGTTTACGCCAGTAATGGGAGCGTCGTCAGCCATGTCTGGTGTGCCGGTTCACTCTTGCTGGAGGACGGTGAACTGCAAACCCTAGACCTGACGTTAATCAAGGAACGCGCCGCCCACTGGCAGGCGAAATTCGCGCAAGCGTAATCAGCAATTTATTTGCCCTGGAATTGAGATATGGAAAACGTCGACAATCTGGAAATCAGCAAGTTTGAAGCGTTAGCCTCCCGCTGGTGGGATCCGGAAAGTGAATTCAAACCGCTGCACGACATTAACCCACTCCGGGTCAATTACATCAGCCAGAAGATTAATCTTGCCGAGAAGCAGGTGTTGGATATTGGCTGTGGTGGCGGCATCCTGGCAGAAGCAATGGCCCATCACGGCGCCAAGGTTACCGCAATCGATAAGGCCGAGGCGTCCCTTTCAGTTGCCAAGCTGCATTTACTGGAGAGCAAACTGGATATCTCCTATATCGACAGCACTGCCGAAGAGTTCGCGGCAGATAAGCCTGAGCAGTTTGATGTGGTGACTTGTCTGGAAATGCTTGAACATGTGCCGGACCCAGCTTCGGTAGTCGCGGCCTGCCAACGCATGGTAAAGCCCGGCGGCCTGGTTTTCTTCTCAACCATTAACCGCAATCCCAAATCCTATCTGTTCGCTATCGTCGGGGCGGAATACATTCTCAATTTACTACCGCGCGGCACTCATGATTACGCAAAGCTCATCAAACCCTCAGAGCTGGCGGCATGGGCCCGGGACAGCGACCTTGAACTACAGGATCAGATCGGCATGGGCTACAACCTCTTCAGCAAGCGCTATTTCCTGCAGCAGAACCTGGATGTGAATTACCTGGCCTGCTACCAAAAGCCAACTGCTTAAGTTATGAGTCTCAATACATCAATAGAGTGCGTGCTGTTCGACCTGGACGGCACCCTGATCGATACGGCGCCAGATTTCATTGAAGTTGTTAACCAGCTCACCACTGAGAACAGCGAGGCAGCGGTAGCCCCTGAGCTGATCTACCAGACGGTCTCCGATGGCGCACGGGCTCTGGTCAAGCTGGCCTTTAAAATTGACGAAGACCATGAACGATTCGCCAGCTTGAATCAGCGCCTGCTGGATATTTATCACCAGCAGCTGCTCAATACCCGAGCGAGTCTCTACCCTGGCCTCGCGCAATTACTCGAAGAATTAGAAGCTGCCGAAATTCCCTGGGGTATTGTCACTAATAAACCAGAGCTTTATAGCCTGAGGCTGTTAGAGAACCTGGGACTGCTGCAAAGCTGTAAAGTCCTGATCTGCCCCGATCATGTCAGCGAGCGCAAGCCCCATCCAGAGCCCATCTTCAAGGCCTGCGAAATGCTGAATTGCAGCACAGAGCGCACAGTCTACCTCGGTGACCATATCCGCGATATCCAGGCAGCAAAGAACGCCGACGTGATTGCAGTTGCTGCGGCCTACGGTTATCTTGCCCCTGATACCAGAGTCGAGGAATGGTACGCTGACTTCATACTACAATCCTCTGAGCAAGCCCTCCCACTTCTCAATATGCTTAAGTTTGCCTGAAACATGTTTACCTACTCTCCCGCAAAAGACCTGCTGGCAGGTCGAACGCTACTAATCACCGGCGCCAGTGATGGCATTGGCCGTGTTTGTGCGACGACCTTCGCCGAATATGGCGCAGATCTGATCCTGCTGGGACGCTCCCAGGAAAAACTGGAGCAGCTGTTTGATGAATTGGAGGACAGCTACCCTGGCAAGGCCACCATCCAACCCATAGATTTCTCCACCGCCAGCGCAGAAGATTACAAAGCCCTCGGCGAATCACTGACAGAGAACTTCCCGGTCCTTGATGGTCTGCTGCACAACGCCGGATTACTGGGACCGCTCTGCCCAATTGAGCACTATCCTGATGCTGACTGGGAGAAGCTGGCCAAGGTCAACCTGAATGCTAACTTCTTTCTGACCAAGGCAGCGATGCCATCATTGCAGCGATCCGATGACGGTCGCCTGGTGTTCACAGCGTCGAGTGTGGGTCGTAAGGGGAGGGCCTACTGGGGCGCTTACGCGGTCACTAAGTTTGCCGTGGAGGGGTTGATGCAAACCATGGCGGATGAGCTGGGCAGCACCAGTAAAATTCGTGTTAATAGCCTGAATCCTGGTGCCACCCGCACTGCCATGCGCCAGACTGCCTACCCCGCAGAAGACCCCAACACCCTGCCTGAACCAGAGGCTCTGATGGCGGTCTATCTCTATCTCATGGGTCCAGACAGCACGTCAATCCACGGTCAGGCGATTGATGCCCAGACTTTAAGCGACAATTCCTTGCCACCTGCCTGATATGCTAAGCCAAGAAGGATTTGTCAGGATGATTTCGGCGGGCTCAGGCTTACTTTAACCCAACCAGCTTCAACAGCTTCTCAGTCTCATTCTTGGGCAATTCCCGGAATTGACCGCGTCTGACGGAACTTGGGATAAAAATAGGCCCGAAGCGGACCCGTTTCAGGCGACTGACCTTCAAACCTTGAGACTCCCAGAGCTTGCGCACCTCGCGATTGCGCCCTTCCATTAGCACTACGTGGTACCACTGATTGACGCCCTCACCCCCATAGTGCTGAATATCGGTGAAGCGGCACAAGTGATCGTCAATTATTACGCCACTATGCATAGCTTCAACCATCTCGGGGGTCACCTCACCCATTACCCGCACCGCATACTCGCGCTCCACCTGCGAGCTGGGATGCGTCAATCGGTTCGCCAGTTCACCATCAGTGGTGAACAGCAGTAAGCCACTGGTATTGATATCAAGGCGGCCAATTGAAACCCAGCGCCCATGTTTCAGAGGTGGCAGTTTATCGAATACGGTAGGCCTTCCCTCTGGGTCTTTGCGAGTACAAATTACATCTTCCGGCTTGTTGTAAAGGAGAATCCGGCGGGATTCGCGCGTCTTATGCTGCGGCGCCAGTTTTTTACCATCCACCATGATGCGGTCGCTATCCTCCACCCGAACACCCAGTGTTGCATCCTCACCATTGACCCTGATGCGACCTGCCGCGATCCATTTTTCAATTTCGCGACGTGAACCAAAGCCGGCGCGTGCCAGAACTTTTTGTAGTTTTTCACTCATGTGTTGGACTTGAATTGCTGGATTTTGGTTAGAAGGGGCGACCTGGCGCCCGGTGTATTACGATGGTCCTTTTATTTTGGCGCTAACTATCAGCTTCCCGATCAGCATCCTGATTCACGAATTCCAATATCTGCGCGCCCTGGTTTTCTTCATCAGACTGCTCATCAGACGCTGCTTCATTGTCCACGACATCTGCAGGTGCCAAATCGCCATCAACCTTAATCGGGCCACCTTCATGGTCTTCGGCAGTCTCGTCATTACCCGCCTCTTCTTCCAGAAGCTCTTCGGGCATGCCCATCTTGAGGATTTCATCCAGGGGCTTCTTGGCAAGCTCGAGAGCCTCCTCTTCTTCTAACAACTGCGCGCGCTCTGCCTCATTCTGCTTAAAGCTGGCCTCATCGATGACATCTTCGGGTAAATCGATGACCCGCTGCTGCGCAAGCTCGTCCGCCAGATCAATCTCCTGATCCGTTTGCGCCAATTCCTTGATTTCAGATAGCGGCGGCAGTTCCTGTAGACTCTTCAGATTAAAATAGTCCAGGAACTGCTTGGTGGTGGCGAACATCGCAGGCCGTCCGGGTACGTCTCTATGGCCGACCACGCGGATCCACTCCCGATCTAACAGCGTGCGAATTATATTCGCGCTGACACCAACCCCGCGGATTTCCTCGATGTCGCCTCGGGTGATTGGCTGTCGATAAGCGATAAGAGCAAGTGTCTCCAATAGTGCTCGCGTGTAGCGCGGGGGACGCTCTTCCCACAGTTTGGCGACCCACTCACTCAGGTCCTGCTTTACCTGAAACCGGTAGCCCGATGCGACTTGCTTGAGCTCAAAACCACGGTCGTCGCAGTCGGCCGAAATGGACTCCATCACGGTCTTTAACTCCGCGCGATCTGGCTGCTCATTCTTCGCGAAAACCGCGATTATGTTGTCCAGCGTCAAAGGGCGACCCGCTGCCATCAGCAGACCTTCGACGATCATCTTTACTTTATTATCAACATCACTCATGACTACTTCGAAGCGATCCAGGATTAGGTTCGGGATTTGATATGAATGGGTCCAAACGGATCGGACTGTACAATTTCAACCAGGGAGTCTTTTAAAAGCTCCATGACCGCGAGGAATGTCACCACCACTCCGAGTCTGCCCTCGCTTTTGATCAGCAACGAAACCAGGGGCATGAATTTATGCTCGGAGACACGCTCCAGAATTTCAGACATCTTCTCCCGGGTAGACAGCGTTTCAAATTGAATGTGGTGGTGCTCGAACATCTCGGCGCGGTTCAAGACCTTTGACAGGCACATCAGGATTTCTTCCAGTTTGACTTCAGGGTCTGGTGTCACGCGGTCAATCTCTGGCGGTGAAGCAGAGGCCATCTGAATGTCTCGATCCATCCTCGGTAGTTCATCCAGGTCCTCGGCCGCTTTCTTGTAGCGTTCATACTCCTGCAGGCGTCGAATCAGCTGCATGCGAGGATCGTCCTCCTCCGCTTCTTCTTCGACTTGCCTCGGCAGAATCATACGGGATTTGATTTCAGCCAACATGGCCGCCATCACCAGATACTCGGCCGCCAGTTCAAACTGGCCCGCCTGCATGATGTCCACATAAGACATATACTGATCAGTGATATCAGCGACATTTATGTTGAGAATGTCAATATTCTGACGCTTGATCAGGTACAGCAACAGGTCGAGGGGACCTTCGAATGCTTCCAGAAAAATTTCCAGCGCATCGGGCGGGATATACAGGTCTTTAGGGACATCCGTATAGGCTTCGCCGCCCACAATAGCCAATGGCAATTCCACCTGCTCAGGGTTTTGGCCGTCAGTTTGCTCGGGGGAGTTAGGCTGGTTTTCGTCGGGGGGAGATTGATCCCCTTGCGCTCCAAGGTGCTCCGATTCCGCTTCAGTCTCGGTAATGGTCAATCTGTTTTCTACCAGGGCCCTAGAAAGCCATATGTTACTTCAATTTTCAGAAAAATGCCCGCAACCTGCAGGAACTTTACCAGTGACTTAGCCCCATTGCCGCGCGAACCTCCGCCAGCGTTTCTTTGGCCGATTCGCGGGCTTTTTCACCACCATCCACCAGGATAGAGCGAACCAGGTCGCGATCCTTTTCAAACTGTTCGGCTTCCTTCTGAATGGGTTCCAATTCAGCCGTAATCGCGTCAATCACCGGTTTCTTGCACTCCAGACAGCCGATTCCCGCACTCTTACAGCCCTGTTTCACCCAGTCTTTGGTCTCGGCATCAGAATAGGTTTCATGTAACTGCCAGACCGGGCATTTGTCAGGATCTCCGGGGTCGGTAAGCCTGACGCGAGCCGGGTCTGTGGGCATGGTACTGATCTTCTTGCTGACCTGCTCCAAAGGTTCGCGGAGACTAATAGTATTATCGTAAGATTTCGACATCTTTTGACCATCCAGACCAGGCATTTTGGAAGCCTTTGTTAGCAGCGACTTGGGTTCGGCCAAAATCATCTTGCCGCTCCCTTCCAGATAGCCGAACAGGCGTTCACGATCACCGAGGGTAATATTCTGCTGCTCTTTAAGCAGGGCTTGCGCCTTCGCCAGCGCCTCGTGGTCACCCTGCTCCTGGTATGCGGTCCGCAGCTGCGAGTAGAGCCGGGCAGCTTTTTTCCCCATTTTCTTAATCGCCGCCTCAGCGTTTTCTTGAAAGCCAGGCTCGCGCCCATAGACATGGTTGAAGCGCCTGGCGACCTCACGGGTTAGCTCAACATGGGCAACCTGGTCGGCGCCAACCGGCACATAGCCGGCACGATAAATCAGGATGTCTGCGGCCTGTAGCAACGGGTAGCCAAGAAACCCGTAGGTATCGAGGTCTTTCTCCTGCAGTTTCTGCTGCTGATCTTTATAGCTTGGCACTCGCTCCAGCCAGCCTAACGGTGTAATCATGGACAACAGCAAATGCAGCTCCGCATGCTCAGGAATTTTAGACTGCACAAACAGCGCCGCTGAACCTGGGTTCACGCCCACCGCCAACCAGTCTATAACCATCTCGATCACGTTCTCTTCAAAAAGGGTAGAATCGCCGTAATGCGTGGTTAACGCGTGCCAGTCGGCCACGAAGAAGAAGCACTCATATTCATGCTGGAGTTTGATCCAGTTTTGCAGCACACCATGGTGATGCCCAAGATGCAGACGCCCCGTTGGGCGCATACCTGACAATACCCGCTGTTGCGAATTCACCGTCGACAAGTTCACTTCTCCTTCCTATCTTCACTTACTTCGTTACGCGCCTGCCTCGATTGGCTGACAGTTTAGCAAGCTGCAACACCGAAAAATTCAGGGTTGTCTTACAAATTTTGCGCCATTATATGCTGTATCTTTGCAGCAATGGTGATGCTTACTGAAATGGCTCTGGATCGCCCTTGCCCACTCGCACCACCTCCGGCACTCCCTCAACCAGGTCTACCATGGTGGTCGGCTCGAGACTGCAAGCGCCTCCATCTACAATCATATCCACCAGTTTTCCTAGCTTCATTCGCATCTCGTAAGGGTCTATGAGTTGCTCCGACTCATCCGGCAAAATCAGGCTGGTGCTCATGATGGGCTCTCCGACCTGAGCAAGAATAGACTGGGCCACCGCATTGTCAGGTACTCGCAGGCCGATGGTCTTGCGCTTTGGATGCATCAGGCGGCGCGGCACTTCCGGTGAAGCCTTCAAGATGAAGGTATAAGGGCCCGGCGTGTAAGCCTTGAGAATTCGGTATGCACTGTTGTGCACTCGGGAGTAGGTAGACAATTCCGACAAGTCGCTGCACACCAGAGTGAAATTATGGTGCTTGTCGAGTCGACGAATCCGGCGGATACGCTCCAGTGCGGCTTTGTCGCCTATATGGCAACCCAGGGCATAGGTGGAATCCGTTGGATAGACGACTACTCCCCCGCCCATCAGGCACTTTGCCACCTGCCGCACGATGCGGGGCTCGGGATTGAGTGGATGTACCTGTAAATATTCGCCCATAACGCGACTTCTGCACTAAGATATTTGGCGGTTTGATCTGCGGGGCCAGCTAAAAAAACACGTGATTCTATTACATCAGCTGGCAAAAGCAGACACCTTTTTGCAAATCTATTATGATGACCATCCTGGCTTAGTATTCGAGACCGGAAGCGACATGAAACAGTTTATTGATTACATCCCCCTACTGATTTTTTTCACTGTGTGGGCGATGGATGAACGCAGTGTCACCATCGGTGATTTCGAGCATAGCGTTGGGGGAATTTTCAGCGCAGCCGAGTTTCTGCTCGCGGGATCCATCCTGGTGTATGGCTGTCTGTTTGCCGCGCAAAGGCGACTGGATAAGTTTCAGTGGATTACCGTTGCTGCCGTGGTGTTGTTTTGTATTCCCACCATAATTTTCAGGGACACCAACTTCCTTAAGTGGAAAGCCCCGATCGTCAACTGGATTTTTGCAACAGTCTTTATAGTCTCAGGATATCTTGGCGACAAACCAGCCATTGAGCACATGATGGGGCACGCGGTAGAGGCACCGAAGGAACTCTGGACCAAACTCAATACGATCTGGGTCTACTATTTCGTGGTACTCGGCGCTATCAATCTGGCGGTAGCGTTCACGCTAAGCGAGGCGCTCTGGATTCAATTCAAGGTTTTTGGCAATCTTATTCTGACCTTTGGATTTGTGCTTGGACAAATGCCCCTTCTGGCAAAGTACATAGAGGTTGAAGAAGAGGAAGCTCATCCCAAAATCGCAGAAGAGCAACCGTAATCTTGCAAGGTGCCGGGTGGCACTTAATTTCTTCGCAATGTACCAGGCTGATTAACTCTCAGATCTTCATATTCTGACCCCAGCAGTCAAATTGAGGTAAGAACCATGTATTACGCAATCATGAGTGCCGATGTTGCCGACAGCCTCAGCAAACGTCAGGGGGCGCGCAGCGGACACTTGAAGCGGCTGCACCAATTAGCCGACCAGAAACGCTTGCTGGTGGCAGGCCCGCATCCAGCCATCGACAGTGACGAGCCGGGTGACGCGGGCTTTTCGGGGAGCTTGATTATTGCCGAATTTGACAACCTTGAGCAGGCTCAGGCCTGGGCCGATGCTGACCCCTACGTTGCGGCTGGCGTTTATGAAAACGTTCAGGTGAAACCCTTTAAGCGGGTACTCTAACCAGGCTGATGCGCTGATTAATCCGGCACGAACGCGGGCTTGAGATCTGGGTAAGCCTCGTCCAACACAGCATTCCATTCCAACAACTGGGCCGAGCGCCGCCTGAACAGCTCGCCAGGATCTCCCTCAATTGTAATGCTGTTTATGCGATCTCTCCGTTTGATTTGTCTGATTACCGGCAAGCCTTCCACCACTCTGCCAAATACGCTATGCAAGCCATCAAGATGGGGGGTGGCAAGATGAGTGATGAAAAACTGACTGCCGTCAGTGCCTGGGCCTGAATTAGCCATTGAAAGCACGCCCTGTCGATTATGCTTGAGCAAAAGCTCACCCGCGAAACGATACCCCGGCCCGCCAGTGCCAGTTGCCAGGGGATCGCCACCCTGCGCCATGAAGTTTCTTTCCACGCGGTGGAATGTCAATCCATCATAGAAGCCGCGCATTGCCAGATTAACGAAATTTGCCACAGTGGTAGGCGCAGCCCTTTCGTTTAATTCGGCCCTCATCACGCCGCGCTCCGTATCGATCACCGCAACAAGCGGCTGAGCCAAGGCAACTGTCGAAAGCAGGCTGAACAAGGAGACAACAATAAGTTTTTTCATTTCAAGTTTTTCTCTAAACACTAAATATTAATATACTAAATACTAATCACGATTCGACCATGCCCGATCTTCAGACCGCATAGTCAATAATGACAGGCGCATGATCTGAAAAATTTTCGGCAGTGTAAATCTCAGCACTCACAACCTTGGCACGCAAGCCCGGGGTAACGACATGGTAATCAAGTCGCCACCCCACGTTCTTGGCGCGCGCCTGACCACGATTCGACCACCAGGAGTACTGATCGGGTTCCTTATTAACCACGCGAAAAGCGTCGGACCAACCCACCTCATCATAGAGCGTATCCAGCCACTGCCTCTCCTCCGGCAAAAAACCCGAGTTTTTTCGATTCGCGCGCCAATTCTTCAAATCAATTTCTTTATGGCAGATGTTCCAGTCAGCGCACACGACGATCTCGCGGCGTTTCCGACGCAGTCCGCGCATATGCGCCATGAAGTGTTCCATGAAAGCGATCTTGCGCTCCTGCCGCTCTGGGCCTGAAGATCCGGAGGGCAGATAGAGGGAAACCACGCTCAGGCCCGGATAATCCGCCTGGATATAGCGCCCTTCAGTGTCGGCTATGGGAAAACCCGTGCCTCTTAGAATTTTAGAGGGCTTTTCCCTGCTGTACAGCGCCGTCCCAGCATAGCCCTTTTTTTCTGCATCAAAGTAATAACAGTGGTAACCCTCTGGACGAAACAAGGCATCGGTGAGCTGGTGCTCCTGAGCCTTGGTCTCCTGCAGGCAAATGACGTCAGCCTCTGCCGTCGGCAGCCACTCGAAGAAGCCCTTGCGGGCCGCGGCTCGGATTCCATTGCAGTTAAAAGTGATGATTCGCATGACACGCTCTCCGCTGAAACCTGCCAGTCGGCGCGGGTCTCACTAGCACAAAATCTGAGGGGCATTTTACGCTGTGCCCCAGAACAGCACTAGGGAAAGCCGATACAGCAGAGCGATTTGACGGATCTGGCTGAATCAGGAGTGCCAGACTAACCAAAGCAGACACAGCGCCGTTGCTCTGCGCAAGCTGCGACAGACCCGACAGTCAGCGCGCAATAGACCAGAGAACCCGACTAGCAAGGATTGATTGGTGCCCATGGGAAAAGTATCGGCCAGACATGACCGCACAGCTTATGTTACCGATAGTTACAAATGTGATGGCCATCACAATTAGTGGCGATTTACAGGAATAGAAACATTTATTAAGGTAATTCAAGGCCTTAATTACGCCGGAATTAAGACAATTGTATGACAGAAAATCCCCATATCTAGTTGTTTTCATTGACTTTATATTTTTTCCAGTCATTCCAAGCAGGGATTTGTTACTTTTCATTACAAATGCGCATTTTTACTCATAAATGTTACCTTTTTTCACTTAATGTGTTACGATGCGCGCCGTGTTTTGGTAATTGAAGCCGAAACTAATCTGACTCATCATTGTTTAAAGGAGAAAACTAATGAGTAAAGCACTTAAAGAAGCACGGCCTATTATAGAAGCCACTGTAGTAAGCGTAGCGATGGTAGTTGTTGCCCTTGCCGTTCCTGCAGCCATTCTGTACGCAGCCGTTTAAAACAAAACTATAAGGAGGCTGCATGCAAAGCCTTACTAGTATTACAAGCGGTAACTGACACCGACTTAGGCCCACGGGTCTATGCCGGTGTTTTCGCTTAGGACTCCAGTAAATCCCCGGTATATCAAATGACTAACCTTCTCTTTTCTTCCTTCTCTTCTCTTCTCTATTCTTATATTCCACTATGACCTGGCAGCGACAGTGCATGAATCGCTCGACCCAACCCCCGCCAATTTCTTTCCACTACGCAATATCAGGCCCGTTTTACTGTGCAGTGTCAGCAGGTCGGATCAATTGGATTGGCAGCACCTATTCCCAAAAGGCCAGTCCAGAAA
>DLPV01000034.1:10316-10448 GCA_002477465.1 Gammaproteobacteria bacterium UBA7449 | reverse complement strand
CCAGTCCAGAAATACCTTCCCATCAAAACCTGTCCAGACAAAGCTGCCATGACAATCCTCCATAGCAGGTGGGGGTAGCAAGACAGGAGATAGCAGCACGACCACTTGAGGCCCATCAGCGCTCAGACGCAC
>DLPV01000034.1:0-9991 GCA_002477465.1 Gammaproteobacteria bacterium UBA7449 | reverse complement strand
AGAATCTAATACATTTCAGCCACGACCCGCATGGCGAACCTGACAACCAGGACTATGAGTCCAGCGAGGCTATGCTCGAGAAAGTCGGCCCGGGGATTTTAGTGGATTCTGATGTGCTGCCTCATATAGAGGCTCGAGCCCAGAGGCAGTCGCAGTCTAGCTTGGCGGTATTGGCGATGGTCAGGGCAAGCGTGGCGTGATTTAGCTGAGCCAGCAAAGCGGTCTACTACCTGTCAACGATGAGCTTATCGACAAAATTGCAGGGCTTGTGAGTACTATCGAGCTGCTGAGCAACAATTCCATTCCAGCCGGTGCGACAGGCGCCGGGAGAACCCGGCAGACAGAAAACGATAGTTCGGTTTACCAGACCGGCAAACACCCGCGACTGGATCGTTGAGGTACCAATCTCTTCATAGGATAGCTGGCGAAACAGCTCTCCAAAGCCCTCGATATGCTTGTCCAGCAAAGGCTGAATTGCTATCAGGGTATTGTCCCGATCGGTAAACCCCGTACCGCCGGTCGTGAGAATCCCATTAACGCTATCGTCTGCAATGAGTTGAGACACCTCTGAACGCAACTGGTAGACATCATCTTTCACAATGCGCTTGCTATGTAGCTGATGCCCCGCCTCTTGCAAACATGCAATCAATACCTGACCAGACTTGTCTGTATCTTCCGTGCGGGTATCGGAAACGGTTACAACGGCGAGTGAGAGAGGAATTTTGCTATCCAAGGTTTAGCCACCTGTCATGTTCATTAGCCTAACGGGCTGTGCGTGATCCTTGTCATAGAAGTAATGCCGCTCGGGCTTGATATCCATAGAGGCGATTAATGCACGCTTTAAATCGTCATGGGTTTTTGATTCATCGCGCAAAATAGCGCGCAAATCCACCGAGTGTTCGTTACCGAGACAAAGCAGCAGCCTGCCTTCAACGGTGACTCTGACCCGATTGCAGTCTTCACAGAAATTATGGGTTACCGGAGAGATAAACCCAATCCGACTCTGGTAATCCACAAGTTGCGCGTATCGCGATGGGCCCGCAGTCCTCGAAGCACTGTTGACGAGTTGGTACTTCTGTTCGATTTGTTCGCGCACCCAGTCGTTGCTGCAGGTGGTTTCCTCTCTGGCATGATCAGAGGCTTCGCCCAGCGGCATCTCTTCGATAAAGGCGATATCAATACCGCGTGCAATCGCGTAATCCGTCAGCGCAAGTACTTCATCTTCGTTGTAGCCGCGCATCACCACTGAATTCAAACGAATACGCTCGAACCCCTGAGCAATTGCTGCATCTATGCCGGCTAGCACTTTCTCGAGTTTACCCACACGAGAAATTCGCTTGAAGAGCTCGGCATCGAGACTGTCGATACTAATATTAATTCTGTTTACGCCCGCAGCCTTTAATGGTGCCGCATACTTATCCAGTTGCGCTCCATTGGTGGTCAGCAGCAGTTCTTTTAAACCAGGCAAGGCCCCGAGCTTCTCGATCAAAGACATGACGTCGGTGCGAACCATTGGCTCGCCACCAGTGAGTCTGATTTTTTTAACGCCCAGCTCAGTAAATGCACGCGCCACCTGATATAGCTCTTCCAACGACAGGATCTGCTTTCTGGGGAGGAAAGTCATATCCTCGGTCATACAATAGACGCAGCGAAAATCGCAACGGTCTGTCACCGACAGCCGAATGTAGTCAATGTGGCGCCCGAACTTGTCGACCAGTTTGTCTGGGAATGATGCATCGCTCATAACGGCAACTATACCCCAGTCCGGCTAATTTGGGTAAGCCCGGGGCCGTAAATACCGACGCTATTGGTTGCTTAGCGTGATCTGCACTGCCAGGAGCAGCAATAGCACCCCCATGCAGCGCTCAAACCAAACGCCCGACCTCAACATGAACCGTCGCACCTTCACCCTACCCAATATCGATGACAGCATGGCAAACCAGGCGAATGTTGCGAGAGCCAGGTAGCCTCCGTATAAGACCTGAATGAAGGCAGGGGTATTACTATTGATGACCACGGTGAACAGGGCCAGAAAAAACAGCGTTGCCTTGGGGTTGAGGCCGTTGGTTAAAAATCCGCGCAGGAATGCCTGTCGCGGGGCAAGCGCAGGCGCATCTTCCAGGTGTAACTCAGTCTCCGAGTGAGGCTTTGCCCGCAGCGATTGCACACCAAGATAGGCCAGGTAGGCAGCCGCCAAATACTTCATGGCTGAGAACAGACCATCGGACTGCGTGAGCAGGATTGCCACCCCCAGAGTGCAGTAGGCGACATGTACCAGGATACCGCAACCCACACCGGCACTGGTCCAAATTCCGATTCGGGTACCACTTGCCACACTTTGCCGCACAACAATGGCAAAATCAGGCCCAGGCGAAGCCACCGCAAAGAGGTGCGCCAGCGCGATAGTAAGAAACTCGGTCCAGTACATATGGATTTGGCGAGCCGGCGAGTATCAGGGTAAGCGTTCAGAAACCGTTAGCGCGATTTCGGTATGCTGACCGTTGGGTGAGAAATTCTCTGAAACTTCGCGATAGTCACCTGGACTTGGCATGGCCACGCCTCGGTTTGAAACCAGCACCGACACATAGATCGTCTCTGCGGAGGCCAGATTAAATGGACCTACAGCGGAGGAATTATCCAGGCGAATAGTCGCTGGCAATGCCCCTACCGTGGTATCAATCGCAGCCAGCGGCGGCATCCCCTCCTGCTCAGCGTTTCGCGCCGCTATAAATACGCGCAGATTCGGATCCAGCGCCAGATTATCGGCGAGGTTTACACTCACATCGACGCTTGGTCCCTGCGTTGCGTCTTCGTCCAGGGCAAGTAGCTGCTGTGCAGCAGAAATTCTGAACCGCAACTCCTGGGCAAACTCACTATTGGGATTTACCTGAATCATCAAGCGCCAATAGTCGATGGCATCGTTAAAATCCTCTCGCTGCTCTGCATCCGCGGCCAAAAGCTGCAGGACGGACATCTCGTTAGGATTAATCGCCCTGGCCTGCTCAATCACAGACAGCACTTCATCACTGAACTCGAATTCGGAGTTGATATACATCGACATGGCGACTCGCCCCAATACCAGCGCCTTCTCGGGTGTCTCTTCCAGTGTTTCAGCTGCTCGCTGATAAGCGATCTGGGCTTGCTCAAACAGCCCAATGGCAGCGAAGTTTTCCGCCAGAAAATAAAAGGCCCATGGCATCTCGGTATTCGCCTGGGCAAATTCTCCGATCGTGACAATTAATTCGCGCGCTTCTTCAGCGTCACCCTGGTTATCAACCGTACGTTGAAACAAATCCATAACCTGCACATCATCGATGTATCCCCATTGGTTATAGAGACCGTAGGCCAGGATAGGCAGCAAAGCGACAAAAGCCGCCGGCGCCATATAGGTCAGGGAGAAAAAAGAGTCGCGCGTGGCGCCTTGCTTCCTGGCGGATTTTTTCTTGCCGGTAGCGCTCTGTGCTTTCGGGTTTTCACTGAGCTCAACATCCGCCAACAGACCACGCTGAAGCTCTGCTAACAAAGTGTCAAACTGCTGCTGATCGATATTACCCGCAGAGAGATCAGCTTCCAGTTCGTCACTGCGCTCTTGAAACAAGGCGACATTGGCTTGTTTTCTGAGTTCGGGATCTTCCTCATCAGCGCGAGCGCGCAGCCAAAGGGGAAGAAGCACAAACAGCGCCGCAAGCAAAAACAGGAGGGCAGTATAAATCCAGAACAAAATCAGATTCCCAAGGAGAGCTTACTAGCCCTTGCTGTTGAGTAGGTCTTGCAGCTTTTCCTGCTGCGCCGAATCGAGAGCCTTTTCGTCCTCATCGATCTTTCGCGCTCTGCGCGAGATGGAGAACGCAACAAAACCACCGATGGCAAGGAAAGCAAGTGGGCCAAACCAGAGTAGCAGCGTTTCCTGCCTGAGCCGAGGCCGATAAAAGATGAAATCGCCGTAACGCTCGAACATAAACTGCTCTATTTCCTGATCAGTCATCCCATCCATAATCATGCGATGGATTTCACGCCGCAGGTCTTCGGCAACTCCCCCGCTTGATCCAGTCAGATTGGTATTCTGACACATGGGGCAACGCAGCTCGTCCGAAAGCTTTCGAAATCGCTGCTGTTGCTCAGTCGTTTCAAACTCAAAGGTATCTACCTGAGCGGACAATGCGCCTGCTCCCAGCAGGCCAAACAACATGCAAATCACGCCGAATAACCGCATGAGTCCTGGCGCCTTCGAGCGGACCGCCTGTATATTCATTGAGCGGATTCCGCGCGCAGCTCGGCAATAGCCGGCAAAAATTCTTCGGCCCATACCGTTTCATCCAGCACACTAACGTGACGATAGCGAATGACGCCGTTGGCATCGACCAGGTAAGTCTCAGGCGCGCCATACACGCCAAGGTCAATGCCGAAGCGACCATTGCCGTCTTCAATACTGAACGCGAAAGGATTGCCGTTGGTTTCCAGCCACCCTTGCGCGAGATTGGTCTCATCCTTGTAGTTTACACCTACCACGGGAATCTCACCCTCTTCTGACAATCGCATGAAAGTTGGATGTTCAACCAGGCACGGTAAACAGTAGCTGCCCCAGACATTTAGAAGAAAAACCTGGCCGGGTAGATCCGTATTCGTTACTGGCTCACCATCGACAGTGTTCAATTCAAACGCCGGGATCGGCTTGTCAATGAGCATAGAGGGCAATTCTTTGGGATCAAGATACAGGCCTCGCCACAGCAAAAGAGCCAGGGCGAAGAATCCAATCACAGGGAAAAAATATTTGACCCTACCCATTTCCAATTCTTCCTGTTTTTCTAAAACTCATGCTGTTCATTTCAAACTCGACCTATCTTGCCACGACCCTTGCTTACAAATGAGAACCACAAGGGAATCAGGAGGCGGCTTGTAATTCGCCACTGGCCGACAGAATAGCACTGCGTTTCGCTTTTTCCAGTTGCCTGGCCCTGAGGCGCCGGTAGCGTTTGTCACCTGCTGCCAGGGTGCCGCCGAATGCCATGAAGATTGCTCCCAGCCAAATCCAGCGTATAAAAGGTTTGACGTAGATGGTCATGGACCAGGCGCCATCTGGCTTTTGCTCACCCAGGGTGACAAACAAATCGCGCAGAAAACCCGCATCAATCGCCATCTCCGTTGAGGGCGTGCCAGTTGCCACATAAATGCGCCGCTCCGGGTGGAGATCTGTCACCATATCACCGTCTCGCATGACCGTTATTTCAGCTTCTTCACCCACATAGTTTGGTCCCTCTATCCTGCTGCTACCTTCCAGGGTGAAATTATAAGCACCCAAATCCACGGATTCGCCCGGGCTCAGCAAGACGCCTCTCTCCACGGAAAAATAGCTCGTGAGCGAGGCGCCGACCAGCATCAAGGCAATGCCAAAATGGGCGAGCTGCATGCCATAGTAGCTCAGGCTCAATGACTTGAAGCCAGCGGCTAGGGATCGTTTGTTGGCAATCTTGCTGCTAATGTCTTTCCCAATAGTGAGCAAAATCCAACTGGCCAGAATCATGGTGACCGTAGCTGCCAGGGAAAATTCCATCAGCACGATCAATGGCAGCAATATGCCCAGACCAATGCTGGCAGCCAATACTTTGCTGAGCTGTGCAACCAGATAACTAATTGAGGTGCGTTTCCATCTGCTCATGGGTCCAATCCCAATGAACACAAAGAGCAGCATCATCAAGGGCACAAAAATGGTGTTGAAATACGGCGGACCGATGCTGATGAGATCATCCGTAATCGCCTGATACACCATGGGAAAAAGAGTGCCGAGGAATACCGAGGCAGCGGATACCACCAGAATCACATTATTTGCTAACAGGAATAGCTCTCTAGAGGTCAGGTCGAAACCAAAATCCGCCTTCATCAGAGGAGCGCGAAGAGCGTAAAGCAACAGTGAACCACCAATCGCAATGCCAAGAATGCCGAGTATGAAGAACCCCCGTGACGGGTCACTGGCAAACGCATGTACCGAGGTCAGCAGTCCAGATCGGGTGATAAAGGTGCCTAGCAAGCTCCCCGAGAATGCAAGGATCGCAAGTAATACAGTCCAGCTCTTAAACACGCCACGTTTCTCCGTGACTGCCAGTGAGTGGATGAGCGCTGTACCAAACAGCCAGGTGATCAACGGTGGGTTTTCAACCGGATCCCAGGCCCACCAGCCGCCCCAGCCTAATTCGTAGTAGGCCCACCAGCTGCCCAGCGCGATACCAATGGTAAGGATTGCCCAGGACACATTCGCCCAGGGGCGGGACCAGCGCGCCCAGGCCGCATCCATACGACCACTCAGCAGTGCTGCGATAGCAAAGGCAAACACCACCGAGAAGCCGACGTAGCCCATATACAGCGTGGGTGGATGGATAATGAAGCCAAAATCCTGCAAGGCTGAATTCAAATCGGCGCCGTCAGCAGGCGGCAGCGGCACGATGCGGTCAAAAGGATTTGAGGTGGCCAGCATGAACAAGATATAGCTGAATATCAGAATTCCGAGCACACCCAGCACTCTGGAAACAAATTCCAGCGGCATACTCTTGCTGTAAATTCCAACCGCGAGCATCCAGCCCGCTAGCATAAAGGTCCATAGTAGGAATGAGCCTTCGTGCCCACCCCATACCGCAGTGAGCTTGTAGCGCATGGGTAACAGCGTATTAGAGTGTAGCGCTACAAACGAGACGGAAAAGTCATCCGTCACGAAGGCATAGGCGAGAATTGAGATACTAATACCGAGAAACACGAAAATCCCAGCGGCGAGTGGACGCGCCAGATTCATCCATATCTGATTATTGGTGTGCGCTCCAATAATTGGTAAAGTGCCGAGTAGCACACTCAAGCACAGCGCAAGAATAAGCGAGAATGAGCCCAGCTCAGGTATCATCTAATTCAGTCTCCTAAGTGCCAGGTTGCATTTGATGGCTTTCTGATGAAGCGCCAGCCGCATCCAGGGCTGCCTTCACTTCTGGGGACATGTAGTTTTCATCGTGCTTGGCCAGCACTCGAGACGCTTGAAACACTCCAGCCGTGTCCAGGCTACCCTCGACTACGATGCCCTGCCCTTCCCTGAAAAGGTCCGGGAGAATACCCTCGTGGAATATGGGCACATCGTGCACATAATCGGTTGCCACAAACTCGACGGCCAGGCTGTCGTCTGCAGATACCACTGACCCTTCCCGCACCATGCCACCGATTCGAATGCGCTGCCCTGCCGCCACTTCACCCTGCGCCACCTGGGTTGGTGTGTAGAAGAGGTCGATATTTTGACTCAAGGCATACAGCGTCAGCCCGATTGCAACACTTAGCCCTGTCGCTATAAACAGAATAATTCCAAGTCGCTTGCGTCGATGAGGCCTCATTGACTGTCTCCAACTGATTCCGCGCTACTGTTAGCGCTGCTGGCGCCACTCTGAGCTGGCGCATTGAGCTCATAACGGCGTTTGAGCTCGCGAATGATTTGTTTGTTTCTGCGTAATGGCCCCAGCAAGTTCACCGCGAGAAAAACGGCAAACATGCCGTACACGGACCAGACGTTGAACGCATAGCCCCCCATCTGGATGAATTCCTGAAAGCTTGAGAACTGCATAAATCCGAAACCTCAAGCAGCCTTAGCTGCGTTTGACCAGTTCCATCACCCATTGCGAACGTTTTTCCCGCTGCAAAATCTCGTTGCGCGTCGAAAGAATCAGGCTGATGGCAAAAAACAGATAGACGGCCAGGATCATAAATACCAGTGGCACCCAGATCTCGGGCCCATTGGCCTGGTCAGCGGCAATGGAAAAATCTGTCGAGGGCTGATGCAGAGTATTCCACCAGTCCACTGAGTATTTGATCACCACGACATTGATGCAGCCCACGATGCTCAGCAGCGCGCAGGCCCGCGCCGCGCCCTCTGAGTCTTCCAGCGCGGTACGCAGGGAAACCACCCCTAGCAGCAGAAAAAACTGCAGCAGCAGCGATGTCAGGCGCCCATCCCAAATCCACCATGTGCCCCAGGTGTCGACACCCCAGATCGAACCGGAAGCGAGGGCCAGTGCGGTAAACCAGGCACCTAAAGGTGCTGCCACTTTGACCACCACATCAGCCAGCTTCATGCGCCAGACCAGAAACACCGTGCCTGCGATCGCCATCAGCGGGAAGAATGCCAGGGAAATACTCGCCACCGGCACGTGGACATAGAATATCCGGTTGGTCAGCCCCTGCTGATAATCCTGGGGAACGAACAAGAGCGCCCATACGATTCCTACGGTCAGACAGAGGACCATCGACCCTACCAACCAAGGCAACCACTTGCCAGAGAGCTCGTAAAACCACTTGGGTGAGCCCCATTTATGGAACCAGGTCCAATCCACTTGTGTCACCGTCCATTTTGAAAAAGCAATATACCATGCCGCCTACAGACGACCGTGTTACGTATTGTAACCTATTGCAATTACGCGGATAACCGGCAAATGGACTACACACTGTCAGTTTACACTTATCCGTAGCGCCGCCGCGGAGGCCAGCGGCGCCAGGGTTAAAGCAGCGACCAACATGGCTCCCATGATTGCCAGGAAGCCGGACAATTCCGCCCCGTTCTGAGTCTGGGTTACTGCCAAGGTGCCGGCTATGAGTACCGGCACACTCATGGGCAAGGTGATTACCGCCAAAACCAGGCCGCGACTGCCCAGCCCCACGGTCAGGGCAACCCCGATTGAACCGAGCAAACTCAGCACCGGCGTCCCGAGCAGAAGTGTCAGAAACAGGGTGACATAGGCGCCTTCTGGCAGGCTCAACATATAGGCAATCAACGGCGAAACCAGCACCACCGGCAGGCCACTCACCAACCAGTGGGCGATGTTCTTGGCTAACACCAGGAAATACAGAGGATGTGGGCTCAGCATTAACTGTTCCAGCGAACCATCCTCGTAGTCTGCGCGGAACAGGTTGTCCATAGCCAATAGCGCAGCCAAAAGCGCCGATATCCACAGCACGCCGGCAGAAATCTCACTCAGCTTCTCTGGTTCCGGTGATATGCCGATAGGAAACAGCGTGGCAACAATCAGAAAAAACATGAACGGGTTGAACAGGTCGTTCTTCTTTTTATAAGCAATGAGCAGGTCTCTGCGCAGAGTCGATACAAAAGCCTTGATCAAGGTTGATTGAACTTTGCTCATGCCCAGTTCTCAGCAGCCTCTGGTCGACGCCCCAGAGTGAGCTGGGTGAGATCATTGACAGACAGAGGATGATGGGTTGTCACCAACACCGCGCCACCCTGGCTGCTATAGTCCCGAATGAGCTTCTCCAATAGCGCAACACCGGTAACATCCAGGGTCGTAAACGGCTCATCCAGTACCCACAGCCTGGCGTCAGAGACCAATAGCCTTGCTAGCGACACCCGTTGGTGTTGGCCAGCCGAGAGGGTGAAGCACTGAGAATCCTCAAATCCCCGCAATCCAACCTTCAACAACGCGCTGTCGATCTCATCGTTACGCACCTGGCGGCGCAGACCGCAGGACCAGGCCAGGTTTTCCCTGGGCGTCAGAATTTTGTTCACTCCCACCCGATGACCGATATAAAGCAGCGCGTCATAAAATGCATCGGCACACTCGCTCATTGGCTGCCCGTACCAGCTGAGCTCGCCCTCATAACTGTCATTAAGTCCGCACAACATCCGCAGAAGTGTGGTCTTACCACTGCCGTTATCACCCTTAATCTGAAGCACCTGTCCCTCTTGCAGCTGAAAGTTCAGCTTCTCAAACAGGATGCGGTCATCCCGCTCACAATAGAGGTCAGTCGCCGCCAGCATGGGAGCTGACGCGCTATCCTTTTCGTGTGGTTTACCCGCTTGTTCGACCATGGCGCGAAGATTACCGCAGATTGACTGCTCTGCTCCAAGCAAAGCGGGAATTCTAACCTATTTAGCTCACAGAGGCGGCTGAATTTGGCGGCTACGGCGACGATTTGTGGACTGTGCCGAGGCGCGCGAATTCTGCCGCTTTCTTTTTGG
>DLPV01000045.1 GCA_002477465.1 Gammaproteobacteria bacterium UBA7449 | reverse complement strand
CAATACACTAATCGGGTGGCGCGTCCGGCGACGGTAACGATCGCGGGTGTGGGCGCTTACTGGTTAGTGAAGCGAGTAGCTTTTATATGAAATCTAAAAATAAACGGCGTGAGGCGCTGCAAACCACTGCGGGCATCATGCTAGTGGCTTCAAGCCTGCTGGTTTTCGATGTCGCATTCTCTGCGTTTGAAGATGCTTCACTTTCATTTCCCCTCGAGGGCAGGGCAGTTGGTGAGTTTCCAGATCAGTGGATTCATGGGTCGAAGTCGGCTATGGATAACACCGATCCTGCTGTTCAGATACATGCCTATAATGATCACACCTATATTTTGCGCGAGAACAAGGCCATCAATTATGAAGGTGCCTTCATGTACTTGTTCTTTGGCAATGGTGTGGCGATGTTGATTGATCAAGGCTCTACTTCGTCACCTGCGTTGTTTCCTCTTCGAGAAGCCGTAGATGAAATAATCCTGGAATGGGAGACCCGGCACAATCAGAGCAATATCGAGCTCATCGTCGCTAACAGCCATTTGCACGGTGATCACTATGCGGCCTGGAACCAGTTTGTCGACCGCCCCAACACGGTAATGGTAGGCCTAACCCATGAAGAGATGATGGCGTTCTGGAAGATCGATAACTACCCGCAGCAAATCGTGACCTACGATCTGGGTGGTCGTGAACTCGTGGTCACCGGCACTCCTGGACATCAAGGATCTGAGCTGGCCATATATGATGGTTGGACTGATCTGCTCTACACCGGCGACATGTTTTATCGTGGTCGCCTCTATCTAGATGACTGGGACGCCTGGGTGAGCAGTATTCGTAAGTTGCGCAGCATCGCCGATCAGAATCCTGTGGCGCACTTGGTCAATAATCATATCGAAATGACTCGCGAACCCGGCGTGGATTATCCAATTGGAACCACTTGGCAGCCTAACGAACCACCGATGCAGATGACGCTCAATATGCTGGATCAGGCGGTTGAGGCGACTTACGAAATTGAGAATCCAGGGATCTATCACTACGACGATTTTCTAATCTATAACCAAGTGCCCTGGGCATACACAACGGATCCGTAAGCTATGGGAATTAAACACTTATTGCTGGTTTTCCTGATCATGCTAATCAGCACAAGTTTGCTGGCACAGGTGGATTTCGAGAGTGATACACCAGCGCCGGGTAATCTCCGATTTACCTGGATCCATGGCAGTGTTTCCGCAATGGCGAATACCGACGTGCGTATACAGGTGCACCGCTACAACGAGCACACATACATGCTGCGGCAGAATCCAGCAACGCACTGGGAAGCACCATTTATGTACCTGCTAATGGGGAATCAGCGCGCGGTCTTGCTCGACACCGGGGCAACCGAAGAGGCTGAATATTTTCCGTTGCGCCAAGTTGTGGACGGCGTGTTACAAAGGTGGACCTACGCGCAGGGGGTCGACATGCCTGAGCTGGTGGTGATGCCATTGGGATCGGACCAATCCCAGAATGCTGGCATCGGGCAGTTTAGCGATCGCCCAAATACGATCTTGGTAACACCTGATGCAGACTCGCGCGGTTCTGTGCTGGAAAATGAGTTGCTGGATCTAGGTGGACGCGTGCTGCAGGTCTTACCAACACCGGGCTTGGACTCCGCTGCGGTCAGTCTGTATGACGCCTGGGCTGAGTTACTGTTTACTGGCAATGCCTTCTATCCAGGCCGGCTGGTGATCCGTGATTTCCCTGCCTATCGCACATCATTGCAAGCGCTGGTTGACCTGACAGCATCCCAAACGGTGAGCAATATTTTTGGCGGACGCATTGAGATGACGGAGCATCCAGGCCTTGATTATCGACTGCGGGCAAACTACCGACCAGATGAGAGAGTGCTGCAGCTGCAAACGCAGCATCTCGAGTCTGCGCTGTTGGCTGTCACACTCATGAATGGTGCGACAGACATACGCATCATGGATGATTTTATTCTGATGCACGGCGTTGGCCGGGGTGCCCGCGACTGGGGTTATCCAGTGTTTATCCCAGAAGCGTTCCAGAATGTGAATACCCGTTAGGCTCGCTGATTTCATTACGTCGCTCAAATTCGCAGAATACAAGAGGATTCAGAGCAGCAGCGAAAGACTCCAGCTTTTTTTAAAAGTGCTGCCAGTGTGGGTCAGAGAAATCCCGTTGTTTACGGTTGTCCACTAACTAACTGGGATTTAGCTCGGGATCTTTATGACGTGTTATGCCCACTGGTAAAGCGATGCCCACACGTTTTCTAGATAGCGCGCTATCTTGAGCCAGATTGTCCAGTATAACCTTGGCAGCATCCTCAAAGGACACGGTCAACTGTGGCATTCTCAGTTTCAAAGCAAGCGAAGTGGCTATAGGTGGCAGCAGTTTCGTAAGACCTGGTCTCGCTAGCGGCCAGACCTCGGTAGAAATCCGCAGGCCTTGATGAGGCTCGCCGTTCTCAGCTGCTGTCATGGGGCCAGGGCACAGCATGGACCAATTTAAAGACGTAGAGCTTACGGTGCTGTAGTTAGTCTGATGTGCCCGATAAATACTTGGGATCTTGGGTAATTCAAGCGACATACGATTCGTGCCAGGTACATTCAGTACCCCGATGCCACCAAAAAACCAGTACCTGCCGCCAGCGCCAAGCCCGTTCTCCACAGCAAGTGAAACCTTCCTCACCAGCTCAACAAACTGCTCCCCATCACGTACGGTGCCAGCTGCGTTTATGACCACATCCTGTCCATGACAGGCGCTGCTGATACTGTCCTGATCAAAAACATCACCAATAATGACGGCCGGCGCTGTTAGAGACGCTGCAGTCAGCTGCTCATTCAGTTTATCTGCGCTCCTGACAAATGCGGTTACCTCGTGGCCTTCCTGTATGGCCATTCTAAGCAAACGACTGCCGGTATCACCGGTTGCACCAATTATGAGTAGTTTCATAGGGTCCAATAATAGGGGGAGCAGCGCCCGAATGCATTAAGGGTATTTCGGACAGGCCACGTTTTATCTGCATGTCGCGAGAGGGAGATGGCAACCCAAAGTCTTTAGGATAAACTGGGAAGGCCCAGATCAGGGCACTCTGCCTGCTTGTTTTAACTGGTCGTGAGGTTCCGGT
This sequence comes from Gammaproteobacteria bacterium UBA7449, assembly GCA_002477465.1. GTDB lineage: Bacteria > Pseudomonadota > Gammaproteobacteria > Pseudomonadales > Pseudohongiellaceae > UBA9145. Next base: position 32,235 of record DLPV01000045.1, on the reverse strand, counting down.
ACAGCGCCAATAAAAACCATCTGGCCTGTCCGCTATGTACGCCAGCCTCTGTGCTCCTGTGAACCCCCCAGACGGGCTAATGTAGCCTCTGTCATGATGCTCAAAATATCAGCGGGGCAACCAATTTCTAGCCTGCGAATAGAAAGTCCCTGCATAATTTGTAGGAAAGTGGCCACAAAGCCCCATTTTAGAGCCGTTCAGGCGAAAATCGCAGACAATTTGTCACATCTTGTTGCTTGGAAAATCGTTCCCAGATGCGCAAAATGGCAAATCGGCACTTTGTGCTAAACGCCCAGGCAGTGTGTGTCTTTACATCCCGGCTTGTTGAGGAGCTAAAAATGAGATTTGTACGAATATTAGGACTGGGATCAGCCCTGGCACTGCTGCCGGCGCTGGCCGCGGCGCAGGATGAGGCTGATCACCCCACCTACGCCAAGGAAGTCTCCCGCATCATCCAAGATAACTGCCAGATTTGTCACCAGCCTGGTCAAATCGGCCCTATGTCTTTCACCAGCTACGATGAAGTGCGCCCATGGGCACCGCTGATTCAACTCAAGGTAGCTAATCGTGAAATGCCTCCTTATCAATATGATCGGGACACTGGGGTACAGGAACTCAAAAATGATTGGCGCATGGCTCAAGAAGACATCAATACTATCGTTGCCTGGGTAAATGCTGGATCTCCGATGGGTAACCCAGAAGATCTGCCTCCGCCAAAAGAATACCCAACAAAAGGTGAATGGCGCCTACAAGCAGATTTAGGTCCACCTGATCACGTCATTAAGTCTGCCGCCTGGGATGTTCCGGCGCAGGGTCAGGACCTGTGGTGGGAACCCGTAGTTGACTCGGGCATCAGCGAAAGCCGCTGTATTAAGGCGGTGGAGACACTGCCTTCCGCTGCTGCGCAAGGTGCAACACACCATGCTAACTCTCATTTCAAGATTTTGGACGAGGAAGGTGAATGGGTAGACAGTGATCGCCTGTCCGAGTTTGCTTTTGGTAAGCTGGGCGAGAAGGTACCTCAAGGCGCCTGCCGCAGAGCACCGGCCAATTCAAAAGTAGAGTGGGAAATTCACTACTATCCAGACGGTAATGCCGTTGCTAATGATCAGGTGGCTGTCGGTATCTGGTACTACGACGAAGAAGACGGCTTTAACGAAGAAGAAGCCTACCGACAAGACCTTCGCGCCTACCGTCTCGATGGTGGTGGCGATTACATGATCCCTCCCCATGGCACCTTGATGACCCAGGGTTTCCATTCCTTCGACCACCCGGTTCGCGTTGACAGCTGGCAGCCTCACATGCACCTCCGTGGTGTGGCGATGGCGCTGGAGATGTTCAACCCCGAAACCGGCCGACGCGAAATGCTGAGCCAGGCTTCCAACTGGACCGCTGGTTGGAACCACAGCCACATGTATGAAGATGGCTATCAGCCTCTGATTCCAGCAGGCGCAACTATGATCATCACCGCCTGGCATGACAACACTGAAAACAACCCCATGAACCCGGATCCGGATCAGTGGGTTGGTGCAGGTCAGCGCACCACCGACGAGATGTCCCATGCCTGGATCGCGGTTACCCACCTAGACGACGAAGGCTACGAGAAGATTGTCGCTGAACGCGAAGAACGCGATCAGAGAGCCCTTGCAGGTTCTGATGACTAAGCAGTAAGTGTTGCTGACTCAAACGCACTTGCTAACAAAACTAAAAGGCCTGGTGTCAAATGACCCCAGGCCTTTTTTATTCTCCTTAGTCTGTTGCCAACAGGCGGAGCTGGAGAGGTTTGCTTTTGACCCATGCCGGCAGTATGTGACTCTGCATGAAACCTCGTTCCACCTTGATGCCAATAGTTTCGGCAGACTTGCTGGTAGCAGAGACTGTTGGCGTGAATTGCGGCGCTGACTGGCCAAGTTATTATATGCCGCTAACAAGAGAATTTCGGGGCTCTTAATCGGCGAATTTTTGGACAATTGGACAGTGTTATTGCCTGAGAAACTCCTGTAGTTTAGCTTTAGCCTGGCGGGGCAGCAGGATTTGGCGAGTCTTTGAGAAGTCGCAATAAACATTGAAAGAACTTTGAGCCCGACAGCCGCAGACATGGGCCATCTGAATGATTCGACCGTCAGATTCGTTGATAATAGGCGGTACAAGCCGGGAACTGAAAACAATATCAGGAGTGTTGCAATGAAGATTGGTGCGCCAACAGAAACCGCCGAAGGCGAAGCGCGGGTAGCGCTGACGCCGGAGAGCGCGGAGCGGCTGCAAAAGCTGGGATATGAGTGCCTGGTGGAGTCTGGCGCCGGCGCGGCAGCCTCGATCACCGATGCGGCCTATGAGGCGGCCGGGGTCAAGGTGTTGGGCTCTGCAAGCGAGCTGTGGAGCGAAGCTGACGTCATCGTTAAGGTCCGCGAACCTTCCTTGGCAGAAGTCGACGCAGCACCGGAAGGCAAGACGCTGATTAGTTTCATCTGGCCCGCCGCCAACGAGGACTTGCTGGCAAAACTGCAGGCCAAGCAGATGTCAGTGCTGGCAATGGACATGGTGCCGCGCATCAGTCGGGCGCAGAAAATGGATGCGCTGTCTTCCATGGCCAATATCGCGGGCTACCGCGCGGTAGTCGAAGCCGGCAACAATTTCGGCAGATTCTTTATGGGCCAAATGACGGCGGCCGGTAAAGTGCCCCCAGCCAAGGTGCTGGTAGTAGGAGCCGGCGTGGCGGGACTGGCTGCTATTGGTACCTCTGTTTCCCTCGGTGCCATAACGATGGCCTTCGATGTGCGCCCGGAAGTGTCGGAACAAATCGAATCCATGGGAGCAGAGTTCGTATTCCTGGATTTTGAAGAGGCGCAAACCGATGGCGCCGAGTCTGGTGGCTACGCAGCGCCGTCCAGCCCAGAGTTTCGCGAGAAGCAATTAGAGAAATTCCGCGAACTGGCCCCCGAGGTAGATATCGTTATCACCACTGCGCTTATCCCCAATCGCCCGGCACCGGAGCTGTGGACAGAGGATATGGTTGCTGCCATGAAGCCTGGCTCAGTTATTGTTGACCTGGCGGCTGAGCGTGGCGGTAACTGCGCGCTGACCAAGGCTGACGAGAAGCTGGTCACCGATAATGGCGTCACTATCATCGGCTACACCGACTTCCCCAGCCGCATGGCGACCCAATCTTCCACGCTCTATGCCACCAATATTCGCCACATGATGGATGATCTCACACCGGAGAAAGATGGTGTGCCGGTCATCGACATGGAAGACGATGTGATTCGCGGCGCGCTGGTTACCCACGAGGGTGAGATTACCTGGCCGCCGCCACCGCCCAAGATCAAGGCCATCGCTGCCGCGGCGCCGCAGAAGAAAGAAGCGGAAGAGAGCCCTGAAGAAAAGGCCGCGCGTGAACTGGCAGAGATGAAGAAGTCACTTAATCGCACCGGTTTGCTGCTGGGTATTGGCGGTGTGCTCTGCCTGGCCCTGGGCACGGTGGCGCCACCAAGCTTTATGCAGCATTTTATTGTGTTTGTGCTCTCGGTTTTTATTGGATTTCACGTCATCTGGGGAGTCGCGCATTCACTGCATACACCGTTGATGGCTATTACCAACGCGATCTCTTCCATAATTATTGTTGGCGCCTTGCTGCAAATAGTTTCAGGCAGTTTCCTGGTGATATTGCTGGCTGCTATTTCGGTGTTCATGGCTTCGGTCAATATCTTTGGTGGGTTTCTGGTTACGCGTCGCATGCTCGCGATGTTTCAACGGAGTTAAGGGATGCATACTAACGAAGGACTCGTCACTTCAGCCTACGTCGTAGCTGCAGTGCTTTTTATTCTGGCACTGGGTGGTCTCTCCAACCAGGAGAAAGCCAAACGCGCCATCTGGTATGGCATCATCGGCATGACCCTGGCGGTCGCTGCAACTATCAGCGCTGCGGGAGGTCAGACCTTTCTTATTGGGCTAATGGTGTTGGCTGGCGGTATTGGCGGCTGGATAGTCGCTAATCGTGTGCAGATGACCCAGATGCCTGAGCTGGTCGCCGGCTTCCACAGCCTGGTGGGACTGGCGGCGGTATTCATCGGTATCAACGCAGACCTTGAGATGGGCGCCGCCCTGGCTGCAAGAGCAGCAGGCACCGCTGATCAGTTGGCAGGTTTTGCCGCTACCATCGCCGCGAAGACTGAGGTGGAACTCAGTATTCTCAAAGTGGAGCTATTCCTCGGCATTTTGATTGGGGCGATCACTTTCACCGGCTCCATCATCGCCTATGGCAAGCTGGCCGGCAGACTCAGCTCCGCTGCGTTGACGCTTCCCGGACGCCATGCGCTCAATCTTGCGGCATTGCTCGCCTGCTTTGTCCTGGGCTATCTGTACCTTAACGGTGCTGGTCTGTGGACCATGCTGCTGGTTACCGTAATCTCGGGCGCGATTGGCTGCCATCTTATTCTGGCAATCGGTGGCGCTGACATGCCTGTAGTGGTCTCGATGCTGAATTCCTATTCCGGCTGGGCAGCCGCAGCGATCGGATTCACGCTTGGCAACGACTTGCTGATTGTGACTGGTGCATTGGTGGGTTCTTCCGGTGCCATCCTTTCCTACATCATGTGTAAAGGCATGAATCGCTCTTTCGTCTCGGTGATTCTCGGTGGCTGGGGTGGTGAGACCCAGGCAGCCAGTACTATCGAAGGCGAAATGATTGCCGCCGACGCCGACGCCGTGGCACAGGCGGTGCAGGATGCCGACAGTGTCGTCATCGTGCCGGGCTATGGCATGGCGGTGGCGCAGGCGCAAAGTTCCGTCTCTGAGTTGACCAAGCGTCTGCGTGGGCAGGGCAAAACCGTGCGCTTCGCCATTCACCCGGTCGCCGGTCGCTTGCCTGGGCACATGAATGTGTTGCTGGCCGAGGCCAAGGTGCCCTACGACATCGTGTTGGAGATGGAAGAGATCAATGACGATTTCCCACAGACCGATGTGGTCATCATCATCGGTGCCAACGACATTGTTAATCCTGCTGCACAGGACGACCCAGGTAGCCCGATCGCCGGTATGCCCGTTCTGGAAGTGTGGAAGTCGCGCCACGTGTTCGTGTGCAAGCGCGGTCGCGGTACTGGATATTCGGGCATCGAAAATCCGCTGTTCTTCAAGGAAAACACGCGCATGTTCTATGGTGATGCCAAGGCGTCCATGGATGATCTATTGCGGGAGCTGGATTAAGTCGCTAATCAGAATGGGATTCAAAGTACTTTGATCGAGCAAAATGAAGAGAAGCATCAAGAGAAACCAGGAATAATTTAGTGGAGTCCGAGCAATTTGATTTCTTGCTTGCCCCAATTTGTACTTAATATAAATAACTAAAACGTGGATCTACTCATGAAATCCAGAATCAGCAGACGAAATTTTCTTCTTGGTAGTTCAGCTGTCGTGGCAGCGGGCGCCATGCAGGGCATTCCCGGCACACCTTTGTCCCCGCCACTGAATCTCATGAAGAGCGCGTTCGGACAGGGCAATATCGCCATGCCGGATACCATGATCCGCATGAATTCCAATGAAAACCCGTGGGGCCCATCGCGAGCTGCGCTGCGTGCGATTAATGCAGCTGTCGAAGAGGCAAACCTCTATACCTATTTTCTTTCCGGTGAAATCTCGGAGTTGATCGGTAGTCAGCAGAATATTGCGCCCGAGCACATCAGTGTGGGAGCGGGCTCCTCAGAGATACTTAAGCTAGGGGGATTATTGGCAAGCATGAATGAAGGCTCAATCGTAGTTCCAGACCCGACCTTTGAAGATCTGCCACGCTACGCAGGGGCAAACGGTTCTGAAGTGATTCGCGTACCGGTTAACGACAACCTGGAAACTGATCTAGAAGCGATGGCCAGCGCAGTCAGACGTGATACCAAGCTGATCTATATTTGCAATCCGAACAATCCTATTCCCAGTATTGTCGAGAAGAATGCGCTCCGAGATTTCGTATTGGAAATGTCGCGCGATCGCATGGTGTTTGTCGATGAGGCTTACCACGAATTCGTCGATGATCCTGAGTACGGCACCATGATGGGTTTGGTGCGTGATGGTCATCAGAATATTATCGTCGCGCGGACCGCATCGAAGATTCATGGCCTGGCAGGGCTTCGGGTAGGATTTGGTTTTTCTCACCCGGACCTCGCTGCCGAGATCAACAGACGTATGACCGGTACAGTCAATATCATCGGCATGCGTGCAGCGCTGGCCAGCTACCGTGATATGGAACACAGCAACTTCGTTTTACGCAAAAACAAAGAGGCGCTGGATATCACCCAGGGCTATTTTCGTGAAGCAGGTATACGCCACATCAATTCAGCCGCCAACTTTACCTTCGTTGAGACTGGCCACGACATAGATGAAGTTCAGGCGCGCTTCATGGAACACAATATTCGGGTCGGCAGGCCGTTCCCTCCTTACCGCAACTGGATGCGCCTGAGCATGGCCAAGCCAGATGAAATGCGCTATTTCGTGCAGACATATGAGAAGTTATACGGCTAGGTCCACGGTTTTCCGGACGTATCTCACTAGGTGGAGGTCTGGAACTCACGGATAGCCAATCATTTCACTTTATGACGCTGCGCCATTAAATAATCAGAAGCCCAACCTTTTTCTCCCGCTGGGAAAACGAAGCTGATGAAATCATTGAAGATTGGTCTGCTGGTAATTGGCTTACTCTTGCTGGGTACGCTCTTGACCCTGCGCGTGACCGGTTTCCCGCCCGGACATCCCACTGCCGGGGATTATGTCAATGCTGGCCGGTCGGCCCGGCCAGGATTATGGTTGGCGGGGGAAGTCGTTAGTGAAGCCGTGACGAATTGGGACTGGGTTAATCAATATAGTGATGCCTTTGCTGAAGATGCAACTGAGCTTGAGACTCGAACCTGGTACGGTATTCCTCACTCCGTCACGGTGCTACTGGTTCCGCGTGGCGACAAACTCTATTTGCAGTCGAGTGCGCAGACCTTCAGATTGAACAAGGAGTTCCCATACGGCAAGGTGTGGTGGAGAAATGTCGAGCGCGACCCGCGTGTGCGTCTGAAGATTGGCGGAAAGATTTACGAAATGACAGTGGTATTAGTCCAGGACCGGGCCGAGGTTGCTCAATTGCGAGGAGGCAAAGACCCTATCGTGAAGGCACTGGACGCCAATGGCAACGAATACATCACTGAGGAATGGCACTATTGGCGCGTGTTTCAGCGAAACATCGCGGAATATTGATCAGGCAGATTGTTGCGCCATTCGGCTTGAATTCATGACAAAAAACAAAAGCAAAAAGGCCTAGAGGGTTGCTCGATTCCTTAACCATCAGCTTCGACCCCGATTCATTCTTACTGCTGAACCTGCTGCTGGCGCTGATGATGTTTGGTGCCTCGCTGTCGGTGAAGTGGTCAGACTTCAAGTTTTTACTTGGCTCGCCCAAGGCACCAGCAATCGGCCTGTTGTGTCAGTTCCTGCTGCTGCCTTTTGTCACTTTCCTCATTACTCGAGTGCTGCAGGTCGACCCCTCTATCGCGCTAGGCATGATCCTGGTTGCCTCCTGCCCGGGCGGAAGCTTCTCTAATATCATGACCTGGCTGGCGGGCGGGCACCTGGCAACTTCAGTATCGATGACCGGTATTTCTACCTTAGCTGCGTTGTTAATGACGCCCCTGAATTTTGCGTTCTATGCCAACCTGAATGCACAGACCAGTGCGATACTGGCAGATATTGCGGTTGCGCCAGCGGAAGTTATGGAGCTGATACTGCTGGTGCTGGTGCTGCCACTGTTGGGCGGCATGCTGGTAGGTCGGAAGTTCCCGGCAGCGGCAAGCAAACTGGACAGGCCGTTTCGCTGGCTGTCAATGCTGCTGTTCCTGATCTTTGTGGCAATTGCTTTCAGTGCCAACGGCAATTTGTTTTTACAGTATGCTCAGTACTTTGTTGGCCTGGTCATTCTGCATAATGCAATTGCCTTGCTGCTTGGCTATACGTCATCGAGAGCTATAGGGCTCGATAACGCACAAACCCGAGCGGTGACTCTGGAAGTTGGTATTCAAAATTCGGGTCTGGGGCTAATTATTGTATTTAATTTCTATCCGGAACTGGGCGGCATGATGATCATTACTGCGTTTTGGGGCGTCTGGCATCTTGTGAGTGGGCTGGCGCTGGCCCTGCTCTGGTCAAGGCGTCCTTTGACTGCTGTGGATGCTGTTAGCTAGATTTCTGCTGATGGCTCTCTACAAGAGTATTGAAGTGAGCCTGTAACCATTCAGTCTGCGCCTTAAGCGTGCCAGCAGGTATATCCCCAGGGTAAATGACATCCAGCACATGCAAATGCAGCTTCTGCGTGCGCCCAAGCCGGTAGGCCCAGACCTGCATAAGCGCCCGAATTACGCCATGCAAGGATTGCCCCAGTTGCCTGATCACGGAATGATTGATGTCCACATAAACCAGCACGATGGGTGTTTGTGCACCGCGATGGAGCTGCACGACGCCAGTCTTCCAGGGCAGGTCCCGGGCCGCTTTCCACACGGGGCGAGAAACACTCACCCGGCCGGCGGGCGTCACTACCAGGCTGCCGCCATTCTTTATAAAATCAACTGATTGTTCCACAACCTGTCGGCCTGTCTGTGCCTTGCGATTAGCGTCGAGCTTCACCAGCAAGAACCAGTCGCGTATGGGCTCGAAAACAGAAAGAAAATGGCGACCTATGGCGCGGCAGTCGTGCCCCTGTTTACTACCTAACCAGATGGCGCCGAGCCCGTCGAATAGTCCATGGGGATGATTGGTGGCAAAGATGCAACTCTGGTCCGCAGGAATTTTTTCCTCTCCACTGGTGGCAAGGTCAAAATGATTCCGCTGAAATATTCGGTTGAGTAGCTCGAGTTTCGAAGGTTTGTCGTCTGACAATCTGCTTAAAAATATGTGTGCCCATTGAATACCCAGTAGCCAGAACAGTATCAGTCGGATTGGTTTTGGCCAGTTCTCTAAAGGCATGGGAATACCATCTGATTGAAGCTTAATGAAGGGCTAAGGCAGAGCTTGGTATTTGGTTCAGGTAAGCAAGGCATTACAATTTTCGATCCGGCTGTTCAATTTTGCCAGGCTCACAGGCCAACCGTAGCGGGATCTTTAGCCACAATTGGCTCTTGCGCCCGCTGTCGGCTGGCCGGAATTGATGTGCTTTCAAAATTGTTGACAGTCCGGTTTGTCTTGGAAATTGCTCTTAGAACTCTCTATAGCTACAGACTAATTTTAAACCTGGGTTAAGTCCAAGAAAGTTTCCAAGCGCGCCCTTGCTGCCAGGCTGAAAAGATCACATGTATCCCCTTGGTTCCAACCGCTAAAATTGCTAAGTTCTCTAAGTCCTTTGGTTGCCCCTATTAGAGAACTGCCATGCGCAAACGATTTCAGTCTTCACATCAGACCCGGCGGGATTTTCTCAAGCAAGCCGCCGTCTCTGCCGCCATCGCCGCCAGCCCTTTTGGTAGTTCTGTGGCCCAGCTTCGAAGCGTCGACCAGATCGGTTTGCAGTTGTATTCCCTGCGTCGTGAGATGGCCGCGGATTTTGAGGGCACGCTGGCTCAACTCGCGGAGATTGGTTTCACCGAAATGGAGTTCGCCGGCTATCACGGCCGAACCGCAGCGGAAGTGCGCAGGATTCTGGATGGCTTCGGGCTGCGCTCACCTGCCGCACATATACCTATGACTGCGATCCGACAGGACCTGGAGCGGGAAATTGAGATCGCGGCTACCATCGGTCAAGACTATATTGTGGTTCCCTCACTGCCAGCGGACGAACGTAGTCTGGACGACTATCAGCGCCATGCCGAGACCTTGAACCGCGCGGGTGAAAGGGCGAAGGACTCTGGCGTGACTATGGCCTATCACAATCACGACTACGAATTCGACATTCAGGAAGGAGGGCGGATTGGCTACGATATTCTGACCTCTCAAACCGACCCAGACCTGGTGGTGTTCGAGATGGATCTGTTCTGGGCCGAGGAGGCCGGCTATGACGCTACTTTCTACTTCCTCAAGTACCCAGGTCGATATCCCATGCTGCATGTGAAAGACCGTTCCGGTGCCGGGGAGATGGTTGATGTGGGTCGCGGCTATATCGACTTTGAGGAACTATTCAGTTTCGCCAGCAAGGGTGGATTTCGGCACTATTTCATTGAGCATGACAACCCCAGTGACGGTGTTAATTCTATCGCTTACAGCTACAACAGTTTGAGGGAACTGCGCTTTAATTCAACTTATGAGTTGCCTTACTGAGGATGTAAGTCTGAGGTATAAAATCATTAGTAGGATCACGTAATAAACCAGGGCGGGATGCTTTACCGATCTGCAATCTTGGGCGAGGCCGAGGTTTTGCGATGTTTCGGCGCTTGAACAAACCAAATAATTGAACTTCATGCCCTCTTTTTCTCATAAGGAAATATCAGATGAAATTTGTCCTTCCCATACTCTTGTTGATAGTTACTTCTTTGGCTGCATCCGCCCAGCCTGGCCTGCTGACTCCGGCAACAGAAGCAACCGCCAGGCAGTTGATGGAAGAGGCGTTAGCAAGCGACCTGGCCTGGGATATCGTCGAATCGCTGACTACGGAGGTTGGGCCGCGCCTGGCAGGTTCAGAAGCGGAGGCGAGGGCGAGGGACTGGGGCAGCGAGCTCGGAGAACAGCTCAATTTTGACCGGGTTATGATTGAAGAGTTTGAGTTGCCCTACTGGGAGCGAGGCGATATGTCGATCACGATGACAGCGCCTTACCGGCAGGCGCTTTATGGCACCGCGCTGGGTGGTTCTGGTGCGTCTCCCCAGAGTGAAGAGCTGGAAGCCGAAATAGCATATTTTCGCACTGTTGATGAGTTGATGGCCGTAGAAGACTCGGCGCTTATCGGGCGAATAGCCTTCGTTGATGGTGATGCCATTGTTCCCAGTCAAACTGGTGCTGGCTATGGCAGCGCTAATCAACGCCGCCGCATTGGCTGGCAGCACGCGCAGCGAGCCGGGGCTGAAGCGCTGGTGGTGCGCTCAGTGGGCTCCGACAGTCATCGCTTTCCCCACACCGGTATGATGACTCCTGATGGAACCGAATGGGCCGACATGCCGGTTATCGCGGTTTCCAATCCTGATGCCGATCATCTGCGTCGTCTGTATGCAGCGGGCAATTCAATCCGGCTGGACCTCCATTCCAGCGCAGGTTGGCGGGGTGAAAGTCGCAGTGGCAATGTGGTGCTGGATTTAATCGGCCGGGAAAAACCAGAGGAGATCGTACTGATCGGTGGGCACCTGGACAGCTGGGACCTTGGCACCGGCGCCGTGGACGACGGTGCCGGCATTGCTATTACCACGGCAGCCGCGGCTTTAATTGCACAGCTGCCTCAGCGCCCGCGCCGCACTATCCGAGTAGTGATGTTTGGTGCCGAAGAAGTTGGGTTGCGGGGTGCGCAAGCTTACGCTGAGACTCATGCCAGCGAGTTGGCGGCTCATCAGGTGGCAACAGAATCCGATTTTGGCGCCGGCAATATCTGGCAACTGGTTTCAAATGTATCAGAGGCTGGGACACCTGCTATTAATGCCATTGGCAAGATCATCGCACCGCTTGGCATAATCCGTGGCGGCAGCGATGTCCCGGGCGGTGGTCCGGATATTAGCCCAATGGCCGCCCGGGGTGTGCCAACCATAAATCTCATGCAAGACGGCATGGACTATTTCGACCTGCACCACACGCCGGATGACACGCTGGACAAAATTGACCCTGAACATCTGGCGCAAAATGTTGCTGCTTACGTGGTGTTCGCGTACCTGGCAGCGGAACTGGACGTAGAATTCAGGGAGTGATTGAACTCGGCTTCTTTGTATTCTGGCTAACCCTCAAAGTGCTCAGGGCCAGTCTCTTGTTAGCAAAAACACATAGATTTGTTTAACGATAATTCATACTCTGCTTCTCAAATAACCTTGGAGAGATATCATGTTCAGAGTCATTGTCGTTGCTTCGCTTTTTTCCCTGTTGCTTGCCTGCCAACCAGCAGATGACACAGTTTCAGCTGCTGAAGCCGCTCAACAGTTCCCAGATCCTGAGTATCTGAATCCGAATCCACGGGCACCCTATTCAGAAGGTGTCCGCTATGGTGGCTTGATCTTTCTTGCCGGCAAGACAGGAGGTCAGGGTGAATCAGGCGTGCAGCCAGAAACCCGTCGCGCCCTGGAGGCCATTGAAGACGCCTTGGGGCGATTTGGTTCGTCGATGGATAGGGTTGTGAAATGTACGGTCTATCTGGTGGATATGGCCGAGTGGGGCGCCATGAACGAGGTCTACCGCGAATTTTTTCCAGATAACAAACCAGCGCGTACGGCTATAGGTATCAGTCTGGGTGGTGACACGCGTGTAGAGATTGAGTGCATTGCGGCCGCGTAGGTCCCGCACACGATCATTAGTTCTGCGACATTTAAGGAAGAAGTCACAGAGGTTTGAGAATGAGTCGGCCATGGCAGGCTCATTCTGAAAGAGCCCTTTGTTGCCAGGGGTTCGCTGCAGTCCAGAAAAGAAATCGACCCGCTCCAGAATCAGCTTTGGGGAGCGGCGCTCGTGGATTCCTGTCACTATCCACATGGGGGAAGTCCAGATGCCCAATAACAAGAATATCGTAATCTGCGCTGACGGAACCTGGAACAGGCCTGAAAACGATCTCGACAAAGATCATCCGACCAATGTGCTTAAGCTGTCTCGCGCAATAAGTCCGCGGAAAAACGCACTGCAGCAAGTCGTCTTCTATGACTGGGGGCTAGGCTCTTACCACGGGGGAATGAGTGCAGGTGCATTTGGAAAAGGCATTCACAAAAATATTCTCGATGCTTATCGATTTATTGTGCAGAACTATAAACCGAACGACAGGATCTACTTGTTTGGCTTTAGCAGAGGCGCATACACGGTAAGGGCGTTAAGCGGCTTGATAAACAACTGTGGCATCCTGAAGAAGGAAAATGCCAGACACACTGTAGATGCATGGAAAATCTACAAGAGCCCCGCGCGCAAAAACCATCCCAGTACAGGTGAGAATGCCATAGCATTTCGGAGAAAATCCCACGCCAGTCGCAAAATTCAGTTTATCGGTGTGTGGGATACTGTGGGTGCCCTAGGTATTCCCTTCAGCGTCATGGGCTTGTTTGATGCTCATGATGAATTCTATGACACCAAGATGGGTTCAAATGTTGCGATGGCGAGACACGCGCTTGCCATTGATGAACGCCGGGAGGATTTTGAACCTACGGTTTGGTCTCCGCGCGCTGGCGTCGATCTCGAACAAGTTTGGTTCAGCGGTGTTCACGCCAATATAGGTGGCTCTTATCCACCGGATAAATCAGGCAAGTTGACGAGTGATATCGCATTGCATTGGATGCTGTCGGAGGCTGCCGACGCCGGGCTGGGCGTCGAGCAGTATCTAAAGCAGTCAGTCGACCCGCAGCCAGATGCGAGTCTGAACAAGTCCCGAACCAAGGTGTTTCGGCTGCGCCCGGCAAAACCTCGATCCCTGTCACCGCTGGAGCCAAAATCCGGGGAGCCGATTCCGGTCAAGATTCATCGTTCAGTGAAAGCGCGTTATGAAAATGACCCCTCTTACCGGCCAAAGAATTTGACGGAGTATTTAGCGGCCAATGAAGGTTGGCCAGACGACCTTGGCTAGATCCTGACGATTGATCGCAACAAAAGACAGGCCGCGGGTTTTCTCGTAGTATCGGTCTATGACTAACGAGCTATTTTCTGAAGATTCTGCCGAAATCTACCAGCCCCTGGCGGCGCGGATGCGTCCTGACTCTGTGGATGGGTTTGTTGGTCAGCAGCACCTGCTGAGCCCAGGCAAATCCATTCGTGAAGCCATCGAGAAACAGCAGCCCCATTCCATGATTCTGTGGGGATCGCCGGGTGTGGGTAAAACTACCCTGGCCCGGATTATTGCTCAGGCCTGCGACTGTCATTTTGAATCTCTGTCCGCGGTTCTGGCCGGCGTCAAAGAAATTCGCGCCACTATCGAACAGGCGAAGTACCAGCAGGCTAACAGCGCTCGCAAGACCATATTGTTCATTGATGAGGTCCATCGCTTCAACAAGGCGCAGCAGGATGCGTTTCTGCCCCATATCGAAGACGGCACCGTGTTGTTCATCGGGGCGACTACTGAAAACCCGTCCTTCGAATTAAACAATGCCCTGTTATCCCGAGCCCGGGTCTATCTGCTCAAGCCACTCACCGAAGCGGATCTGGTGTCCGTCATTGATCATGCACTCGCTGACAGGGAACGCGGTCTTGGTGAACTGGGTATCTCCTTGAATGACACACAAAGACAGATGCTGGCTCTTGCCGGTGATGGCGATGCCCGCCGGACCCTGAACTACCTGGAAGTGCTTAGCGATATGGCCGAGTTGGAAAATGGTCGCCGGGTCGTGGCAGACGCACACATTTCTCAGGTCGTGGAAGAGAGTTACCGGCGCTTTGACAAGAGCGGCGACAGTTTCTACGAGCAGATATCTGCCCTGCACAAAGCCGTGCGCGGTTCCTCGCCTGATGCGGCCCTGTACTGGCTGGCTCGCATGCTCGATGGTGGCTGTGACCCAATTTATCTTGCCAGGCGCCTGACCCGGATAGCTAGCGAGGACATCGGGCTGGCCGACCCGCGCGCCCTTCAAGTTACGCTCGATTGCTGCGAGACTTATACCCGGTTGGGTAGCCCGGAAGGTGATCTGGCCCTGGCTCAGGCGGCGGTCTACATGGCCAGCGCACCCAAGAGCAATGCCGTTTATGAGGCATTTGCCATGGCGCGCAATGCGGTTTCGACCCACGGTAGCCTGGAGGTGCCGTTACATTTGAGAAATGCGACAACGTCGCTGGGCAGGGAGTTGGGTTATGGCGAAGAGTACCGTTATGCCCACGATGAAGACAATGCTTTTGCGGCTGGGGAAAACTATCTGCCTGAGCCAATCAAGGATGAGCAGTACTATTTCCCTCGCGAGAGTGGACTGGAGAGTAGGATAAAGGAAAAGTTGGCGCAGTTTCGGAAATTAAACGAAGAGTCAAAAAACAAGCGCTATTAATAAGTTTGCGAAGTGGCCGCCGAGCGGTAAAACGATGTGGGAGCATGTAGCCAACACATGCCACCTGGAAAAAGCGTTAAGAAGTTACCTGGGTCGTGCTCATAGAAAAAGGGCGGATACTTAAATGAGTTATCCGCCCTTTTTACATTTCAATATTTTGGTTCGCTAGAACCCAGAAAAAATCCTCTGATGCTCGGTAACTATCCTCTCTGTTTCTTCAGGTTCAGTATTGCGTGAGTAATCGCCTAATTTGAACGTGCCGCCAAGCAATACGGCATCGGTTCGAGAGAACATATACAGGTTGCTGTTACCGCCACCAATGGTGAGGTAGTCGACGTCTGGATCGGGCGGCAGGTATACCAGCTGGCCCTTGGCGGGTGTCAGCTCGGTATCGTCGAACAGGGTCGCCGCGCCGAGTCCTGTGCAGTTGAACATAACCGGTTCCGGCAAGGCGAGAATTTCTTCCTTGTTGGCGAAATTACGAATGACAAACTTTCCACCTGACTGCTGGAAGTCTTCAATTAGCCGCCGCAGAAACGTCGCGGGCTCCACCATCATGGTCAGTTCGTGGCGAACATAGGGAACCGGAAAAGGGTGTTCGTCTGGCTGCAGATCGACGCGGAAGGGATAGAGATGCTCGAATTCGCCCCCGTCTTCGGGAGGCGTCTCACTGAGGTTATAGAGCTCTGTCCAGTGCACGCCATAATCCGGCCCGCCAAGGGTGGTGAATGCGTGGTGGGCAATGCGGGCAGCGAACTGGATTTGGGATTTGAATTCAGGCGTCGATACGGCGGGGTCGTGCACGCTATAAGGGCCCCATTCTCCGCCGGCAACACTAGACGTGGTGTGGCGCGCCATATCGCGCGTGTAAATCGTCACTTCCCAGCCGGCATCCTGCAGCAGTCGGGCGCTGGTCAAGCCCATGACGCCGCCACCAATTACAGCCACCTTGCCTGGTGTTATACCCAGGGTTTCACGCACTGCCAGAGCAGAGGAGCCCCAGGACAGGCTGATGCCGCCACCGCCGTGGCCGTAATTATGCACCACGAGTTTGTCGTCAAACTGTTCGCCTTTCACCACAAACCCCGATGGCCGATAAGGGCGATGACCCACGATTTCGCGAATGACATTATCCATGGAGACTCGTGGTGCCACCCAGGGTTTGCGGGAGTAGGGGCGCCGGTAGCCTACGCCAGGGTTTGCAACCGATTGACAGCCTGCGAACGTAGTGGCGAGCGCCCCAATGCCTGCGGCTTTAATGAGGTCACGCCGACTCAGTTGCTTTCGTTTTGACATAGCTATTTTGCCTCTTCGCGTTTTCTTGGCCTGAATGATTGATTGAAGATAACTAATCCTGACGCGTAATCAAGGTAAGGGTTCCGGCGCGCCGGTTGCTTGTTGGCACTACGATCAAGCGATAATTCTTTGTTCCCGCAACTCTGCAATTTTTTCAGCTGGCATGCCAAGCTCTGTCTGCAGCACGTCATCACTGTGTTGGCCGAGTGTTGCTGCCCAGGATGCGGTCCTGTTATTCATATGCTGAAATTTTACCGGGATACACTGAATCAGGAACTCACCCAGATGGTCATCGTTAATGGGGGAGAAAGACTGCCGCTCGACCACCTGAGGGTGAGAGAATAAATCATCTAATTTTGTATAAGCGCTACAGGGAACGCCTGCATCATTAAGCGCGTTCTCAACTTCATTCGTACTCAGGGATCCAGACCACTTTTCTATTTCCGCCGCGAGTTCTTTAAAGTGTCGGGAACGTGGTCCAAATACGAATCTCGGATCCTGCAAAAGTTCAGGCCGCTGCAGTAACTGGCACAGGCTTGAAAAATTCTTATTGGAAATTGGCGTCACCATGACAAAGCCATCGCTGGTTTGCACAGGATGGAACCGACCAATGGGTAAGGGTTCTGCCATCTGGGCCGCCTGCAAATGTGCTGGAATCAGGGTCATCATCGCATCCATCATGCTGACATCGAGGTGCTCTCCGCGGCCGAAACGCTCGCGTCCCAGCAGCGCGGTTTGAATCACGCCAAAGGCATAGGCGCCGGTCAGGATGTCGGCCACCATGATTTCCCAATTCGGTGGCCGGTTTTCACTATTTGCCTGACCTGCACCAAAAACTGTATCGAAGCCGCTGGCGGCATGCACGATAGGGGCAAAGGCCGCACGGTCTACCCAGGGACCACTCAATCCGAATCCCGAGATCGAGCAATAAACCAGTTCGGGCTGTTCCGCCTTCACGCTTTCATAATCCAGTTTAAACTTGCTCATGATTCCAGGGCGAAAGTTCTGAATCACAATATCCGCTCCGCGAATGAGCTCTCTGGCTATTTGCTGGCCCTCGGCAGATTTCAGATCCAGGGCAATACTGCGCTTGCCGGCATTGAAATGCGCGAATGCCGGGGTCATGCCGTCGGCTCCTCGGGTCAGGTCACCGATTCCCGGTGGTTCGATCTTTACCACTTCGGCACCGCAGTCAAGCAGGAAGCGCGCGCAGATCGGGCCCGCATAAACCGCAGAAAAATCGACTACTTTGTATCCACTCAGGGGCTTGGGTTCACTCATAGCGGAGACATTAAAGGGGGAGCGGAGAAAAATACAGCAGTTTCTCGAACATACCCGATGTCTCCAAGTCAAAAAGAGGCTGCTGAATCGCGCCTTGATCCACAGGAATCTCTATCCGAACAGACCGGCTTGGCGTAATCCACTATAATTGCGCTCGCATCAATGCAATTGATTCCTTTAAGCGGTGGGAAATTACATGTTTTATCGTTCACTGATGTCGTCGTTTTTGGCTGTGCTGTGCTGTATCGCCGGCCCCGTTGTGGCCCAACAGGCCGAGATTAATTTTGAAAAATTTACTCTAGACAATGGCCTGGAAGTGATTTTCCACCTCGATACCTCGGATCCCGTGACCGCTGTGGCCTTAACTTTTCATGTCGGTTCTGCGCGTGAGGTTACCGGGCGTACTGGCTTTGCACATTTGTTCGAGCATCTGCTGTTCCTGGAATCGGAAAATCTCGGGCGCGGCGGCCTCGATCGCCTCAGTAGCCGGGTAGGTGGTTCCGGGGCCAATGGCAGCACCAGTCGCGATCGCACCAATTATTTTCAGACCGTCCCCAATGACGCGCTAGAGCGCATGCTCTGGGCTGAAGCCGAAAAGCTTGGTTATTTCATCAATACGGTTACTGAACCTGTACTGCAAAAAGAAAAGCAGGTGGTGAAAAATGAGAAGCGCCAGGGTGTTGATAACCGACCCTATGGCCATACCCAGTACGTTATCGATAAAAATCTCTATCCCGCGGATCACCCCTATAGCTGGCAGGTCATCGGGTCATTGGAAGATTTGCAAAATGCTACGCTGGATGATGTGAAGAATTTTTATAACACCTGGTATGTGCCAAATAATGCAACTCTGGTGGTAGCTGGAGACTTTGACTTCGAGCAGGCACGAGAGTGGGTACACCAGTATTTTGATGAAATCCCAGCGGGCAATGCAATTGAACCCCTGACGCCGCGTCCGGAAACCCTTGATGAGACGATGCTCCTGTCATGGGAGGATAATTTTGCCCAGCTCCCTGAATTAACCATGGTCTGGCCTGGCGTGCGAGTCTATCACCCTGACAGTTATGCGCTGCAGATCATCATGGCGTTACTTACCGAGGGTCGCAGCGCGCCTTTGTACCAGGTGCTGGTGGAAGAGCAGGAGCTAACAAACAATATTCGCTTCGGCGCCTATGATTCCGAGATCGCCGGACAACTCCAGCTTCAGGTTAGGGCATTTCCTGGTACCGACCTGTCGGTTGTTCGCAGCGCCATCATGGATGGATTCGCCCGATTCGAGTCATCAGGTTTTACCGCGGATGATCTGGAGCGGATAAAGGCAGGCATAGAAACGGGTTTCTATGACAATCTCTCCTCCGTACTCGGCAAAGCCTTTCAACTGGCCCAACACAATATATTTGCTGATGATCCGGGCTACATCAACGAAGAATTGGACAAGTATCTTGAAGTGTCAGAAGAGGACATCTGGCGCGTCTATGAACAATACATCAAAGCTAAACCCTACATCGCGACCAGTTTCATTCCCAAAGGTGAGTCGAACCTGGCAATGCCTGGATCGCGCGCGGCCACTGTGGTCGAAGAACAAATCGTGGCGGAAGGGCGCGGCGAGAGCTTCGAATTAAGCGGGGAGTCAGCAGAGTATATTCGCACCCCATCTGCTTTTGATCGCAGCGTTGAGCCAAGCGCTGGACCTGCGCCGGAGCTCAAGATTCCAGTGATTTGGACCCTGACGGCAGCAAACGAAATGGGTATATACGGTATCGAGACAGCTGAGCTGCCGCTGGTAGAATTTAGCCTGGATATCAATGGCGGGTTGCTCTTGGATGATCCTGGCAAGGTTGGTGTGGCAAACCTCGTGGCCACTATGCTCAATCGTGGGACGGCGAATAGAACCCCTGCCGAGTTAGATGCAGCCATCGAGCAACTGGGCGCAGTATTGCAGGTCTCGGCGGGCCGCGAAGGTATCCGCGTCTCTGGCCGCACCCTGAGTTCTCGCTTCGATGAGACCATGGCCCTGATGACTGAGATGTTGCTGGAGCCGCGCTGGGATTCGTCGGAGTTTTCACTGGCGAAACAAGCAGTTCTCGGTGAGCTGGCTGAGCAGCAGGCTGAGCCCAATGCCGTCGCGGACAACCTGTTCAATACCCTGCTATACGGCGAGGCCAATATCCTCTCGTACAACCTGCTCGGCACGGTGGCGAGCGTGGGAGACATAAGGCTGCAGGATCTGCAAACCTGGTATGCGGCCAATCTTGTTCCCAGTCTTGCTGACTTTCATATTACCGGTGACGTATCTGCCGCAGATGTAGAGTCAGCGATCGCAGATCTTGTAAATGGCTGGGATAATCGCGCTGTCACTGTGCCTGATCCCATTTTCCCTGCACCGCGAGAAGATGCGGTGGTCTACTTATATGATGTGCCAGGGGCGCGTCAATCTGTGCTGCGCGTTGGTAACCTGGCGCTGGCTGCAACTGATGAAGACTACTGGCCGGCTAGCGTCATGAACTATATCCTCGGCGGTGGTGGTTTCGCTTCGCGGCTTACCCAGGAACTACGCGAGGGTAAGGGCTATACCTACGGTATTCGTTCTCGTTTCGAAGGCAGCGTTTATGCCGGTCCGTTTCAGATATCCAGCGGCGTGCGCACCAATATCACGCTGGAGGCGCTGGAGTCGGTAATTGAAATCCTGTCAGAATATCCGGCAACTTTTTCTGAAACCGACCTGGCAACGACCAAGAGCTTTTTGTTGGCAAGCAACGCTCGCCGTTTCGAGACCTTTGCTGCGAAACTCGATATGCTGAGAGATATCAGCACCTATGGTTACGCCAACGATTACGTTCTGGCACAGGAAGCCTTTGTCGAATCTGTAGCTATCTACGACATCAGGACTCTGGCCCAACGTTATGCGGACCCGGGCAAGCTCATCTACCTGGTGGTGGGTGACGCCGCAACCCAGCGCGAGCGCCTGGAGGCGCTTGGCCTACCCGTGGTATCGCTGAACTAGGTAGTCCAGTTTGCCGGCTCGAATAGATCCAATCGAGCTGATCAGGAAAATCATGACTGCAGATTAGATGCATGAAACAGGAGCAACATAATGAGTCAGATCTACGATCTTAAGATGCGCTCAATCACCGGAGAGGAAATCAGCTTTTCAGATTTCCGAGAGCAGGCGCTATTGGTGGTGAACCTCGCCAGCCAGTGAGGCCTCACCAATCAGTACACAGGTCTGTGTGCACTACAGGAAAAATATGCTGACAAGGGATTTGCTGTGCTTGGCTTCCCCTGCAATCAATTCGGCGCGCAGGAGCCCGGCAGCGATGAGGAGATTCTTGAGTTTGCGCGCTCCCGCTACCAGGTGAACTTTCCCATGTTCTCCAAGATTGAGGTCAACGGCGATAATGCCTGTGACCTTTATCGGCAGCTCAAGTCGGCGAAGGTGGGCGCGGAGGGCGACGCTGATATTGCCTGGAATTTTGCGAAGTTTCTGATTGATAAGCATGGTGAGGTTATAGATAGAATAGGTCCACGCACTACGCCGGAAGAAATCGATCCGCTCATTGCCAAGCTGTTGTGAATAAAGCGATTGGGTACTGATACAAACTTCGAATCGCCTAGGCTGGGGATAGATCCGATGCTTACAACAAGTGCCTCCATCTGATGCGTCCTACGCAGTCTCAATCTTTGTCTTTCACCGCACTCTGCAACAGCGCCCCAAAGCTGCCGACTGCTTGTTTTTGTTGGGGCTTCGATTTTTGCTTGGCCTGATAACCACTGCGCGCCTTAGCTGGTTTGTTGTTGCCAGCGTGGCCTCCATTATCGCCGGCCGATTGGGGTTCAAGCTCGTCATCGAGCCTCATGCTCAGGCCGATACGTTTGCGCTGCAGTTCGACTTGCATGACTTTGACCTTGACCACATCACCTGTCTTTACAATAGTATGAGGATCTTTCACGAAAGAATTAGATAGCGCGGAAATATGGACCAGACCGTCCTGGTGTACGCCAATATCGACAAAAGCGCCGAAGTTCGTGACATTGGTCACTACCCCTTCAAGAGTCATACCTGCTTCCAAATCTTTAAGGGAATCCACGCCTTCTTTAAAGACAGCCGATTTGAATTCGGGTCTCGGGTCCCGGCCGGGTTTTTCTAATTCGGACAGGATATCTGTGACTGTGGGTACACCGAATTTTTCATCGGTGAAGTCTTCGGGTTTAAGCCTGGACAGAAAACTTCGATCACCGATGATTTCGCCAACCTTTTTCTGATTCTGCCTCAGGATTTTCTCGACGATGCTATAAGACTCCGGATGCACTGAGGATGCATCGAGAGGGTTTTCTCCATCTACAATTCGCAGAAAGCCTGCCGCTTGCTCGAAGCTTTTCTCGCCGAATCTCGGCACGGCTTTCAGGTCCTTACGAGTCTTAAACTCGCCGTGCTGGTTGCGGTAATCCACAATATTGGAGGCGATGGAAGCAGTGAGACCGGAAACTTGCTTGAGCAGAGCGGCTGAGGCCATATTGACGTTCACGCCAACGGCGTTTACGCAGTCTTCGACCACCGCATTCAGGCTCTGCCCCAATTTTAATTGGTTGACATCATGCTGGTACTGGCCGACGCCTACGGATTTTGGGTCCAGCTTGACCAGTTCGGCCAGTGGATCCTGCAAGCGTCTGGCGATGGAGATGGCGCCGCGCACGGTGACATCAAGATCTGGAAACTCCTCTCTGGCAACGTCAGAGGCGGAATACACAGACGCACCTGCTTCATTTACCATGGCCTTGTCGAGTTTCAGCTCCTTATGCCGCTTGATCAGATCGCTGGCCAGCTTGTCGGTTTCGCGGGAAGCTGTGCCGTTACCAATTGCGATGAGTTCGGCGCCGTGCCTCTTGGCCAGTTTTGCCAACACTGCAATCGATTCATCCCACTGGTTCCTTGGAGCATGGGGATAGATAGCGGTGTCCTCAAGGAATTTACCAGTACGATCCACTACGCAAACTTTCACGCCGGTTCTGAGCCCAGGGTCCAGGCCCAGGGTTACCCTGTTTCCAGCCGGTGGCGCCAGCAAGATCGCCTTCATATTCTCGGTAAAGACCCGAATCGCCTCGTCATCTGACTGTTCCCGCAGCTGTCCCAATAGATCTGTTTCCAGGCGGTAGTTGAGCTTCACTTTCCAGGTCCAGTTGACGACCTCCAGCAGCCATTTGTCTGCAGCACGCCCTTTGTTTTCAATGCCGAAGTGGCTGGCTATCATCATTTCACAGGGATCAGTCGCGCCAGACTCCACACCCGCACTGCCAATCTCGACCAGCAAGAAACCTTCCTTTCGGCCACGGAATACCGCCAGCGCACGGTGGGATGGCATCTTGTTCAAGCGCTCACTGAAATCGAAGTAGTCGCTAAATTTGGCCGCGTCTGATTTTTTGTCCTCCACGACTCTGGACCTGAGCTCGCCTTGGTTCCAGAGGTGGGAGCGGAGTTTTCCTGCCAGCGCTGCATCCTCGTTAAATTTGTCCATCAGGATATAGCGGGCACCTTCAAGGGCGGCCTTGGAATTTTCTACGCCATTACTGCGGGCCTCAGTATCGATGTAGTTGCTGGCAAGTGCTTCTGGGTTTTGTGAAGGGTCTTCGAACAAGGCGTCTGCCAGCGATTCAAGTCCCGCTTCAATCGCAATCATTGCCTTGGTGCGGCGCTTGGGTTTGAACGGCAGGTAAAGGTCCTCCAGCACAGTCTTCGTTTCTGCGCTACGAATTTGTTTCTCCAACTGCGGTGTTAGCTTCTCCTGTTCTGCGATGCTGGCAATAATCGTCTCGACACGCTCTGCCATCTCCCGTAAGTAACGCAGCCTGAGTTCCAGATCCCGTAGCAGCAAATCATCAAGCCCTCCGGTTGCCTCTTTTCTATAGCGAGAGATGAAGGGCACCGTGGAACCTTCATCGAGTAAAGCGATAGAGGCGCTGACCTGTTGAGTAGTGATGGAAAGTTCGTTAGCTATTTGTTGGGGGATTTTATTTGAAAGCGTCGAAGATAAAGCTGCGGCTGTCATTGGGGTCCAGTTGGGTCGTTGCACCAATGGGTAGATAGTCGAAAGTGACATTCGATAAATGTGTTGTTTGTTTGTTATGTTGTTACACGAATTATCGAAGGTCCCATTTTACGCTTAATTACTTGCAGGATGTCGAGTAAACAGGAAAATAAATGGAAGGGCTAAGGGACTTGACGGTGCAGAATAATCCAGAGGAGATGTGAAACTTGAAACCAAATGATTCCAGAGTTAGTAGACGGTTACTAACACTCCAATAGTGAACCAAACCAGCTGTGCCGGCGCTGGGTGCTATTGACTGGATAGTAGGCGTCATAAGCGTATTCTTTCCCCAACTGAACTTCGGCCGATTTATAGCTCCAGGTTGGCAGCTGGGGCAGAGCTGGAAAGCTATGCCCTCCGGCACCTGTTCTCACTCTGAAACTTTACTGCTGCAGCTCTACCTGAACTTCTTCCATGCGCGCACCACGTAAAATCGCCGCCAGCGAATAGTTCCCCTCGTGGCATTCGAAATCATAGAGACGTTCTTCGGGAGGGTTGCGAGTCAGGGTGCGTTCGCCGCTAATGGGCCTTCCATAAGCCTGCTCATCCATGATGGTGAAGGCATAGTGAATCGTGTCGTCGCTGGTCAGTGTGTAGCGCTCGGTGACCTCGAAGTCTTCAGACACACGAAATCCCATGCGGGAGGTGGATTGCTCCGACCTGAATCCCTGCGTCTGCACAACCAGGGTGTCTCCATCCCAGTAGCCCACTGAGTCACCCATCCAGCGCGCCACGCCGTCTTCATGGTGTTCATCGCCAAGGCGAATGATGCGGGCATCATGGACCATTTCCGTCATCACCATGACGTAGTCCTGGTTCTGCACTATTTGCAGATTAGGATTCATCATCATGGGGGTCAGGTTTGGAATAGCTGCCCCAAAAATTAAGCAGCGGCCGGACAGGGGTTGCCCCTCTGGGCCATCAGCAGCGCCCAATCCCAACTCGCCTCGCTTGGCATAGAAGTCTTCAAATTCTTCACGCATGGGGGGAATTCTGCCGTTTGGCGGATCAACAATCACTGATGTCCGGTATTGGCCGGCAATTGGCGTAACTACAGGCTCGAGATAGTGGGCGAGAAAAGAGTCATCCGCTTCTTGTCGAATTACCGCGCCTTTCTCCGGCGCATCTCGGGACGGCTCCAGCGGGGCAGCCTGGTTATCCAGTCGCATCTGCATGCGCTGCTCCAGCGCACGCACTTCCTGCTCGGTGTAAGTGGACTGTGTGCCAAGCTCTTTCGGCCGTTGCAGCGGCGTACGGGAACCGAAAAACCAGGTGCCCTGAAAGTTGGGGTGGCCATGCTCGGTGCGTGGCATCAGCCAATCTGAATTCACTTCGTCCTGGGTGGCCAAGGGCTCAAATCCTTCACTCTGAGCAGTTGCGTGTAAACCTGTACTGGAGAAAAGCAAAACTATTAATAGATGAAACATGACCCTAATCCCTCTACACATATGCTTGTGCAGCTTATCTGAGGATAATTATAGTGATTTGAGCTGGATCAGGAACCGGACATAATGTCGCACCCGAATTCTTAGCTTGATTCAATCTTTATAAGGTCCAGAATGGGCGACCCTGGCCCAAGCCCTGTTTGTTTGGATAATTGAACCAACACCCGGGCTTTGGGCATATAACTTGTAGCTTAATTCCCAGGCAGTAAAAAGTCTTGTCCTATCGGCATATTTTTAACATATCGCTAAACCTGGCGGCCTGCGCCGGTCTCTTCGCTGTCCTAAGCGTGCCAAATCAGTTGGTTTGGGTCAGCCCCGCCGCCTTTGTCTATTTCCCGCTGGAATTCATGCTTATCGGTCTGCTGCTGCTATTGCCGGGTCGCTTCGGCAGGGTTGCGAAAATCGTGATGGCAGTGATATTGGGGATAGTAATGCTGCTGCGGGCGGCAGATTTAATGAGTCACGAAGTCCTCGGCCGTCCTTTTGATCTGATTTTTGACATTCATCTGCTTGCCGATGGTGGCAACGTTTTAAGTGGGGCAATGGGTGAATTCGCTGCGGTGGGATTTGGTCTGTTGCTGGTGACGCTGAGCGTTGTGTTGTGCTGGTTGGCTTTTGTCATGCTGGGCCGCGTGCAGCAAATGCTGCTTATCAACGCACGCGTCTCGGCTCCAGTCCTAGCTGCACTGCTCGTGGCGTGGGGCTTATTTGGCGTCTTCGGCTCCACCCGCAGCGGCAGCTTCACGCTGGATCAATTGGTCTGGCATGGACGGGACACCTTGAACAGCGTTCTTGATATTCGGCAATTTGCAGAGACCGTAGAAGATGACGCGCTGGCAGACCGCGCTGATTCTACTCTGTTAAATAGATTGCAGGGCAAGGACGTGTTTGTGGTTTTCGCCGAATCCTATGGTCGGGTTCTATTGGAGCGTGAGCCATTTGCGGAGGCGATGACAGCTACGCTGACAAGCGCGCAGGGCACTCTGGCTGCGGAGGGCGTGCAGATTCGCAGTGCCTACCTGACATCTCCGGTGGCAGGTGGCCTTAGCTGGCTCGCTCACGCCTCAGCCCTTTCCGGAGCCTGGATCGACAGTGAGACCCGTTTTAAAACCCTGGTAATGAGTGAGCGGCTTACACTTAACCGGTTGTTCCAAAAAGCAGGTTGGCGGACGGTTGCTGCTATGCCTGGAATCACAATGCTCTGGCCTGAAGGTGAGTATTTTGGCTATGACCATATCTATAATGCGCACAACTTTGGCTACGAAGGCGAACCCTTCAATTGGGTCACCATGCCTGATCAATATGTGATGTCTGCGTTACAGGCCCGAGAGCGCAACGGTTCATCGCGCTTGCCGGTGATGGCGGAAGTGGCGCTGATCTCTTCCCATGCGCCCTGGACGCCAATTGCCAAACTGGTGCCCTGGGACGAGGTGGGCGACGGCCGCATATTCAACAAGCAGGCCCTGGCAGGACCGACGCCGGAGGTCGTATGGCGCGAAGTTGAGTCCATTCGTGACCACTACCGTCAAGCCATCGAGTATATGCTGTCCAATCTGGTCTCCTATGTGCAGGAATATGGAGATGAAAATCTGGTCATCCTGCTGTTAGGGGATCATCCGCCGGCACCAATGGTGTCCGGGGATCCGGACGCACGTCAGGTGCCTATCCATTTAATCGCTCGGGATGCTGAGGTCATTAAAGCTGTCGCCCACTGGGATTGGCAGCCAGGTATGCTGCCCGGCAGCGATGCACCAGTTTGGCGCATGGACGAGTTGCGGGACCGCTTTGTGGAGGCTTTTACTGTCGAGACTGCATCCAGTACCGGTGTTGTTGCGGCCGAATAACAAGATCCACAGCAGTCGCTATCAGGCAGCAGCCAGCTGATCCGCGGGCGCGCTCTCACCGTAGTAAGAGACACAACAATAAAGCACTGCGGCCACTACGCTAACTCGCGTCGACTCTGGATGCGGTCCCCTTACTCTTTTCAATCAAGGCATCGGAGAAAATAATGCCCAAGCTTTCTGTTACCCGCGAAGCCAGCGCAAGCATACCTACCGAACACGGCACGTTTCAGCTTACCTACTTTTCCAATTCCGCGGATCAAAAAGAGCACCTGGCGTTCACTATGGGAGATCTTGCCTCTCAGGACGCAGTGCTTGTCCGCGTGCATTCCGAATGTTTTACCGGCGACGTAATGGGATCGCGACGCTGTGATTGCGGTGAACAGCTTGATCAGGCGCTGGCAATGGTTGCTCAGGCAGGGGTAGGCGCGGTGCTTTATCTGCGACAGGAAGGTCGGGGCATCGGTCTGCTGGAAAAGATGAAGGCTTACAACCTGCAGGACGCAGGATTCGACACCGTTGATGCCAACCTGATGTTGGGTCACGATGCTGACAGCCGCGACTACACGCTGGGCGCACTTATGCTCGAAGATCTGGGTGTGCGAGCCGTACGCCTTATTACCAATAACCCTGCTAAGATTGACGCCCTGAAAGCTGACGGCATCAATATTGTCGAGCGCGTCCCAAGCAGGATTGCCGCAAACGCTGATAATGCCTTTTATCTGAGTACCAAGGCCCGGCGCATGGATCATATGTTGGAGTCCAGATCTGCGGTGCAACGAACGGAGGCAAGCCCTGCAAATCTGGCTGCGCTGAGCGAAGTCGGGTAAGGAAGTATTCAGATGTCGAGGTGGTCAGCGTGGATCAGGAGTGGCCAGCATAGCAGGCGGATTAGCGCCGTCGCCGCAATATTTAGTCTGCTAGTCAGCCAGACAGTTGCAGCCCAATCAACAGCGGATGCCTCTGAAACATCACGCTTTTTTGATTCTGACTGGCTCGACAGTTACGCGAGGGAACTCGCCCGGCAACCTTTTCAATCCGGCGAACTGGCGGCAGATAATCCGCTGCGGCAGCTGAATTACGATGACTATCGTCGTATTTTGTTCAGGCCTGACGCGGCAATCTGGCGAGGAACGAACTCTCCGTTCCAGCTACAGCTATTCCACCCCGGCTTCCTCGCTACTTCACCGGTCAGCTTGCACCTCGTGAATGCGGGCCAGGCTCAGCCACTGGCCTTTACTCCGACAGTGTTCAACTATCATGAAGACCTGGGTGACATCGATACTTACGCCGCCGGTGGTTATGCAGGGTTTCGGGTGCACCATCCGATCAACAGCGGCGAACGGTTTGAAGAATTCCTGGTGTTTCTGGGCGCCAGCTACTTTCGCGGTGTCGGCAAGAACCAGTTCTATGGCTTGTCGGCCCGTGGCCTGGCAGTCAATACGGTGGGTCCCGGCGGTGAAGAGTTTCCCCGCTTTAGCGAATTCTGGATTGAAACCCCATCATTGGACGCAGCTGATTTACAGATTCATGCTCTGTTGGACAGCCCGTCTGTCACCGGCGCTTATCACTTTCGCGTGCGGCCAGGATTGCCGACTGTTGTTGATGTCGAAGCTAGCCTGTTCCCGCGTCGGGACCTTGCTCGCGTTGGCATCGCAGCGCTGACCTCCATGTTTCTATTTGACGCCACAAATCGCGGTTCTTTTGATGATTTCCGCAGAGCCGTACATGATTCAGACGGTCTACTTGTTCAACAGGCTAACGGCGAAACGCTTTGGCGGCCTTTGGCCAATCCCACGGAGCTGCAGGTCTCAAGCTTTGGCAAGCTCAGGCCCCTGGGTTTCGGCCTGCTGCAACGCCATCAGGCATTCGAGCAGTTTCAGGACGCCGAGGCGCGTTACGACAAGCGTCCTTCCCTCTGGATCGAACCCCAGGGTGATTGGGGTGAGGGTGAAGTGGTGCTGGTGGAAATTCCCAGTGGCAAGGAGACAAACGACAATATCGTTGCCTACTGGCAGCCAAGCCTCGGTCTCAGTGCGGACAAAGATCATCACTTTGCCTACCGGATGAGCTGGGGCGCGGGACCATCCAGCGCGCCGCAGCCGGGTCGCATCCTGGAAACCGCCGCCGGCACGCCAGCATTCGGAGCCGAAGATGAGCGTGTGTTTGTCATCGACTTCAGCGACGGCGACAGCATTCCGAGTGTGCACTCTGATCCCGATGCCGCTCAGGTCAATACTTTTAGCAGTGCTGGTGAGATCACTGACGTAAGCGCGACGCTGGTTGAAGCAACCGGCAACTATCGCGTTTACGTCAAACTCGACCCGGGCGCTGCCGATCTCGCAGAACTGCGCGTCGCGATGGAAGTAGATGGCAGGCAGTGGGGTGAAACCTGGCTGTACCGGTGGACACGATGAATCAGTCGCTGTCATTGAACTATTCTGTTACGCCACCTGCGGCAACCCTTGCCATGCCCACCCAGGTTCTATCCCTGCAACCGGAGCAACGCGCAGTCGCGTCCAGCGCAAATCCCTGGTTGGCGCGTCTAATCACGTTTGGAGGCAGCCTCGCGCTCACGCTGGCGGCGAGCTACCAGATGCAGGTGGTATTGCCGCTAACCGTGATTGAGGCGACTCCATGGGGACTGAGTTCTCCGCTCACCATGACGCTGCTGTGGCTGCTGCTGGGTCTGTTTACCGTGACCTTTGGTTGGGTGGCGCTGACGGCAATGGCCGCAGTGGCCGGATTCGTCACTGCCAGAGATCAACGGCTGGCCCATCCAGAAGCGCCGCTGCGGGGCAATACGGTTCTGCTGATGCCGGTCTACAATGAGGACCCCACTCGTGTTTGCGCCTCGCTGGCAGCCATGGCCGAAGACCTGGATCGCCTAGGTCAAGCCAGACACTTCGAAGTCTTTGTGGTCTCGGATTCCGACAGGCCGGAAATCTGGCCGGCAGAAACGGCGGCGATCCGACACTTACAGGAAGAATTATCCGATACCATGCCGGTCTGGTACCGTCGCCGCGACAAGAACAGCGCACGTAAAGCCGGCAACATCCGAGACTTCATTAACAACTGGGGCAATCGCTACGATTATATGGTCGTGCTGGACGCCGACAGCCTGATTGCAGGAGATTCTTTGACTACGCTGGTCAGAGAGATGGATGCAGACACTAAGCTCGGCATACTGCAAACCCTGCCTCGACTGATTGGAGGTGAAACCCTCTATGCCCGCCTGCAGCAGTTCGCCAACGCAATCTACGGCCCTGTTTTTGCCCGCGGTCTGAGTGCCTGGCAAGGTGACGACGGCAATTACTGGGGACACAATGCCATCATTCGTGTTCGTGCCTTCGCTGAATCCGCGGGCTTGCCCACCATGGGCGGTCCGCGTCCCTTTGGTGGCGAGATCCGTTCCCATGACTTCGTCGAAGCGGCGCTAATTCGTCGCTCCGGCTGGACCGTGCGCATGATCACCGACCTGCCGGGTAGCTGGGAAGAATGCCCGCCGACTCTCCTGGACGCTGCAGTCCGCGATCGCCGCTGGGCCCAAGGCAATGTCCAACACCTGGGTGTGTTGCCGGCAAAGGGCCTGCGCTGGCCCAGCAGGGCACATATGGTGATGGGTGTTATGAATTATGTGACCTCGCCGCTATGGTTGGCGTCAGTTTTGGTGGGACTGATTCTTTATTTCAGGATCAACTTGCAGCCTGCTGACGGCAGTGTGGGTCTGAACAGCGCGATGTTTGGCGCCGGTCAAATGTTTGATTCCTCGCGCATGATTGCCTTGATTGCGCTGACAATAGGCCTGCTGCTATTGCCCAAGTTGCTTGGCCTTATTATCGCCGTGGGTAAACGGTGGAACCTTACAGGAAGTCTGAATCTGCTCGCCGGCGCCATATTGGAACAATTATTCTCCATACTACATGCGCCCATTGTGATGTCTCTGCACAGTCGGCACATTTGGGAGATTGTATGTGGTCAGGATTCAGGTTGGTCTGCGCAACAGCGTCGCGGCAGATTGTTTCCACTCGCCGTGTTGCTGCGGCGCCATGGTGGACAGACGTTTATAGGAATACTGACGACAACCTATCTTGTCTGGCTTGCATCGCCTTTGCTCTACTGGGTGTTGCCGATGGCTGTTGGGCTCATTTTCTCTGTGCCGCTGTCGGCTCTAAGCGGCAGTCGATTGCTGGGGGGCAAGCTTGCTGAATTGCGGTTGTTGCTTACTCTGGAAGAACGAGAACTTCCCGCTATCATGGAGCGGCATCAGGTACTCATAGATAATTTCACTATCGCAGTTAAAACAAACAGGCCGGCATTGCCGGTACAGATGCCAATAGTACCTGCGTCGGAGAAATCTGCTGCCTGATTGCTTACTGCTTGCCTGGTAAACATCTTGCGAATACCGCTGCCAATTCGTGCGCTAAAAAACATTCAGGGTGTGGTGGAGTCAATAGGTCTTGAAGCTCTCTTCATTTTTCGTCTGCACGAATTACATGCCCAGTTGGGGGCAGAACTCTGATCTCATTTCATTCTCTCAAACTATGCTAAGACAAAGTTTGAAGAAGGTGGATTTTCTTAGGAAGTGCTGGTAAAAATCTGGTCATAACCAAGGAAATGCTGACTACTATGACACCAACAATGAAGAGATTCAGTTTAAATGGTATGAGCAAGAGACATGGCCGCGTTCTGATGTTCGCCCTGGCTGGCGTCGCCGCACTGGCTATTGGCGCCACCTCTGTATGGTTCTTCACCTGCCCCTGCGAGCGCATGCCAGGAGCTTATCTCTCCGGTGAGAGGGTAGGGGAGCCAGTCACGGACTGGCGCTTCGCCAATCAGGTGCAGCTGTGCCAAATTCAAACCCAATCCGGCATTTTGCCCCACGCCATCAATCTGAACTGTATGGCAGACAACAATGGCGAATTGTTCCTGAGCTGCTCCGAGTGCGAAGGCAAGCGTTGGTCAACGGCAGCGCTGGAAAATCCGGTAGGGTACATCAGGCTGAATGGATTGGTTTATCCCATCAGTTTGCGGCGGCTAAGGGATAGCTCGGAACTAGACAACGCCTGGCAGACCCGCGCACGCAAACTCGCTAATCTGCGCGGACAGACCTTGGATGAGATTTCGGAGAGGCCGGATCATTGGTGGTCTTTTGCAATAACCTCACGCAGCTAGAGTCAGATCAAGCTGGAATTTATTTGAGGGGCCG
>DLPV01000008.1:28343-34050 GCA_002477465.1 Gammaproteobacteria bacterium UBA7449 | reverse complement strand
CCAATTCTTTCGATGTTATCAAGGTGATTGACGATCTGTTGTTGGAACATGGTATCCCGGTAGTCTTCACCTATCATTGCCAGGCCCAGCTGCTGCAGCTCAAATGCCAGACGATGCATAGTTGAACGCCACTCGTCACCATCCGCATAGTCAAAAGCTGGCGGCTTACCAATGGGTGGAAATCCTGCGTCGCTGGCGCCACAAGACGCCAGTCCAAACACCATACTGCCTGCAAAGGCGATCCCGGCCATAATCCTGATTTTAGAGACTTTCACGGTTCCCTCCTGATAATTGGAAAAGCGCTAATCTCCCACCTTTTGCATCTGCTCTTCACAGCAGATTTCAGAATGGGGCTGTGATTCATCGCAGAGACATGGCTTCTCATAGACTAATTCAGCACCGCACTGTACACATCTATAGCGGTCTCCGACGTCTCTAGACATTGCAATCACCTCTCTTTGAAATTGTGCATTCACAACTAGCACCGATATCAGACATTGATATCTCAATGAATAACTTAGCAGTGGCGCGCACCGGTGACTTGACACACATCAAGCAGGAAACAATTCTCTGTTTGCCTGTACAGAAATTGCCCGGTTGATCCGGGTTACGGCAATAAGCGTTTCCTGTTAGCAATCCATCACAAACAAACCCTTTACCTATGTCACAGACTATCACCCCAGAGCAGCGTGCAATCTCTGCACTTAAGTCGTTGTTTGTCGCCGACGCGCTCGCCATGCCTGTCCATTGGTACTACAACCCAATGGATATCTTTCGCCAGTTTCGGGGAGGTGTGACAGCATTCGAAGCGGCACCTGCATTTCATCCTTCCTCCATTATGTCTCTGCATTCCACCCAAAAAGGAGGACGCGGGCCTCACGCTGCCGATGACGAACGACGCGAGGTGGTTGGAGACGTGATTCTCAAGGGACGACGCCAATACTGGGACAAACCCAACCAGCATTATCATAACGGTATGCCCGCGGGCGAAAACACCCTGAACGCCTATTGCACCAGGGCAGTGCTAAAGGTGCTGCGCGATAATCAGGGCCACTATGACCGCGACGCGTTTCTTGCTGCCTATATTGAGCTCATGACTGCTGATCCGGCTCGCCACCCTGACACCTATGCCGAGTCTTACCATCGCGGTTTCTTTGCCAATCTCGAGCTTGGCAAACCGGCCTGGGAATGCGGTGCAGTGACCCACGACACCGCCTCGATTGGCGGTCTCGTCACCATCGCACCAATCGTATTCGCTGAGCGTTTGTCGGGCACGTCATTGGAAAGGGTGAAAGACATCTGCGTGGAACACCTGTTGCTAACACATCCGGATCAGTATCTAGCCAAGGTATGCAAGGATTACGTTGGCCTGCTGGATGAGCTTCTATTTTTGGAGGGCGACAAAGATGCAGCCACGGTGATCAGCGCCTGGAGTAAACGTAGTATTAGCCTGCGGCTGTCCGAGATCGGTCCCAGAATTCACAGTGACAACGATGTGGTTGGGCGCATGTTTTCCTCAGCTTGCTACATCACCGACTCCTGGCCTAGTGTTCTGTACCTGGCCTACAAGTATTGCGAATCGCAGCAAGCCGGATTACTGTCGAATACCAATCTTGGCGGCGACAATGTTCACCGCGGCGCGGTGCTGGGCTGCCTGCTGGGCCTCGCCAGTGGCAACACGGTTGAAGAGTTGTTCACTCAACTTCGGCACCGAGATGAGATCGAAGCGGAGATCAAGGGACTGACAGAAGCTATCGCCTGAGACATGATAGACGTGCTCCCATCTGTGAATTTTTTGCGCTAAAATTGCGGCGTTATGACGAGCAAGCCAGTCGCCAGAATTAATTCCATCGCCGTCTCAGGACCTGCCCTGCTTTGCCTGCTGCTGGGCACATTAGCCTTTGGGCAACCTCAATCCACATCACCACTGGAAAACACTTCCTGGCAGCTGATCGAAATGCGCGGCAGTTCAGGATTGGTGCAAAGACCAGACAATCCCGAAAACTATCTGCTGCGATTTCGGCTTGAAAATCGAAGCGCCATCACCGCCGACTGTAATGAGGCTGGGGCAACCTGGAATCATGAGGGCGAAACCCTCACCCTGACCAGATTGGTAACGACACGCAAACTCTGCGAGGCACCATCACTGTTCAACTTTTACATCATGAATCTGCAAAATACTCGTCGCTTGCGTCTGGAGGAAGATCGGCTTGTGCTTATTACCGATAACGATATGGCCGAGCTGATTTTTGAACCCTATGTGTTCAGGCCCACTTTCTGACCGTTTCAAGTCGATGATGGCGTCTCTGCAGAATCCAGATCACCTCGCTGAGCGCACCCGCTCCAACCATCTATCTACTAATCCTGGTGTTTTATCGCAGCAATTGTCAGCAGCTGCCCTTACCGGATGAATTCAATTGGCAAAAAATCGCCGATGTGCCAAAATCAGTGGGTAGTTTTCGACAAGGACGTGCCGTAAGTGACCCGCCGTTTTGCTGCTTTCAAGCACGCTGAAGACAGAGTCCCAATCGCCTGCATCCTCGCATTAAGTGCGCTGGACTTCGCGCTGTATTTCACAGTCTCCAATCCCTATGTGTTGGGTGTTTATTTCTACCTGATGATTATTCCCAAGTCGCAGATTTGCGCCTGGAATCATCATCATCAGCATGCGCCGACCTTTCGCCAGACTGGGCTGAACCGCATCCTCGAATTTTTTTATGCACTGCACACCGGGGTGACCACAAACCTTTGGGTTCTGCACCATGTCTATGGCCACCATCAAAACTTCCTGGATCAGACCAAGGATGAAAGCCGCTGGCTTCGCAAAGATGGCAGCCGGATGGGCGAGTTTGAATATAGCCTGAATGTCACAGTCACCGCCTACTATCGGGGTTATCTGGTTGGCAAAAAGCACCCTAAGGAGCAACGAGATTTCCTGTTGTTTAGCGCCGTTACGTTTGCGATTCTCGCCGCCCTGCTCTGGTACAAACCGTTGGCCGCGCTGCTGCTGTTTGTGATACCCATGTTCATGGGTCTGTTTTTAACAGCCTGGGCAACCTTCGAGCATCACGCTGGACTGAACACCAACGATCAATTCGAAGCCTCAAACAACAATCTCAACAAATGGTACAACGTGTTCACCGGCAATCTCGGCTACCACACGGCTCACCATTACAATGGCGGCCTGCACTGGTCCAAACTACCAAAGCTGCATGAACGCATCGCTGACAAAATTCCTGCCCATCTGATCAAGACAAACTGGGTCTAAACATCAGATACCAGCTGTGGCACAGTGGTCAGCAAGATTCCTATCCCGCTCTCACAAACCAGGGTAGTGACCCAACATGACGGCAGATGCAATCGCTTCAGCTTACTTCGCCCTTTCCAACGCCCGCGATTTAGAGTCAATATTTGCAATGTTTGCTGCCGACGCAACCTACAGTTCGGACAACACAGGACTGTATTTTGGGATTCAAGATATTCGAAAGATGATGACCGCCTTCTTCGAGGCTTACCCCTCTCTACATTGGGAAGTTCACTCTCGCACCGCACTGTCCGACCATATTGTCGAAATACAATTCACCCTAAAAGCCAGAAACAGCGCGAATGAAGAGCTCGTTCGCCCGGGAACGGAGCGCATTGTGGTAAGCGGCGGCAAGATCGCCCACGTGGAAGTTCGAAACCGTTAACCTGAGTAAGACGAGAATTTTCATGCAAAAAAAACGGCACCGTGAGGTGCCGTTTTTTCTTACTGATTAAGCTGAAATCAGAATAAGCACTAGTTGCTCGCCATCATCTCACCGCGCTGCTCTGCGGAAAGATCGAAGCGGTCAGCCTTCATCACCTTGGTCCAGGCATCAATGAAATCGTGAACAAACTGCTCCTGGGCATCGTTCTGTGCATAGAACTCAGACACAGCGCGCAGCTCAGAGTTTGAACCAAAGATCAGATCAACTGGCGTCGCAGTCCACTTCACTTCGTTGGTGTTGCGATCGCGACCCACATAGACGCCTTCATCCGAAGGTGAGCGCGCCCAGATTGTAGACATGTCCACCAGGTTCGTGAAGAAATCATTGCTGAGGGTTCCTGGGCGGTCAGTGAATACACCGTGTTGCGCCCCGTTGGTATTGGCGTCTAACACGCGCATACCGGCAACGAGAACAGTCATCTCAGGCACGTTCAGATCCAGCAGCGCAGCTTTCTCAATCAGCATCTCAGCCGGATTGCGCTCATTGGCGTTGACAAAGAAATTGCGGAAACCGTCTGCTATGGGCTCGAGATAAGAGAATGACTCCACATCAGTCTGCTCCTGGCTAGCATCAGCACGACCCGGCGCAAACGGTACTTCGACTTCAATGCCAGCACGCTCAGCAGCCTGTTCGATTGCGGCAGCACCGCCCAGCACGATCAGGTCAGCAAGAGAAACCTGCTTGCGACGATTTGAGCTATTGAAGTCTTCCTGAATGTTTTCCAGGGTACTGATAACACGATCCAGCTCATCCGGGCTGTTGGCATCCCAGCTGTTTTGTGGAGCCAAACGCACGCGGGCACCATTCGCGCCACCACGCATATCTGTCATGCGGAAGCTGGAAGCTGAAGACCAGGCTGCGCGAACCAGCTCTGCAGTGCTTAGTCCAGACCCCAGGATATCTTCTTTCAAGCTGTTGATATCACGATCGTTTATCGAAGCATAATCCACTTCAGGAACCGGATCTTGCCAGATAAACTCCTCAGCAGGGGCCATGTCGCCCAGGTAACGTGAAGTTGGACCAAGGTCACGGTGAGTCAACTTGAACCAGGCGCGCGCAAAAGCATCTTCGAATTCGCCAGGATTCTGCAGCCAACGCTCAGTGATTTCCGCATAGGCTGGATCCATTTTTAGCGCCAGGTCAGTGGTAAACATGATCGGCGCATGACGCGTGCTTGAATCGAACGCATCCGGCACTAGCTGCGAAGCAGCGCCATTGCTTGGAATCCACTGGGTGTTGCCAGCAGGACTCGCGGTTTGCTCCCAATCATAGGTATACAGATTGATGAGGTAGCCGTTTGACCAATCGGTTGGTGTAGAGGTCCACGCGCCTTCAAAACCGCTGGTAATCGTATCGCGCGCATTACCGGCTCCGTAGCTGTTCTGCCAGCCAAAGCCCTGCTGGTCGATACTGGAAGCTTCTGGGTCAGCGCCTACGTGGTCACCCGGGTTAGCTGCACCGTGAGCCTTACCAAAAGTGTGACCACCAGCAATCAGTGCCGCAGTTTCTTCATCGTTCATCGCCATCAGGCCGAATGACTCGCGAATACGCCGGGCAGATGCCATCGGGTCAGGATTTCCATCAGGTCCTTCTGGGTTGACATAAATCAGACCCATCTGTACCGCACCAAAAGGTCCACGCAGCGATCCCATCGCATCACGACGATCGGCGCCAAGCCACTCGCCTTCCGGACCCCAGTTCACATCTTCAGGCTGGAATTCATCGACGCGACCACCGGCGAAACCGAGTGTCTCGAATCCCATATCATCCATGGCGACAGTGCCGGCCAGAATCATCAGGTCAGCCCAGGAAATCGCTCGGCCGTATTTCTCTTTGATTGGCCAGAGCAGGCGTCGAGCCTTATCGAGGTTGGCATTGTCGGGCCAGCTGTTCAGCGGTGCGAATCGCTGCATGCCGCCATCGGCGCCACCACGACCGTCAGTGACGCGGTAGGTACC
>DLPV01000008.1:18264-27955 GCA_002477465.1 Gammaproteobacteria bacterium UBA7449 | reverse complement strand
GAGTCGGTCATCAGTGCAGTGAGATCAGCGATAAGCGCATCCATATCCAGGGATTCATAGGCTTCCGCGTAGTTAAAATCATCACCGCGTGGATCCATGCCTACAGAATCTGCGCGCAGAGGGCCGAGATCAAGGCGGTTAGGCCACCAGTAGTCATTATCTGGCGCAGTGCTCTGCGCGATAGCCTGACTCAGCGGCGAAGCGCTGAGCGCGGCAATCGTCAAAGCGGAAATGGTTTTCTTGAACATATATGTCTCCTAGTGAGCATCAAAATTTGCGTGTGAAAACTGATAGCAGATAAGATACGCCGCGCGCTGTGATCGGTATAACGATTAATTTCGATAGACCTGATCGAAAATTTCGATTCTATAAACTCTTGTTTTGTATAGAGTTATTGACATAAAAATCTGAACAGCTGGAATAGTCGATTCCCGACGGCCAAAGATCAGCCAGCAAAGGGCGACAAATAGGCAGGTCCAGCACTCGTAATCAGGATTCTGGCGCCCTTTCTACGGTTACCATTACCTCATTACGGCGCATGAAGGGCGGTGTAAAAGGCGCATTGTAGGAAGCACTCACCACGTTGCCTAGGGGCTGGACGGCGGACTGTTCCAGCGCCTGCAGCAATTCTTCTGTTCTACGCGCCAGGTTCTTATCGGTCCAACGCCCCGAGTAACGTTTCACGGCGACGATCTCCCCCGACACCTGACGCAGGTAGACGTCCGGATTGGTAGGTTTTGGCACGGTGTCCCAGCAAAATTCGCTTGGCACCACAAAAGCAATCTTCCAACCCGCCTCGTTGGCTGACTGCTGAACGGGAGCGGTCATGGCAATTTTCTGACTGGGCTGTTGCTGCACAGGTGCCGTCATTTCCACTTTGGTCTGGGAGTGGTTGTCGCCTGTGATGTAGCCGAACAGACGCCGGAATCCCTGATTAGCCGCCCGATTGCGACTGCTGGCCTCGGTAACCACGGTTTCGGCGACAATGTAATCTGCATACTTTCGATATTCGATACCATCGACTTCGGCGATCACAGTATAGACTGGTTCTTCGATGGCCATGGCGGTACTTCCTGCAAAAACAGCGAGCAAGCTCAGTACAATAATCAATAAATTGGGTGCTTTCATAATTAATAACCTCTATACCAGATGTTACGTGTACCACGGTGCTTTAGATTGCTTACGCAGCACGACTCTGGCATTGCGCACAGCACTGGATTTTCGCCACGCATGACTCTAAGGTAAGGTTTTTGGCTACCTAAATAGATCGAGGAAAAAAATCGGAGTCTCAGCCATACGCTACCTTCGCACAGCACTTCTGGTTGTTTTTACCCCATGTTGTCTGCTCATTGTCGACACCAAGAATTGTTTGAAGCAGTTGAGCCGACACTCTCTTTAGCAGACAACATCACCTGTTCCTGGGACGAAATTCAGATTTTGATGGACAGTGGCGCCCTCGGCGTATCAATCGCAGTCGGCGCAGATACCAAGCTGATTTGGACAGAGAGGTTCCGCTTCCCCGATAAAATACTTGTAAGTTATCCGGCTATCTGGGTGGCAACGAAGACCTGCGCAGTATTAACAGCTATTTTATTGACTGATAATTCAATTTAATTCTCTCTTTTGACATTATGGTTCACCGATATGAAGAAAAACATTAGCTTTCCACAGTTTACGCGCAGGCAATTGTTGGCCCGAGTCGGCACTCTTGCGGGAAGTTCACTTCTACCCGCGGGCCAACTCCTGGCGCAGCAGAGTGATGCTTTAAACACAACCGTGTTTACGAACACGTGCATTGTGACCAACGATCCTGAACGTCGCACGCTGCTAAATACGGCCCTTGCGGTTCAGAATGACGTTATTGCCGCCATTGGCGAGACAGATGAGATTCTTGCGCGCTTTCCCAATGCCCAGGTCTACGATGGTCGGCGCAAGGCACTGCTGCCAGGACTGGTCAACTGCCATGCCCACCTTGCAGCGACCATTGCCAAGGGATTCAACGAAGATTTTGGCTTCCCCAATTCTCTAGATTTGCCGGAAAGCCCAGAAAGCTTGCTGTCTTCGGAGGAAGCGACGGTGATGTCTGTGCTCGCCGCAGTAGAGGGACTCCGCGCTGGAACCACAACCATGGTGCAGAATGTCGGCGGCATTGCCCGCGATGCAGCAGCATTGGTGGAAACCGGTCAACGCTGGGTGTTTGCAGAATCGGTCCGTGATATCACCACTGTCGATGGTCCAATGTCACCGCCGCGCCTGGCGGCCAGTGTCCCGCCACAGTTTTCTGACCAGCTCCGAGAAGAAGGTATGCAGCGCATTACCGATCTTCACAGCGAATGGCATGGCTATGACCGTGGTCGCGTCAGCGTGTTTCCCGCCGCTGCTCTCACAGAATTGTCTTCACCTCAGTTACTGCGTGACGTCCGTGAATTCGCCGATCAGCACGATCTGGGCTACACCATCCATATGACCCAATCCCAGGCGGAAGTGGATTTCATGTTGCGCTATCACGGCGTACGGCCAGCAACCTTTCTCGATAACAATGGCTTTCTTGGACCGCGTCTCTTCGCTGCCCATGCCCGTTATGTCGACGCCGCGGAGGTCGACGCTCTGGCTCGCAGCAATACCATCATTACCCACCAGGCCGCCATGGCAGCAAATCGAGGCGTAAGCCCACCCGTCACCGCGCTGCGCGAAGCGGGCTGCCGTATCGCGCTTGGCACCGACAACAATAATACGGACATGCTGCACGTGATGAAAACCGCAATCTCACTGGAAAGAATTCAGCGTAATGATGAGATACCTGGCACCCTACCCCAACCCGAGGACATGCTTGCAGATGCTTGCTCAGGTGGTGCGCAAGCCGTCAATCAAGCCAGCAGCATTGGTTCATTGGAGATCGGCAAGAAAGCCGACATCCTCGTGCTGGACACCTTTCAGCCTCATCTCACCCCATCCGGCCGAATCCTCTCCGCCTGGATCCATAATGGGCAACCTTCTGACATTGAGTCGGTAATGGTGGATGGCAAGTTTGTCATGAGAGACCGTAGCTTAACTATGCTGGATGAAACCGCCTTACTGGAAGAAGCACACCGCATCGGTGAACGGGTCTGGAGTCGCATCCTCAGGGATGGACCATTGCACTTACCTAGCCTGTAATATCACAGGCGGCAATAACAGAAAGCTTAGGCTGTTTTCGAATCTTGCAGTCCTAGCTCCCGCATGCTGATTTCGCGCATCTTGAATTTCTGTACCTTGCCCGTCACAGTCATCGGGAACTCCGTGCTGAATCGGATATAACGGGGCACCTTGAAGTGGGCAATCTGACCATCGCAATATGACTTGATTTCAGCCTCGCTTAGCTGGGCGTCATCTTTGATATTAATCCAGGCAACAATTTCCTCACCGAACTTTATATCAGGCACACCGGTCACCTGCACTGCGTCTATAGCGGGATGAGTCATAAGAAACTCTTCAATTTCCCGCGGGTAAACATTCTCTCCCCCTCGCACAATCATGTCCTTGATCCGGCCCACTATATTCACATAGCCCTCAGCATCCATGATCGCGGTGTCGCCAGTATGCATCCAGCCATTGCTGTCTATTGCGGCGGCAGTGGCGTCTGGATTTTCCCAGTATCCCAGCATCACCGAATAGCCCCGGGTACAGAGTTCGCCCATGGTGCCAACCGGGCAGGTTCGCCCCGTGTCCGGGTCGATGATTTTTACTTCGACATGGGGGTGCACCCGGCCGACCGTGCTTACGCGCTTGTCGAGCGGAGAATCAACCCGCGTCTGAAAACTCACGGGGCTGGTCTCAGTCATGCCGTAAGCAATTTCGACCTCGGTCATATGCATGAGGTCGTTGACCTGCTTCATGGTCTCCACCGGACAGGGCGCACCAGCCATGATGCCAGTACGCAATGAACTCAAGTCGAAATTATTGAACGTGGCTAGGCCAAGTTCCGCGATGAACATGGTCGGCACTCCGAACAACGCCGTTGCCTTCTCCGCCTCTATCGCGGCCAACACCGCCTCCGGCTCAAAGCCTTCGCTTGGATAGATGGCACAGGCGCCATGGCTTAAACAACCGAGGTTGCCCATTACCATGCCGAAGCAATGGTAAAGCGGCACCGGAATCACCAGCCGGTCGCGCTCGCTAAACTGCATAATTGCCGCCACAAAATGGCCATTATTGAGAATATTGTGATGGCTAAGCGTTGCACCTTTAGGGAATCCGGTGGTGCCACTGGTGTACTGAATATTGATGGCATCATCCATATCCTGTGCGCTGACACAAGCTGCAAGAGTTTGCGCAGAGACCTTGTCGCCAGCAGCACAAAACTCTGCCCAGTTGTGAATACCAGCTACTTCGGTCGCGGTGTTTGACACCACGGTTGTAAGCAGGGGAAATTCGGCAGAGCTGAAGGCACCCGCCTCTGCTGTCGCCAGCTCAGGGCAAAGTTCAGTTAGCATCGCGATGTAATCTGAAGCCTTGAAAGCGTTCTGAATTACTAGGCCTTTGCAGCCGGCTTGCTTAAGCACGTATGCCAATTCATGGGTCCGGTAAGCAGGATTGATCGTAACGAGGACAATGCCAACCTTGGCAGTGGCATACTGGGTGCACAGCCATTCCACATTATTCGGCGACCAGATGCCGACCCGGTCTCCCTTCACAAAGCCAGCCGCGATAAACGCCCGCGCAAGCTCGTCCACTCTCTCGGCAAGCTGCGCGTAGGTCCAGCGAATACCCTGATGACAGGAGACC
This sequence comes from Gammaproteobacteria bacterium UBA7449, assembly GCA_002477465.1. GTDB lineage: Bacteria > Pseudomonadota > Gammaproteobacteria > Pseudomonadales > Pseudohongiellaceae > UBA9145. The sequence continues at coordinate 23,191 of DLPV01000008.1, read as the reverse complement.
ACGGCTTCCCGCTCGCCATAACGGGCCACGATATTGTCGAAAAACTGCGAAATCGGCGAACCGATTAAGGGTTGGTCGGAGGCACCGCTGGCATAGCTAAGATTGACAGCATGGGAATCCATGTTTTCTCTCTCTAATTATTGCGCTAGATATAATTCCGAAATCGATAACGACTTTACCCTGTAGAGTGGATTGAGTAAAAGGGAGTGGTGCGCATGAAGTCCGAACAACGCGCAGCCCGGGTTGACGCAAAGCATGATGCTGGGTGCAGAGAAACGTTAAGAATGATCTTTAGTTCAGTGCGCTACAGAGCTCTTTCAAACGCGGCGGTTGTCCCAAGAAATCATCTATGCCCGCAATCTCGCAGCGCTTGCGGTCTTCACCTGAAAAACTGGCAGCGAGCGCAATGATGCGGGGCCAGTTTGCGCCCTACAATAATTGGAGAGAAATTAGGGAAGGATAGGGAGTATGATATTGCAGGCTAGACAGGCAGCAGTGCTGTGAGCACTGCTGCCTTGTGGAATACTAGCGCCACTCGCTCGCCGGCTCGTCCGGATCAGACAAGAGGAAACGAATCAGGTCAGCATGAAACTGGTCCGGAATCTCTACCTGGGGGTTATGCCCGATTTCAGGATAGAGGTGCAAGGCAGAATTGGGTAACTCGCTGTGCACATGATTGACTCGCGCAACGAAATCATCGGCAAGGTCATCCTCTTCGCCACCAATAACCAGCGCCTTGGTTTCGATATGCTGCCAATCATAGACTACAGGATCGTTGTAAAGCATATCGCTGACCATGGCGCGCACACGGGCGTATCGGGGATAATCTCCGCTAAGGGTTTGACCATACTGGCGGCGCACATATTCCAGATGTGCTGGTGGCCAATCTCGCGGGTAGTAACGTCGATGTCCACGCAGGACCGACTGGTAGCTTGGGGTTGCAGGATCACCTGCAAGGGGATCACGCCAGGTCCTGCTCTGACGAGAGTCTGACAAGCCTATCTGATTGACCATAGCAACATGAGTCACGTTCTCCGGATACAGCATTGAAAACCTGCTAACCACCATGCCGCCCATGGAGTGACCCACTGCCGCAACCTGCTCAATACCCAACTCATCCATCAGCTCCTTCATATTGGCCGCGACAAAGTTGAAGTTATAGGTAATGAGTGGTTTGGAGGACTTGCCGTAACCGATGCGATCTACCGCAATCACGCGAAATCCGGCAGCCGTGAGCCGGCGAAAACTTTCCTGATAGGGCTCGGAGTAGAAGTTATGACCGTGTTGCCAGAATATGGTCTGACCATTTGCTGATCCCGTTGGCGGGATATCCATATAGGCCATGAGCATTTTCTGGCCGTATCGGCGCAACTCAAGATAGTGCACCGGCCAGGGATACTCTATCTCTTCAAGGTTTAAGGAAACTGGACCCCAGTCCGCTGGTGCCTCTGCGGGCGGTTCCGCCGGCCAGTCCTGGGCAAATCCCTGCGTGAATCCCAGTGCCAGGACCGTAACTAATAACCACTGAATGGGCTTGATACGTGCTTTCGCCATTATTATCGCCTCGTTTTCCTTTCTATTATTTGCTTGAAAATCGATTGTCTGGATATTAAACCAGCGCCATCATCTCCCGTTTTCCATGCAATTGTATAGCGCAGGACGCGGAAAAATACAGAATCCACGTGGCGAAACTGTCATATTTTGGGGTGAGATTTTTGTTAAACTGGCAGTATGTTCAATTTGGCCCTGAAACCATGATTTTTGCCCTAGAAAACGACCCGGAATTTCTTGATCTACAGGTTGAGATGGTGCGACTGCAGAACTCCATTCGGGAGAGTGGTCGCCGACTGCTGATTATTTTTGAAGGCCGCGACGCAGCGGGGAAAGGAAGCACAATCATGCGCTTTGTGCGCTTCCTGAACCCCAGGTATTACCGAATTGTCGCCCTGTCCAAACCCAGCGAGCAGGAATCTGGCCAGTGGTACTTTCAACGCTATGTGAAAGAGCTCCCGAACCCGGGGGAAATCGTTTTCTTTGACCGCAGCTGGTACAACCGCGCCGTGGTGGAGCCGGTGATGGGCTTTTGTTCGCAGCGGGAATACAAGTTCTTTCTGGAGCAGGTTGTGCTGCTCGAGCGCATGCTCAAGGAAGATGGCCTGCATATGATCAAATTCTGGTTCTCCATTGATGAAGGTGAGCAGGCCAAGCGCATCAAAGAGCGCAAGACCAATCCGCTTAAACAGTGGAAGTTGAGTACTGTCGATGCTCTCGCGCAATCCAAGTGGGATGAGTATACGCAGCACAAGGAAGCCATGTTTGAACGCACCTCCACCACCGACAGCCCGTGGATCGTCATCGAAGGCAATGATCGCGACAAGGCCTGCCTGGAATCCATGCGCTATGTCCTGAACAAGATGAAGTACGAAGACAAGGGTGTAACCGGACAACGACTGGAGCCGGATCCGGAGATTGCCCAGATGCAGCCAACATTCAAGATTCCCCATATTAAATTCAAAGGCCAGGACGGCAGCGAGTCCTGAGGCAGAAATTGGCGTTCGCCAAACTCGGAGGCATGTGTAAAGCTGCCTCCCGAACCATTAAACCCGAATTGCGGGATTACCCATTGTGACTACGCTACAAAAAATACAAGCCGCCGCCAGAATTCGCCCCTCAGTAGTATGAACGCCCTGCGCCCATTCCAGAACGCTATCGACGATCCTGGGAACAGAAATCTGGCTCAAGTTTGAAAACCTGCAGTTCACCTCTTCGTTCAAGGAACACGGTGCTTTGAATAAGCTGCTGCAGCTCTCGGAGGCAGAAAAAGCGCAAGGTGTCATTGCGATGTCAGCAGGGAATCACGCCAAGGCTGTGGCGTACCATGCGCAGCGGCTCGGCATACCTGCAACCATCGTCATGTCCAAGAACACACCGAATGTCAAAGTTGAAGATACCAAAAACTTTGACGCCAGCGGCTTGCTCGAAGGCAGTTCAATTGACGAGTCCGGGCAGTTTGCACGAGAACTCGCGGCTCGTGAGAATTACTGCTTCATCCACCCCTATGATGATGCTGCAATCATTGCAGGTCAGGGCACCATCGGCATCGAGATGCTGGACACCAATCCCAATCTTGAAATATTGGTTATCCCTATTGGAGGTGGTGGCCTGATTTCTGGCATCGCCACCGCGGCCAAGGCTATCAAGCCAGACATCCGCATCGTCGGCGTTGAGGTTGAGGGCTATGCCAGTGCCTATAACCAGTTTCATGACCGTTCAGAGAAGCTTGGTGGCTCCACGGTTGCCGAAGGCATAGCGGTCAAGAAGCCGGGCCAAACCACGATGGCTATCATCAAAGACCTGGTAGATGACATCTTGCTGATAGATGAAGAGGCGATCGAGGAAGCCATTAACCAGCTTATCACCATTGAGAAGACTGTCACCGAGGGTGCTGGCGCCGCGGCGTTGGCTGCGGTTGCCAGCCACAGCGCGTAATTCAAAGACTCGAGCACGGGCGTCATCCTCTGTGGCGCCAATATAGACCCACGCATTCTGGCAGCGGTACTGATGCGCAGACTGATAAAAAAGGGGCGCATTGTGCGTTACCTGATACGTATTCAGGACTTACCTGGCACCTTGTCTGACATCACCGAGGTCGTTGGTGATGCTGGTGGCAATATCCTCGAAGTTTCCCACCAGCGCATGTTCTCCAACTTACCGGTGAAAGACGCGGATCTTTACCTTACGGTAGAAACCCGTGATGCCAGCCAGAGCCAGGACATTCTGCAGCGCCTGCTGGAGCTGGGTTATGAAACCACGTTGCTGCAGGGCTAGGCTGTTGCTCGTCTAAACTGCTTGCGCTCTAGGCGACTGATTCCCAGTCGGAAAACAAGGCTCAACTGGCCTACTGGCATCAGCGGAACAGCAGATTCTGAATGCGTTCAAGTACGGATACCGCTTCCACTTTGCGCGCACTAGCTAACGGCCACCAGCAGGCCAACGCTGATCGCGATCAGGCCCATACCGAGAGACTCCCGCAGTGTGATCTTCTCTCCGAAATAGAGATAGGTAATAAACAGGGTAACAACAAACTCGGTTTGCCCAAGGGTCTTCACCAGCGCGGCCTCCTGCAGGCTCATGGCGGTAAACCAGCCGATGGAGCCGGCAACACTGGTAAAGCCAATGAGTAGTGCCGAACGGCAGCTGGCGGCGATCAGGGTGAACTGGGCGGGTTGCCGGTAAAAGATGAGCGCGAGACAGATCAGCGTTTGCAATGCCACCATGTACACCAACACTGTTGCCGCGCTTAACAGTTCGGGCACCGCGAGTGACAGCGAAGCCTGTCGAATCCAGAGCGAAGCCAGGGCAAAACCGAGTCCGGCACCGAGACCATACTTGATGCTCGCGTTGTTCAGCAAATCTGGCACACTGATGCGCCAATTGCTCGCTACCAGTACACCGATCACACCAACGCATACGGAAACATAACCCAGCACAGACAGGCTGGCCGCGAAGAAAATTGATCCCAGGAGAGCTGTCATGATGGCTTCAGTTTTCGCCAGAGCCGTACCCACTGCAAAATTACGCAGGGTAAGCGCCTTAACCAGGCACAGGGTTGCCACAATCTGAGAGACCGCCGCCAGGCTGGCGGGTAGCCAGTAGTCCACACTCAGCACCAATTCCGGACCGGAATTGGTGCGCCTCAATAACACAAAGTAAATAAGCGCGAAGGGCAAACCAAACAGGAACCGCACCAGCGTTGTCGCCTCGGCCGTAAGTGATTGTGCCATGCGCTTCTGTCCCGCGGTCCTGACGGACTGCATGACCACGGCGAGAAGGGTAAAAAACATCCATGTAGACATGGGGTCACTATACAAACTATGTGATAGCGCCACAAACACGCGGCTGCTGCTGCTCGAGCACTGGAAAATCA
>DLPV01000008.1:3743-17893 GCA_002477465.1 Gammaproteobacteria bacterium UBA7449 | reverse complement strand
AAAATAAGAATCTCCTGACAGAGATCATCAGAGGCCCTTAACTATGAAACCGTTAAGAACACGCATTTGGCTTTGCCTTTTCCTCAGCAACTTGCTCGGCTCCGCACTTGCCCAGGATGGTCTGCGATACACGCTAGATATCGGTCACGCCGAGCTGAATTTGGTGGAGTGGGCGCCCGATTCTGCATCCGCAGAGCTGATCCTGGCCCTGCCCGGTTCTGGCGGTGACTACTCAAGATACAAGCGCATCGGCCCGCTTATTGCCGATGCGGGCTATCGCCTGGTGGTAATCAACCAACGCGGCATTATGGGCAGCACGGGCAATCTGAATGATCTCACGCTGCATGACCTGGCAGACGATGTCATTGCTGTTGCCGATCAACTCGGAGCAGATAAATTTCATATAGCGGGTTGGGCATTTGGGAATCGCACCTCGCGTATGCTAGCTACCGATTACCCGGAAAGAGTGGCAAGTGTCACTCTTATAGCTGCAGGTGGTATTGTTCCCGCCCTAACCGAACCGGGTGAGCTTGCCATGTTGCTGGGGGACAGGAATCTGCCCTTCGACGAAAAGATGCAGCTGGCTCGTCGCACGCTATTCTCTGCTGCAACTGCGGACGCACTCGTTGAAGACTATGTGGAGAGTCTTCGTTACTGGCCAGATGCGAGGGCTGCCCAGGGTCAGGCGAATCGCAACACCCCACTGGAAGAGTGGGTAGCAGGTGGCGACGGGCCATTGCTAATGGTCATGGGTGAAGATGACCTCACTGCGCCAATCGAGAATGGGCATATCATGAAGGCTGAACACGGAGACCGGCTTAAGCTCGTCATCGTACCTGGAGCCGGCCATGTTGTTGGCCTCGAAAAACCTGCCGATACCGCCGCCGCGATCGTCGAGTTCCTCAAAAACCATCCCCTGTAAGCGGCTTTTTAAGCTAGAATTGAGCGCTCTTCGCAAGGCCGGCGTCCGGCCGCGCTCATGCCATGGAATGGAATGAATTGGCGCCTGCAGCTTCCAGCGCAGCTTGCGAATCACTAATTGCTCGATGGGGGAAATCGTGTCTGTTGTTGATACCCGACAAATCAAATCAGTAGAAAATTCAGAAGCGGAAGAAAAACAGTACCTGCGTTTTCTGACGGCCGCCAGCCTCTTCGACGGTCACGATGCGGCCATCAACATCATGCGGCGCATGCTGCAGTCCAGCGGCGCCGAGGTGATTCACCTCGCCCATAATCGGTCGGTGCAGGAAATTGTGCGTGCAGCGATCCAGGAGGACGTAGACGCAATTGCAATCAGCTCTTACCAGGGCGGCCATATCGAATACTTCAAGTATCTCGTTGATCAATTAAAAAGCCAGGGTGCCGAGCATATCCAGGTTTTTGGCGGCGGTGGCGGCGTGATCATTCCTGCCGAGATCGACGAATTGCATAACCATGGTGTGGCCCGACTTTATTCCCCAGCCGACGGCCAGTCTCTGGGCCTGCAGGGCATGATCGATGACATGCTACAGCGCACCCGCGACGCAAAATGTGCATTCAAGCCACAGATTGATGCCCTGACCTCTGGTGATCGCATTCAACTTACCCGCAGCATCAGCAGCATTGAAAATAATGCCTATAGTGATTCGGAACTCAATGAGCTGCGTTTGCTGGCGGCCAAGGTGGGCACACCTATATTAGGAATAACCGGCACCGGTGGTGCAGGCAAGTCGTCCAGCACTGACGAAATCGTGCGGCGCTTTCGTCAGGACAGTCTTGATTCACTGAATATTGCGATCCTAGCCATCGATCCAACCCGCAAGAAAACCGGTGGCGCTCTGTTGGGAGATCGCATTCGCATGAATGCTATTAATCACGACAGAATCTTTATGCGGTCACTGGCGACGAGAAATGCCTCAGTAGAAATTCCACAGCGATTAGCCGAGATTCTCGACGCCATAAAACTGTCTGGGTTCGATCTCATCATTGTGGAGACGCCGGGCATTGGCCAGGGTGATGCTGGCATCGTGCCGTTTGTAGACACCTCTCTGTACGTGATGACTCCCGAATTCGGTGCTGCCAGCCAGTTGGAGAAAATCGACATGCTGGATTATGCCGATGTGTTTGCTATCAACAAGTTTGATCGCAAAGGATCGGAGGATGCACTCAGGGATGTATCCAAGCAGGTGCAGCGCAATCGCAGTGCCTTCGACCGGACTCCAGATACAATGCCGGTTTACGGCACCATTGCTTCCAAGTTCAACGACAATGGTATTACTGCCCTCTATCAGTGTCTGCTTGGGGAGCTTAGACAACATGGATTAAAACAGTTCGACTCCATACTGCTTGCAGTGGAAGGACGGGTATCAACTCAACGTACACTGATCATCCCAGAGTCACGTCAGCGTTACCTGGCAGAGATCGCAGAGAGCGTCAGAGATTACCATAGGCAAGTCTCCGAGCAGTCTCGCCTGGCGCGAGAGCGTCAACAATTGGCGGCCAGCAAATCAATGCTGAAGCAAGCTGGCAAAACCCTAGACGGCCTGGATGAACTGATCGCGAAACGAGACTCCTCACTCGATCATCTGGCAAAGCGACTGCTGGATACCTGGCCTCAAATTAAAGAGGACTACAGCGGCCAGGAGTTTGTAGTCAGAATAAGGGATAAGGAAATACGTACCCCGCTAAAGAAAGAATCCCTGTCGGGCACTGCAATTTCAAGGGTATCTCTGCCGCAATATGAAGACCATGGTGAGCTATTGAAATGGCTGCTGCTGGAAAACGTCCCCGGCAAATTCCCTTTCACTGCCGGAGTGTTTCAATTCAAGCGTGACAGCGAAGATCCCACCCGCATGTTTGCCGGTGAAGGCGATGCCTTTCGCACCAATAAACGTCTCAAACAGCTGTCTGAACACTCGGAGGCGAAGCGCCTTTCCACGGCCTTTGATTCTGTCACTCTATATGGGTTCGACCCTGATCCACAGCCAGACATCTACGGTAAGGTTGGCAATTCCGGTGTTTCCATCGCCACACTGGATGACATGAAAGCACTCTACGACGGCTTTGATCTCTGTGATCCCAGCACCTCTGTTTCCATGACTATCAATGGCCCAGCCCCGACTATCCTGGCCATGTTTCTGAATGCAGCTATCTCTCAACAGACACAGAAATTTATCGACGCCAATGGACAGGATCCTGCGGAAGAGCAACTGGCTGACATCAAGGCAGAGACTCTTCGTCAGGTGCGTGGCACTGTGCAAGCGGACATTTTGAAGGAAGACCAGGGTCAGAACACCTGCATCTTTTCCACCGAATTTAGTCTCAAGGTCATGGGTGACATCCAGGCGTATTTTACCCAGCATGGCGTGCGCAACTTTTACTCGGTTTCTATTTCTGGTTATCACATCGCTGAAGCCGGAGCGAACCCGATTTCACAGCTAGCCTTTACCCTGGCCAACGGGTTCACCTTCGTTGAAGCCTATCTGGCGCGGGGTATGCAGGTGGATAATTTCGCGCACAACCTGTCATTCTTTTTCTCTAATGGCATGGACCCGGAGTACACAGTGCTGGGTCGTGTCGCTCGACGCATCTGGTCAGTTGCCATGCGATTCAGGTACGGCGCCAATGAGCGCAGCCAAAAGCTGAAATATCACATCCAGACCTCTGGGCGTTCGCTACACGCTCAGGAAATGTCCTTCAACGACATCCGCACGACCCTGCAGGCATTGATTGCGATTTACGATAACTGCAACTCACTACACACCAATGCCTATGATGAGGCGATCACCACGCCAACCGAAGAATCAGTGCGCCGGGCCATGGCGATTCAACTCATTATCAACAAGGAGTGGGGTCTGGCGGTGAATGAAAACTCTAACCAGGGTTCTTTCATTATCGATGAACTTACCGACCTGGTAGAAGAGGCAGTGCTGAAGGAATTCGAGCGCATCTCAGAGCGCGGCGGCGTGCTCGGCGCCATGGAGACTGGTTACCAGCGCGGCAAGATTCAGGATGAGTCCATGCACTATGAACATCGCAAGCATGATGGCAGCCTGCCCATCGTCGGCGTCAACACCTTCCTGAATGACGAGCCCGAGCCCGAATTCGATCTGGAACTTGCCAGATCAACGGAAGCGGAGAAACAGAGCCAGCTGCAACGCCTGCAGTCATTCAAGCAACGCAACGCCGACAAGAAATCAGAGGCACTGGAACGTCTCAGCGAAGCAGCGCGCAATGATGAGAATGTGTTTGCCGAGTTAATGAATGCGGTGCAGCACTGCTCGCTGGGAGAAATCACCGACACCTTCTTCGAGGTAGGTGGGCAGTACCGTCGCAATATGTAAGCCTGTTTTAGAGCCCGCTAACTGCAGATTTACTGCAGATAACCTTCAGGCGTATACAGCTCCTGGAATGGAAACTCCATAGTGCGCGGCTCGGAGCGACCAATATAGATCGCATCTTCATCATCGCGCGTGCTCGCATACTCGCGCATGAAGGCATTTTCTGACCCTCTGTCTGGCACCTGGCCACTCAAAGCCGTGCGAATGACCTTCGCCACCTGCTCCGGTTTCTCGCGCTGCGGATAATGTCCAGCGGTGGGAAGAATCCAGAAAGAACTCTCGACCTCGCGCTCGTTGAGATAAGTATCCCACACGTAGTGAGCGATGCGCGGAGGATTCACTACATCGAGCAAACCCCAGAGGTAGGCTACCGGCACCGGGCTGCGGGGCAGGTTCTCCAGCCAGCGAGTTTCATTAGCCGCCCTCTCCAATAAATACTTCCCCACTCCCAGCAGGGCCGCGTCGCCATCATTGAATTTAAAGATGTCCGCATAGCCCACGGCAACCGGGTCACCCTCGGTCACCCGTGGCTGCGCCTTGCGCGCCGCAATAAATTCAGGGCCACGTTCTGGATCAAGCATGGCCATCTGAAATGGCACCAGATTCGCAAGAGGCAGATACATCCCGCTATTCGACAGGAAATGGTAGTTGATCCGATACTCTGGATTGGTATCAAGATAGTGTCCCAGGAACGATAGCCCAATACTGACCCCTCGATCGTGGGTGTATAGGGCAAAATCATCAAATTCAACGATTTCACGCACGAAGTAGTCAACCAACAAGCCGTTGTCCTCCAGCATGTAGGAGAAACCATTGAGAGGCTTATCGGAGAAGCCCGAACCAGGGAAGTCTAGTGTTGCGATGTAGTAATCATCTGCGAGCAAAGGTACCAGCGCTTGATAATCGAAGCTGGAGTTGGGGAAACCGTGAATCAATAGCAGCTGAGGATTATCCGGATTACCGAACGTATGATAGAAAACATCGACACTGGCACCATTATTATTCGGTGTCGTTGATTGCCATTCGAAATAGTCGCCGCCCTCGTACCAGTCCCGCGCGAGATCTGAATAAAAGGTATTTTCTTCGGCAGCATGACCCATTGACGTCATGCAATAGCCCGCTGAGACAAAGAAAAACAGTGCGTATTTTCGAATTGCTTGCATAGAAAACTCCGTTATTGCCCTGAAGCCCGGAGGCCCGGGAGAATCCAGTAATGTATATGAGTACCGCGCAAATGGCCGAAATCACCAGAGCAAGCACAATGTCACGGACTTTGGAGTACTTGGGTAGCGGCCAGCAGGGCTAATTCCATGACTTCCTGATTCCCTGCAAATCGAGCCAACGGAAACAAAAAAGGGCGGTTACACTGCCCTTTTCATATCTGATTGATTACTCGGCAACATTCACCGTGACGTAAGCGTCTTGATACAGACCGCCATCATCAGCTCTGCCCCAGAGTATGTACTCGCCGGGTTCACTAAAGGTCATCGTGACAGCGTGAATACCATCTTCCGGCAAGGCAGGTGGCAGCCACAGAGCGCCCCAGGGAGAATTTGCGCTGGTGCGCGTGTCTTCCCAGACTTTAACCTGCGGAGGATCGAAAGTAACATCGCCTGGGCCCCGATACTTGTTCCAGGAATAGTAGAGGCCATTGACTTTATCAACAGTCACCTTGATTGGCGGAGACATCAGGCGTCGCTGCATCACTGCTTCCGGAGTCACCAGTGCAGCCGCGAGACCGCCGCCGGCAAACTCCGCAAAGCGGCGCGCTTCTTCCACCGGGTCAGTTGGATTGGGTAGGCCATCATCTTCCACTAGAGTCTCGATGGAGATTGGCTCCCCTACTCTGGCGGATCGAATTCCATCACCTTGCACTGTGACTATTGGCGGAATGTTTGCGCGTGATTCAGGCGAACTGGTACCCGCGCCCAGTGAGCCGGTTTCCGAGGCAATAACCATATTGTCGACCAGGTAATCCTGTCGCAGCGTGGCGTAGGCCTTGCGCTCTTGACCGTTAACTTTAAGCGTCCAAACCAGTTCTCTATCGCCCCAATCCGCAGGTACCGTCACTTCAAAGGTAAAGCGATTGCGACGCGGCAGGAAATGAGTAGGCTGACCACGATCGGCCTCGCCAGGCGAGAAATAATTCTCTTCGCCCACGCCGACATCAGGTTCTTCTTCCCAGTTCTCGTTCATGTAGCCGAACATCATATTGAAGGTGCCATCCTCGTTGGGACGCCAACCCTCAAACGCGGGCTCGACATGCTGACCACTGCGATAGGTCTGTGCCAGCACACCCTGCGAAACTGTTACAACAAGCAATAAAGCGAAGGCTTTAACCACTGCGTTGTCAGTAAAGATACTTCTCATTTTTTCATTCTCTCCTGATGTTTCGATTCAGTCGCTTTGAGAGCTGGTCGCCCGCTCAAAACGGTCCATTGGTGACACCAATGGGGCTAAACAAAGCGGGCAACCGATGACGTGGTCATTGGGCCCAAGATTGAGCTTCTGCCGTCTCTCTTCCATTTCCTGCTGAAATTGTTCGTCATCCATGGTGACGCGCATACCCAGATCGATGAACATATTGGTCACCGAACGGTTGCCGGAACCCTGCCAGTTGCGCGGATCAGGTACGTTCGGATTAGTCTCCGTGTTGTTCATGTAACCCACAATATGGAGAATCGTGCCCTTGGGAAGCAAAGGCGCCGAGTCTGCCTCATAGGCATATCCGCGTACCCAGTTATGGTCGTAACCAACACAGGAAAGTGTTTCCACTGTGTAGCCCCAGATTGCCTCCAGGCACATACGCTCGCCCGGAGCGTGCAGGTGCGGTTCAAAAGTAATGATCTTGGTGTGTTCTTCCAGTGCGCGGTAGGCATGCAGCTCTTGCTTGTCCTGGTTACCGGCAATGCTGATGTCTACGCCGTTGCCCAAGCCCAGGATGGCGCGCTGATATTTGGGCTCGTAGTCCTTCGGGTGGAAACGGAATCCAATTTCCAGATGACCTGTGGTATCCAGCCCATTGGAATGCAGGTGAACAGAGTCGGAATAGATATAGGTTCCTGCGCGCAATAAGCGCCCACCGTCCGGATCAAAAATATCCGGGTTGCGGCCCACCTCGTGCACTGGCCAGCTGGTCACCGTCTCATCAACGCGGTCGCCGTTTTCATCTAGCTGCGCGGTGCTCCAGATCATGTGGTGGAAGATAAATCGACCACCCACCGTCTCACGCCCACTGCCGGCCTGATTGTCCACATCATTGACTTCGACGATTTCAACCGACTTCACATAGCGGTCTTCATCCAGCCCAACTGGGACACGGTCGATTTCACCCCACCAGTCCGGGGTACCGGCCAGTTTGGTCACGGAATTGGTAGTGACGACAAGGTCAGGCTCGCCTGCGGTCCATTTGAGACTGTCATCGAAAACCAGCGGCTCGGGTGCATCCGCCGCATCCCCCTTTGGCGTGCCGGTGCGTGCCCAGGTTGAAATTGCAGCGAGCTCCTCGTCACTCAAGGAGGGGTCGTTCTTGTAGTCCTGAATGCCGACGTTTTTCTCCATATACCAGGGCGGCATGGCACCGGCGCGGTCCCGGAGTCCAGTCTTGTATTCGATCAAGCCGGCATAAGGCGCCACCTGCTCATAGGAAACCAGCGGCATTGGCCCGACGCCACCCGGTCGGTGACAGTTCTGACAGCTACGCTGCAGAATTGGCTCAATATCTTTGTGAAAGGTGACCTCCTGGGCCTGGGCACTGGAAACTGCGGCAAAAGCGCCAAACAGGCTGGCCAAGAGGGTTAATACGCGGGGGAACATTCGCGGCAACATGCTTTGTCTCTCCTTTTTCTATTTATCCGCAGACGGCTCTGCGCAACAGTCTTTGCTGTCAGTCGGCCCATTTTGGCCTACTTAGCTGCACATTCTAACCAAGAATAGCCATGTGAGACACGCCCTGTCACCGCAGAATGCTAATGTTTTGACTTTATTCAATATTTGGGCTGATTCTGCCTCCCAAATATCGGTGCGGAAACGCTATTTTAGCACTCTAGAGGCGGTTTTCAGGGGCTGGGCCAGACATGGGATCGGTGCTCACTTCTGCGGCACGCCGTGAAAGGAGATTCCTGTTCAGGGTCCGACCGGCAGCCAATTCGCCCGTTAATTTAAGGCGTCATTCTATGTCTATCGAGAAATCCACAGAATTCTGACGGCAACTGAAATTCAGAGCACAAAAAACCCGGGACTCGCCCGGGTTCTTTGAAAGCAGTTTGCGGGTTTTACTCCACAAATTCGGCTTTGTCTTCTTCAGTGATTTCCTTGATGCTGAGCTTGATACGGCCTCTTGCATCCAGGTCAGTACACTTAACCAGTACTTCCTCACCTTCGGTCAGATACTCATTCACATTTTCGACGCGCTCTTGCGAGATTTGCGAGATGTGTACCAGGCCGTCTTTGCCGGGGAGGATAGTGACAAATGCACCGAAATCCACAATGCGGGCAACCTTACCTTTGTAGAGCCTGCCTACTTCGGCTTCGGCGGTAATGGCATTAACCATTTCCAGAGCCGCATCGCGCGAATCGGCATCTTCACCGTAGATACGCACATTGCCGTCATCATCGATATCAACGGAAGCGCCTGTTTCTTCGGTGATGCCGCGGATTACCGCGCCACCCTTACCGATCACATCCCGGATCTTGTCTGGATCGATCTTGATGGTTGCCATGGACGGTGCATTTTCAGAAACACTTTCGCGTGATTCAGAGATGACCTTGTTCATTTCACCGAGAATATGCTGACGGGCTTCGTGAGCCTGTTCCAATGCAATCTCCATGATCTCTTCGGTAATGCCCTGGATCTTGATATCCATCTGCAGGGCGGTTACCCCGTTGGCTGTGCCAGCTACTTTGAAGTCCATGTCGCCGAGGTGATCTTCGTCACCCAGGATGTCAGTCAGAACTGCAAAGCGTTCGCCTTCCTTGATCAGGCCCATGGCGATACCGGCAACCGGTGCCGCCAAAGGTACACCAGCATCCATCATGGCAAGGCTGCTGCCGCAGACACTGGCCATTGAGCTGGAGCCGTTAGATTCGGTAATCTCAGACACAACGCGGATCGCGTAAGGGAAATCCTCTTCGGCAGGCATGACTGCGGCAACACCTCGACGCGCCAAACGGCCGTGGCCGATCTCACGTCGCTTGGGTCCACTCATGAAACCGGTTTCGCCAACTGAGAAAGGCGGGAAGTTGTAATGCAGCATGAAAGGATCTTTCTTGGAGCCCTCCAGGCTTTCGATGAGCTGTGAATCCCGAACAGCGCCAAGGGTAGTCACAACCAAAGCCTGGGTTTCACCGCGAGTGAAAAGCGCGGAACCGTGTGCTTTTGGCAGCACACCCGTCTCAACTTCAATGGCGCGAACAGTCTTGGTGTCGCGACCATCGATTCGTGGTGCACCGTCGATGATGCTATTTCTTACTGTACGCTTTTCAAGCGCACCGAAAGCATCAGCCACGTCGCCAGCCGCAGGGCCATTCTCTTCATCAGCCAAGGCGTCAACCGCCTGCTGCTTGATCTGACCTATCGACTCATAGCGCTGCATTTTGTCTGAGATCTTGTACGCATCGGCTACAGCAGCACCGAAACGCTCTACCAGGGCGTCCTTCAAGGACACGTTTTCTGGAGCGGGTTCCCAATCCCAGGCTGGCTTGCCTACTTCCGCCTTCAACTCATTGATGGCGCTAATGACAACCTGCATTTCCTGGTGTGCAAACAACACAGCACCGAGCATCTGGTCTTCGCTGAGTTGCTTGGCTTCGGATTCCACCATCAGCACAGCTGATTGGGTGCCGGCCACGACCATGTCCAACAACGATGTTCCAAGGGTTTCATAGTCAGGATTAAGCGTATAGCCCGTTTCGGCGTCATAACCAACGCGAGCTGCACCGATTGGTTCGGCAAAAGGTATACCTGAAATCGCTAACGCCGCTGAGGCACCGATCAAACCTGCGATATCCGGATCCGAATTCTTACCGCCTGAAATCACGGTACAGATTACCTGCACCTCATTCATGAACCCTTTAGGGAACAGTGGTCGAATGGGACGGTCAATCAAACGGGAAGTCAGGGTTTCTTTTTCTGTAGGACGCCCTTCTCGCTTGAAGAAGCCACCAGGGATTTTACCTACTGCATAGGTCTTTTCCTGGTAGTTAACTGTCAATGGAAAGAAGGCCTGGCCAGGATTGGCCTCTTTTCTTCCCACTACTGTTGCCAGTACCTGAATGTCCCCTGTTGAGACAATCACAGCACCTGAGGCTTGTCGTGCTACTTTGCCCGTCTCAATTGTGAATTCTTTGCCACCGAATTGAAACGTCTTTCTTACTGGATTAAACATGTTCTCTTCCTATAGTTCCAAAACCTGCGCTGATGCCTATTTCGAGCGCAGAGTTCCAGTAATGAGTTTTATATATTTGAGCCTTATCGACGCAGACCGAGACGTTTGATCAAGGTCGCATACCTTTCAACATTCTTGCGCTTAAGATAATCCAGCAGTTTCCTTCTACTGTTTACCATGCGGATCAGGCCGCGGCGGGAATGGTGATCATGAATATGCTCTTTGAAATGCTCCTGAAGATCATTGATGTTGGCTGTCAGAAGCGCAACCTGCACCTCCGGTGAGCCGGTATCACCATCGCTCAGCGCGTAATCTTTGATGATTTCTTCTTTTCTTTCAGCTGATAAAGCCATTTTCGTTTCTCCGTAATATGCGATTAAACACTGAACCGGGATTTAATTGTCCGTTCGGTTCTAGCAATTTCCGTATAAAATCAGGATAACCACGCATATTGATAGTTACCTGATACTTTCCGGTTTAATAAATGCCTAGTGGTTCACCACCAGACGCCGTGGAGCAACTTTACCATCGTCATTGATACTGCCGATGCCAATAAACTGCTCTTCGTCGTAGAGCCTTACCAAACCTTCGGCCGGCAAGTGCTTTACGAGTACAGCTTGACCGTGCTTGACACAGTCTGCCGTATCACTTGGCAGCCGAACCTCCGGGAAATCTTCGACTGCTTGATCCATAGGGACCAAAAATTTATCCAACCCTGCGAACCCTTCCGCTTCTCGTACGGATTTCAGGGTTTCCACTGTGACGCAATCCAGCTCTCTGAAAACGCCTGCCTGGATCCGTCTTAGTGCTGCCACGTGTGCGCCGCATCCCAGCTTCACGCCCAGATCATCGGCAATGGTTCTGATGTAAGTGCCTTTGCTGCAAAACACTTCTATCTCAATCTCGTCGCCGTCTCTGCCTGCCAGAGCGATATCGAAAATCTCTATTTCGCGGGCTTCCCGCTCGATCTCGACACCTTTGCGGGCCATTTTGTAAAGCGGCACGCCACCTACCTTAAGGGCAGAGTGCATTGGCGGCACTTGCTGGATTACGCCTCTAAAGTTCTGCAGCGCCCTTTCAACATCACGGTCAGTGACCTTAGATGCGTCATGTTGCGCCAGCACATTGCCATCTCTGTCACCGCTATCTGTTCTGACGCCCAACTGAATCCGAGCGCGATAGCCTTTGTTCGAGTCCAGTAAATACTGGGAAACTTTGGTCGCCTCACCAAGACACAATGGCAGCACACCAGTAGCAAGGGGGTCCAGGCTACCTGTGTGTCCGGCCTTGTTGGCAGCGAACAACCACTTCACCTCCTGCAGTGCGGCGTTGGAGCTTAGCCCAAACGGCTTATCCAACAACACGATGCCATCAATCTGCCGTCGACTGCTTTTACTGCGTCTTCCCTGGCGACTCTTGCTGGCACCGGAGTTACTTTGACTCTCGATGGAATTCAATTATTTTTACTCGTTACTGCAGGCAATCAGTCGTCCTGCAATTCGCGATCCGCGGCCAGCGCATCATCTATTAGATCAGAGAGTCGCTGCCCCTGCTCAATACTACTGTCATAGTAGAACTGCAGTTTGGGCACCACTCTCAGCCGCAAGCGCTTGGCTAGTAATGTACGTAAAAACCCTGAAGCCTTCTTCAACGCCTTCAGGTTCTCTTCAATCTCGAGCTGATCCAGAACCCCTGGTTCCGACAAGGTATCAGCATTAATCTGTTCATCGCCCGCAAGGCTGTTCAGCACGGTGATATATATTTTCGCATAGGCGAGGTCATTGCTGACATCGACTCCCGTCACCGACACCATACCTACTCGCGGATCACTCACTTCCAGCTGAATCAGTACGGCAATTTCCCTTTGAATCTGATCAGCGATTCGCTGGGCTCTGGCAGTCATCTCTGACACGCAGGCACCTCAATATCATTTATTCTAGCGCTCGTCACCGCTTAGAATCGCGCCTACAGGCTGCGGGCAACTTCAGTAGTTTCGTAGACTTCGATCTTGTCGCCTACCTTCACGTCGTTATAGTTGCGAACGCCGATGCCGCACTCCATGCCGTTGCGCACTTCATTAGCGTCATCTTTAAAACGGCGCAAAGACTCTAGCTCGCCTTCGTAAATTACAACGTTGTCACGCAACACACGAATAGGCTTGCTTCGATAGACCGTCCCTTCGATCACCATGCTGCCTGCAATTTGGCCAAACTTTGGTGAATTGAAGACGTCGCGCACTTCAGCGATACCGACAATTTCCTCGCGAATCTCAGGCGCAAGCATGCCACCCATGATGGCCTTGGCATCATCGATCACGTCATAGATCACATTGTAATAGCGCAGCTGAAGCCCTTCGTTCTCAATAATATCGCGCGCAGTCTTGTCAGCGCGCACATTGAAACCAATAACCATCGCCTTCGATGTAGCGGCCAGGTGGGCATCTGTTTCCGAAATACCGCCGACGCCAGAGGCAACGACATTTACTTCAACTTCTTCAGTTCCCAGCTTCTGCAGAGAACCGATAATTGCTTCCAGAGAACCACGTACGTCGGCTTTAAGTATTACGTTAAGAATACTCTTCTGATCCTTGCCAATACCTGCAAACATTCCTTCAATCATAGCGGACTGCTGCTTGGCCTGCTGACTGTCTTTCAGGCGAGTCTTTCTGAATTCGGCGACGTCACGGGCCTTCTTCTCATCAGCCACTGCAACAAATTCGTCTCCCGCTTCGGGCACGCCGTTCAGGCCTAATATTTCTACCGGTATAGCAGGGCCTGCAGAATTGACGTTTCTACCGTTTTCATCGACCAGGGCTCGCACTCGGCCATATTCGTTGCCGGCGAGAACAATTTCACCAGTACGCAGTGTTCCATTTTGAACCAGCACCGAAGCCACGGATCCGCGACCTTTATCCAGTCTCGATTCGATGACGATTCCCTGTCCAGGCACATCGGTGTAGGCCTTCAACTCAAGCAATTCCGCCTGTAACAGAATTGCTTCAAGCAGGCTGTCCACACCCTGACCAGTGATCGCTGAAACTTCGATAAACTGGGTATCTCCGCCCCAGTCTTCCGGGATTACTTCCAGTGCCGATAGCTCATTCTTGACGCGGTCAGTGTCGACACCTTCTTTATCAATCTTGTTAATGGCCACCACCAGTGGCACTCCAGCCGCCTTGGCGTGCTGCACTGCTTCATCGGTTTGTGGCTTGACACCATCATCCGCTGCGACCACAAGTACAATTACATCAGTCGCCTTAGCACCGCGAGAGCGCATGGCCGTGAAAGCGGCGTGGCCAGGCGTGTCGAGAAAACTCACCATGCCGTGCTCAGTGTTCACGTGATAAGCACCAATGTGCTGGGTAATACCGCCAGCTTCGCCAGAAGCGACGGAAGCTTTACGGATATAGTCCAGCAAAGAGGTCTTACCATGATCAACATGGCCC
>DLPV01000008.1:0-3444 GCA_002477465.1 Gammaproteobacteria bacterium UBA7449 | reverse complement strand
TTACCATGATCAACATGGCCCATGACTGTGACAACTGGTGCTCTTACGATTTCTTCAGCTCCGATTTCCGCAGACAGAGAGTCGGCAAGTTGTTCTTCGATAGCATCCTCGGATACATATTTAGGCTTGTGCCCCATCTCTTCGATCAGAAGTGTTGAAGTGTCTCGATCGAGGATCTGGTTAATCGTCGCCATTACACCCATATTGAATAGCAACTTGACGATTTCGGCTGATTTAACCGACATCTTCTGAGATAAGTCCGCTACGGTATTGGCATCACTTATCGTGATCTCGCGCGCGATGAACTCTGTAGGCTTCTCGAAAGCATGCTGAGAGCTCAACCTCGACTTGGCTTTTCGTCCGCCGCGACGGCCGCGCGCACCCATTGCGTCGAAATCATCACCTTCGAGGACAAAATCGTCGTTTACGTGGATGTTCTTAGCCTGTCGCTTTGGTGCCTGGGCCTTGCCCTTGTTACGCGGGTGAGATTTTTTCTTGTCGATCGGGTCATCAGGCCCTTTATCAGTGCCTTTTTTGCGCCTGGGCGCAGCCTTGCTCCCCCGATTAGCGTCTTCTTCGGGTGGCGGCGCCTTCTTGGCTTCAGCCGCGGCAGGCTGCGCTTCTGCCGCGCTAGGCTCTTTCGGTTTCGCTTCAGCAGCCTCAGTTTCGGGCGCTTCGTCAGCAGGAGCCCCTGCTGCGGCAGTTTCGGCAGCAGCAGCTTGTTCTGCTTCAGCCTGCTGCTCTTCTACCGGCAACTCCTCTTCTTCCGGAGGCGTATCGATCGCGCTGCGTTTAACGTAGGTACGTTTTTTACGGACTTCCACATTGACCATCTTGCCACGGCCGGAGTTAGAGGCCGCCTTCAGCGTTCCGATTGTCTTGCGTTTGAGGGTGATTTTTTTCGGGGCAGCCGAAGAAGCATCGCGATCACCATGCATGCGACGCAGGAATACCAGCAAGGTATTCTTATCTTCATTGGAGATCAGTTCATCTGCCTTTGCGTGGGGCAACCCAGCCTCTTTGACCTGGGACAACAGTTTGTCCACAGATACGCCTACCACTTCGGCGAGTTCACTAATCGTTACATCTGCCATGCATATACTCCTGTGAAACTTCTTATGCCGTGATTACTCAAACCACGGTGCGCGCGCAGTCATGATCAACTTCCCTGCACGCTCTTCGTCCATTCCTTCTATATCCATCAGCTCGTCGATCGCTTGCTCTGCCAGATCTTCCATAGAGAGGATGCTCTTCTCAGACAGTTGCAGTGCGAGGGCGTCATCCATGCCCTCCATACTTAGCAAGTCATCGGCAATATTGGCCGAAGAAAGATCTTCCTCTGAGGCGATAGCCTGGGTTAGCAGGGCATCCTTGGCGCGATTTCTCAACTCATTAGCAATTTCCTCATCGAAACCCTCAATGGCCAGAATCTCTTCCAGCGGCACATAAGCGATTTCCTCGAGGGAGGTAAAGCCCTCCTGCACCAGGACTTCCGACACTTCCTCATCAACGTCTAGTTTTTCCATGAACATTTCAATGAAGGTGCTGGCTTCTTGCTGCTGCTTGGCCGCAGCATCTTCCTCGCTCATTACGTTGATCGCCCAGCCCGTAAGCGCGCTGGAAAGACGAACATTCTGCCCGTTGCGCCCAATTGCCTGAGCAAGATTTTCTTCCTCCACGGCGATATCCATCGTGTGACTGTCTTCATCCACGATGATCGATGCCACTTCGGCAGGTGCCATAGAATTGATAACCAGTTGTGCTGGATTGTCATCCCACAAAATAATGTCAATTCGCTCGTTCGCCAATTCGTTGGAAACAACCTGGACGCGCGAACCACGCATGCCTACGCAGGCGCCTACTGGATCGATACGGCCATCATTGGTGCTAACTACGATCTTGGCCCGGGAACCGGGATCACGAGCCGCCGCCTTGATCTCGATAACCTCTTCAGCAATCTCTGGTACTTCAATTTTGAATAATTCAATCAACATGTCAGGCGATGTGCGACTGAGAAAGAGTTGAGGACCGCGTTGTTCCGAGCGCACATCCACCAACAGGGCGCGCAGACGGTCACTTATACGAAACGTTTCTCGTGGAATCATCTGATCTCTAGGCAGCAGTGCTTCGGCATTGTTACCAAGATCAACGATGACATTGTCGCGAGTCACTTTTTTGACTGTGCCAGCTACCAGTTCGCCAACGCGATCCTGAT
This sequence comes from Gammaproteobacteria bacterium UBA7449, assembly GCA_002477465.1. Lineage (GTDB taxonomy): Bacteria > Pseudomonadota > Gammaproteobacteria > Pseudomonadales > Pseudohongiellaceae > UBA9145. The sequence continues at coordinate 1,229 of DLPV01000008.1, read as the reverse complement.
AGTGGCCGATTACGATTTCACGCTCAGCTTCGCGAACTTTTTGTACGATTACCTGCTTGGCGGTCTGCGCAGCAATACGACCAAACTCAACGTTATCTATCTTTTCTTCGTAGGTGTCTCCGATTGCCAGGGACTTATCTTTCTCGCCAGCCTGTTCAAGGGTGAACTGTGAAGCTTCTTCCAGAAACTCTTCGTCTTCCACGACGGTCCAGACACGGAAGGTTTCGTAGTCTCCCGTTTCACGATCTACCGAGACTCGGCAATCAATTTCTTCATTGTCATTGAGTTTTTTGGTTGCTGTGGCAAGGGCGCTTTCTATCGCCTCAAAAATCACACCGCGGGATACTCCTTTCTCATTCGAGACGGCATCCACAACCATTAATATCTCTTTGCTCATCATAATTGTGTCACCAAACCTATTACTTACCTCAAGCTATCTATCACAAATGACGGTCGCTCTTTCAGTAAACAATGTTCGCCTTTTCTATATCACCGTGGGGCAACTCAAAATCGCTACCGTCCACTTGTATATGAATGATGTCGTCAACAACATCTGTCAGTGTACCCTTAAACTTGCGCCGCCCGTCGACCGGGGTACGCATCCTCACGCTGACTTCTTCACCGCGGTACCGCTGAAACTGTTGCGGCGTAAACAGCAAACGGTCGATGCCAGGCGATGAAACCTCTAACGTATACTCCCCCGCAATGGGTTCTTCCACGTCAAAAATCGCACTCGCCTGACGACTGACTCGTTCGCAATCATCGATCGTGACACCAGCTTCACGCTCGATAAAAATCCTGAGCACCGAGTATTTGCCTTGCGAAGCGTGTTCGACTCCCCAGAGCTCAAGGTCAAGGGCCTGCACTGTGGGTTCAATCAGTTGCGTGACTTTCTCTGCGCTACTCTTCACATCACTCCATCTAATCGATGATGCTTAATTCTTGCCGCTCGGTTTGTGCATAATACCGATCTCGGCGAAAACACAGCCTGGATACAAACCCCAGAAACAAAAAATGGGCCTAAGGCCCACTCCGTCGCCCACAACCGGGCGTTTACAGGACCCAGTGTGGATATGTACGCTGCAAGGCACAATCTTAAGCCTTATGCCACAGCTACGGTCGAACGTCTCCCGAAGGCGCGCTCGGGTCTTCGCATCATTGCAGCAGCGATTGTGCCGAATCAAGCCTGCAAAAGGCATTGTCCAGCGAAACAATAACTATTACCGGGC
>DLPV01000004.1:9081-25110 GCA_002477465.1 Gammaproteobacteria bacterium UBA7449 | reverse complement strand
CTTAAAAGCACAGGCACTGAGATTAGCGGCTGTGCTCAGCGGGATTTTTGCTCAACAATCAGGCAAGACTTGACGACTTGCACCGCAACGGTGAAAGGTTAGAGAATCGGAACACAAGCTGTCCCGGAGCCAACCCTATGAAGCTGTTTCACTGCTATAACTCCAGATCCCTGCGCCCCTTGTGGTGTCTGGAAGAGATGGGTCTGGATTATGAGCTGGAGATCATGCCTTTCCCCCCGCGATTCGAGCGTGAGGGCTACCTCGACATCAATCCCCTTGGCACAGTGCCGGCATTTACAGATGATGGGATCACCCTGACGGAATCCACTGGCATCTGTCAGTACCTGGTGCAGAAGTACGGCCCGACCCCACTGGCAGTGACGCCGGATGAGCCGGGATACGGAGACTTCCTGAACTGGCTCTACCGCAGCGATGCCACCTTTACCTTTCCTCTGGCTTTGATTTTGAGATACACCAAACTGGAACCGGAGGAGCGTATGAATCCCCAGGTGGTCGAGGACTATACGATCTGGTTTTTCTCCAGAATTCGCGCGGTGGAAGCTGCGCTGGACGGCAAGGAGTTCCTGGTAGCGGATCGTTTTACTATTGCGGATATTGCGGTAGGGTATGCTCTGCATTTTGGGATGCGGCTGGGATTGTCGGAGCGCTATAAGCCCAATACCACGCGTTACCTGCAGGCGTTGCTGCAACGACCTGCTTTTAAACGTACTCAGGATATCAAAGCCTCGCAGAGCTAAACAAAGCCTCACAGGGCTAAATTGCGGAATTATAGAGTTAAATCATGGAATCGAATCAAATTGAAGCAGGCAATGAACAGCAGCTTGATGTTGTGATCGTTGGCGCAGGTATCTCCGGTATCAGCGCTGCCTGCTACCTGGAAAACGAATGCCCAGACAACAGCTATCGTGTCATCGAGGCACGCGAGAGTGTCGGTGGCACCTGGGATTTGTTTCGCTATCCAGGTATTCGCTCTGACAGCGATATGCACACATTCGGTTTCAAATTTAAACCGTGGACACGGCCAAAGGCGATTTCCGATGGGCCCTCCATTCTGGAATACCTCAATGAAGCGGTAGATGAATACCAGGTTCGTGACAACATTGATTTCGGTAGGCGAGTGACCTCTGCGGCCTGGGACAGCAGCAGCTCCACCTGGCTGACAACGACCCTGGATGAACAGGGTGAGATAGTCCAGTACCGCTCGCGCCTTCTGTTTATGTGCAGTGGCTATTATCGATATGCAAAAGGATATACGCCTGAAATATCCGGGCTGGCAGATTTCGCCGGTACCGTCGTCCATCCCCAGCTATGGCCAGAAGATTTGGACTATAGCGGCAAGCGTATCGCAGTGATTGGTAGCGGTGCGACGGCAGTTACCTTAATACCAGCAATGGCAGACAAGGCTAAGCACATTACCATGGTGCAGCGCTCACCCACTTACATTCTGTCCATGCCGGGCAAGGACCGTTTAGCGAATCTGTTGAACAGCATCCTGCCGGCCAGCTGGGCTTATGCCATCACACGCTGGCGCAATATTCGATTCCAGAGTTACTTCTACAAGCAGGCGCGGAAGAATCCGGGCAAGGCCAGGGATTATATTCTCAAGCGCTTGCGCAAAGCGCTCAAGCCAGAGATCGATGTGGATAAACACTTCACGCCCAGCTATGACCCCTGGACCCAGCGCCTGTGCCTGGTGCCGGACTCGGATTTATTTAATGCCCTTAATTCAGGCAAGGCCGATGTGGTGACTGGCAACATTAAACAGGTGACCGCCGACGGAATCGAAATGACCGACGGCGAAAAAGTTGAGGCAGATATCATCGTTACGGCTACCGGCATTCAATTGGAGATGCTGGGTGGTGCTGAGTTCTTTATGGATGGAGACAAGCTGGATTTTAGCGACCATTTTTTCTATCAGGGCATGATGTTTTCAGGCGTGCCGAATCTTATTCAAACCTTTGGCTACATTAATGCATCCTGGACTTTACGAGCAGACCTGAACTCCATGTTCGTTTGTGAGCTGTTAAAGAAGATGGATGCGACTGAAACTGATCAGTGCGTGCCGGTGCTGAGAAAAGATGAGCAGGATATGCAAGAACGAGATTGGGTGACCGATTTTAGTCCCGGCTACTTCAAGCGTGCCATGCACCTGTTTCCCCGTCAGGGTGACCATGCGCCATGGCACAATACCCAAGACTATTTGTTAGATCTTGAGCTGCTCAAAAATGGTCCTTCAGATGATGGCGTCCTGACGTTAAAGAAATCTAAAAATCGAAAGCCGCCTGAGCTTGATCCAGACGCGAAATCGGAGAGGCAATCAACGGATAAAGCGGCGTAAAAGAAGCAAAGATTGTAATTCCCTTCTACGAGGATAGTTCGAAACGATGAGACTGGTTTCCTCTGTATTATTAGCAACAATGCTCTATGGCTGCGATACGCAGGACGCTATCGATGCAGAAACCGATGCGCCCCTTGTCGAATCGGCGCAGCCTCTTATTGAGCCGGAGCAACCGCTTGTTGATAGTTTCACGATGAGGAATCCCGAGATCAGGGAAGATATATTGAATCAACTCAACTTGCAGGGCGTTGAACATTGGGAGAATGACGACGGATCAATTGGTTTCAATGTGGTTGATACCAAACAAGTTGATCAAATTGCCAATGAGGCGATTGGTGTCTACATCTCCCTTCAGTAAATTCACCTCCTAAACATCTCGCTGTTAGTTGCAACAGCTATTACCACTGCCCGCTATTGCCTCTTCTGCCGGCTCCGGCCCAAGGTCTTCACCAAACAGGGGAATTTCGCCCAGTGACCGAAAGTTTTCCAGTGGAGGTCAGCTGAGTCCCGAGCTCAGTATCTGTTGGAATTGACACATCGGTGGTAGGGTAGGTGTCTTGTTTTAGACCTGGCGAAGTCGCTTTGGTCACTGATTCTGTTCTAGTTTTATCCCGAAAAATAATGGAGTACCCCATGATGCCCTGCAAGCGTTGTTCGCGGTTTTCGATATTTTTGGTTTTGCCACTAGCCCTTGTTTCTCTGTCGACGCAATTAAGCGCCCAGGAAAACCCAAGCTTGATCACCGCAGAAGATTTCTTTGATCTGCAGCAGGTTGGAAATCCGGTGCTGAGTCCTGATGGTGATTGGGTTGCCTACACAGTGAGGCAAACCAGCCTGGAGGACGACAGTGCCGAGACACGAGTCTGGATGGTGTCGACCGAGGGAGGTGAGCCGCTGCCCATGACTGGCGTCGGTGCTTCGGCTAGTGATCCGGCCTGGAGCCCGGACGGGCGCTACCTGACATTCCTGGCCTCTCGCAATGATGGGCAGACCCAGGTATGGGGCCTGGACCGTCGCGGTGGTGAAGCCAGTCAGCTTACTGAGATTGAGCAAGGCGTGTCGGCTTATAGCTGGTCGCCCGATGCCAGTAAGCTGGCGCTATTGATTCGGGACCCGGAACCTGAGAACGAGGAAGAGGCAGATGACAAGCCTGAGCCCTGGGTCATCGACAGGCTACAGTTCAAGCGCGACTCCGCGGGCTATCTTGATCGTCGTCGTACCCATCTTTATGTGCAGGACATGGCGTCTGGTGAAGTCACCCAACTTACTTCGGGGGACTATGATGATTCTCAAGCTGCATGGAGCCCTGACAGCACGCTTCTTGCCTTTTCCAGCAATCGCACGGAAGAGCCGGATGCAAACAGCAACCGTGATATCTGGGTGGTGTCGGCTGGCAGCCCCGATGCCGGTGGCACGCTGCTGCAGGTAACGACTAATCCAGGTTCTGACTCGTCCCCGGCCTGGAGTCCCGATGGAGATTTCATTACCTATGTCACCGTCACCGAGCCGGATCTGATCTGGTATGCCACTGGTCACCTCGGCATCTCGCCCGCTACAGGTGGCAGTGCCCGAGTACTCACTTTACGTTTGGATCGCAATGTGGGCTCGCCGCAGTTTGCACCCAATGGAGACGATATCTTCTTCATCCTGGAGGATAGCGGCGAACGTCACCTTGCCAGTATCGATAGTAGCGGCGAGGGATTCGAAAGGGTGATCGAGGGCAACATCAGCCTTCGGGATTTTTCCATGAATGCCGATGGCGATGTCGCCGCTTTGATCGGCGATGCGACGCAACCTACCGAGGTGTTCTTTGGCGCCGGCAGAAACTTGCATCAGTTGACCTTTACCAATCGTGAGTTTCTGGACTCGAGGCAGCTCGCCGAGGTGGAGAACGTGCTGTTTGAAAGTGCCGATGGCACTGAAATCGAGGGCTTTATTTATAAGCCACCGGGCTTCAATGAAAACTTTCGCTACCCGACCCTGCTGCGCATTCATGGTGGCCCGGTGTCTCAGTATGACTTCAATTTTAATTTCGATGCCCAGCTATTTGCAGCCAACGGTTACGTGGTGGTGATGACAAATCCACGCGGGTCGTCTGGCTATGGTCAGGATTTTTCGCGTCAACTGTGGGCGGCCTGGGGCGTTAAAGACTTTGAGGATATTATGGCAGGCGTAGATTATGCGATCGATGCCGGCTATGCCGATCCGGCGCGGCTTGGGGTAGGCGGTTGGTCCTATGGCGGCATTCTCACCAACTACGTCATCACCAAGTCTGATCGTTTTGCCGGCGCTATTACCGGTGCCAGTGAAGTGCTGTATCGCAGCAACTATGGTCACGATCATTATCAGCTGCAGTGGGAGAAAGAATTAGGCTTACCCTGGGAGACACCGGAAAACTGGGAGCGAATTTCACCATTCAATGATGTTGCCAACGTGGTGACGCCAACCCTGATCATGGGAGGTGAACATGATTGGAATGTTCCAATCCTGAATTCCGAGCAACTCTACCAGGCGTTAAAGCGACTGGGACTGGACACGCAGTTGGTGGTGTATCCCGATGAGCATCATGGCATCCGGCGACCCAGTTTCGTGCTTGATCGCTATGAGCGCTATCTTGACTGGTATGACCGTCACGTTAAGTGACGCTCGCCCAAAGAGGTATAGAGGCTGCAATTAGAGCGGACTTTGTGAGCGCTAAGCGCACACGACTGTATAACTGATTGTGAGAAACCATTTATAAAAATTAATGCAAATGCCAGCACATATTGTGAGTCCAGTCATTTCATGAATGGAATCAGACGCCGGTATAAAGAGAGTTGGCGCCTTAGAAATTTCCCGTGATGGTCAGGCTTGGCTGCGTGCCGCCATGTGTGCAGCGGTATTCCAGTTCACTGAGTACACCATCAGAGCGACGGCCATCATAGCGCCAGCGTTCGCGGCATTGTGAGCCGTCAGTTAACTGTCGTACATCCAGCCGATAGGTGATGCCGCGCCGGTCACGGATTTCTGCGAACACTCCGTAGAAGGGTTCGCCTACGGTAAACTCGAAGTCTCTGATGTCATACTGGAACATGCTGCCGTCGATGCGATCGAAGTACTGGGTTCCCCAGTTGAATCGCCATTCAGGGATATCGTGACGGGTGGTTAAGGTGAAGCGGCCGCGCTGATATACCCGGAAGCGACGCTTGCGACCATCAAACGGGTCGGTCACCTCAGAGTCTTGCAGGCTGAGAGTGGAGTTGACCAACAGATTAGGCATGCCGATCATGCCCATGCGAATGCTGGCGTTAATGTTAGTGCCGTATTCGACACCATCACCGAGGTTGCCATTCACTGAGGCCAGGTTGTCTTCCGAAGTGGAGACATCGATCCAGTCGATCACATCCTGATGGTCGGCATAGAAGAACTCGGCGCTAAGCACGCCTAGATCGTTCGGTAGACGATATTCAGTATTCAAGGTGTATCGCCACTGGGTTTGCTGACGCAGTTCCGCATTGCCGCGAAGCGTTGCGGCATCGTTATCCTGTTCGTCGTTGGCGGCGACGAAGTCAGAGAAGCTTAACTGATTCACAATACGCTCGATTGATCCGCGCACCTGGAAGGTCGGCGTGATGTCATAGCGCACATCCACCTTCGGCTTAATGAAATCGAAACTGCGGGAATTGAGTACATCACCGGTTTGATTAATTTCTGAGGTTTCATAGAGCAATGTCGATTCAAGCGTGAGCTTGGGATTGATGCGCCAGTTGTGTATGGCGAATGGTTCGTAGCGGATCTCTTCAACTGTGGAGTTGGCATTGGAAAGATTCACCGGTACCAGGCCGCCTACTGCATCAGATGGCGACCCCGAGTCACTCTTCAGGCCGAGTGCAAGGGCAGAGTCCAATGTGGTTTGCGCGCGTTCTGCACCGACTTCAATGCTATGCCCATCAAAAATGTCGAATGTATAGGAGCCGCGAATAATGCGCTCTTCGGTGATGGCATTAAGATCGAGGAACAGATTGAGCTCCTCGGTGTTGTCACCGAAGCGCTGATAGCGCTGGCGCGTGCGCTCGTTGTCATCCTGATTGGCGATGCCCAGCAGTTTAAAGCGCGAGCCATTGTTGAATTCATATTCGTAATCAAAACCCGTCTCCCAGTTGTTTCTGGGGTTGGGATTGTCTTCTCGCTCTACCAACAGGCCAACTGGAACGGTGCGCAGGTTGGTGGTGACGCGATCGATGCCCACGGGCGCATCGCGCTGTGCCAGTAAACCATTTACCTGCAGCGTGCTGTTGCTGCTCAAGGCATAGGCCAGGTTGAAGCTAAGCTCATTATTGACACCATCGACGGTGACTTCTTCGATCACGGTGTCGTTCGGCGAAAAATCACCCAGTATGCTGCTCTCGTTGTTCAGGCTGTTGCGGTAGCGGGGTGCGCTGCGCAAGGTGACGGTATAGTCCAGCGCCCCATTCTGGCCATTGACGGCGAAGGTGCCACCGGGCTGTATGGTGTCGTCCTGGGAATAGTTCACCTGCCCCTGGTATGAAAAACTGGTGGACGACAGTTCTTCAAACAGCACGACGTTAATGACCTGACCACTGCCGCGGACATCCAGATCACCGGAAGTGCCGCGAATAATCTGAATCTCCTGTACCTGGGAGGAGGCGATACGCTGCAGCATTTGCTGGGTCGAGTTGTTCTTGCCTGCGGTACGCTTGCCGTTAATCAGGATTTCGGTGGCGCCCGCTCCGCTTCCCAGGCCGCGGCCGCCCCGGGTTGGGCTGCCTGAGAAGCCACTAGGGCCGCCGCGGCCGGGCCCTCCGGCGTCTTGACCAGGAATCCTGGCCAGCATGTCGCTTGCCGTGATGGGCTGCCATTCGGCGAAATAATCAGCGGCATAGACTACGGTGGAACCATCGCCCACGGTGTCCTGCGCCAGAGTGGCGACAGGGATGAATGCGGCAACAGAGGCGAGGCAGCAGCTTGCAGCCAGCGGCAGCCATTTGCCACCCAGGCTTTTTATTCTGGTTAGGAAACCCATAGAAGAGAGATCTATCCCGGTAAAACAACAAGAGGCGTATAACAGAATTCTAGTTATATAGGCGAAGGCGGCAGTTTACTGGTAAAACATCAAAATTCCTTGTGCCTGTTACAAACTGACAAAGTTTTCATCCCGCCAGACCGGCCGTCTAATGGGGGGTTTTGACCCTTTGATACAGATTGGGTGGGACCTCGATGTGTTGCCTGAAAACTGTGCCCGATCCCCTTATTTCTTTGGCATTTGCAAGAAGCTGGCGCTATGATGAGATCAGCGAAAATAATCCATTTAAGCTCACCTAATCCTATGCAGACAGCCGACCCTTTTGGACCAGGAGGATAATAATGAAAACAACACGTCGCGGCTTTTTCAAAACCGCCGGAATCAGCACCGCAGCCGGTCTAATTGGCGGTACCGCCATTCTTACACCCAGTGCCTTTGCTCAAACCCGCCACGCCATGAAAATGGGCGAATTTGATCGAGGCATTATTCAGCTCAGCCAGAATGAGAGTGGCCGAGGACCAGGACCTAGAGTTCTGGAAGCGATTCGGGAGCACACCTCGAAGCGTGTTGGTCGCGGCTATGCCCCGGATTACGTGCCTGAGCTGCAAGAATCAATAGCCTCTCACTTCAACATTAACAGCAGCAACGTGCTGCTGGCCTCAGGTTCGACCTGGTTGCTGCAGGGTGCTGTGCGGGCGTTTTGTAACACAGACAAGCCTCTGGTGACTGCGGGTCCAACTTTCTCAACCAGTGAAGGTACGGCTCGCCAGACAGGCGTACCAGTAAACCTGATCCCGTTAAACGCAGACGCTAAGCTGAATCTGCCCGAGATGGTTGCTGTCTCGAAAGGCGCAGGTCTGGTTTATATTTGTAACCCTAATAATCCATCAGGCACCGTGCACGGCCCCGACGTAATCGATAAAACGGTGCGCGCGATACTCAAGGATTCGCCAAATACTCATGTCCACCTGGATGAGGCGTACATTGATTATGGCGATCCGGCCAAGATTCAAACCGGCCTGGCGCTGACGCAGGAATTCAAGAACGTTTTCATTACCCGTTCGTTCTCCAAAGCCCATGCCCTCGCAGGTATGCGAATTGGATATGCCATGGGGCATCCTGAGACGCTGTCGGCTATTCGCGGCGCCTGGGGCATGGGAGATGTGAGCATGCTCGGCGCCATCGCTGCACTGACTTCCTTCGAAGACCGTGAGCATATCGAGTGGGAGCGCGAGGAGAACAATCGCGTTAAGGCATTCACGGTTGGTGCGCTTAATGATCTGGGCTACGAGGTGCCGGAATCCCATACCAACCACATTTTCGTCGATTTGCGCGCTCCGGCTCGAGGTTTTCGTGAAGCCTGCATGAATCAGAAGGTCGCAGTAGGACGAGACTTCCCACCCTGGGAAAACAGCCACTGTCGGATTTCCCTTGGCAGTATGGAAGAGATGGAAGTTGCGGTAAGCGTGTTCCGCGACGTGCTGGGCTGATAAGCATCGCATTGATGCGGGCCCCAGGCGAAAGCGCCGGGGCCCGAATCTGTTTGGTTCTCCATTTTTTGTAGTAAAACAGAAAAAATAACAGTAGACCTATGACTGACACGAAGCGCCGCTCCAGCCGAGCACTTTTTTCTCCCATTCTACTCTCAGCCTCCCTACTCATAGCCGGCAAAGTTTTGGCTCAAGGTGACTACGAAGTGCCGCGAACGGAATGGGGCCAGCCTGATTTGCAGGGAGTCTGGAATTTCTCCTCGAATGTGCCGATGCAGCGGCCCGCGCAGTATGGCACTCGACAGTTTCTCTCTGCTGCAGAAATCGAGGAAATTGAGGCCCGCAGAGCCGCTGCCGATGCGAGTTCAGACGGGGCTCTGGCCATCGAGGGCGTAGATGAATCCTATAACGACTTCTGGATAGAGAACGCTGGAATCGGCGAGCTGGTGCGCACCTCTCATATTGTGTATCCGGAGAATGGCCAATTGCCCGATCTGGTGGAAGGCGCTGTCGCCCGCCAGGGTATGTATGGCGGCGCAACCACGGGAGAATCCCGCCCTGTGCGCATTGCTGCGGGTGGCATTGGCACCGATGGCCCAGAGGATCGCGGTTTATCGGAACGCTGCCTTATCGGGTTTAATGCCGGACCTCCCTTCGTGCCCAGTCTCTACAACAACAATGTGCAGATTTTTCAGTCCCGCGACATCACAGTATTGTTGACTGAGATGATTCACGATGCCCGTATTGTGCCGCTTTACGACTCAGCCGCGGATATTCAGGCGCTCGATTCAGAAGTGGGTTTATGGACCGGTGATTCCAGGGGCTACTGGGACGGTGATACTCTGGTGGTGGTAACGCGCAATTTCAACGGGCTCTCCGCCAGTTTTGGCCAGGCCGGGACGTCAGCGGGCAAGCTACTAACCGAGCGATTTACCCGTGTCGATGAGCTCACCGTGGACTATGAATTCACTGTTGAGGACCCGGCAACTTTCACCGACCGCTTTACCGGCATTGTGCCAATGACCAAGGTTGGTGGCCTGTTGTATGAGTATGCCTGCCATGAAGGAAATTACGGCATGGTGAATATTTTGCGGGGCGCCAGGGCGCAGGAGCGCAGAGATGCTGAGGGCCGTTAACTGCGGTATTGAGACGCGCTTGAGCGCTCCAGCTCAATAGGCTTGCACTCATTCCATATCAGGCATATCCTGCATGGTTAAGTAATTACTGATAATTCTAAAAATCAATAAAAACATATAGATAGAAAGGTTAAAGAGGTTGCCGCGATGACTAAGAAAGTTGGACTTAATAGAAGAGCCTTCATGAAGAATGCGGGTTTTACCGCAGTAGCGGGAGCGACCGGTACCCTTGCCACCGCCGCTTCCACCGCCAATGCCCAGAGCGGTAGCCCTTCAGATAGCTATCCCCGACTTGCCAATGGCATGTACGATTTCGACAAGGTCTACAGTCGGGCTGGTCAAAACTGCGCGCGCTGGGATTCCCCGCCTCGCAGCTATCCAAATGGTGAATTCAAATTTGGCATGGGCGTGGCCTCCATGGACTTCGAGTGTGCACCCTGTATCACCGAAGCACTGATGGAACGGGTTCAGCACCACAGCTGGGGCTACATGGCCAGCACCGAGGAGTTGCGCGACGAGGTAGTGAAGTGGAACGGCGATTATCACAACAACGACCTCGATAGCAGCATGGTAACTCTGTCCGACGGCGTTTATCCTGGCATGATTGCTGCGATGCGCGCGTTCGCGCCCCGCGGCAGTAAAGTATTGATCATGTCGCCTGCCTACTCCGGTTTCTACACCATGGCCAGCGCTGCCAATATAGAGACCGTCGATAGCGAAATGAAATTAGTGAACGGTCGATATGAAATCGACTTTGACGATCTGGAAGCCAAGATGACTTCCGACGTTCGCGCCCTGATCGTGTGTAACCCTCAGAACCCAACCGGCAATGTGTGGCGTGAAGAAGAATTGCTGCGCGCTGGCCGACTGGCGCTGGAGCACGGCATCGTGGTGCTGTCTGATGAAATCCATTCTGATGTGATTCGCGATGGCCAGAAGTTCACTCCGTTTTCCGCTCTGCCAGACCGCGACGTAGTGAATAACAGCCTCACTTTCAATGCCATCAGTAAGACATTCAACCTCGCTGGCATGAAGAACGCCTATTACTACTCCAAGTCTCCAACGATGCTGGGGCGAGTTAACAAGTATCATCGCGCCGAGCTCAGTACCTTGGGCGTGGTTGCCAACGTCGCTGCCTACAAGTATGGCCGCGACTGGTTCGACCAGGCGAATGCCTACATGGATCGCACTCACACCATGATTGAAGACTTCGTTAAGAAAAATATGCCCTCAGTGGGCTATGTTCGCAACGAAGGCACGTACATGACTTTCCTGGACTTCACCAAGACAATGGCGGCAATCGGTGCTGATGAGATGGCCAAAGCTCATGATAAGCGCTCGCCTGAGCATTACCTACAGGATTGGATGGTGTATAACTCTGGCGTCTATCTGAACCCAGGTTCCAACTATGGTCAGGGTGGAGCCGGCCGTATGCGTATGAATATCGCCTCTTCACAGGTGGTGGTTCAGGATGTGCTAGAAGCCATGGCCGCTGCGGTGAACAAGGTTTAATACAGCCTAAACTGGCCGTTAGCGCCTGTTAAAGTTGCAACACTGACAACCAATTGAGAGAAGGGCAGGCTGTATACATGGCCTGCCTTTTTTTATGGCAGCAAACCAGGCCTGCAGTGATTAATCGCTCTCATATTGGTGACAGTCAGCAGCTTTTTATTGTCTCTATAGGATCAATATGCATTTAGCAATTCGCCAGTTCCGCCAGATAGCTTTAATGCTCACCCTGCTGATCGCTTTCGCGAGTAGCGTCGCCTTAGCCCAGTCGGGTATAGGTAACGGTGATAGCAATTGGATTACCGTTGAGAATGTAAAGAAGCAGGGTAATACCCTGATTTTCTCCGAGGTGCAGATCGAAGGAGACGGTTGGCTGGTCATTCACCCGTTTATGAATGGTGCTCCTAATGGTGATCGCGTCGTGGGACGCACTTTCTTGGAGTCAGGCACTAACAGTGATGTTGAAGTCGAAATTCATAAGGGTATTGCTGCCGGTGAAATGATGATCGTGATGCTGCACAGTGACAACAACAAAAACGGTGAGTTTGATTTCATCTTCATCGATGAGCGTAACGTGATGGATCTGGCGGTGTTCGAAGGTGCCACCATGATCGGACACGCTATACCGGCGCCATAGTCCCGAACCAATTTCCTTAATAATCGTCTTATGCCTGCGCCACTCCACTATCAATCGCTAAGCACTATTTCCGAGCAGATTCGGGCCCGGGAACTGTCGCCAGTCATGCTCACCGAGCACATGTTGGAACGGGTGAATCGACTTGACGCCGATCTGTTGAGTTATGCCACCGTGACTGATGAATTGGCTCGTGCGCAGGCGATATTGGCCGAACAAGAGATTCTGCAGGGCAACTATCGTGGGCCTTTACACGGCGTGCCGGTCGCCCTGAAAGACCTGTGCTTTACCAAAGACGTAAAGACCATGGGTGGCTTAAAAGTGCGCCGTGACTTTATACCGGACTATGACGCGACTGTTGTGGAGAGGCTGCGCAACGCCGGTGCTGTATTACTCGGTAAACTAAACCTTACCGAAGGGGCCTTGTCTGCCTACAACCCGGACTTTCCGATTCCCAAGAATCCCTGGGGTGAAACCCTATGGGTTGGGGTGTCATCCTCTGGTTCGGGCGTAGCGGTTGCGGCGGGCTTGTGTTTTGCGGCTATTGGCACGGATACTGGCGGCTCAATTCGCTATCCCTCAATGGCGAATGGTGTGACTGGCCTCAAGCCCACTTATGGCCGGGTTAGTCGCTATGGTGTGCTGCCGCTGGCCGAATCCTTGGACCACGTCGGCCCCATGGCCCGCTCGGTCGCTGATGTGGCTGCCATGTATAACGCGATAGCCGGCTTCGATGACAAGGATGAGACCTCGTTAGCAACTGGTCCGGTGATAATACCCCCGCTAATCGGTACAGAGCTGAAAGGCCTGCGTCTTGGGATCGACCGGGCCTGGTTTAGTAACGGTACTGACACCGGCCTGTTGCAGGCCATTGAAAAAGCCATCTTGAAGTTCTCTGAGCTTGGTATGGAATGTGTCGAGGTTCAATTGCCGCAGGAGGGCCCCATGGAGTATCGCAATCTATGGTTGCCGCTTACTGGTTACGAAGCTTTTCAGGCGCACAAAGATTTTTTCCCGAGTCGGGCGCAGGAGTATGGCGGCTACCTCAGAGCCGTGCTTGAAATCGGCATGAAGATGAGCCATGCAGAGTATGTAGAGGCCACGCAAAAACGGGAAGAGTTCAACAAGCGATTCAATGCTGAACTAAAGAAAGTTGATGCGGTGATCTGCCCATCGGGAGGCATGGTATTCGAGGTCGACAGCGCTGCTCAATACGGTGATGCTGAGGCCATGAAAGAAGTGGTTAAACATTTCCAGGGTCAGTTCACTATTCCAGCTGATCTCGCCGGTACCCCAACCCTATCCTTGCCCTGCGGATTCAACGATCAGCTGCAACCCTATGTGATGCAGCTGCTAGGCAATAACCTGGCGGAGGCGACGCTATGCCGCATCGGCAATGCCTATCAATCTGTGACGCAGTGGCACCTGTGTCATCCTGACCTGTGATTGGCAGGCTTCTAGCTTCTGGATTCGATTAACTGTCGGGCGCGGTCTTTTTGACGCTTCAGTTGATACCCTCAGGTTTCCATGGGTTTTTAGATATACTTTTCAAACTTAAATGAAAGAAGAAGACCCGCCCCTGCAAACTCTCCCATTTAGGTAAATGCTCCAGTGGATGATTCAGGTTTGGCTTCTTACATAGGGAAGGATGCAGCAATTGGTGAAGTCTGCTCTCGCAGTAGTTGCGGCATGAACTTCTAAAGATAGAGAAACCAAGATTTTAGCAAGCCGTTATGGCCCAGCGAGAATCCAGCACGATAGTCGAGGGGCCGCTGGCAGTGTTTACCTCAGGCGCAGTAAAAGGGCCAGCGCTGAGTGAGCCAAAAAGACCGAACCGCAGGTTTGGGCTTCTTTGGGGAAGGAAGGCACCGCGGAGCGGCGCGGACCTCGCCAGAGGTAAATACTGGCAGTGGCCTTTCGCCGCACTGTCCTCGCCAATCCACCCCAACACTATACCGGCCAATCCGCTCCGTCATAGTAACGCGTGCCACGATGGCCCTTGCGGGGAATGGGGGTAGAGAGCCTTTCCCCTGGGCAAGCAACCATGATGAGAGTGCGCGGTCTCCCAGACTTGGGATTTTTGGCGCCACCAATGAACTCGGTTATCGGCAGGCGGCCGATCAACTCGTCTTTGAATATGGTGTAGACAAAATCGCCCACCTTGAGTTTGGAAGGACTGCCGGCCATATGGAATTCAAACTCGCTGCGAGAAGCATCATAGAGAGAGTCGATGCCCTCCTGGCCGCTAGAAGCCGGAATGGTTTTGGTGATGCCAAAGCTCATCAAACTGTTCCTTTTTTGGTTTAAGGCAGGGCCAGGGCAACCCATTGACCGGGGTCGCCCAGACTGCCGACGGCGACGACGATGTATTGTTTGCCTTCATGCACATAACTCATGGGAGAACTGGTGGTGGCGGAGGGAAGGTCGGTTGACCACAGAACATCGCCGGTCAATTTATCGTATGCGCGAAAAGCGGTTCCCCACATATTGGGTTGGGTGCCGCCATGGTTGTTACTGCCTTCGCCAATGAACAATAGGGTTTTGGTGAGCAGCGCAGCCGGGCGGCTAGCGATGCCCAGGTTGGACAGGTTCAGGTTTTCAAGATCGGGGTGATCGCTAAGGGAATCGCCATTGGCCACCTGCCAGATGTGTTCGCCGCGGTTCATGTCGATGGCGGTGATGCGTCCCCAGGGTGGCTTGGTCAGAGGAATGCCATCGAGGTAGGGCGCTTCCCGGTTTGGGCTCCAGTATGCCATTTCCGCCTCCGGATCTTCTGTTGCCTCGAGACGATAGACGCGGGGGATGTCATTGGTAAAACCATAGTAGTAGCCGGTGTCCGGATCGAAGGCACCGGTGTTCCAGTTTGCCGAACCCCATGAGCCGGGTAGAGTCAGGGTGCCTTGTGTGCCACCTGGCTTTTCGCTGATAAGTGTAGGAGGAGTAAATATTGGTCCGATCACAAAATTGGCTACGGTTGCCCTTGCGATCTGTCCGATCTCGGGATAGTCGATGATGTCTGCTTCGGTAATTCCCTGGGTTGCTATGGGGGCAGGTTTGGTAGGGAAGGGCTGTGTTGCGGACAGCTGTTCACCCGGGACGTCGGATTGGGGTACTGGTATCTCTTCGATCGGCCACACCGGTTCACCGGTCACGCGATCAAATACGTAGACCCAGCCGGTCTTGTTGGCCTGCATGACAGCCTTGATCGGGCGACCTTCGACCACAATGTCACCCAGGACCGGCGGCCCGACATTGTCATATTCCCAGACATCGTGATGCACCATCTGGAAATGCCAGACCCGTTCGCCGGTAATCACGTCAATGGCGACGAGGCTGTTGGAGTAGAGATTATCTCCAGGGCGGTGACCACCATAGTAGGCGGCGGTCGGCGCCGTAAAGGGCACATAGACATAGCCCAACTCTTCATCTGCGCTCAGGCAGCACCAGGAGCCCAGATCGCCGGAATCGCGCCACGAGTCGTTGCCCCAGGTCTCGGTACCGAACTCGCCTTCCCGGGGTACGGCATGAAAAGTCCACAGTAACTCGCCGCTGCGAACGTCGAAGCCACGTACGTCTTCGGACTGCACGCCGCGCCATGTGGTGCCACTATCACCGGCGCCGTCTACCGTGCCGGTAATAATAATCACATCGTTCACCACCAGTGGGCCGCTGGAGGTAAGACTGAAAGTTTGCGCGCCTTCCGGCACCAGGTTCAGACGGCCGCTGTCGGAGAATGCAGTGATGGGTTCTCCCGTTTGCGGATCTAAAGCGAACAGGGAGCCGTTGCGCACTGACAGCAGGCGCGCATCTGCGCCGCTTTGCCATAACTCCACGCCTCTGCTGCCGCTGCCCCGGGGCAACGGCGCCTCATTGTCAGC
>DLPV01000004.1:0-8691 GCA_002477465.1 Gammaproteobacteria bacterium UBA7449 | reverse complement strand
GGCCATTGGAGGCATATAGAACGCCATCAATATAGATAGGCGTGCCGCGCAGGTTTCCGGAGACCCTGAGGCGGGGAAAGGCCGAGGTTATGGATTCGTCGATGGCGGAGCGCTGCCAGACTATTTCGAGTTGCTGCACATTGCCGGCGTCGATATGGTCGGCAGGGGAATAGCGGTTAAAGGCTTTATTGCCGCCCCAGTAAGTCCACTCCTGTGCATGGGAAACAGAGGCGAGGGTGAGCAGGCCGCAGTAGATCAGGGTGCTGGTGAGACTTCGCGTACCGAACGATGCGAAGTGATTTTCCTGGAAGCTTTTCATGATGGCGCTCCTTTTATTCTCAGTACAATAAACCATGAGTTTGGCGCTGTCACGCCTATCACTGCTGCCCGCGCTAACGGTAATAATCCCTCCTGGGTTATGCTATTGCCATGAGTGTACTGGCAAAACAATTATGACTCGGGCGACAGTAGTAGGAGCAGGGATCGTTGGCCTGTGCACTGCCTTGTATCTACAAAATTCAGGGCGCCAGGTAACACTCATTGACCCTCTGCCCCCCGGTGCAGGGACTAGTTCCGGTAACGCTGGCATTATCTCCGTGGGTTCCGTCCACCCGGAATCCATGCCTGGTATCTGGAAGGAAATTCCCGAGATGCTGCTGCAGTCACAGGCGCCGGTGAAACTAAGGCCAGGCTACCTCCTGCCTTTTACGCCCTGGCTGATGCGCTTTCTTGCCAACAGTTCAGCCGAGAGATCGCAACGCTCGGCTGCGGCTATCCATGCCCTCACCTCAAGGGGACTTGATTATCTGCTGCCCTTGGCCAGACAGGCAGCCGCGCTAGACCTGATTCAGCAGCAGGGCTCGCTTTATGTCTATGGTCGCAAGGACCAGTTTGAAAAGGCAAAGAGGGACAACGCCTATCGCGAGCGCCTGGGTGCCAATAGCGAAATTATAGAAGGAAGCGAGCTAAATGATGTCGAACCTTGCCTGGCACCTGGCCTGGCAGGTGCGATACTCAATCCGGATGCCGGGCATACGGTGTCGCCCCTGCGGCTATCGCAGGCGCTGTTCAGACTCTTCTCGCAGCAAGGTGGCGAGTTTATTCAAACCCGGGTAACCCACTTTGATCGGATGGGGAATCGGGTGACTCGACTCGAGGCCTGTGGCTATCGCGCGACAGATGAGTTGTTTATTACTGCGGGTGCTTACTCAAAAGAGTTGGCAAGGCTACTGGGTAGCTCCATGCTGCTGGATACCGAACGCGGCTATCACCTGCTTATGCCGCAGCCCGGGATTTCCTTGCGGCGCCCGGTTTTGTTCCCGCCCCAGGCATTTGCCGCGACCATGATGACCGAGGGCTTGCGGCTGGCTGGAACGGTAGAGTTTGCGGGATTAAGCGCGGCACCAGATTATCGCAGAGCGTTCGACATGGCAGTCCATGCCAGAACCTTGCTGCCGGGACTGGAGGGAGAAGGACAATCGCCGTGGATGGGGTATCGTCCGAGCCTGCCCGATTCACTGCCGGTGATTAGCCGCTCGCCGTGGTTCAATAACGTCTACTTCGGTTTTGGCCACGGTCATCTGGGCCTGACCATGGCGGCAGTTACCGGGGCAACCCTGGCGGCGATGGCTGCGGGGGACTCACCGCCAGTTGATACAGCGCCTTATCGCATCGATCGCAAGATCTAGTCGGGTAACGCGAATACCCAGATCACACCACCCTGCGGTACAAAGGTGCGGGTACCGCGCTGCATGTCCAGACGCGCAGTCATTCCTGCTGCATCGACTCCCCAGCCTGACTGCACCGCAACATACTGCTTGCCATTCACCGAATAGGTGGAGGGCACGCCGATGATTCCTGAGTTGGTTTTGAATTCCCATAACAGATCACCTGTGGTGGCGTCATGGGCGCGGAACATGCGGTCAGTAGTGCCGCCACTAAAAATCAGGTTGCCGCTGGTGGTGAGAATTCCGCCCCAGTTATGCGATGCAAACGTCTGGGTCCAGACCTCTTCCCCGGTATTCATATCCCAGGCCTGAATCTCGCCTATATGGGTGGCGCCTTCCCGCACGGTCATCTGGGTGCGAGCGCCCATATAGGAACTGCCTGGCATGTAAGTTACTTCCCGGCCCTCAATCACGCCGCAGTGATTGTCATTGGCGGGTATGTATACCAGTCCGGTTTCCGGGTTGTAGGCTGCAGGCGGCCAGTCCTTCCCCCCCCAGAGCGAAGGGCAGAATGATGTCGTGCTGCCGGTAGTGGGTTTGTGGGCAGGATCATAAGTCGGTCTGCCGGTTTCGGGATCGATGCTGGCGAAGGCGTTTTGATAAACATAGGGTTCGGCATCGACGAAATTAATCTGATCAGCTGTTCGCTCCAGCGTCCAGAGATAGCCATTGCGGCCCGGGTGCACCAGAGCATCGATCAGGCGGCCGTTGCGTTCCACCGGCATCAAGATTGGCGTGGACACTTCGTCCCAGTCCCAGGATCCATTCCAGTGGTATTGATGGTGGTCACGAATTGCGCCAGTTTCGATATCCAGCGCCAGCACTGAGTTTGTATAGAGGTTGTCACCCGGGCGCTGGTCGCCGATCCAGGGGCCGGGATTTCCCGTGCCGAAATAAGCCAGACCGAGTTCCGGATCATAATGTCCTGGCACCCACACAGCGGCACCGCCGGTCCGCCAGGATTCACCGGGCCAGGTTTCATTGCCGGGCTCACCCGGCGAGGGCACGGTATAGGTGCGCCAGACTTCCTCGCCAGTTTCTGCGTCCAGTGCCACGATGAAACCGCGAATGCCCAGTTCACCGCCAGACGTGCCCACCAGGATCTTGCCGTCAATGGCGAGCGGCGCCATGGTGATGTAGTAGCCGAAGTTGTTGTCCTGGACAGTTGTATCCCAGGCTTTCCTACCGGTGGCTGCGTCCAGTGCGACGACCCTGGCATCCAGAGTGGCGGTATAGACTTTATCGCCATAAAGGGCGATGCCACGGTTGGTGCGATGGAAGGCAATGTAGGTTTCCGGCAGATCGTGCTGATAGCGCCACAGCATATCGCCACTCGCCGCGTCGATTGCATAAACCAGATTGCCCGGCGTGGTGACGAACATCACGCCATCGTTGACGACCGGAGGCGCTTCATGGCCGCCCAGCATGCCGGTGGAAAAACTCCAGACTGGCTCTAGCTCGGTAACATTGTCGGTATCGATTTCATCCAGCTTGCTATAACCCCAGCCATCCAGTGTGCCGCGATAGGACAACCAGTTCTGATCTTCCGGGTTAATCAGACGTTCGTCAGTGACCACACTATAGTCGGGTATCGGCAAGGCTTGCGCTGCAAGCTGGGTTGAAAATAGAAAGCTGTTCGCGGCTATGACGAGGGCAGGCAGGATATTACGAAAGCGCATGCGGTTCTCCCTTGCGATGTTTCTTGTTCTTTCTGGTTTTGTTTTCGGGTTACGTTTCAGTACAAGGTATGCGCTGGCCCTTTATTTGTCCAGCTTAGGAGAGTCTTTAGGGGAGTCTAAAGAGCGGGCTATTGCGCGGGATAGAGAGATTGTCAGCTGCGATCTCGGGCCGCCATGGCCAGCAGCAAAGCAGCAATCAAAACCGTTGCCAATCTGGTGCAGAGCATTGAAATACGGACACTCTTGCTAGCCGACTTGCTTTGAAACCTTGAGAGATTGCGATTAAGGATTCTTCAGCTTTTAAGGTATATTTGAATTCTTGGTCAGCCTGAGTGCAGCTGGAGAGGTAGAATTGGAAATGATAATGAATTTTTCGATTAGAAGAGTAATGATTAGAAGAGCAACGATTAAAAACTTCCTGGCGCTCTTGAGTCTGGTAACAGGCCTGACCTGCACGACTTGGTCCCACGCTAATGCTGCGGCAGGTGATACTGCCACAGAAGCCAGTGTCACCATCCTTTCTTCCAATCTTGCCAACGGCGCGGCGGTGGGTGAATGGGGATTGTCGGCCTTGGTTCAGGTTGATGGGCAGTGCATTCTGTTCGACACGGGTCGCTATCCGGACACCGTGATTCGCAACGCTGAGGTGCTCAATGTAGACCTGTCCTGTGTTACCGATGTGGTGCTGAGTCACTTCCACTTCGATCATACGACGGGCTTGATCCCCATCATCGAGAATCTCCGCGAGATCAATCCTGATGCTATTCGCAGGGTGCATGTTGCTGCTGGGTTTTTCGCGCCACGCCGGGTAGTGTCGCAGTCAGCCATCGCGGCGAACCAGATGATTGATGAACGCAGCCGAATTGAAGCCATGGGGGTGGAATTCCTGGTGCATGAACAGGCCACGGAAATTTTTCCTGCGGTCTGGGTATCAGGACCGGTTGAGCGACTTCATCCTGAAACCAACTATGGCACGGCCCTGGAAGTTTCTCTCGATGGAGAGTGGGTGAGAGATCACCTGCCCGAGAGCCAGGCGCTGGTTATTCGTACCGACCAAGGACCGATTGTGCTGTTGGGCTGTGGTCATTCCGGTGTGGTGAATGCCCTCAGCCAGATTCAGGAGCAAATCCAGGATGAAGCCATTCACGCGCTCATGGGTGGGCTGCACCTGTTTGCAGCCAGCGACGAGACTTTAAACTGGACCGCGGAAAACCTGAAAGAAATAGGTGTCCAGAACCTGATGGCTGGGCACTGCACCGGCATCGAGCCGCTTATGCGCCTGCGCGCCGGCTTGAGCCTGAACCGGCGCACGGCTGTGGTCGGAGCGGTGGGTTCCCGTTTTGTGCTGGGCGAGGGTATCTTTCCCACTGCTATTGCGATGTAGCGGTATTCAACTCAATCTCCTCGGTGCGAGATTCATCGACCTGAGTGACAGCGCCGACTTTTTTGCTCTGCTCATAGAGGTAGTAAAACACGGCCCCATTGACAACCAGGCCAGCAAGACCTAGCTCAGGTCCATATAGCCAGGTGGCACTGATACCAAGGTCGCCAACACGCTCACCGAAACCGTAAAGCTCATACACCAGTCCATTCCAGATGGCGTGGTAGATCGAGGCTGGCCAGACACTGCCGCTGAGTTGTCGCATCAATCCCCAGATCAAACCCAGCAGGGTGGCGCTAACCAGATAGATGGGAACCTGCACAGCGGGTGGCGCGTATTCCTCGGTCAGGAATACCGCGGAAAGATGCCAGGCGACGAACGCCGCGGTAGTTGCCCACAGCGCAAACTTTTCGCTGTGGCCAGTGCGCATTGTCAGCGACCAGAGCAGTCCTCTGAAAAATCCCTCCTCAGTCAGCAACACCACTAGTATGCCGACGCTCGATGCGAGTGACACATTAAACCAGGTGCGATTCCAGTCGGTCTCAGTCGTGTCGGTGTGACCAGTCAACAGCGCCGCACCGGCAATCAGGCTGACGCCGAGGATTGGAATCAGGACAGAGAACCCATACTGGGATTTCTTGCCCACGACAACGCCCAGCTCGGCGCGACTGTGTTTGCCCAGCCAGATGAAAACTGCTGACAGCGGAATGAGAATGATGGCGCTAAACGCGCCATAGCCATTGGCATCCATGGTAGAGGTGATGCAAATGTCGATGAGTACTGCAAAGAAAAAAGAAATGGTGTGTTGCTGCATATCTTGTTACCCGGTAGTAACTTGATCAATCGGGGTGCGCAGTCAGTTTCCACTTGCGGGTCCGGTGGCCTCTTGCCAATTAGCTCAGCAATTTCCATACCAGCAGCCAAGCCCAGGTTTTCTGCGGTCTGTAGCGCCCAGGAAATAGAGCGGGTGGCGAAATTCACTACTTAGTGAATCATTGCTACCATCAGGCGTGACAGGGAGAGAAAAATGACTACAACGATTCAAGCCGCTATCGGCACCAGGCTACTGCTGGCACTCACGATGGCTTCAGCAAGCGGGCAAGCTGTTTCCCAGACGCCGGTTGGTGACACTCCAACTACAGCGCGAACAGTGTCCGGCGACTACATTAGCTGGCGTGAACACATCATCGATGACCCGGTCACCGCTGGCGTCAACTTCAGCGGTAGTGATGGGTTCGTGATGGGGGATATCGATAAAGATGGTTTCGAGGACATCGTATCCGTGCACGAGTCAGATGCCGAGTATGATTCCGGTTCGTTTCTGGAAGATTTTGTGCCGCCGGTGGCAGGGCATGTGAGAGTCCATTTTGGATCAAGCGATCCAGATAGCTGGGTAAATATTACGATTGCGGAAGCAGAAGATGTTCCGGCACCGGAAGATGCGGTGATTACCGATCTTAATGGCGATGGTTGGTTAGATGTAGTGGCGGCCGCAGAGCGCTCCCACCTGATTTATCTTCAGAACCCGGGCCCCAATGCCCGCAGTGAAACCTGGCCGCGCCTGATACTGCCGCAGACCCGTGACAAGGGCTCCTACATACGAGTGTTTGCAGCCGACTTCAACGGCGATGGTGTGCCGGAACTGACGGCGCCGAACAAAGGCGCGCAAACCCCTGGTCCCGAAGACTACGCCCGCTCAACGCCAGTGGAACTGCATACCCTGCAGGGTGATCCCCTGGACGGTGACAGTTGGCAGGTGCAGGTGCTGGGCAACTACAGTATTCCGCAGAATGCAGAATCTGTGGATATCGATAGCGATGGCGACCTGGATATCGTAGTAGGAACCCGCGGCGAATCCCGCCTGATTATTTTTGAGAATCCAGGTGACGGCACATTGAACTTCATCGAACATGCCGTTGGCATTTACGGTGCACGCATGGCCGGTTTCAATCTTGAGTATGTAGATCTATCTGGCGATGGTCGTCTCGACATTATCGGCACCGCGCCCAGGGGTATGGTTTGGATTGAGCAGCCCGCACGCAAAGGGGATGCGTGGAATGCTCATTACATCGGTACTTTCGCGCCAGACAGTCACACCGGCTATGCCACGGCAGATATCGATGGCGACGGCGACATCGATCTGGTTGCAGGCAGCTACAGCCGCGGTGACCGAACCGGTGACGACGCCAGTGCCAATGTAAACAGCCCTCTCGGTCGAATTGGCTGGTTTGAAAATCCTGGCGCGACAGCAGTTCGAGGTGAGTGGGCTCGCCATGATATCTCGCGACGAGTTCGTGGCATGTTTGACAAGTTCATGGCCCGGGATCTGGATAACGACGGCGACCTGGATTTCATCGGCACGCGCGGCAACAGCTATCCCTATGACGGGGTGTTCTGGTTGGAACAGGTCCGCAGTGATGAACCGCGTGCAGCGTTTCAGCGCGCAAGAGCCCAGGAAAGTAATGAAATGCCGCTGCCCTGATCGCGCCAGCGTCTAGTTATCTCTGCCAATAACAACAAGAAGGTCTTACCAAATGACTAATCAAGCGGTAAAAAACCCAAGACTCTTACCAATACTTCTGGGCGCCATCGGTGTGCCAATGGCTCTCGGTGGCCTGCAGCTTCTGTTTCTGGGAGGCTCGTTCTATTATTTGCTATGCGGCCTGGTACTGCTGGTGTGTGCCATGTTGCTTTGGCAGGGGGATCCGCTGGCATCAAAAATCTATGGCGGCCTGCTGGTGTTCACCGCGCTGTGGGCACTGTATGAGTCAGGCAGCAATCTCTGGGCGCTGGCACCGCGCATTCTACCTCTCGCCGCGTTAGGTCTGCTGTTTATCACACCCTGGATGCGCAGATCGCTGCACCAGGGCAGGCCGCCACCGCTGTTTGCAGAGACCGCAGCCAAACTCGTGGTGCCAGTCTTTGCCGTGATTTTCCTTCTCGTATTTGAAGCAGGCACTGGCTATGAGGTCAGTCCCATGCCTGCCCGCAGCGGCGTGAATACGGTCAACACCGCAACGGACTGGCCCAGCTATGGCAATACCCTGGGTGGGACACGCTACTCACCGGTCAGTCAGATCAATGTAGAAAATGCCGGCGACCTCGAGTTGGCCTGGACCTATCGCACCGGCGCAGGCGGCGCCTTTAAGGCCACACCGCTGCAGGTAGGCGAGCTGCTTTACTTTTGTACCGGTGGCAACCGGGTCGTGGCTCTGGACGCCGAGGCTGGCGAACTGCGCTGGCAGTTTGACCCCTTGATTGATCAGGCGCACCTGTCACAGGCGCGCTATTTCACCACGGGATGTCGCGGCGTTTCCTATTATGAGGCGCCGCCGGACTATCGCGGGGAATGTCCTGCGCGCATCCTCACCAATACTACCGACTCGCGCCTCATCGCCCTGGATGCGCTTAGCGGTGAGCGCTGCAGCCAGTTTGGTGATCAGGGCGAAGTAGATCTCACCACTGGAATGGGAAATGATCCGCGCATCTCAAATTTTCAGACCTCACCGCCTGGTATCGTGCGTGGTAACGCGGTGGTGGGCGGCTGGGTTATCGATAACCGCGCGGTAGGTCCACCCTCTGGCGTGATTCGTGCCTTTAACGCGCTCAGTGGAGAGTTTGCCTGGGCCTGGGACATGGGAAGACCCGGTGTCTATACCGAACCTTTGCGCGGCGAGGTTTACACCCGCGGGACGCCCAACGTCTGGAGCCTGTTTAGCGCCGATGAAGAGCTTGGTCTCATTTATGCGCCTACCGGCAATGAGACGCCTGACTACTATGGTGCGCACCGCCTGGAAGTCAGCGAGCAGTATGCCAGCTCGGTGGTCGCAATCGACGGCGAGACCGGTGCGCCACGCTGGTCCTATCAGACGGTTCACCATGATATCTGGGATTATGACGTGCC
>DLPV01000049.1:5268-13641 GCA_002477465.1 Gammaproteobacteria bacterium UBA7449 | reverse complement strand
ACTCTGCTGGTTCTCCTGAGCCTGACAAGCCTTGCACAGAGCAGCTACGCGCAAATTGCTGCGGAGCCTTCTCCGTTTGCATCCGAGAATCCCAACGCGGTGGTGCCGGGTGAATTGTTTACCGAACCGCCCACCCTCATCAATCTTGGTTTTGAGTGGTTGATTCAGGGCGATGAGAATCGCAATGCGCAGGTCAAGGTGTGGTATCGAAAGGCAGGGGAGGCGACATGGCACGATGCCTTACCCATGCTGAGGCTGAATGGCGAGCGCATCTACAGTGAGTCCCGACTCGACGTCATCACGCCCAATATGTTTGCCGGCAGTGTGCTGAATCTGGATCCCGACGCTCGCTATGAAGTGAAGTTCAGCATCAGTGACCCCGACGGTGTCGTGGGTCGCTCTGAACGACTTGCCACAGTACGCAGCCGCGCCGAGCCAGAACCCTACGCGGGAGGTCGTGAATTCCATGTCTATCCGCACGGCTATGCCGGTGCCAAACAGGAGCCGGCCTTTGAAGGGCTCATGTGCGCCTACAATTATTGGTGCGCCGGCACCGACTGGGCCACATCGGGCCGACCTCGGGTTCGAGCCGGCGACAAGATCATCGTGCATGCAGGGACCTACCAGTACAACCGTTACGAGTACACCAACGACGCTACGGTGAATCGCACAACCCCGCTCGATGGAACCTACTATCTGACCGCTGATGGAACTCCCGAGCGACCCATTGCCATTGTGGCAGCCGGAGATGGCGAGGTGATATTCGACGGAAACGGCAATTACTCGCTGTTTGACGTGCGCGCTGCTGACTACACCTATTTTGAAGGCATCACTTTTAGAAATTCAGAGATTGGCATCTTGGCAGGAACACAGTTCATTGCCGGCGCCAAGGGCCTGACCGTGAAGCGCAGTCGCTTTGAGGACGTCGGTGCCGGCATCTTTACCAACTATTCCGGTTCCCGGGGCTTTTACATTGCTGACAGTCACTTTGTCGGGAGAAATGATCCGGAACACCTCATTGGCTGGCGCGGCGAATTGTGGGAGCAGTTTGCAGGAGTAGAAAACCAGATCTTTCCCCCGCCAATGCGCTCTTATGTGGCGGTCAAACTCTATGGGCCCGGGCATATTGTGGCCTATAACTATATTGCCAACTTTCACGACGGCATCAATATAGAAACCTACGGTAATCCGGACGGTTCAACCGCTTCGGGTCCGGACATTCCCGCAGGACCCAAGTATCCAACCCGAGATTATTGGGATCGGCGTCCGGTAGCGATAGATTTCTACGGCAACTACATCACCAACAGCCACGATAATCCGATTGAAGCTGACGGTGGCATGCACAACATCCGGATCATGAACAATCTGTTGATCAATCATCCCTCCCACGCATTTTGCAACCAACCCGCGCTAGGGGGGCCTGTCTACTGGATCAGGAATATTGCGTATCACCTGCCCGGCGGTTCAACCCGCATCACAGCCGGCTCAGCTGGTGTGGTTTTTTACAACAACACGATCCTTTCGGAAACGTCCATCGCAGGCGCCTCAAACGCCCACTGGAGAAACAATCTGTTTCTGGGTGAGGAATCACAGGACGCGATCTTCAGCGTGACATCCCTGACCGATTACTCAACGTCTGACTTCAACGGCTTTCGTCCGAATCCTGCCGCGACAAAGGCTTTCGAATGGCGCTCTCCCGCTGCGGCATCGCTTGCTGACATTACCGATCCGGACTACGAGGCGCAGCTTCAATCAATTGAGGCGGCTACGCTGGCGGAATATTCGACTCTCTCAGGGCAAGACCGCAACAGTACGCTGGTGGACTACGACATTTTCGTCAACGTCCCCCAGCTCAGCGCCAAGAATGTCGACACCCTCCAAAATCTATATGATGCGGATTCGCTCGATTTCCGTTTGCGAGAAGGGGCGAGCGCCATCGACAAAGGGATGCAGCTACCCACTATTACAGATGATTTCACCGGCGAGTCTCCAGATCTCGGCGCGCTGGAATACGCCGCGCCGGTTCCGCACTATGGCCCGCGACCCTAATCAGCGCGAAGACGGAAAAAGGAGGTCAGCGAAAAAGGGGTCAGAGTAGAAAAAGGGGTTTGGAAAAAGGGGTTGGAATGGAAAAAGGGGTCAGAGTAAAAATACAGTACTGTATTTTTACTCTGACCCCTTTTTTCGTTGGCTGATTGAGAATAAATTCGACTATAGTCTAAAAACCAATAGCGCCCCGGAATACCCAGACCCACTCACCGCCACAACCAGTTGCTAAACACCTGTTAGCTCATAGGCCATCGGTTAGCCAGTCTGAGGTGGAGGCAACTTAACCGCCCCCACTCCTTCTCCAGTCGCCTTGTCATAGGCCTGCAATATCGCGTGGCGTTCTCCGTCTTCTTCAGTCGTTAATTGTGCTTCGCCGCCTATCAACAAGGACTTGGTCACCAGCGTTGCTATTGAGGCGCCTTGTCCAGTACGAGGAATGTCCAGCTCGGCTAGTGCAAGATGTTTGGCACTCTATCCAGCGTCTGTCCGTGGGCAATCTGCCAGGCTAGCATCATAGTTTTCTGTAAGTTACAGAGCGGTCGCGCCTGATTCAGCGATTGCGTGCCTGTCATCTCCAATCACCTGCGACTTTCCCAAGGGGTGCACCGCTTTGAGTTCCGACGGTGCGCGCCCCATGTCATTACGATCATAGATCTTCAGGCTGAAATCGAGGCTAAGCTCCTCGATTCGCTACAGTGTGAAAACGGGGCAGCAAACGCGCAGATGATGAACGCTAATCATCGAGTTTTCTCCTGAAACTTATGAGGACAATATAGGCGAATAGCTTAATGCTTGGCTGGAGTGAGCCTATCTGTATCGAGCGAGTCACTCTGCTTTTTTATGTTTTGGTGCTTTTATGCAAGTACGCTATCTGTCTGGATTTGCAATTTCTGTCGCTTTAAACTCCGGATACTTATCACTTTCTACGGCATGAATATGAACTTTCGAATCCCTGTCTCACGACTTGCTGCATTCACGCTCGGCTTACTCCTTGCAGCCGCACAGGCCCAAGCGGCAGATAATGAAAATGATCTACCTGTTGTCCTTGTCATTGCGACTGGTGGAACGATCGCTGGGGTTCAGGAGGATCCAGATGATCCTGAGCGATACCGTGCAGGCACATTGAGTGCTGATCAAATTACAGCGTCGGTGCCGGCTCTAACAGAGCATGCCGTTATCGAAGCAGAGCAGTTCAGCAATATACCCAGCCCGCAAATCATGCCGGCGGAATGGCTACGCCTGTCCAGGCTCGTTACCGAACGATTACAGGCTCGTGATGACATTGCTGGAATAGTCATAACCCATGGTACTGACCGGATGGAGGAGACGGCCTTTTTCCTTCATTTGACAGTTGATTCCGACAAGCCAGTGGCTCTGGTCGGCGCACAGCATCCCGCAACCCATCGGAGCCCGGACGGCCCGGCGAATTTGCTTGCAGCTGTGAGAACTGTGGCTTCGCCCGAGGCATTGGATCGAGGTGTGATGTTGGTCATGGATGAGCGCATTCTCTCGGCACGGGAAGTGCGTAAGGACTATCCGAGAGTAGGAGGGTTTGCTCAGGGTCAAATTGGGGTTGTTGGCCATGATGGGCCTGAATTTTTATACCGTCCGTCGCGGCCGCATACCCACCGCTCCGGATTCAAACTGACGGACAACACGACATTAGCTGATGTAGATATGTTGATTACTTACTCTGGGGGCATGGGACCACGGTATGACACGCTGCCTGCAGGCATAGTCCTGGCCACGACGGGCTCAACGTGTGAGGAGAGTTTGGCCTTGCAAGTGATCGCCAGAAAAGGGGTGCCAATCGTTGCGGCTTTTCCGACCGGGCAGAGCGTTCGACGGTTGCGCCCAATAGAGGAATCGGCACCTGAATGGGTGCGTGAACCCTGCGCCAGACTTGCTGACGATCCTCGTTGGGAGGGGAGATGGATTTTTCCATTGCCTGCACGTTTATTAACTCCTCAGAAAGCGAGAATTTTACTGATGCTTGCGCTTAGTCAGTCTAATAGTCGTGACGAGCTTGAGGAAATTTTCCAGCGATACTGATTCAGTAAACGAGGCCTGGTCAGTTAAAGCAGTTAAGGTCTTAAAGGGGTCAGATCTATTTTCCAAGCCCTCATTCCCCATAAATAAATCTGTACCTAATTTGGAACGCTTTTTCGTTAGAAAGAGAGTTGTCAGTAATGAACAAAAGGATAAAGATGATTGAAAGCATCAGTATAGAAAAGCGGCTTGCGGGGTCAGACATTCAACTGCCAGATGCCAGTGAGCCCAAAGGCAGCTATGTTAATTGCGTCAGGGCGAGCAATTTTCTCTATGTCTCCGGTAAGGGGCCAACTGGTCAGCCAGCACCATTAGGGAAGCTGGGTAGAGAATTTTCAGTTGCACAGGGATATGACTTTGCGAGAATGGCCGGGCTAGAAATCCTGGCAACAGTTAAAGCAGAGCTCGGTTCATTGGATGCGGTGGTTCGGGTTGTGAAAATTCAGGGCTTCATCAACGCGGTGGAGAGTTTTGAGGACCACCCCAAAGTGCTCGACGGTTGCTCCGATCTCCTGGCCCAGGTCTTCGGCGATAAGGGATTGCATGCCAGGTCAGTTTTTGGGGCGGTGTCGGTGAGGGCCAATCTGCCTCTGGTCATTGATTCGATTTTTGAAATCAATAGCGCTTAAGGCTATCCCAAAATCAATGGGCCGGAGTGAAAACACCGCAATTTTATCCTGCCCATTCCAAACAGCAGTTTATCGACTACTACTGCAGTAAACCGACTTCTATTCATTTCCGCTGCCATCTGGCTATTTGCAGTTCAAGGGGACGCAGAAGACTGAAACAAATCTCTGCGTCCAGCCTTTGATCTTTGATTAGGTTTGGCTGGCCCTGGCTATCGCGATACCATTCCTGCCTTCATTAGTTACTAAAACCCAAGTTGGAGATAAGCCAATGCGAGGCCATGTTTTACCCAAAGTCCTGATTGCTGCGCTATTGACGGGTTCGTTAATGCTCTCGGCTGCTGTAAGTGCCGATACCGCGGTAGAACGTGTCGGCTGGCCCGACGTCTCGTTTGATCAGGCGGTTCCAACCCTGGAGTCTGTATTGGGTTATGCCCCAGGCGAACGCATTACGTCCGTCGATCAGGCGCATATCTACCTGCGCGCGCTTGCGGCGGCGATGCCAGAGCGCACGCGCATGGTTGAGTACGCGCGCAGTTGGGAGGGGAGGCCACTGGTTTATTTTCTGGTCGGAACTGAAGAGACCATGGCGCGAGTTGACGAAATCAAGGCCGGCATGCAGGCGCTTGCAGACCCAGCCGAGCTTTCCGATGAGCGGGTTGAGTCGCTGATAGACGACTTACCTGCCGTGGTTTGGCTCGCCTACGGCGTTCACGGCAACGAGATCTCCAGTACCGATGCCGGCTTGCAAACTGCTTACCATATGCTGGCAGCGAGGGGGGCGCCTTTCGATACGATTCGCGAGAACACACTCGTGGCTATCGACCCGAGTCAGAACCCGGACGGTCGTGAACGCTTCCTTAATCATTTCCGCGAGACTTACGGCATCGCGCCAAGCACCTCTGCTATCGCTGCCGAGCGCAGAGAACCCTGGCCAGCTGGTCGCACCAATCACTACCTGTTCGACCTGAACCGAGATTGGTTGCCATTAACCCAGCCTGAGGTCATTGGCAGGGTAGCGACCTTCCAGGAATTCTTCCCGCTCGTCCACGTCGATATCCACGAGATGGGAACTGATTCGAGCTACTTCTTTCCGCCACCGGCGCAGCCGTTTAACCCGCATTATGTCAATGCGCAGGAAGAGATGCTTGATGCTTACGGCCGTAATAACGCGAAATGGTTTGATCTGTTCGGCTTCGAGTACTTCACGCAAGCGGTTTATGACGCTTACTACCCGGGTTACGGAGACTCTTGGCCAGCATTCCATGGCAGTGTCGGTATGACCTTCGAAATGGCTTCGGCGCGGGGTCTTGCGGGCGAGCGTCGCAACGGTGAAATCGTCACCTACGCTGATGGTGTGCAGCGTCACTTTGTAACTTCTGTTGGCACCATCGAGACGGCTTCGACTAATCGCGAGGCGTTCCTGAGTAACTTCGTCGCGTATCGCCGCAGTGCCGACGCCGGCGAGCACGGTGGTCCCAGAGATTATCTGATCCCGCTTGCAGGTGATGCCTCGGCGGTGCACAAGCTCGCCTCCAACCTGGTTCGCCATGGCATTGAGATTCGCCGCACCACAGAAGCGGGAAGTGCCTGTGACAGTGATATGCCCGAGGGTTCCTATCTGGTGAGCTCGCGTCAGCCGGCAGGCCGCATGGTGCGTACCTTTTTGGAGCAGGAAAGTCCTATGGCCGAGGATTTCCTCGCCGAGCAGGAGCGCCGCCGCGCCCTGGGTCTGCGCGCGGAACTCTACGATATTCTTGGCTGGTCGCTGCCGAGTCTCTACAACGTCGAGGTGCAACCCTGTGACCGGGTGAGCATTGATGCTGAGGTTTTTGATGGTTCCGGCGTGCCTGCTTATGCCCAGCCAGCAACCTCGCAAGTCGGCTGGCTGGTGCCCTGGGGCACACAGGCTGCCGGCCGCTTTCTTGCCGCCGCCCAGCGCGCGGGGCTTAAGGTCCAGGGCGCCGATGAAGTGATGACTATTTTCGGCCGTCGCTATGAGCGTGGCACCCTGGTGGTGCGCATTGCCGACAATCCCGAGCGCGATGCTGGCGAACTGCACATGATGGTGAGTCACCTCGCTGAGATGAGTGGCGCCGAGGTGGTGGCAACTGGCACCAGTTATTCAGAAGAGGGCGTCTCTTTTGGCAGCTCTTCAGTGATGTCTTTGCCTGCGCCTCGCATTGCGCTGGCCTGGGATGACCCCACGACTTCTTACTCAGCCGGTAATACGCGCTTTGTTCTGGAGCGCCAATATGGGTATCCGGTTGAGCCGGTGCGGGTAGAACATCTACCGGCAGACGAGCTGGACCGGTTCGATGTCGTTATCCTCCCGGATGGTGGCAATTATGCAAACGCGCTGGGCGAGCGCGGCGTCGATCGACTGAAGGAATGGGTTGGGCGAGGAGGCGTGCTGGTCGCCATGAGTGGTGGTATGCGTTTCGCGGCCCAGGACGATGTCGGACTGCTGCCAACAGATCTCGAACGACTGGCCGACGGCAAGCCTGAAGGCGATCATGAAGGTGACGTAGTCGATGGCACACAGTTAGAGGATCAAGACGCTTACCAGAGTGCGATTCTGCCAGAAGCGCCGCGTCCTGACTCAATTCCCGGCGTGTTGTTACGCACCAAGACGACAACTGATACCTGGCTCAGTGCTGGGGTTCGTGACGGCGTCGCATTTATGGTTGAAGGTCGCGATGTCTACCGTCCGCTGACGCTAGACGAGGGCTGGAATGCACTTTATTTTGAGGCCCCGGACAATATTGAGGCTGGCGGTCACCTCTGGGCTGAAAACAAAGCACAGTGGGCATTCAAGCCTGCAGTGGTGCAAGCTAGCTATGGCGATGGCATTGTCATTGGCTTCGTCTCTGATCCGACTTTCAGGGCGGCACTCGACGGTGCCAACGTCGTGTTTTTGAATGCTGTGTTACGTGGCCCTGGCCACACGGCGCGGCTGCGCTAAAGCCCTGCGGGACACAAAAGCTTAAGGGACGATCCAAAGGGGCCGGAAGGATTAAAGATGAATCCCCCCTGGCCCCTTTATTAACTAACTTGCGAGAATCAGCTAGCTAAGCATCGAACCTCTCTAAAATGGCCAAGTTTAAACTATCCGAATCAGACCTACAGTTCAGCGCCATCCGTGCCAGCGGTCCCGGCGGCCAACATGTCAATAAGGTCTCTACTGCGGTCGGGCTACGTTTCGATATCCGTGCCTCTACTTTACCAGCGTGGGTCAAGGCTGACTTGTTGCGCTACAACGACAGACGCATCAGTAAAGATGGGATTATCGTGCTGAAGGCGCAGCGCTTCCGCAGTCAGGAGAAGAATAGACAGGATGCGATAGACCGGCTCGAAGAATTGGTCGAGAAGGCTGCTGCAACTACCAAGAAACGCATCGCGACCAAGCCAGGGCGAGCGGCCAAGGAGCGAAGGATTCGGGATAAGAAAAAGGCGGGGGAGAAGAAGGCGCTGCGTGGGTGTGTCAAGAATGAGTAGCTAGGGCGGGATAAGCTGGACCATTGAACTTGAAGGGGGTCGGTGGAACGACAACAGTTCTTTCTATCTCACCATCTATTTCGGCTTTGCACTTGTCTTTGAACTTCTCGATTTAGTTGGTGAAGCGCAAACATCAAATGTTAGTCACCCT
>DLPV01000049.1:0-4943 GCA_002477465.1 Gammaproteobacteria bacterium UBA7449 | reverse complement strand
CTCCAATGACGTACGAATCTCATTCGATGCTCTAAATCCTACATTTGGATTCTTCTACTTGCTGAATTTTATGCTTCTATCAGTCATCAACAAATAGATCGTTGATGTGAAGTTAGCGTTTAGCTTGATTACGCCAGGCTGTTTATGTCGCATCTTCAGTATGTGCTTCCTGAACATAATCGCGTCACCTTTCTATCGAAAACCATCCAGTTTGCACTCCTTTAGCAATTCATTTCTGTGAATAACAAATAAAAATGGGTGCCCGAAGGCACCCAAACCACATTTTTGAGGTCGCAAAGTTGCGATAAGTTTATTAGATCTTGAAGTTGACCGCGAGAAAGCCGAAGCGACCACGGGGCCCAGCCGGTCGAGTCAGGCTACCCAGATAGGGGGCCCGATCGAAGGCGTTGTTGAGACCACCGTAAATGTCAATTTTTTCGCTGAAAACATAGCTGAAGTTAATGTCATGCACCCAGGAATTGCCAGTTTGAGAAGGGTCGGCAAACAGAGGATTGCCGGCAAAATCTATATTTGACAACCCTGGCAGCAACTGACTGTCTTCCCAACGACTTGCCAGACTGAGCGTCAGATCAGCTAAAGACCAGCTTGCGCGCGCATTTACGATCCATTCAGGGTACCCGAACTGGCCAACGCGAGTCTCGAAAATAGTTGCATCAATAGGGTCCTGAAATTCGTTAAAATCGATCAGGTGTGTTCCATTCAGGCTGAAATCTAGAGCGCCCATACTATCGAGTCCCAAGTTTGAAAGCTCGAAACCGTAGTCTACTCCGAAGTCAACACCTTCAACTTCGAATGCGCCAAGGTTAACTTGACCGGACGCATGATAGGTGATGAAGCCTTCAGGGGCCCGTGTGATCAGCGGACAGAATTGGTTATTTATTGAACTTAGGTCTACGCAGGCCTCCGCAATGCGAGATGAAGGCAGCGCGTCAATCGCACCCGTGATCTCAGTTGAATAGTAATCAACAATAAACCTCAAGCCTTCTGCAAATGTCGGCTCGTATACGACACCAGCCGTGACTGTCTCAGCTTCTTCTTGAGCAAGCAGCGGGTTCCCCCCGGTCACGCCCGGGATGCCTGCCGTGATGTAATCGTTCACATCATAGCCTGTGGGCACCCCCAAGGCGGCGCAGTTACTTGCGCGATTGGGCGAGCCTAGGTTGATGTTGTCGATAGAGCATGGGTCATCCTGAAAAGGGAAAAAATTTGGCTGTTGTGGCGAATAAAGTTCAGAAATGTTGGGTGCGCGCACCGCTTCCGCGATGGTTCCGCGCAAAGTCAGACCGAATCCGGGTGAATACCTCAGTCCAACCGACCACGCATCGTTAGTAC
Organism: Gammaproteobacteria bacterium UBA7449; assembly: GCA_002477465.1. GTDB lineage: Bacteria > Pseudomonadota > Gammaproteobacteria > Pseudomonadales > Pseudohongiellaceae > UBA9145. Next base: position 3,590 of record DLPV01000049.1, on the reverse strand, counting down.
CAACGGTGCTGTAATCAGCATAGCGATAGGCCCCACTCAGCTCCAGCAATTCAGCACCGGGCTGGTCGGCCAACAGAGGTGCGCTGAGCTCAGCAAAATACTCGAATACATCGAATTCGCCAGCCAACCCTGTGACTTGGTTACCGTTGGATCCGTCCCACGTATTCTTAGTTCCTTCATATGGGTTAACTGTGAAGGTACTCTCCTCTTCCCGGTACTCCAATCCCGCAGCCCATGAGATCGCTCCCCCAGGTAACTCGAAAAAGCTGGATGTCGTACCTGCTAACGAACCAAAAATTACGCGTTGCTCCAATTCCGAAATGTCAAGAGCATCCACATATACGAAATCTGCGTTTGCTTGTGTGGTGGAGTTAAATCCCAGCGGATTAAATGGCGCGCACCCACTTCCCGGGCCAGGCGTAAAACTAACGAATTCGGTAAACTTTCCGAACGGGGTAAACGCCCCGGTAGTAAAGACTGGTACCGGGTAGGCGCCGGGCCCGATCGGGGGAAGTGCCGTGGGTTCAATATTGGAGCGACACACGATCTCGCCCGTTGCCGGATCAATGGTAGAATCTAAGGCCGCGTAGAAGCGGTCTTCCAGACGTAAGTTAAAATTGTCGGTGTCTACCGTGGTGGATCCGTAATTGAAGGACAGTTCATACTCAATACCGTCGGCAGCATCAATTTCGCCCTCGAGACCAGCGACGATCCGCACTGTTTCTCGTTCCACGATATCACCAGGCATCACGTTAAGGTCGTCGCTATCTCGACTCGCGCCAAAGCCATAGAAGCTCCCATCATTAGGATTAGGTGGAATTATCCCTAAGCCCTGAAGATCAGAGATCTGCTGTAGAAGGGCGGGCGACAAATAGGGGTTATCGTAAGCGATTGGTATACCGTCATTGAAATCCACCCCTTGCACATTTGAATTTTCGGAAAATGCGTATTTTGACTCCAGAAATAATGTAACACTTTGGTTGATTTCAAAACTACCATTGAGATTTATCGAGTAGCGTTCTTGGGGAGGCAAGATGGTTTGGCGAACGGACTGCAGTCCGTCGCCGATACCAAAAGCCGAATTTACATTTGACGGCATGCCCGGATTGTAAACCCGGGGTGTCCCGTTGAATGGGCTGTCCACCACTTGAGCCACTGGGATCTGAGTCCCCGGGATTAGTGGCACACCTGTGCCTGCCTTAACGCCAGCGATGGCTGGTTTGATAGAGTTGTAAAAAGGATCGCCATCTGCGATGTTAAATACTCCTTGAGCAGATGAAATTGGATTCGTGGTAGGCGTTACATAAAGGCGAGTGGCGTTCGGGTTTAATCCGTTAGCCGCGGCGATAGCTGGCGTTGCATTTATATCATTTCCTACATAAGGACCGGCGAAAGATCGCTGATCCTCCAGCACCTCATCGTTGGTCACTCCTTCGATTGCGATTATGGCTTCACCCCTGCCCTCTGCAAATTCAAATCCAGTGCCAATGGAAATGTAGTGTTCGTTAGCATCCCAGCGGTCGGAGACGCCAGTTTGCGCGGTGACTTCAATGCCATCGAAGTCACCACCGTCGCGAAGAATAAAGTTTACTACACCAGAAACGGCATCAGCGCCGTAGACAGAAGATGCACCGCCAGTCAGAGTTTCGACTCGTTGCAACATTACTGATGGAATTGAATTAACATCTACTGCCGCTGAGCCTTGGCCACCGGCAACGTGACGTCGACCATTGACTAGCGTTAAAGTTCGGACGGCGCCGAGGCCTCGAAGGTTGAGTAAACCAAGGCCGACATCAGAGTCAGTTGTTCCCGCGCTTTGAATTGCGGAAAAATTGGCAGGCAGTGAATTGTTAAGGGCCGGCGATTCACGGAGCAATTCGCCTAAATCTACTTGCCCGGCAGTTCGAATAGTGTCGCCGCCCAAAACCGCAACTGGGCTGGCCGCCGCAGTCGCATTATCCCTTGCGATGCGTGAGCCGGTCACAATTACTTCTTCGATGCCGCTCTCTTGCGCGATCGCCGCCGTGCTGCCGATAAAAGTGGTCGCGCATAGCGTGCTAATCGCACTTACTAGTGGTTTCTTTCTCATCTAATTCCCCTTGATGGTATACAAAGAAGTCGCAATCGTTAGTGGAGTACGACCCAAACTTTCGCCATTCGCACGCCAGTGACAATTGTCATCAAGGCGGCGCGTAGTCCGAGCTCAGATGATGCAAAGAAGATGCCAAGCTGTTTTTTTGATCGTGATCAGGAACTGGAGCGTGCGACTGATTGATATGCGCGGTGAGCAGGCAAGGCACCTGCGTAGATTTAAACCCGCTGAGGCCGCACTAAAACGACGCATCGCGCCCGGGCTTTTCACAAATCTGGTGCAAGAAATTGAGTTGTTCGTTTCAACGATCCATCGAGGTGCGCTACATCCATACTTTCCATAAATCACATTGCAGTACAGCGTAAAGTTAATGTAATCGTGTGTCGTTCAATAATATTTGGGCGCGGCGTTCTTAGAAGTGGTTGGCATGGTTATTGCTGCGCTATTACTTAAACAACTAGCTGCTGACGCCCGTTATGTGTTGTGCGAAGAGGCTACAAGTAATTTACTTAGCGGTTTACGGCTACACGGATCACGGATGCCAGCCGAACATGAGTCTGAAATACAGAGCCGGGGTCTCTCCAAAGTGAGGGAGACGCGCGCAGCCTTGTGTCTCAGTTGTCTTACGTGGATTGTGCTTGCGCTGATTTCGCCTCACTCGCACGCGCACCTTCTCAACATGACTGAGCTGCATCTGGATGCCTCTGATCGGTCGCAAACAGTACTGCGCGTCAAAATCGATCTTGGACAATCATTGATGCACCCAGAGGAATACTGGCGTGCAGCGACGGCTGATGCGAAAGGGCAGGAGCAATTGATTGCACCGGCGGTTGAGCAGTTTCTGGAGGCACTTGTGATCGCTATAGATAGTGTGCCAGCCGCGGCCACGCTTCAATCTTGGCAGTTGGAGGCTGTTTCGATTGATGCAATCAGGAACCCAATCACTCCTCAGATGGCAGAGCTGATCTTCCTCCTCGATCAAAACATTTCTTTAGGAGAGGCAGAACTCGAAGTACGTATTGATGACAATCTCGAGGTTCCGTGGCCGGTGCTGCTTCGCGTGGATTATGCTGTTACGCCGTTGCCAGTTTCGCGTTTACTCACATCCAGCGAACGCAGCAGCAGACCTATCATTCTCAATGGAAATCTATTGGCCTCCGATTCTGCAACCTTGGCAGGTCTGGCCCTCGCATTTCAAAACTGGGTGCCGGGTCTAAGCTGGCTTGCTGTTGGTTTTCAGCACATTATTCCCCGTGGTCTTGACCATATCGTGTTCGTTCTGGGCTTATTTTTTCTATCGACGCGGCTTTCGACTCTGCTCTATCAGGTCAGCTGCTTTACCATGGCGCACTCTTTAGCACTGGCATTGGCCACGCTGGGTATCGTTGCTGTTCCCGCCGCTGTGGTTGAGCCTTTAATTGCCGCATCTATTATTTTTGTCGCGGTAGATAATCTCCACAGCAATACTTTGATCCGTTGGCGGCTTTTGGTAGTGACG
>DLPV01000017.1:1034-46502 GCA_002477465.1 Gammaproteobacteria bacterium UBA7449 | reverse complement strand
TAATTTTTGGTGCTGTTTGGAGGCAAATTCAATATGTTGGTTTTCCCCTAGCTTTCTTTCCAGCAGATTGACGGCCATCACCTCCCAGCATTCATCGTCCTCAAATAGGTGTTGATCAATGAGGTTGGAGGAGACTCGTCGAGACTCCAAATCTCTAAAAATATGATGGAAGGCAAACCCACGGTTGCTGCGGTATCTCACAAAGGCTTCGGTGAAGCGCTCATCGGATTGCAGCCCCTCGGCGCGTAATGCATCGAGTACCTCGAACAGGTCAGAGGTATCAACTTCAGGGAATTTATCTGACAGCTTACGCTGCAACTCGAAAAAGGAGTGTTCCCGGCGGGCCAAGAAATCCATGGCGGCCCGCCGGAGAACGGGGACATCACTGGTAGCGTGATCTTCTTTATCTATCAATTTCTTCTATCAATTTTCTAAGAGGCCGAATACACGTTCTGACTACCAATCCAGGTCAACAACCTTGAGCCCCAGTTGTTATTATTCAGATATCAAGCCTTTCTTGTCCCTCCGACCCTGCAAAAACTGTCGTTAAAGACTCGTTACTTCAATGCTTCTTGCCCCCATACAGCGACAGAATTCTGCTAGCTTCAAGCATTAATCAGGATACTGATTTGCTCTTCGCGTCTGCCAGGACAACGACATCTTCGCTGGCTTCAATCGCTTCAGCTTCTGCTGCTGCGTCGCCTTCCAGCAACTCAGCGCGGATTGCTGTTTCAATCTCTTCAGCTATTTCTATATTTTCTAACAGGTAGGCACTTACATTTTTCTTACCCTGGCCTATCTTCTCGCCTTTATAAGCATACCAGGCACCAGATTTGTCGATTAGATTTAGCTTCACGCCAATATCAATAACCTCTCCCAGGTGATGGATACCCTTACCATACATAATCTGGAATTCGGTCTGCCGAAACGGGGGTGCCACCTTGTTCTTCACGACTTTGACCCGGGTCTCGTTACCCACGACCTCATCACCTTCCTTGATCGATCCAATGCGGCGGATATCAAGACGTACGGAGGAGTAAAATTTTAGTGCGTTGCCGCCAGTAGTGGTTTCCGGGGATCCGAACATCACACCAATCTTCATACGAATCTGGTTGATGAAAATCACCAGGGTATTGGAGTTCTTGATGTTCGCTGTCATCTTACGCAGAGCTTGTGACATCAATCGTGCCTGCAGTCCCATGTGGCTGTCACCCATGTCACCTTCGATCTCAGCCTTGGGTGTCAGGGCCGCAACGGAGTCAACCACCACCACATCAACAGCACCGGAACGCACTACCATGTCACAAATTTCCAAGGCCTGCTCACCGGTATCCGGTTGGCTGACCAGCAGGTCATCAACATCGACGCCCAGGTTACCGGCATAAATTGGATCCAAAGCGTGCTCAGCATCGATAAAGGCACAGGTGCCACCGGCCTTCTGTGCTTCCGCGATAACTTGCAGGGTCAGCGTGGTTTTACCGGATGACTCAGGACCATAAATCTCAACAATACGACCCCTTGGCAAGCCGCCTATGCCGAGGGCGATATCCAACCCGAGGGAACCGGTTGATATCGCCGGAATCGCTTCGCGCTCGGTATCGCCGAGTCGCATCATGGAACCCTTGCCGAATTGCCTTTCGATTTGCGCCAGCGCAGCGGTAAGTGCTTTTTCTTTATTGCCGTGATCTTCAATCATAGTTGTTTCCTTGTATTTAACTTACAACTGATGCCTGGTTCCGTGAGTAATCCAGTTGTCCCCAACTTCGAGGCTGCGTTGACTGAGTTCCGGGTCGATCTAGCCAAGTTCCAGCTTTGATCTGAGAGTGCCCTGAATTCAGTCAGCCAGCGAAGCTTTGTATCTGCCCAGTTGCCCGAGCTCCAAATGGTAGTCTGTCCCCAACTACCTCCTAAATTTTTGCCGGTTTTCGTCGTAGTCTTGCCAATTCTTAGCCAACAATAGCTGGCGAACTCACTGGGTAATCCCAGCTGCCGAAGACCTACAGTGCAAACCAACCTATCCTGTGAATTTGTGTAACACTGTATATACAACCAGTACAAATTAAATCAGTTTTTTACTGTATATACAACCAGTATATTGGCAAAAAGTGGAAATCCTTTAGCCGCTTTTTTCGAGCAACTTCAACAGCCCGGATAGGCCTGCCTCCACCGTGGCTGTTCGTACGGCTTCCCGATCTCCCGAAAACTGAAAGCGCTGGGCGCGGCCCTGCTCTCTAAGCTGCCAGGCAATCCAGACCGTTCCTACCGGCTTGTCTTCACTGCCACCATCAGGACCAGCCACGCCGCTCACAGCAACCGCCATCTCGGCCGCGCTATTGGCGATGGCACCGGCTGTCATAGCGCGAACTGTTTCTTCACTGACAGCTCCAGGCGCGCCGGGTTCGAACAAACTTGAAGGGACACAAAGCATCTTTTGCTTGGCGGCATTGGAATAAGTGACGAAGCCACTGTCGAACCAGCGCGAGCTTCCGGCAAGCGCTGTTAGCGCCTGGGCAATGCCGCCACCGGTGCAGGATTCGGCCGCGGCAAGCATTATGTGGTTGCTTAAGAGCTGATCAGCCAGACGCTGAACCAGTTCATCAATTCGCTCATTTCGCAGGTCACTCATGGCCTAATGGTATCCGGTTACCTGAACGATGAAAATTAAAAACAGCCGCTCATCAATCGGGCTCTACCTGTGTAGAATGGCAGTCCTTAATCATCCCTCAACTCACATCAACAACCGTTTAAATCCTGAAGCAAGCTTTGGCAGAGTCATCCCAACATACCCCCATGATGCAGCAGTATCTAGGCATCAAGGCACAGCATCCTGATGAGCTGCTGTTTTACCGCATGGGCGATTTCTATGAGCTGTTTTATGACGACGCCAAATCCGCCGCCGACATTCTCGATATCACCCTGACTGCCCGCGGCAAGTCTGCTGGCTCTCCCATTCCCATGTGCGGCATCCCGTTTCATGCCGCAGACCGCTACCTGGTAAAGCTGGTAGATGCGGGCGTCTCGGTAGCAATCTGTGAGCAAGTGGGTGATCCAGCGACCAGTAAAGGCCCGGTGGCGCGCGAAGTCGTGCGTATCATTACGCCGGGCACCATCAGTGACGAAGCGCTGCTGGATGAGCATAAAGACACTTGCCTGATGGCCATCAGCGCAGCAAGTCTGGACGCATTGGAGGGGCAGTACGGCATCGCCTACACCAACTTGAGTAGCGGCCGCTTTGTGCTGACAGAAGTCAGCGGCAGCAATGCCCTGCTTACAGAGATCGAGCGTATTAAGCCTGCCGAGATACTCTTGCCCGATGGCGCTACAGTAGCGGCCCAGGTCATCAAACATCCTGCCCTGCGCAAGCGTCCGGTCTGGGAGTTTGAACAGGAGAACGCCGAGCGCTTGCTTGTCGCACACTTCAAAACCAAGGATCTGACCCCCTTCGACTGCACCGAACTTAACCTCGCCCTGCAGGCTGCCGGCTGCCTTATTCAATACGCCAAAGAGACGCAGCGCTCCGATCTCCCCCACATCCAGGGCATTCAGGTCGAGCAGCAGAGTGACTGCGTCATCCTCGATGCCGCCAGCCGCCGCAATCTGGAGATTGACAGCAACCTGACCGGCGGTCGCAGCAATACCCTGCTGGCAACCCTGGATACCTGCGCCACAGCGATGGGCAGTCGCCTCCTGAGCCGCTGGTTGAACCGCCCCCTGCGCAACCACGCGGAATTAAACAAACGCCAGAACATGGTTGCCGCCCTGCAGTCTGACTATCGTTTCGAGAACTGCGCGAAAACGCTGCAGGGTATAGGCGACATGGAACGTATTCTTGCGCGCCTGGGCCTGCGTACCGCACGCCCTCGCGATCTGGCCAGGTTGCGGGACAGTCTGGCCATGCTGCCTGCGCTGCAGTCCCAGATGGCAGCAGTGGCCTGCCTCGAATTACATGCCTTGGCGGAGCAGATCGCAGAGTTTCCCAACCAACATGGCTTGCTTCAGCGTGCGCTGGAGGAAAACCCGCCGGTCGTCATTCGGGAAGGTGGCGTGATCGCGCAAGGCTTCGATGCGGAACTGGATGAACTCAGGAATCTCAGCAGTAATGCGGGTCAGTTCCTGGTGGATCTTGAGCTGCGCGAGCGAGAGCGTACCGGCGTCAGCACCCTCAAGGTCGGATACAACAGGGTGCATGGCTACTATATTGAAGTGAGCAAGGGGCAGGCCAGCGCTGAATTCCCGGCCGAATATGTGCGGCGCCAAACCCTTAAAAACGCGGAGCGCTTCATCACACCGGAACTCAAGGAATTCGAGGACAAAGTGCTGAGCGCTAACAGCAAGGCGCTGGCCCGGGAGAAAGCACTTTATGATGAATTGCTGGAAACGCTCGCTCTAGCATTGAATGCCCTGTTAGCCAGCGCCGAAGCCATAGCCAGTCTGGATGTTTTGCAAAGCTTTGCCGATCGCGCCACCGCCTTGAATTACTGCCGCCCTACCCTTAGTGACAGCCGCGGCATAGCCATCATCGAAGGGCGCCATCCGGTGGTGGAGATTGTGTCTGAAGAAACTTTTATTGCCAATGACACCGAGCTGGACGCAAAGCAGAAGATCCTGATCATCACCGGCCCCAATATGGGGGGCAAGTCTACCTATATGCGGCAGACCGCATTGATTGTGCTGCTGGCTCTATGCGGCAGTTGCGTACCTGCCTCCGCCGCCACCATCGGCCCCATAGACAGAATTTTCACGCGCATCGGCTCTTCCGATGATCTCGCCGGTGGCCGCTCCACGTTCATGGTGGAAATGACGGAGACTGCCAATATCCTGCACAACGCCAGCGCCGACAGCCTGGTGCTGATGGACGAAATAGGCCGCGGCACCAGCACTTTTGATGGTCTCTCGCTGGCCTGGTCAGCGGCCGTTTATATTGCCGAGCAGCTGCAGGCTTTTACCTTGTTCGCGACCCATTATTTTGAGCTCACTGCGCTGCCAGAAACCTATGACAATATTACCAACGTCCATCTGGATGCAGCTGAACACGATAGCGGCATCGTGTTCCTGCACAGCGTAAAAACCGGACCGGCCAATCAAAGTTACGGCCTGCAGGTGGCCCAGCTAGCGGGTATTCCAGCGAGCGTCATCGATTCTGCCCGCGAAAAGTTGACTGAACTGGAGCGAGAGGCGGCAAACGTGACTCCAGCAGAATCCGCCAGCGCCAAACCAGCAAGCCCCGGCGTAGCAGCTCAGGCTGATGACCCATTTCAAGCTGAGCTATTCGGCCCCTCTTCCCATCCAGCGCTGGAATGTCTGGAAAAACTCAATCCGGATGAGGTCAGTGCCAGGGAGGCACTGGCTATCCTCTATGAGCTCAAGAAGAAAATTGAGCCTTGAGAAACCTGTATTAAAAGCTGGTAGAATTGCGGGCGGAATAATGAAATACCCGTATTAAACACCGCCAAACCAGGGGTAGATTGAGACATGACTTTTGTAGTTGGAGATAACTGTATTCGTTGCAAGCACACCGATTGCGTTGAGGTATGCCCGGTAGATTGTTTTTATGAAGGCCCAAACTTTCTCGTCATACACCCTGATGAATGCATCGACTGTGCGCTGTGTGAGCCAGAGTGCCCGGTGGACGCTATTTACGCGGAAGACGAACTGCCTGAGGATCAGCAGGAATTTTTGCAGTTGAACGCGGACCTCGCCGAGAACTGGCCTAACCTCACAGAGAAAAAAGACCCACTCCCCGACGCGGAGGAATGGACGGACAAGCCCAACAAGCTGCAGTATCTGGAACGCTAGTCCCGGCGCGGCTGCCTGGCCTTGGCCAGCGTGCAATCGACACTCCCAGATTCGAGTTTGGCGCAAGAACGTTGCAGTTATCGAGACATAAAAGGGCCATAGTAGCTACCTACTATGGCCCTTTTTTGATCGGGATCCAGTTGTGACAAGCCCCCGCTGCTGCCACAACGACGGCTGACAAGCTAAATGCAAGCTGCTCCGCGATACTTCTGACTTTTAGTCGTGGCCAATGATCCTGCCAACGCTATTTTTTAGGACGGGAGGCGGCTGTTTGTTATAAACCATTTACCATTGCAAAGGCGTCGAAATAAGACAGCACCTTATAAGTGGCTAAGGAAAGCGTTTTAGGCCCTAGCGGACCGGAAGGAACAGCGTCGGATCGATGGGCTCACCTTCTTGCCGAATCTCAAAATGCAGCATTGCCGTGCCGGCAGGATTAACCCCTACCTCAGCAATTTTCTCACCGGCGAACACATGCATGCCTTCGGGTACCAGCATGGCGCTGTTATGGGCATAGGCACTCAAAAATTGATCGGTATGTCTGATGATGATCAGGTTGCCAGTACCCTGCACGCCGCGACCGGAATACACAACATCTCCTGCCGCTACAGCAAGTACCGGGTCACCCACATTACCCGCTATATCAATACCCTTGGTTATATCCGACTTGAACGAACTCAAAACGCGACCGCTATGGGGCCAGGTCCAGTCGGGTTCGGTGGGCACAGGTGCAGGTATGGGTTGCCTGTTGACTGAACCAGACTCGCTGCTTCCTGCCTGTGAGCGAATTCCTGATCGGATGCCGTTGCCCACAGCGTCGATTGCCGTTTCAGCGAGCGCAGCACCCAACTCCAACTCCTGGCCAACGAAAATCGTGTAGGGTGGTGTCAAGCCGTTGGCTGCGGCCAGCGCACGAAAATCCAGGTCATGTTGAAACGCAATTGAAAACAAAGTATCCCCTGCCGTCACCATATGGGCCAGGGGCGCGGTCACTGCGCTTGCCGCTGCGCTGCTCACCCGGCTTGCTGCCGAAGAGATCGAGGACCGTGCGACAGATGTCACCGGGCTGGAAGCAGAGCCCACTGGACGCCGTACCAGAGACTGGGTTTGTTGCGGGGCGGCTCTCGTCACCGTCGCTGCAGGGGAGGGAGCAGAAGTTACTGTCGACGCAGATGCACTGCGGCTTGAGACGATTTGTGGAAGCGACTCAATGGAAAGCACCTGGTCAGGTTGCGAAGTCTGTATGCGGCTACTGTCTGATCGGCCAGTGCTGCTGAGGACGATGGGAGCCGATCGCTCCAATCGCCGCCCCTGCTCGCTCACTGGCGCCTGGTGGGAGCCACAGGCCACCGCGACAATGCCGACCAGTGCCAGCAGGCAGTGATTGCGTGTCCGCCCCTTTGGGGAAAATCGGGCACTGTGTTGCGGATTCGCGTACATGGTGTGTCCTGTCAATGGCGTCCAGAGAACAGCCAGCGCAGCAGCAATACCGCTGCCCCGCCCAACACAAAGCAAAGCGCGACCCAGAATAACTGGGGGCTCTGACCGGTTAGCTCTGTATAGTTTAGCGGCCAAACGTTCACAGATTGTAACGCCTGTTGATGGCCGTCGCTGTCTTCATAAAAGCTCACCGCCTGCTGCCAGGGCCAAAGCACCGGTAGCGAACCCAATAACATGCCACAGATATAGCCATAGCAGATGTTCCTGAAGCGCAGCAGCAAGCTCGCCAGCAGTCTCGAAAAGGCGATGATACCAATGCCGCAGCCAGCCATGAAAACGATGATCGTTAACCACTGGAACTGGGTGAGCGCAGTCAGCATGGCTTCGTAGGCGCCCAGTAAGATCAAAATGAAGGCGCCAGATAGACCCGGTAAGATCATTGCACTGATCGCGATCAAGCCGCAAAGAAACAGGTAGCCGTAGCTTAGCTCCGCGCCCACTACGGGATCGAGTTGCGCCACCAGCAAGGTGGTTCCAACTCCCGCCAGCAGTGCGGCACCGTTGTGCAGATGCAGTATGTGAGTTTCGCGGGCCAATATAGCGACCGAAGCCAACACCAGACCAAGGAAAAAGGCCATCAGGGCTTCAAACTGGTTCTCCAGGAGATATAACACGGTATTGGCAGAAACCAGCAGGCCAGTGAGAATGCCCAGCGCAAGCACCAGCAAAAAATTGCCGTTTATGTGTTTCCAGCCAGCTGCCAGCTGACCCTGCGAGATCAATAGCAGCAGTCTAGCGTCGAAAGCGCGGATACTGAACACCAGTTCATCATAGATATTGCTAATCACGGCGATGGTACCGCCAGAGATACCGGGCACCGAGTCTCCAAGACCCATGGCAATACCTTTGCTGTATAGCGCTGCTTTGCCGCGCCAGGTCGATAGGTCTGTGGGCTTGGTTTGGGAAACCATGAGATTACTCAGCAGAAGAAGGCTAGAGAACTATTGCAACGACACTTACAGCTAGCTCTGTACCTGTCCAATCAGCAAGGGCACGAACCGTACCTGATCAAGAATATGCTCTTCATACTCTGACCCAACTCGTCGCACCAGCTTCAGTTCCTGGTGCTCATCGCCACCCACCGGGATGATGAGGCGCCCACCATCTGCCAATTGCTCCAGCAATTCACCGGGAATCTGACGCGGCGCGGCGGTAGTAATGATGGCATCGAAAGGCCCACGTTCGGCCCATCCCAGGCTGCCATCATCATGTTTGAATTCGATATTGCGCAAGCCCAGCAGCTTGAGGTTTCTCTTGGCGCGATCCAGCAGCGGCTTGATCCGCTCCACGGTAAAAACCTTCTTGGCCAGCTGCGCAATCACAGCCGTCTGGTAACCGCAGCCGGTTCCAATTTCCAGTATCCTGCCTATCGGACCAGATTTCACGATTGCCTCGGTCATTTTTGCCACTACATAGGGCTGTGAAATGGTTTGATTGTGCCCTATCGGCAGGGCCACATCCTCGTAAGCACGGTGCGACAGAGCCTCATCCAGAAAAATATGCCTGGGGGTTGAACGCATAACATCAAGCACTTCCATGCTTTGGATTCCCTGATCCATCAATCGGCCCAACAGGCGTTCCCGCGTCCGCTGAGAAGTCATGCCGATACCGCTGAGGTTCTGTTTTCCGTTCAATGCTCGCCTTCCAGGTTTATCCAGGTTAATGACTGTGCTCGTTTTCACGCAGCAGGCAGACTTCTCGCAGCAGACTGGTGGCATAGGCCCCCGTAGGCAGGGTAAACGCTAGGCTCACGGTTGTTGAGTCCAGCCACTGCCACTGCAATTGCTGAACCTGAAACCGCAATGGGCGCCGTGCCGCCGAGAGCCCCTGCTGCTCAAGCCCTGTTACCAGCTCTGCAAATTCTTTACACACTGCCTTCTCAGTATCGGCAGACTGGCCGCGAGTTACATACCTGTCTTTGCTATCGATGCGCCCGGGCAGCAGTCCAGTTATATGAATATCCAATTCATCCAGGCGCTGCTGCAGTTCTGGCCCCCAGGCACCGGGCTCCACCAGGAAACAGCGTTTCGTATGGTTCAGGTTGAGCACATCTCCGTCTACATAGCTGGCCCAGTTACCGCGGGTGATTCGGGCCGATAGCAACTGATTGAACAGGTAGGCGCGAGCCGCCGAGTAAAGCATGGAGCGTTTGCGCTTGTGACGATATCTGTTGCGGGTCGCAACAGCCTGGCTCGCTTCAGCCCGCAACAACTCCCGAACCTGATGCAGGTTACTAAGGTCGCGACCGAAACGCTGGCTGCCAAAGTAGTTAGGCACACCCTGCTGCGCCAGAGTCTGTAGTTTTCGATCAAGACTCGCCTCAGCGTTAGTTGCTGGGGATTCTGCCCCGCTCGCATTCACGCCCATCACTTCGCGCAGAATTAATTGAAAATGGTTGGCTTTGTGGGCACCAATCTGAAGTTTGCGCTGATTCCGCGATTGTTCGAGAATTTGCAGCTGATCGGATTGCAGCCGCCCCAGCTCAGCCTCAGCCGCCTGATCGAGGCGGATGCTAAACCACTGCCTAGTTCTCGCCTGGCGATCCTTCATGCCGGAATAGCCAATATCGGAATCGCTGATACCCAGGGTACTGGAAATCTGGCGCGCAACCTCGGTGGTGGACTGACCGGCTTTTTCAATCCTTAGCAGCAGGTGCTCCCCTGCCCCGGTGGGCGCAAAGCCGAGCTCTTCATCGACGCGAAAATCATCCCAATGCTGCTTAATGCGCGCCAATAGCTCTGGCTTGCCGGTGGCATAGGCCAGGGAATCGAGCTGCAGAAACGATTCTTCAAATTTTATTTGGTCCAACTCGCTCAACTCAGGACTCAGCACCGAGCAACATCACGCAATGACAGGCTATGCCCTCTTCTCTGCCAATGTAGCCCAGCCCTTCGGTAGTGGTGGCCTTGATGTTTACGGTGCCGGGATCAAGCGCCAGCAGTTCAGCCAGCCTGGCAGTCATTGCCGTTCTGTGGGGTGCCAGTTTCGGCACCTGGGCAATCACCGTGACATCAACGTTTATTGGCTTCAGCCCTTTTTGCTCTGCCAGAACCAAAACCTGCCGCAGCAGCTTGCCACTGTCCTCACCGGCGAATGTCGCATCCGTATCCGGAAAATGCTCGCCAATATCGCCACCACCGATACCACCCAGCACGGCATCGCAAACCGCGTGTAACACCACATCGCCATCGGAATGAGCCAGAAGACTCCGCTGCTCTGGAAGTACCAGGCCGCACAGTTTCAGGGGTTTGTCTTCGAGGAACACATCGCTGAAGCGATGCACATCATAGCCGTGACCAATTCTTATCATGGCGAGGTTCATGGGCTGACTCCCGCAGTGGATGCCTGCTGCTCAATGATGCGCTCGGCAAGACCGAGATCCGATTCATGGGTAATTTTAATATTATCTGTGCTACCTGGCACGACGAGGGGTTTTAGTCCCAGCGCCTCCACCGCAGCTGCATCGTCTGTAATCTTATCGCCACTCGCAACTGCCGCTGACAGTGCGCGCAGCAGGATATCGAAGCGAAACATCTGGGGCGTCAGCGCCTGCCAATGCGTACTTCTATCAACGGTCTTCAGCACTTCGTGGTTACTATTCACTTGCTTGAGCGTATCGGAGACCGGTCTCGCGAGCAGACCGCCAACAGGATGAGACCCCAGAGCCTGAACCAGGGCATAAATATCTATCGCCCTGACACAGGGCCTGGCGGCATCATGCACCAGCACCCAATCGTCAGGCTGGGCACGAGTCTTGAGGGACAACACAGCATTCAGGACTGAATGGCAGCGTTCATCGCCGCCACGCACTATCTCAAGCGTCTCGACTGCGCCTGCCTCTGCATAAAAAAATTCTGCAAATTGCTGATCGTCCGGGTGCAGCACCAAAAGCAAGCCAGACAGATCTTCAATCTGCGCGATGCGCTCCAGCGTGTGTGCGATAACAGGTTTACCGCACAGAGGTAAATACTGTTTGGGGATAGCCGATCCCATGCGGTGACCGACGCCAGCGGCTGGCACAATAGCCCAAATCGACATAGAGTAAACTTTTATTTTGAATGATTGGCCCGCAAATGCTGCGGCTCTGGCAACGCCCGTTACTCGATAATGAGGTAGAAGACTTCATCGTCTCCTATCATCCCGAGTTCCGAGCGTGCGCGCTCTTCTACCGCTTCGAGGCCATTCTTCAAATCGACGACTTCTATCTCCAGAAGCCGATTTCGGGCCTGCAGGTCGGCATTGACTGCCTGCTGGTCAGCAAGTTCTGATTTCAACAGACTCAATGACCGCACGCTGCCCTCACCAAGCCACAGCTGGAACTGCAAGCTCAGAAGAATGATCGCGAGACTGGTCAGTAAAATCTTCATCGTGTTATCTGTTAAGCCTTAAAGCGGGCAAATTCTCCCATGCCATTATATACGGCTGCGGCCCCGAGCATTTCTTCAATGCGAAGCAAGCGATTGTACTTGGCGACCCGATCGGACCGACATAGCGATCCAGTCTTGATCTGCCCTGCGCCGGTGGCAACCGCCAGGTCGGCAATAGTGGTGTCCGCAGTTTCCCCCGAACGATGGGAGATAACCGCCGTGTAGCCCGCCGCAGTCGCCATATTGATGGCCTGCAGCGTTTCCGTCAGCGAACCGATCTGATTGAATTTGATCAGGATCGAATTCGCGATGTTTTCATCAATGCCGCGCTGCAATATCTTGGTATTGGTGACAAACAAATCATCTCCCACTAACTGAACTGTATCGCCTATCCGCTCAGATAATTTAGCCCAGCCTTCCCAATCCGACTCGTCCATGCCGTCCTCAATGGAAAGAATCGGGTAATTGGCAGCAAGTTGTTGTAAATAATCAACAAACTCCTCGGAACTATAACGCTTGCCCTCTCCCTTCAAGACGTACTGACCGTCTACATAGAATTCGGATGCGGCACAGTCCAGAGCCAGCTGAATGTCCTTCCCGACAGTAAACCCGGCTATTTCGACCGCCTGCATGATTGCGTCCAGGGCAGCTGCGTTGGAGGGCAGATCAGGCGCAAAGCCACCCTCATCTCCCACTGCAGTGCTCAAGCCCTGCTTGCCAAGTACAGACTTCAGGGCGTGGAATATTTCGGCACCAAAGCGCAGTGCTTCCTTGAATGTGGGTGCTCCGGTGGGCTGAATCATGAATTCCTGAATATCGACATTATTGTCAGCGTGTTCGCCGCCATTCACGATATTCATCATGGGTACTGGCAATGAGAACGAGGAGGAGCCATTGAGCTGCCCCAGATGCGCATAGAGTGGCACTCCCGCCTCATTGGCCGCTGCCTTCGCCGCCGCCAGTGATACCGCCAATATGGCATTGGCCCCCAGCTTCGACTTGTTCTCGGTGCCGTCCAATTCCAGCATATGGGTATCGAGACCGGTCTGATCGCTGGCTTCGCGCCCTTTTAGCGCCGCCTGGATAGTGGTATTGATATTGGCGACCGCCAGTTGCACCCCTTTACCACCGTAGCGCTGGGGTTCTTTATCCCTCAGCTCAAGGGCTTCCCGGGAACCGGTCGAAGCGCCGGAGGGGGCACAGGCACTGCCTTCAGCTCCACTGGCCAGTATCACATCAGCCTCCACGGTTGGGTTGCCGCGTGAGTCCAGTATCTCTCTGGCTTTTACGCCAATAATTTCTGACATTTCAATACCTTAATTTACTTAATTAAAGGAAAACTTACTACGAGATGTGCAGTGCCGGCTGGGATTTTACCAACTCATCCAGCGCTTTTAACTGGCTGAGAAAGGGTTCCAGCGTTTCCAGACGCAGCGCGCAAGGACCATCACACCTTGCCTTATCGGGGTCCGGATGTGCCTCCAGAAACAGGCCAGCAAGCCCCTGGGACATACCCGCTTTAGCCAGGCCAGTAACCTGCTCACGCCGCCCCCCTGCACCATGTCCCAAGGCCCCTGGCTGCTGCAAGGCATGGGTGACGTCAAACAGCACGGGATAGCCAAACCGCTTAAGGATTGGCAAACCCAGCATGTCTACCACAAGGTTGTTGTAGCCAAAGCTGCTGCCGCGTTCACACAGCATGAGGCGAGTATTACCGGCTTGTTCAAATTTATGCAGAATATGCTTCATTTCATCGGGCGCCAGAAACTGGGCCTTCTTGATATTTATCGCCGCATCTGTGGCCGCCATGGCGCTCACCAGGTCAGTCTGCCGCGACAGAAAGGCTGGCAGTTGGATAACGTCAGCTACAGCGGCGGCTGGCGCCGCCTGCTGCGGTTCGTGGACATCGGTAATGATAGGCAGTGCCAGACTCGATTTGACCTCTGCCAGCCACTCCAGCCCCTGCTCCAGGCCAGGCCCTCTGAATGAATCCAGAGACGAGCGATTTGCCTTATCAAATGAGGCTTTGAAAACCAGCGGGATATCGAGCGCCGCAGCCACCGATTTGAAGTGATCCGCCACTTCTAGGGTCAATTCACGGGACTCAAGCACGTTCAAACCGCCAAACAAAACGAAGGGTTGATCGTTAGCCAGGGTGATCCCAGCAATTGAGATGGACTTGTTGCTCATGCGGTGAAGTTAATCGTAGCCAACATCGCAATCAAGCGCGGGCTGCGTTAGCAGCAGCCGTTGCCAGGTTATCTGATGAATCCGCTGCGGTGGATGCATTGGTATGCTGCTCATGGCGGGCGATCGCAGCTTTGATGAAACCGGTAAACAGCGGATGTCCTTCCCGTGGCGTTGACGTGAACTCTGGGTGAAATTGACAGCCGATAAACCAGGGGTGATCAGGAATCTCGATAACTTCTACCAGCATCCCGTCAGCGGATTTGCCCACCAACTTCAATCCGGCGGCGCTGAGGATATCAAGGTAATCGTTGTTAAATTCGTAGCGATGTCGATGTCGCTCGATGATTTCTTCCTGCTGATAGCACTGGAAGGTGGCGGAGTCTGGATCAAGCACACATTTCTGGCCTCCGAGACGCATAGTGCCGCCCAGATCAGAATTCTCATCACGAACCTCGGTCGTGCCTGCCGCCGTTGTCCATTCGCTGATAAGGGCAATCACCGGATTCTCACAGTCTTTTTCAAATTCGGTGCTGTTGGCATCCTTCAAATTAGCCACGTGTCTTGCGTAATCAACCACGGCCGCCTGCAATCCAAGGCAGATGCCGAGAAACGGAATATTATTCTCGCGCGCAAATTTAGTCGCATGGATTTTGCCCTCGAATCCGCGCTCGCCAAAACCACCCGGGATCAATATGGCGTCATGGCCATGCAGCAACTCGACGCCTTGCTCCATCAGGTCAGATGAGTCGATGTAGCTGAAATTCACTTTGGTCCGGGTTTGAATGCCGGCATGGATGATGGCTTCATTCAGGGATTTGTAGGCATCAAGCAACTCCATGTATTTTCCGACCATCGCAAGCTTCACTTCCCGCTCCGGGTTGAGCTGTGAGTCCACTACCCGATCCCATTCCGAGTAATCTGCTTTAGGGCAATCCAGATGCAGTTTATTGACGATGATTTCATCCAGCCCTGCTGCACCCAGAATCGATGGTATACGATAAATCGAATCGGTGTCTGGCAAGCTTATTACGGCGGGTATGTCGACATTGGTAAACAACGCAATCTTGTGGCGAGACGACTCATCAATTTCCTGCTCTGAGCGACAGACCAGGACGTCAGGCTGAATACCAATTGAGCGCAATTCTTTCACCGAGTGCTGAGTCGGTTTAGTCTTGGTCTCACCCGCGGTGCTAATGTAGGGCACCAGGGTCAGGTGGAGAAACAGCGCGCGGGCGGAACCAAGTTCCACCCGCAGCTGGCGCACGGCCTCAAGGAACGGCTGCGACTCAATGTCCCCGACCGTACCCCCGATTTCAACCAGCGCCACGTCGGCCTCACCCGCGCCTTCCACAACTCGTCGCTTGATCTCATCGGTGATGTGGGGGATGACCTGAATAGTGGCACCCAGGTAGTCCCCGCGCCGCTCGCGCTTGAGCACTGATTCATAAACCCGGCCAGCCGTGAAGTTGTTTTTCTGCGACATCACCGCGCGACTAAACCGCTCATAGTGCCCAAGATCCAAATCAGTCTCAGCGCCATCATTGGTGACAAACACCTCACCGTGCTGAAACGGGCTCATGGTGCCTGGATCGACATTGATGTATGGGTCGAGTTTAAGGAGAGTAACCTTGAGGCCACGGGCTTCGAGAATCGCAGAGAGAGACGCAGAAGTGATGCCTTTGCCCAGTGAAGAAACCACTCCACCGGTGATGAAGATATAACGCGTCATGAGGACCCCATCTTGTTAACCCGAGCCGCTGAAGTGGCTACCGCAGATGGATCTACAGCCTACCAGAACGCTTGCCCAAGCTCAATGAAGATTGCGCGCTAACTGCAATTCAATGACTATTGCGACAACGCTATTTTGCTACCTCAGGATTTTGGAGCAAGGAGCTGTGTTGGCGCTGCCCAGACTACCTGTGCACCATTCTGCCCTGACTGAGCCAGGTAAGACTCTGCAATGCCCACACCCGGCACACACACCAGTTCGGCGTCAGCAAAGAGCAGCGGAACGCGCTGACGCTGCCATGGCGGCATGCCTGATTCCTGCAGCAACTGTTTAAGCTTTTTTTGCGGGCGGCCTTTCAACTTCAGCGATTCACCACCTTCGCGATACTTTACTTGCAGCGCATGTGGCAATGGGCAGATCCCCTCAACTTGGCTCGCTTCAATCCTAAGTCTGCCGTTGCCGTTCAGGCTAAAGTCAATGGCTCCATCATCAAGTCTCAGCGTCTGCGCTTCCAGACCAGGTTCAGGCAGCGGCTGCACGGCAAACAGCTGAGCTTGATGCTGGTAGACATCACAGCTCTCCAGCGCAAACTTTGACCCACGACTGACACCCGGAATGAACTCGCTGACAAATTGATGCAGCGTGTTCCAGCCTGGATCTCTTACCCCGAGTTGCTGTAGCCAACAGCGCAGCAGATTTCTCTGCCTTGCACTACCGAGACTCTGCATCACTGCCACGCTGATTCCACCCATTTCCGTGGTCGCGTCCCGCAGGTCAATGGCGCCTAACTGCTTTTGCAGATCGTCATTTTCTGACAGTAAGGCCAGACTTTTACGCCAACTCTGACGGTAATCAGGCCAGCGTTTTTCGATTTGAGGCAGAACCTGATGCCGAAGATAGTTGCGATCATGCTGCTGGTCAGAGTTGGACTCATCTTCTTGCCAGGCAAGCTGATGCATGGCGGCGTATGCAGCCAATTCGGCGCGACCGTATTGCAACAGCGGGCGAAGCAAACGTCCTGACCCAAGCTGACGCTGCGCTGGGATTCCAGCGAGCCCTTGTGCGCCTGCTCCCCTGGTCAATCGAAACAACACAGTCTCTATTTGGTCATCCAGATGATGCGCCATTAGCAACAGCTCATCAGCTTGCAGCAGCTCGCGAAAGGCCTGATAGCGACTGTTTCGTGCCGCCGTTTCTATGGACCCAGAGGCGCTCACCTCGATAGCCTCAGTATGCAGTGAAACCTGCCAGTCCGCACAAATCTGCTGGCAGAAAGCTTGCCACTGCTGCGCGATAGGGGAAAGATTGTGATTAATGTGCAAGGCACTGATTTCAGAAGTGAGCTGCCCTTCCGCACGGAGGGCACACAGACTGTGCAGCAGTACGACCGAATCGAGCCCACCACTCAGGGCCACGACATAGCGCTTGGCAGCAGGTGCTTGCTGCAATGCGGGTAACAGTTTATCTGCTGAGTAGCTCATTGCGGCCTGCCGGGAATATCAGGCTGGCACCTCATGGGGGTTAGCTGCTGATGCCGTAGCTCATGAGACGCTGGTAGCGTCGCGCAACCAGTTCGTCCAGATCCATGGCCTGCAATTTATCCAGCTGCTCGATCAACGCGGCTTTGATGTTGGCTGCAGTGGCGGCCACATCGCGGTGCGCTCCACCCAGTGGCTCAGCGATGGTCTGATCAACTATACCGAGTTCTACCAGGCGCTCAGAGGTTACCCCCATCGCCTCAGCAGCCGCCGCTGCGTGATCAGCAGACTTCCAGAGGATAGTGGCACAACCTTCAGGGGTAATGACCGTATAAGTGGAATACTGCAACATGTTAAGTTGGTCGGCTACACCAATGGCGATGGCGCCACCGGAGTTTGCCTCACCCGTCACCGTGGCAATTAGCGGCGTTCGCACGCGAGACATCATTGCCATATTCTCTGCTATCGCCTCGTTGATGCCTCGCTCCTCAGAATCCATGCCAGGATAGGCGCCAGGTGTATCGATAAAGCTTAACACAGGAAGCTGATGTTGCTCAGCCAACTTAACCAGGCGACGAGCCTTGCGGTAGCCCTCGGGCCTGGGCATGCCAAAATTATGTCGCACCTTCTCCTTGGTCCCGCGCCCTTTTTGGTGGCCAATTACCATCACAGGAAGATCATCAATCCTCGCCAGTCCACCAATAATCGCAAGGTCATCGGCAAACAGCCGATCACCATGCAATTCATCAAAATCCGTAAAGATATGCTGGAGGAAATCGAGGGTATAGGGGCGCAGCGGGTGACGGGCTACCTGGGATATCTGCCACGAGCTCAGGCTGGCGTAGATCTTTTCGGTGAGCTTGGTGCTTTTGCCCTGAAGATTCTGAATTTCCTCGCTGATATTGAGTTCGTTGTCAGTGCCAACCAATCGCAGTTCGCGAATCTTTGCTTCCAGCTCAGCAATAGGCTGCTCAAAATCTAGATAATTGGGATCCATGATCGTTCCGATTCAACTGTAACCTAGGTTCATCTTCTGTGCTTGAATAGTGTGCGCTGCAAACAAATCAGAGACTGTTATGAATGGAATCGACGGCGTCGCGGAAAGCAACTCCCTGGGCTAATTTAGCGTGATCGACTGGCTATAGCCTAACTCCACCCGGTCTTTGCCAAACTCCCTTCGCAAGCGCTGCAGCAGCTCATCTGTAGGCAGGATTGACCAGTCCTGGCCGAGCATTATACACCCTCTGGAATCTTCTCGCTGATAGTCAATTACGACTTTGCAGCCGCTCGCCTGCGGCGCGTCTTGAGGTCCAGGCTGCACCCCGATTGGTGGCCCGGGTTGACTCCCTGGGTGCGCCCGAGTGGCTGGACCGTGAGTCCCTGGCACAACCAGCTGATCACCAGCCGGCATGTGCTCCGGCCGTCGGTAAGGCGCCAGAATCGCAGCCAAATGCTCGCAGAAACTAGGCGCGAGCTCCTCAGACCGAAGCTTTAAGGCCAGCCGGTTGGCAAATTGTTTGCGTGCCTCCGGCAGCGTCATCACCTGCTTGGCCCGGCCCCGCATGCCGCCGGTATAGTCATCCACGCTGACGGTACATTCGGCGATGATAATGATGTCTTTCTGAATCAGGTCCCTGTACTTCTCGTATTCCTTCGCAAACAGGGATAATTCAAACCGAGCGCTACGGTCATCCAGGGTCAGGAAAGCGATGGTATCGCCCGCCTTGCTCTTCATGGTCCTGAAGCCATTCACCAGACCAGATACCAGTTGTGTGCCTCGCTCTGGGCGCAATTCCACGAGCCGATTACGCGTGACTTTGGCAAGCTCGGGCAGAAACTCTTCGATTGGATGCCCGGACAGATAAAGCCCCAGGGTATCTCTCTCCGCCTGCAGGCGCTCCTGCTCGCTCCAGGCCTGTGCTCGTGGACCAAAACTCTGCTCCTCTGCGGCAGGCTCGGCTGGCGCAATTTCCCCAAACAAGTCCTCAACCCCACTAGCCTGGTTGCGGCTGCTCTGTTCTGCGGCCTGCACGGAGCCCGGCAGCATGGCGCTGAGGTTGGCCCGCGCATGATCCGGATCCCCTTTGACCAGATTATCCAATGCACCGGCACGGATCAGCGCTTCCATCGTTCGCTTGTTAACGGTTTGCGGATCAACTCGCTGACAAAGATCCAGTAGGCTGACAAACGGACTCTGGTCTCGCGCCGCCAACAGCACCTCGACAGGACCTGCCCCTAAACCCCTGATTGCACCCAGACCGTATACGATCTCTCCGGCATCATTCACCGTGAAATTAAACTGCCCCATATTGATATCTGGCGGTACGATGGTTAAATCCATGGCATTACATTCGTCAATCAGCGTAACTATCTTGTCAGTGTTCTGCATATCAGCAGATAACACCGCCGCCATGAAATAGGCCGGATAATGCGTCTTCAGCCAGGCCGTCTGATAGGACACCAAGGCATATGCCGCCGAGTGCGACTTGTTGAATCCATAGCCGGCAAATTTCTCCATCAGATCGAAAATGGATCCAGCCAGCACTTTATCAATCTTGCGTTGCTCTGCCCCAGCCATGAATAACTCGCGCTGCTTCGCCATCACCGCTGGGTTCTTCTTGCCCATGGCCTTGCGCAAAATGTCCGCCCCACCCAGGCTGTAATTCGCTAGCACCTGGGCGATCTGCATGACCTGCTCCTGGTAGAGAATCACGCCATAGGTATTTGCTAGCACCGGCTCCAGTTCCGGGTGTGGGAACTTCACCTGGTTGCGGCCGTGCTTGCGGTCGATGAAATCGTCCACCATGCCGGACTGCAGTGGGCCGGGACGAAATAGCGCCACCAAGGCGATAATATCCTCGAAACTACTGGGTCGGAGTTTCTTGATGAGCTCCTTCATCCCGCGGGACTCAAGCTGGAAGACCGCGGTGGTCTCTCCCTTCTGCAGCAGGTCATAAACAGTCTTGTCATCCAGCGGTAGGTCGTTGATTTCTACAATGCTTTCTTCATCACGGTTGGCGTTGATCATCTTGACGGCCCAGTCGATGATCGTAAGCGTACGTAAACCCAGGAAATCAAACTTCACCAAACCGGCAGTTTCGACGTCGTTTTTATCAAACTGGGACACCAGACCGCCGCCCGATTCTTCACAGTACAGCGGGGTGAAATCTGTCAGCTTGGTTGGCGCGATTACCACACCGCCCGCGTGCTTGCCGACGTTACGCGTTATGCCCTCCAACTTAAAGGCCATCTCCATGATTTCCTGAGCATCTTCATCACTCTCGACAAATTCTCCCAGCTGCGGCTCATCTTCGAAGGCCTGTTTGAGCGTCATGCCCGGCACGAATGGAATCAGCTTGGAAAGCTTATCAGCCAGCGCATAGGGTTTACCCTGCACGCGGGCAACATCGCGCACCACCGCCTTCGCGGCCATAGTGCCAAATGTAATTATTTGGGATACCGCGTCTTTGCCATAAAGATCTGCAACATGCTGAATAACGCGGTCCCGACCTTCCATGCAGAAATCCACATCAAAGTCCGGCATCGAGACCCGCTCTGGATTGAGGAAACGCTCAAACAGCAGGTCGTAGCGCAATGGATCAAGGTCGGTAATACCCAGGGCATAGGCGACGATAGAACCAGCTCCTGAGCCTCGTCCCGGCCCAACTGGAATATCATTCTTCTTTGCCCACTGAATAAACTCCATCACAATAAGAAAGTAACCAGGGAAACCCATCTGATTGATGATGCCCAATTCCATATCCAGTCTTTCGAAATAGGGCTTTCGGCGCGCCTCATCCTTGGCGCCCTCCCCAAACAACTGCTGCAGGCGATCTTCCAGGCCTTCACGGCTGAGGTCTTCGAGGAAGGTCTCCAGAGACCTGTCGTCTGGCACCGGATAGTTAGGCAGACTGGGGGTGCCAAGGTCTAGAGTCAGGTTGCAGCGCTTGGCGATCTCGACGGCGTTCTGATACGCCTCCGGAATGTCAACAAACACCTCGGCCATTTCCTCGCTGCTCTTCAGATACTGTTGATCGGTATAGTTGCGTGGGCGGCGAGGATCACCCAGAGTTCGGCGTTCATTAATGCAGACCCTGACTTCATGGGCCTCAAAATCACTGGAGGCCAGAAAGCGAACATCATTGGTTGCTACTACTGGAGCATCGTGCGCCGCGGCCAGGCGCAGAGCACCGTCTATGTAAGTCTCTTCCTCGGCTTTTCCAACGCGCTGCAGCTCCAGGTAGAAGCTGTCCGGGAATAGCTTCATCCAGTCCGCCAAAAAGCTAGCGGCCTTGTTCATTTCATGGTCGAGTAATGCCGCCCCGATGTCGCTGTTCTGGGCACCCGACAATGCAATAAGGCCCTCGGTAGCGCCCTCGAGATCCCACTTTTGCAGCACCGGATCGCCTATGCGATCTCCCCGTGTATAAATCTCGGAGATCAGACGGGTAAGATTTAGATAGCCCTTTTCACTCTTAACCAGCAGCACAAGCTGAGTTCGATTGCCGGTCTCATCTTCTACCAGCACATCACAACCGCAAACGGGTTTAATACCGGCTCTCTGGGCAGCTGTGTAGAACTTGATCAATCCGAACAAATTGGATATGTCGGTAATCGCTACCGCGGGCATTTCGAGCGTGTTGAGTTGTTTAACCAGAGGGCCGATGGTCGTGATGCCATCGTTGATGGAAAACTCAGTATGCAGACGAAGGTGTGTGAATGCGTGGGAAGCCAAATTCGCTGTCATGCAGAGTAGTAAGGAATTGAACCGCGAAAGTTTCTAATATACCCCTTTTCGACCAGAATGTTTACTCGAGAAGTGCAGCTACCGGACCAAAACTGCGCCGATGAATCGGCGACGGCCCAAGCTGCTGGAGAGCCTCTAAATGCTGGCGCGTGGGATAACCCTTGTGTTGCGCCAAACCATAGCCAGGGTAGGCTGAATCCAGCTCGACCATCTCCGCATCTCTAACAACTTTGGCCAGGATTGAAGCCGCCGCAATCGCAGGCACGCACGCGTCCCCTTTCACCACAGCCTGAGAAGGATAGTGCCAAGACGGCAGGTGGTTGCCATCCACGTAAACAAAATTCGGGCTTACGCGCAGTTGTGTGACTGCCCTATCCATGGCCAGCAAACTCGCCTGCAGTATATTGAGCCGGTCTATCTCCTCCACGCTGGCGCGAGCGACAGCATAACAAAGCGCATTTGTCCTGATTTCCAACGCCAGAGCCTCGCGCTGTCTAGGACTGAGTTTCTTAGAGTCATTCAATCCCACAATAGTCTTGTCATCATCGAGGATCACGGCAGCAGCAACCACATCGCCGGCGAGCGGCCCGCGCCCAACTTCATCCGTGCCTGCAGCACGCTCAGCTTCGCTATCAAAGTCTGTATCAAGAAAATTTATTTGCTTGCTCATCGAAGATTCTAAATCGGCAAATTGAGCAGATCTTTGATAGCAGCAGCCGCGGTCGCAGACGCATCTTTTCGCAGCCCACGATGCAGGCGCTCGAATTCACCCAGCCTGGCTTCGAAGCCTGCAGGATCTGAGAAGTAACGCAGAATTTCATCCCGGATGGCGGTGACTGTAACCTCGTCTTGCACCAATTCCGGCACCAGGCGCTGGCCGGCAAGCAGATTGGGGAGCGCCATATGTGGCACATTGACGATGCGCGAAGCGATCGCATAAGTGAGTGGCGCCAGGCGATAGCATACCAGCATGGGCTTGCGCAGCAGCATCGCCTCCAGTGTCGCCGTACCGCTTGCCATGACAATAAAATCTGCGGCGCTCATGGCCAGCTGCGAATTCTCTATTAACTGAAATTGTTCACCGAGGAAGATGTTAGATTGCCTGAGCGCCTGCTCAATACAGGCCTTGCTCTCCACGCCACTATACGGAATGACAAATCGCAAACCCGGCAGGGACTGCAGCGCAGCGACGGCAGCCCCCAAAAATGGCGCTGCGAGGCGATTAATCTCACTGCCTCGACTACCCGGCAGCAGCGCCACCAACGCATCCTCTGCGGAAAAGCCAAAATTTGCGCGCGCCTGCGCCTTGTTATCATCAAAACCTATCTGGTCAGCCAGGGGATGGCCGACGCAACTCACCGGTACCCCATGCTCCTCATAGATAGCGGTCTCAAAAGGAAACAGCGTCAGCATCAGGTCCACAGCACGCTTGATCTTGTGAATCCGATTTTTGCGATAGGCCCAGACGCTTGGGCTCACGTAATGGATGGTTGGAATCCCCACTCTTTTGAGGACTTCCTCTACGCGTAAATTAAAGTCAGGAGAATCGATACCAATGAATGCGGCGGGCGGATGCGCCTTGAAATGCTGTTCCAGCTTACGCTTGATACCCAGTAACTCTGGCAGCCGACCAATGGGCTCCACAAACCCCATGACCGAGAGGCGCTCCATCGGTGCTAAAGACTGGCACCCGAGCGACTCCATGTCCGGGCCACCGATTCCTGTGAATTCTGCATTGGGATAGTGGTGCCTGAGGGCCCTGATCAAACCAGCACCCAGTATGTCACCAGAGCGCTCGCCAGCGAGGATGCCGAATTGCAGTCTATCTGCCATCAATCAGCGCCTTATCTCAAGCAGCCAGTTTGCCTGGCTTAACGGTGAATACCTTTTTTCGATGACTCTAGCGATTTCACCAGCACATCCAGGGCTTCACAGCTTTCACTCAATACGCGAATCTGGTCGATTGCTTCCTGCAGGCTGTAATTGCGTTTGTAGAGTATCTTGAAGGCTTCCCTTATTTCGGTAATGGACTCCTTGTCAAAGCCTCTCCTCTCAAGACCAATGGTATTCACACTGCGCACCGTGGCTGGTCTGCCGCTGACAATCATGAAGGCCGGGACATCATTGGAGATATGAGTCATTCCACCTACCATGGCATGGGCACCAATAGTCAGAAACTGATTTATCCCCGCATAGCCGCCGAGGATAGCCCAATCATCAATCTCAACGTGACCACACAGACCTACGTTGTTCGCAAAGATCGTGTGGCTACCGACGACGCAATCATGGGCGACATGGCCATAGGCCATCATCAGGTTATTGTTACCTATACGGGTGGAGCCTCCGCCCGCGCCAGTACCCCGATGCAGAGTGACGCCTTCGCGAAACACGTTGTCGTCACCGATTTCAAGCCAGGTATCTTCGCCTTCAAATTTCTTGTCTGCCGGATCTTCACCGACAGAACAAAACTGAAAGAAGCGGTTGTTCTTGCCTATGCGGGTGTTGGTTCGTATCACTACATGTGACTCGATAACCGTGCCGGCGCCTACCTGTACATTTGGCCCTATGATGCACCAGGGACCAATAGTCACCCCCTCATCAATTTCGGCCTTTGGGTCAATCTCGGAGTGAGGACTGATCATGGTGCAGCTACCTCTTCCGTTTCCTCCACCTTGCGCTCGGCACAGAGGATATTCATTGTGCCAACGAGCTCATCGTCAACAGAGGCTTTGGCGGAAAAACGATAGACGCCACGGCGATTAGTGATGACATTCACCTCCAATCGCAGTTGATCGCCCGGCACCACGGGACGTCTCAGCCTGACATCGTCAGCGCCGACGAAATAATAAAGATAACCGTCCTTGGGCTTCTTTTCCTGGCTCTTGAAGCCAAGCACACCAGCAGCCTGCGCCAATGCCTCGATGATTAGTACTCCAGGCATGATTGGTTGATGTGGAAAATGGCCCTGAAAAAATGGTTCGTTTACAGTCACATTCTTGTAGGCCACGATTGATTTACCCAACTCCATCTCCACGACTCGATCAACCAGGAGAAAAGGATACCGTTGGGGCAGGTATTCTTTGATATCTTGTACATCCATCAACATAAGCAAGCTCTGTATCAGTGTGCTGGATTCTGATGTGCTGACTTTCACAGTCACATCCGAAGCCTGATTTTATTGTTTAGTTTTTTTCACCTGGTAAATATCCAGGCTATAATCAATTTTTATCGGTCAATTGCTCTAATTCTTTTAAGCGCCGCGCCATGCCGTCAAGTTGCTGGAAGCGAACAATCGCGCGCTTCCAATCAGACAGCTTCATCTGGCCCGTTCCAGAGGAATACGTTCCGGGCTCGGTGATCGACCGACTCACCAATGACATTGCACTGACCTGAACACCATCAGCCAAACTCAGGTGACCTACCATACCACTGGCGCCACCGAGCACGCAGTATTTTCCAATCTTCGCACTCCCCGCAATTGCGGTGCAGCCACAGATGACCGTATGCGCCCCTACTTGCGTGTTGTGACCTATCTGCACTTGATTGTCTATCTTAACCCCTTGGTCAATAATCGTATCCTCTATGGCTCCACGGTCTATCGTCGTGCCGGCTCCGATATCCACATTGTTGCCGATGCGAACACAGCCTAGCTGCTGGATCTTAATACTTTTTTTGCCATCAAATGCAAAACCGAAGCCATCTGCTCCGATGACGGCATTACTATGAATACAAACTCGACTTCCCAAATAGACCGAATGATAAAGCGTTACATTGGCATGCAGCACGCAATCTGCACCTATCACCGCCCCACTGCCGATCACGGTACCAGGACCAACGAAGACATTATCACCAACTTCTACTCCGTCCTCGATCACCGCATTTGCGCCGACATACGCGCTGCTCGAAATCTTCGCCGAAGGTGAAATATAAGCGGTTTCATGCACACCAGGCTTGACGGTGGGTCTGGAGGAAAACAACTCGGAGGCGTAAGCAAAGCTGACGTAAGGTTGATCAGAGATTAGTACATTGGCCGGACTGGCGTCAGCGAATCGTTGCTCGACGATTACCGCCGAAGCCTGTGTTGCAGCCAACTGATCGATATAGGATTGGTTACTAAGGAAGCTGAGCTGTCCTGCCTGGGCCCCAGATAAGGTGCCCAGACCGGTAATCTCGCATCGCGAATCACCAACTAATTTTAGACCTAATTGGTTAGCAATATCACCGAGCGAGTAGCTCTTCATGTGTCACCTGACACTAATAGAGAAAAATCTCAAAAAATTATGCTCTATTAGTTGCTTGAATTAGCGTTTGCTAACTTCTCATTCAGTTTGGCAGTTACCCTTGCAGTAATATCAAGCACCGGCGCATAGTATGGTGCGCTATCAGCGTTCAAAATCAGATCGAATCCACCTTCGGCCACGACATCTGTAACGGCAGAGGCAAGCTCTTCCTGCATGCTCGCCAAAAATTCCTGGTTCTTCTCTTGAATCGCCTGCTGTACCCTTTCCTGGATCAATTGCAATTGCACCTGAAGATCCTGCGCACTGGCGTTCATGCGTCGAATTTCATCTTCAGTCATTACTGCTTCGTTCTGCTGGTATTCTTCCTGCAGCCCCTGCAATTGCTCGGTAAGCTCAGTCGCTCGGGCTTCATCCACCGCAAACTCTTGCTCCAGTTCTGTTTGCACAACTTGTGCAGCATCTGAATTAAACAAGGCCTGCAGGGCATTTAAAACACCAATCTTGGTATCCTGTGCCGATGCAGTCTGTGCAAACAGCACCAGGAACATGCCAATGATTAGACTCTTTCTTGTATTCACTCTTTATCTCCAAGTTCTAACGAAACCCATGCCGGCTTTGGCGCATGGGAATTAATTCTGATTGTCTGACGTACCGCTGTTTAAGTAAGCGATCAGAATACGCCGACAGTAAAATCGAATGACTTGGTGTCATCCCCCTCCTTGCCAAAAGGTGCCGCCAGGTAGAATGTCAGCGGGCCAAATGGGGACAGATAGGTTATTGCGACCCCGGCCGAATAACGTATCTCGCCAAGATCGAAATTTGTGCAATTTTTGAGCAACCGCTGCCGTTCAGTGCAATTTGACGAGAAAACATTTCCAGCGTCAATAAAAAATGACGACCGTACCTGATTCTGATTTGGCACAAATGGCAGTGGAAAAATAAGTTCCAGCGTCGCCGTGGTTAGTATGTTACCACCGAAACTGTCAAAATCCTCATCGAGGAAGAAATTTTGAACAGCCAGCGCGACTTCCGGATTCCCGTTTGCATCCAATATCACATTACCATTGGCATCCAGTAACGCCTCGGTTTGGTAGCCAATATCTCCGGCAAACGTCGCATTACCCGCGATATCGGTAATGATGTTTCCTTCTTCATCCCTTAGCAGGCTGATCGGGCCTTCGGTCAGATATCGTGCACCAGCCGTGCTTTGCGGTCCAAGACTGTTTTCCTCGAACCCCCGTACTCGGCCACCACCCTGAATCAGGCCGCCGGCGAAGAAATTATTGAAGAACGGCATCTCGCTATTGTCGCCATAACCAATGCCGTAACCCAGATTGGTTTGCAAGCCAACAACCCAGGTACGCCGGGAATTAATGGGCCAGTAGATTTGATTGCTGTAATTTATACGGGCGTACTCAAGGTCACTGCCTGGCATGGTGATCTCGATTCCGATGTTGTGCAAAGAGCCGTCGGTTGCCAGCTGACCCCGGTTCAAGGTGTTTCGGAACCAGCGCCCGGTAAGAGACAAATTATCAAAAGTATCGCCGAATCTGTCCACGAAACCTGGGTCAGTCGGTGCTCGCAACTGATCGGGCCGCAAGTTAGCCACGTCACCCAGCAACGCATCTCGAACCGGCGCGTTAAAAGGATTCGCATTCGCCGGTTCGATTACGTACTGATTGATGCCGTCAAATAATTTCGGGCTGCTGATGATTTCCTGTACAGAGCCTGTTCCGGTTCCCAACTCCGTGTGGGTATACCCGAGATCAAAACCCAATACTTCAATTTCGCTCAATGGGTAACTAAAACTCACCGAACCACCGAATGAGGTTGTATTGAAATTCGACACATTAAACGGTGAGTCGATCTCCCGGGCGAATAGATTAAAACCCCTTGACACACCGTCCGGCGTAAAGAAAGGATCGACGTATTGGAAATTCAGTCCCTGTTGGAATCTGCTGCGATTCACGCCGATGCCAACGGTTCGACCCGTGCCGAGAAAGTTTTGCGCCTGTAAATTGGAGCTCAGAAAAAAATTGCCGCCACCACCGGTTCCGACCTGGAAGCTTACAGCACCAAAATTCTGCTCTACCACGTCGTAGTTCACGTCGATCTGATCTTCGGTGCCTGGCACCTCGTCGGTCTCAACTTCCACCGTCTCGAAATATCCCAAGCGCTCAAGGCGCACTTTGGACTGTTCAATCTGGATACTGGAAGCAGGTGCACTTTCCAACTGGCGCATTTCTCGTCGCAGGACGTCGTCAGCGGTCGAGAGATTCCCGGAGAAATTAATTCGGTTCACGTAAGTTCGATTTCCCGGCTCGATGAAGAATGTCACTTCAACCGTCTCATCCTCATCATTGACTTCCGGGACACCTGTCGCCTCTGCAAAGGCATAACCAAGGTTGCCCAGGAATTGCACCATGATTTCTTCAGTGCCGGTTACCAAACCCTGAGAATAGATTTGACCGGGTTGGACGAAAATAGCAGCGCGCAACAGTGCCTCAGCGTCCACCAGATCACCCGCAAGATCAACGTTGCTGACGGTATATTGGTCACCTTCATTGACATTGATGGTGATATACACTTCTTTACGGTCTGGTGTAATGGAGATGGGCGTGGAATCCACACTGAATTCAACGTAACCATTATCAAGATAAAAGGACTCGAGTCGCTCCAGGTCACCGGAGAACTGCTCTCGCGAGTAACGGTCTTTGCGACTGAGAAACATGTACCAGGGCTTCGTGCCTAACTCAAAGAGATCGAGAAGCTGCTCTTCCTCGAAAGCCTCATTACCGACGACATTGATATGACGAATCCGCGATTCTTCACCCTCGTTGATATCAAGGCTGATCGAGACTCTGTTACGTGGCAATTCATCTACAGTAACTTCGACCGAAGCCCCGTATCGTCCGCGGGATGAATAGACTTCCTGAATGCCCTGCTGGATCGCTTCCAGTGCAGCACGCGTGAAAATTTGCCCTTCAGCGATGTCCGCCGAGGCCATATTATCAATTATGTCTTCCGTCTCAAGGACACTGTTTCCCTCTACTGTTATTTCAGCAACGGATGGCCGCTCGAGAACAGTAATAACGAGGATGTTACCTTCCCGGGATACCTCAATCTCATCGAAATATTCGGAAGTCACCAGAGCACGAATAATTTCAGCAGGAGTGCGTTCGGTAACCACGTCACTGATTCCTACCGGCAACAGATTATAGATAATGCCGGGCGAGATGCGCTGATAGCCATCTACAATAATATCAGCAATGGTGAAGTCCTGCGCTTTGACAACAGCAGGTAAACCGAGCGCCAACAGGATTGCGATCGCCAGTTTTCTCATGACAATATTTTTAATCTCTACTTCAACGAATGTTTCTAGTGGCGGGCAATTTTAAAGTTTCTACAACAATCGACTGACATCATTATAAATGGCCAAAACCATGATCCCCGAAATCAATATCAAGCCCAGCTGCAGTCCCCACATCTGAATCCGCTCCGGGACCGGCCTTCTGATTACTGCCTCGATCGTGTAATACAACAGGTGCCCCCCATCCAAAACCGGTATCGGTAAGAGATTGAGCACTCCCAATGAAATACTTAGCAGCGCCAGAAACCCCATATAAATA
The DNA here is from genome assembly GCA_002477465.1 of Gammaproteobacteria bacterium UBA7449. Classification (GTDB taxonomy): domain Bacteria; phylum Pseudomonadota; class Gammaproteobacteria; order Pseudomonadales; family Pseudohongiellaceae; genus UBA9145. Next base: position 16,825 of record DLPV01000017.1, on the reverse strand, counting down.
TCAAGACCGTAAGTCGCTGTTTCCCCCGCTACCTGCGCAATTGTTATTGGGCCATTAATGTTCTTAACTGATATCAGGCCAATTACCATTTTCTTGACCGAATCGAGAACAAAGATCGATTTATTCCAGGTTTCCTGAATCGCGGGTTGAATCGCGGACAGCACACCGAATTCAATCTCGCGCTGGTGCGCTGGCGGAACAATCTCGGCGAGCGTGGTTTGCTGCACAGAGGCGCCTATACTGCCTATCACCGAACCATCGGCTAGCTCGGACCGCTGCGGCGTAATTGCCAGCCCCGTTATTGATCCCTCCCGTTGGACTGCAACATCGAGGGAGAGTTCCGGGCTGCTGCGGATTATATCCACCCAGTGGGTCCAGCCGCTCACTGCTTCGCCGTTGACTGCAAGAATCTCATCGCCAGCGAGCATGCCCCCAGCTTCGGCGCGCCCGCCAGCGACAACGCCGCCTATGCGAGCTGGTATTTCAAACTGGACAATCCCAAGATTTGCTACCGGATTGGGTTCGGTCTCGCTCCCCATCCAGCTCAGCAGAGGAATACTCACCTCCCGGGTCGTGCTGGAACTTGCCGGGTCGATGGTCAAATTAAGCTCGCCGGTCTCGCCCAACCGAGCCAGCATCTGGAGCGTGACGTGCTGCCAAATGATCGTCTCTTCGCCATCTACCGCCAGAATTTCATCGCCTTCCCTCAGCCCCGCTGCGAAAGCCGGAGAGTCTTCGACTACACCCTGTATTACTGGGGCTATGCCGCTGACGCCGTAACCAACGTGAATAATCCAATACACGAAGATGGCCAACAGGAAGTTTGCAATGGGGCCTGCCGCGACAATTGCCATGCGCTGCCAGAGCGGCTTGTAGGCAAAGGAAAGATGACGTTGACTTACCGGTACATCGCCCGTCTCAGCCGCATTAGTATCTTCCTGGCCCAGCATTTTCACGTAGCCACCAAGCGGGATCGGCGCAATGACGTATTCCACACCATCCCTGCCTATCCAGGATTTGACGGCCTTGCCGAAGCCAATAGAGAAGCGCAACACTTTGACGCCACAGCGCCTAGCAACCCAAAAATGACCAAACTCGTGAATCGTGACGAGTATGCCCAGGGTGACGAGCAGTGCGATTACGCTAATCAAAAAATCTAACATATGTGATTACTTTCTAGGCCCTTTCGGCTTTCTCGGGCTAAGTCTAAATCCCTTTTTATATCAATTCCTTAGCTGCAATTCTTGCGAGCATGTCAGCCTCACGAATAATAGCTAGAGAAGACGCCGCTTCACAAGGTATTTTCGACAATACCCCGTCAATGATGCGAGGTATGTCCAGAAATTGTACTTTTTCCTGCAAAAACGCCTGTACAGCCACTTCATTTGCAGCATTCAGCAGTGTGGGCCCGGTGCCACCCGCTTCCATGGCAGCCCGACCAAGGGCAAGACAGGGAAACCGCTGTAGATCGGGATGCTGAAACTGCAGCGGCTCTTGGCTCGTTAGGTCCAGCGCCTCTGCCCCTGAGTCCATGCGTTTAGGAAAAGCCAGACCGTAGGCTATTGGCACTCGCATATCTGGATTAGCCATTTGTGCCAGCACAGAACCATCCTGATAATAAACCATGGAATGTACGATACTCTGGGGGTGCACGAGCACCTCTACAGCTGAGCTAGGCAAATCAAACAGGAAGCATGCCTCGATTAGCTCCAGTCCTTTATTCATTAATGTGGCGGAATCCACAGATATCTTTCGTCCCATGGACCATTTCGGGTGTGCGCAGGCCTGATCTGGTGTCACCGTTTCCAATTCATCCTGAGTCGCACTCAAAAATGGGCCACCTGACGCAGTGAGTATGATTTTCTTCACGAATTGGGTATTGGTTATACCTGAATCCACATCTCGCGTTTCGGCCAGGCACTGAAAGATTGCATTGTGCTCGCTATCGATTGGGATTATTTCAGCCCCGTGGTCTCTGGCAGCATTTGTGAAAAGCTGACCGGACATAATCAGGGACTCTTTATTAGCAAGCAATAATCGCTTACCCGCGATGGCGGCCGCCAGTCCAGAGGGCAGACCTGCCGCCCCGACGATCGCAGCCATGACGGTGTCTATCGATCCATGGGAGGCAATCTCCTCCAGGGGGTTTACCGTATCAAGCAATACCGTGTCGCTACCGACCTCTTTCAGTAGCGCTTTGAAACGATCGTGAAACGAAGGATTTGTCACCACCGCAAAGCGCGGATTGAATTGGGCACACTGCTTTGCGAGTAACTCGACGTTGGTGTGGGCACTTAGTGCGAATACCGATATCTCAGGACATCTGGACACAACGTCCAATGTATTGCAGCCGATGGAACCGGTAGACCCAAGAATAGATAAGCCGCGCGTGCCACTCACTTTCTAGCTGCCACCCTGCAAGGTTAACAGCAGGATAATCACGCTCGCGGGCGTCACTGCCAGGATAGCATCGACTCGATCCAGAATGCCGCCGTGTCCAGGCAAGATGTGCCCGCTGTCCTTAAGATTGGAATTTCGTTTAAGCATGCTTTCAACTAGGTCTCCAACCACTGCGAATACCGTAATCACAAGGCTACTGAGTAACAGCACGATAGTTTGCCAGGTATTGAGCTCAAACAAGTAACTGTGCATCCCCCAAACAAACAGGGCACCAACAGCACAACAAGTCGCCAGGCCTCCCCAAACGCCTTCCCAGGTTTTCTTGGGGCTCAGGCTAGGTGCCAGGGGCCGAGATCCAAACGCTCTGCCGACAAAATAAGCGCCAACATCGACGGCCGCCACCATGATAACCAAACCCAACACAAGAAAACCCGACGGCAAAAGGTATTTGAGCACCACGATTCCCACCCAGGTCGGAATAAGCGCCAGCAAGCCCATCAAGCCTATTTTTGATTTATCGTTCCACTGCCTGGCGTTATCGGGATAACCAAACAACATCAGCCACGCTATCGACCACCAGACTAGTCCGAGGCTAAGCACCATCAAGGCGCGGATAAGGTCAATCCTTTCCGTGCCGGGCTCCAATCCTAGTAATAGTAATGCGCCAATTAACATTAAGATCATCGTCGCCAGGTATGCTTGGCGCGACTTGCTATCAGTCAGACCAATCAGCGCTACCCACTCCCAACTGGCAACCAGCACCAAAGCAGCGATAAATAAAGCAAACCAGAATGGGGGGAACAGTGTAGTTGCTGCGATCAGGCACAATAGAAGAATAACGGCTGTAATAATTCTTTGTTTAAGACTGTCACTCATTACTGGACTCGCCGTGATCATGGCCACCAAAGCGACGTTGGCGCTGAACATAGTCATCCAGGGCCTGCTGCAGTGCGGCGTCATCAAAGTCTGGCCAATAGCAATCGGTAAAATAGAGCTCGGTATAGGCAAACTGCCACAGCAGGAAATTACTGATGCGGTGCTCACCGCCAGTTCTTATGCACAAATCAGGATCAGGAAAGTCGCTTAGACTGGTCCTACTATGGAGAAGATCTAAATCTATATCAGCCGCAGCAAGTTTGCCTTGCTCAACCATGACTGCCAATTTAGCAGCAGCCTCAGTGATATCCCAGCGGCCGCCATAATCAACTGCCACAATCACAGTTGTTCCGGTATTGTTGGCAGTAAGTTTTTCAACTTCTTGCATACTGCGCAGCAGCTTGGGCGCAAAATCAGTGCGCTTGCCGATAAATTTTAGACGCACGTTATTCTTGTGCAGCTGTTTGATTTCATTGCGCTTGAGCACAGACAGGAATAGCGCCATGAGCCCCTGGACCTCGGTCACTGGGCGCATCCAGTTCTCGCTGCTGAACGCAAACAGGGTCAGGAAAGGAATATTACGCTTTACGCAACTATTGACTATTTCGCGAGCCGATTCCGTGCCATGGCGATGGCCCGATTTGGTAGGAAGCCCCCGACTTTGGGCCCAGCGGCTATTGCCATCCATGATAATGGCAATATGTTGGGGCAGTTTTTCGATGTCAGGTGCCATGAATTGCCTATGTTACTCGCCATCACCTGCAAGGGAATTGTGCTTCCAAATATTGGAAGTAACTAGAAGGATAGGAGATCCTGTTCCTTAACCTGATAGGCAGCCTCTACCTCGGCAACATACTTGTCAGTGAGCTTCTGCACCAGATCTTCTGCACGCCGCTGCTCGTCTTCTGAGATCTCTTTTTCTTTTTCCAGGTCTTTAAAATCTGAATTAGCATCGCGTCGTATATTGCGAATTGCGATCCTCGCATTTTCAGCTTCGTTTTTGGCCTGCTTGGTGTACTCTCGCCGGGTTTCTTCAGTAAGAGGAGGCATGGGCACTCGAATAGTGTCGCCATTATTGGAAGGATTTAAGCCCAAGTCAGATTTCATGATCGCTTTTTCAATGTCGCTGATGATCTGCTTTTCCCAGGGTGAAATTAGCAGTGATCTGCCCTCTTCCACGTTCACGTTGGCTAACTGATTGAGGGGTGTATCATTGCCGTAATAGGAGACCATCACGCTATCCAGAATGCTTGGGTGGGCACGTCCGGTCCGAATACGCTTAAAGGCATCATCAAGCGAAGCAAGGCTCTTGGTCATTCGCTTTTCAGCATCTTTTATAATTTCATCAATCATGTTTGTGCCTCATTGGACTTAATTAGCCGCCACGCTGTCCCTACTGGATCATGGTGCCGTCGGGCTTGCCCATCACATTATCCAGCAATGCGCCTGGACGGGTCATATTAAACACTTTGATTGGAATCTCATGATCGCGACTTAAACAGATCGCGGTGAGATCCATCACGCCAAGTTTCTTCTCTATTACTTCGTCATAGCTGAGAGTTTCGTACTTCTCTGCATCCTTGTGAATTTCTGGATCAGCAGAGTACACGCCATCAACCTTGGTTGCCTTCAGGACCAGATCTGCATCGATCTCGATACCCCGCAGGCATGCCGCTGAGTCGGTGGTAAAAAAGGGATTACCGGTGCCAGCTGAAAAAATCACAACGTCACCTGCATTCAAATGGCGAATCGCATTCCTGCGGTCATAGTGCTCCACTACACCACTCATCTGGATTGCTGACATCACCCGCGTAGCTATGCTGGCACGCTCCAGGGCGTCGCGCATCGCCAGCGCATTCATCACCGTTGCTAACATGCCCATATGATCACCAGTAACCCGTTCCATGCCCGCGGCATGCAGCAGCGCGCCGCGGAATAAGTTACCGCCACCAATAACCATACCTACCTGCACACCAAGCCCGATTAACTGACCGACTTCGACCGCCATACGATCCAAAACCTTGGGGTCGATACCAAAGTCAGCATCGCCAGTTAAAGCTTCGCCTGAGAGTTTCAACAAGATGCGGTTATATTTTCGTTCTCGCTGAGGCATGCTCATAGTCCAGGTTTCAATTTAGTTAGATAACTGTGCGGCAACTTCCGCGGCGAAGTCTTCTTCTTCCTTCTCGATCCCTTCACCTACTTCAAAGCGCACGAATTGCACGATGTCAGCACCTGCTTCTTTAAGCAGTCCCCCAACCTTGGTGTCAGGGTCCTTCACAAACGGTTGCTCCGTCAAGCTTACCTCTGCGATGAATTTGCGGAGGCGGCCTTCGATCATCTTCTTGACGATTTCCTCTGACTTACCACTCTCTTTGGCTTGCGCTGAATAGATTTCAGATTCTTTTGCCAGCACTTCCTCAGGCACGTCTTCCGCACGCATTACCATAGGGTTCACTGCGGCGATGTGCATCGCGATGTCTCGCGCCAGAGACTCTTCGCCACCAGTGATCGCAACCAAAACACCAATCTTGTTATTGTGAATGTAGCTTTCTACGATACCTGCATTGGCATCCTCGAACTCAACTCGCTCAACTCGGCGCAGATTAATATTTTCACCAATTTTTTGCACTAGCGCCTGGCGCGTATCTTCCAGACCGCCTTCCAGCAGCGACGCGACGTCGGCTGACTTGTTGTTGAAAGCCACATCCAGCACCTGCTCGGCAAAGTTCAGAAAGTTCTCGTCCCTCGCCACAAAATCAGTTTCGCTATTTACTTCAATCAGCACGCCATAGTTGCCGTCGTCGGCTATCTTGGTCATTACCACGCCTTCCGCAGCGACTCGGCTCGCTTTTTTAGCCGCCTTCAGGCCGCTCGCTTTGCGCAAATCCTCAATTGCCTTCTCCATATCACCATCGGCTTCAGCCAATGCTTTCTTGCAATCCATCATGCCAAGGCCGGTGCGCTCACGCAGCTCCTTAACCATGCTTGCTGTAATGTTTGCCATTTTCAGTGCCTCGTAAATGCTTTGTATATTGATCAGAAAAAGCGCGGAGCTCCTTCAAAAAATTAGAAAAAAGGGGGCTTCTAAGGCCCCCTTTCTCGCTCCCTCGGGAGTGTTCGCTTGGTTGAAAGCTATCGGGCTAATCTTTGCTCAGACTTACCCTTCAATCCTCAGCGCTGTCAGCTTTTTTAGCTGCGGCCTTCTTGGCGGGCGCCTTCTTCTTAGCCGGTGCTTTTTTCTTGGCTGGAGCCTTTTTCTTGGCTGGAGCCTTTTTCTTGGCCGGAGCCTTCTTTTTGGCTGGAGCCTTCTTCTTGGCCGGTGCTTCAGCGGCTTCGGCATCTGCCGCAGGTGCTACCTCAGCAGCCTCTTCGGTAGGGGCAGCCTCTTCAGCAACAGGCGTTTCTTCAGCGGCAGGGGCTTCCTCAGCAGACGCCTCTTGGGTGATTTCAGCAGCTGCAGCAGTGGCTCCTTCAGCAACTGTTTCCGCTGATTCCTCGGCTATAGCCTTCTCAGCGACCGCCTCTTCAGTCACCTCAGCAGCAGTCACTTCATCGACCTCAACAAATTCACTGTTGCCGCCAGCCGGTGCACTGCGCCTGGTGCCTTCAATACAGGCATCCGCCACGGCGCTCGCGTAGAGCTGAATCGCGCGAATTGCATCGTCATTGCCCGGGATCACGTAGTCCACACCCTCGGGATCACTATTGGTGTCCACTACGCCGATCACGGGAATTTTCAGGTTGTTTGCTTCGGTAACCGCAATACGCTCGTGCTCAACGTCGATTACAAACAATGCGTCAGGCAGGCCACCCATGTCCTTGATACCACCGATACTGCGCTGCAGCTTCAACTTCGAGCGAGTCAGCATCAAAGCCTCTTTTTTAGTGAGGCGATTAAAGGTGCCGTCCTGCTCCTGGATCTCCAGATCCTTGAGCTTCTTGATGGATCCTCTAATTGTCTTGTAGTTAGTCAGCATGCCGCCTAACCAGCGATGATTCACATAGGGCATGCCAGCACGCTCAGCCTGTTCTTTCATTATCTTGGCAGCAGCACGCTTAGTGCCAACGAAAAGAATTTTCTTCTTTTTATCAGCTAAATCAGTAACTTGGTTTAAAGCGTCATTGAAGGCTGGAACAGTGTGCTCCAGATTGATGATATGGATCTTGTTGCGGGCGCCAAATATGAATGGCTCCATCTTCGGGTTCCAATAGCGACACTGGTGCCCGAAATGTACTCCTGCACGGAGCATTTCTTTCATGCTTACAGTCATGTTAGTACCTTAGTTTTGGGTTAGGCCTCCATACACCCCATGATTCAACCCGTTTGGACAAAAAACCCAGCCGAGCACCCAGAAAACATGTGACGGTATATGTGCGACGTTAAAGTTTATTTTAGCTTCGAAAAGCCGGAGCCTTTCAAAGCGCGGCGCTTTATACCATAAACTGGCCCCAGCTGGAAGATATTAGCGCATTAACTGCCAATCAAAAGGCCAGCGAGTCCAAGTAATTCGCGGCTTTTAGCGCTGCTCGCCCCCTGTTAAGCCTGCCTGTCCTGCATTAGAATATCTCCCTTTCGCAAATCCCCTGCTTGGAACCTGCCCTACCCCTATGAGTATTCACATCAAAAACCCGGAAGACATTGAAAAAATGCGAGTTGCAGGACGACTTGCCGCTGAAGTGCTGGAAATGATTGGCCCGCACGTGCAACCTGGGGTCAGCACAGGCGAATTAGACCGTATTTGCCACAACTATATCGTGGATACTCAGCAAGCGATCCCGGCTCCGCTTAACTACAACGGATTTCCTAAATCCATATGCACATCGGTAAATCACGTGATTTGTCACGGCATTCCCAGCGACGGCAAAACCCTGAAGTCTGGAGATATAATCAATATCGACATCACCGTAATCAAAGATGGCTTTCATGGCGATACCAGCAAGATGTTCTGTGTCGGCGCTGTGCCCGAGCACGCCAAACGCCTGATTCGCGTAACCCAAGAGTGCCTGTATAAGGCAATTGAACTCGTCAAGCCCGGCGCGACGCTCGGGGATATTGGCCATGTGATACAGCAGCACGGGGAAGCCCACAACTATTCGATAGTGCGTGAATATTGTGGCCATGGCATCGGGCGGATTTTCCATGAAGAGCCGCAGGTGCTGCACTATGGCCGGCCCGACACCGGCACCCGCATTGTGGAAGGCATGACTTTCACGATCGAACCCATGCTTAATGCAGGGTCACGCTACACCAAGCTATCCAAGAAAGACGGCTGGACCGTAACCACCAAAGATCGAAGGCTGTCGGCACAGTGGGAACATACCTTGGCAGTAACCGGAGATGGCTGTGAAATCCTCACACGCCGCACCGAGGAAACGCTGTGAATTTCGACTCTCTCTCCATAAAGGAGGCGGCAGTCAATGAGACCGTCAGTCTCAGCGCTGAACTGCTGGACCCCATGCAACTCGGTGAACGTGCCGCCAACTGCGAATCAAGCGCTGAGTTGCTCGCCATGTTGCGTGACGCCATCGCACAGGCCAGTGCCATTCTTGATGAGCGCTACAAACAAAACCTTAGTATTACGGACATTGTTCACGGCAGAGCCTCGGTAATAGACCAGGTGCTGAGGATCGCCTGGGGTCGCCAGCAGTGGCCCGACCAGTTCAGCATCGCTCTGGTCGCCGTTGGCGGTTATGGCCGCGGCGAGCTGCTTCCACACTCTGATATTGACCTCCTCATTCTGACTCGCAAGGAAAAGCACACTGCATACAAGGAAGCCATCAGCGGATTTCTGACCCTCTGCTGGGATATCGGGCTTGAGATTGGCCAGAGCGTTCGCTCGGTAAAACAGTGCCAGCAGGAAGCTGCAAAAGACATCACTGTGGCAACTGCTTTAATGGAATCAAGAGCCATCACCGGCGCCCCAAACCTCCACAAAATGATGGTGGACGCCACCAGTGGCAAAAGAACATGGCCTATAAAAAAATTCGTGCGCGCCAAACTGGATGAACAGATCGCTCGGCACGCCAAGTATCATGACGTGGACTACGCCCTCGAACCGAATATCAAAACCTCGCCTGGTGGATTGCGGGATATTCAGACTATCGCGTGGGTAACTAAACGCCACTTTGGTGCAGAGTCATTCAAGGATCTTGTAGAACTCGGATTTTTAAAATCTTCCGAAGAGGCTATGATCAACAAAGGCCAGCAGTTTCTATGGAAGCTTCGTTATGGCCTGCACTATCTCGAAGGACGCGCAGAAGATCGCCTGTTGTTTGATAAACAAAGAGAACTGGCCCGTTTATTTGGCTACGAAGATGACGAAAAGTCATTGGGTGTAGAGAAGCTTATGAAGCAGTACTATCGTGCCGTGGCTAATCTGCGCGCACTCAATGATGTCCTGTTACAGCATCTTGATGAAGCCATTCTGCGCGCTGATGAAAAAGTAAAAATCTTACCCCTCAACAATCGATTCCAGATCAACAATGGTTATATCGAAGCCGTTGATAACGAAGTTTTCAAACGCTATCCCTTCGCGTTATTGGAAATCTTTATGCTCATGGCCCAGGACATTCGTATTGAAGGCATCCGGGCTTCTACCATCCGCTTTCTAAGAGATAGCCGTCGGCTCATCGACGAGGATTTCCGCCAGGATTTGCGCAACGTTACCCTGTTCATGGAATTGTTGCGTTCAACTCACAAATTGACCCTGCAACTTCGCCGCATGTCTCGCTATGGCATTCTGGACCGATACCTGCCTGAGTTTGGTCAAATATCTGGCCAGATGCAGCATGACTTGTTCCATATCTACACCGTAGATGCACACACCCTGCAGGTGGTAGAGAACATGCGCAGACTCTTTCTGCCCGAGGCCGAGGAAAAATACCCCCTCGGCGCTGAGATAGCGCGCAATTTACCGAAACCGGAATTGCTCTATATAGCAGGGCTCTACCACGATATTGCCAAAGGCCGCGGCGGAGATCATTCTGAACTAGGCAAAGTCGATGCCGAAGATTTTTGTCGACGTCACCACCTTTCTGAATGGGACACCAAATTGGTCTGCTGGCTGGTAGACAAGCATCTTTTGATGTCTATGACTGCCCAGCGCAGAGACATCAGCGACCCAGATATAATCAAGGAATTTGCTGAGGCTGTCGGCGACAAGGTGCATTTGGATTACCTCTATGCACTGACGGTGGCTGATATCAGCGCTACCAACCCCGTCTTGTGGACTTCCTGGCGTGCTTCCCTGCTGCGTCAGCTCTATTTTAACACCAAGCGCAGCTTCAGGCTGGGACTTGAGAACACCGTCAATCGGGAAGACCGCATCAACGACAAGAAGGCCGTCGCACGGGAGAAGTTGCTGGCACTCGGACTCAAAGAACAGCAAATACTGGCAGTCTGGGAGAATGCTGCCGAGGAGTATTTTGTGCGCGAATCCGCTGTCAACATCGTTTGGCATACTGGGGCGATCATAGGTTTCTCTGACAATGGACCCCTGATTTCGGTGAAGGACCTGGAAGCAGGCGCCAGCTCAGAGGGTGCCACCCAGGTGTTCATTTATGCAGAGGACGCTGACTTTCTGTTTGCTAACAGCACTGCGGCATTCGAAAAACTGAATCTTAATATCGTTGGTGCGCGAATATTCACTTCAAGCAACTACTACTGCATGGACACGTACACGGTTTTGGAAACTAACGGTAAGCCAGTAGGTGACAACCCTGCACGGAGAAGCGAAATCGAAACCGTTCTTCGTGACTACCTGCTCAGCAGCAGCACTGCTATCGCGCCAGCCAATTATCGACGAACTCGCAAGGAGCGCTACTTTAACAATCCGATCGAATCTACCCTGGTTAACCCTAGCGGAAAGGCTTACTCGACCCTTGAAGTCAATTGCCCTGATCAGCCCGGCGTGCTGGCCACCCTCGGCAAGGTCTTTGCTGAGGAAAATATCAAGTTGATAGATGCACGAATCACCACGCTAGGAGAACGCGTAGAAGATTTGTTCTTTATCAAGGATGAAGACGGAGGTGCCATTACTGACACGGCCCTTGCAAACAGATTACAAGAGGAAATCAAGAATGCGCTGGAGCGGCGTCTTTCGGTTTAATCCAGACCCTGGCGAATACAGAAGACTATGAGCATCAAACTGTACGGCATCAACAACTGCGATACCATAAAGCGCAGCAAGACATGGCTAAATGCTAGAGGTGTTGAATACATTTTTCATGATTACAAGAAAGCCGGCTGCTCTGCTGAACTTGCAAGCTGCTTGATTGAGCAATTTCCGCTGGATAAGCTGATCAATCGTCGCGGCACAACCTGGCGCAATCTGAGCCAGGCGGAGCGTGACGGGCTGGACGAAAAGTCCGCAGTTAGCCTCATGTCGCAGCAGCCTTCACTGATCAAACGCCCTATTCTGCAGGCCCACGAGAGCTGGCTAATAGGATTCGACGAAACCACTTGGAGCAATGCCCTGAACGGGCATGTCTAATTTTCAGGTAATCAGCATGCAAAGTAATACCGCTCATAGCGGGGCCATCGGTCTTGCCACCAAAAATGCGAATCATGAAATCATTGAAGTTTATTACCCGCATCCGCAGATCCAATTGCAGGCTGAGCTGCTGGAATGCATCTTAGGCAGCACCGACATGCCTAACGGCGTGAACGGTTTCCTTGAATTGGATAGCGAACTGCTCGTCAGACTGAAAGACAGGTTGACCAGCGCGGGCTTCGACGACTGGGCAGGCTTGCTCAACGAACCGGATCAGGGCAACTGGCTAGTCTGCATTAGTTTTACGGACGTTGCGCCCGCCAGCATCCCGGAAGCTTTCCTCAAGCTGCACTTGCTATCCCATCGGCTGGTGCGACCCCATGGTATCAATCTTGATGGCCTGTTCGGCACACTGAAGAATCTGGCATGGACCAACGCAGGCCCGATTGACCTGACTGATCTGCCGGCACGGCAATTGGCCGCCAGGAAGCGCGGGTTGGTCCTGGACGTCATGTCGGTAGACAAATTCCCGAAGATGACAAATTACGTCGTACCTGCCGGTGTGCGCCTAGCCGACACAGCGCGTATTCGACTGGGCGCTTTTATAGGAGAAGGCACAACGGTGATGCATGAAGGCTTTGTAAATTTCAATGCTGGCACTTTGGGCACAGCCATGGTTGAAGGGCGTATCAGTGCCGGTGTTGTCGTCGGTAAGGACAGCGATCTGGGTGGCGGCTGCAGCACAATGGGTACGCTTTCTGGAGGCGGTACGACAATTATCTCGGTGGGTGAGAACTGCCTGATCGGGGCAAATGCCGGCATCGGATTTCCCCTGGCGGATGGTTGCACTGTCGAGGCTGGACTCTATGTAACTGCGGGCACCAAGGTCAATTTACTCGACGCCGCCGGCAACCTCGCAAAATCTGTCAAGGCAATGGCACTCAGCGACACGCCTGATCTATTGTTTCGTCGCAATTCCCTGTCAGGAGCCGTGGAAGCCACGCCGAAAAAATCCAGTATCAGCCTTAACGACGTACTACACAGTAATAATTAGCCCTGCTTATGTCTGCATCCCTCGAACTTGCAAAACAACTGATCGCCATCAGCTCAATTACACCTGACGACAACGGTTGTCTGGATGTCATCACAGCGCGCCTGGAAGCCCTTGGGTTTTGCATTGAACGCCTCGATGCGGGTGCTGTCAGCAATCTCTGGGCCACTATCGGCTCGGGTGATGAGCTGCTGGTGTTCGCAGGTCATACCGACGTTGTGCCACCTGGAGCGCTTACTGAATGGAAGTATCCCCCGTTTGCACCCACTGAGGATGGAGACTTTCTATACGGTCGCGGCAGCGCCGACATGAAATCTAGCCTTGCCGCTATGCTTACAGCTGCGGAGCGGTGCTTACCTGGGCGAGATCTCAATGCTCGTCTGGGGTTCCTGATCACCAGTGACGAGGAAGGACAGGCCATTGACGGCACACGGCACGCCATTAAGCAGCTCAGCGCGCGTGGCGAACAAATAAAATATTGCGTGGTAGGAGAACCCAGTAGCAGCGAATCCCTTGGCGACACCATCAAGGTGGGACGACGCGGGTCCCTGTCCTGCAAAATGTTTGTGAAGGGCATCAAAGGGCATGTGGCCTATCCCCATCTTGCCCGCAATCCGATTCACGACGCTTTGCCGGTTCTCAGCCGAATTGTGCAGACTCACTGGGATGAAGGCAACGACGCCTTCCAGCCTACCAGCTTCCAAATCTCCAATATCCGCGCCGGGGTTGGGGCTAACAATGTGATTCCAGATCTATTGGAAGTCGACTTTAATCTCAGGTTTTCAACGGAACTGACTTCTGCTGGCCTGATTCAACACATAGAAGAAGAACTCAAGGCCGAGGGAATAGAGTATGAGTGCCAGTGGCATATCTCCGGCGAGCCCTTCCTGACTGAAGCGCAGGATTTAATTCAGGTAGTCAGCGACAGTGTCACCGAGGTTACTGGAGTGAGGCCACAAGCATCAACTGGCGGCGGCACGTCGGATGGCCGCTTCATCGCCCCCACCGGCGCACAGGTGGTTGAGATCGGCCCCTGCAATGCCACTATTCACAAATTCAATGAGCGGGTCCGCATTAGCGACATCGAAAAGCTCTCCAGCATCTACGAGCTGATCCTGCAGCAACTGCTCTAGGGCAGGTACACGTCAAATCGATTCGTTGATCCCTTACATTGCAATGAGGGCTCTCGCGCTGCGAGCGGAGGGGATCGACGTCCACGTTTTACCACCACTCGCTTATCCGCACACTTCAAGCCGTGACTCAAAAGCTGTTCGGGGCAGTCTTCCGCGGGCAGGATTTGCTGCAGCAGCGTCATGGCCTTTTTCGCACTTGCTTTGCGCCGCCCTGCCGGAAACATAGGGTCAAGGTAGACCGTGTCATACTGGTGTTGACGGGCATCCAGACTGAGGAAGTCGTCCTGTTGCAGAGTCAAACGACTAGCTATTACAGCGAAGCTGCCGCCAGTCAGTTGGGCCCGCAGCAGCGCATCTTCCAGTAGCGCAAAAACCAGTGGTGATCGCTCGATTGCGGTCACCTCACAGCCGCTGGCTGCCATCAGGAAAGCATCCGTACCAAGTCCTGCTGTCGCATCAAGAATGCGTTGCATTCGCTGCGCCTTCAGTCCAAGCGCTTTGCCAAGCAGTTGCTGTTTGAATGGCTGCCGCAAACGACGCTGCATAGCTGGCGTGAGAAAATTCGAACACACGCCCGTCAAGGCCTCATCTTTCAGCGCATCGAGGGAGAGCGCTCCATTAGTGTAAGAGAGACAGTAGTCGTAAGATTCCTCGGCTGCCGCAGTCAGCTCGGGCAGCGCAGCCAGAAACGGTTTACTGCTTAGCTGCTGAGGAATTTCTGCGCTAGCGAAGTTCCTGGCAATTAGCGATTCAGCGCTCATGAGACAGTCAACAGCACCAATCCAAGGCCAAGAATGAGGCGGTAGATGATAAAAGGCAGAAATCCGATTCGCTCTATCAAGCGCAGGAAAAAGTGAATACAGAGCACGGCAACCACCGCCGCCAGAGCAACCGCTGCAAATAGCTGCAATACATCAATATCCCCAACACTACCCTCACGCAACGAAAGAGCCTGCAAACCACCACTGGCCAGAATAATCGGAATCGCTAACAGGAATGAAAATTTGGCGGCTGCTTCTCGATTTAGACCACATAGCAGCGCCACCGTCATAGTAATGCCTGAGCGCGAGGTGCCAGGTATCAGCGCAAAGCACTGCCCAACACCAATGCACAGAGCCTGTTGCCAGCTAAGTTGAGACAATGGATTAGATCGACTCCCGAGCCGGTCAGATAGCCACAACAAGCCAGCAAAAAACAGGTTTGCAGCTGCAATGACTGTAGCTGAGCGAAAGTTCGCTTCGATAAACCCCTGGCCAAGTAAACCGGCTATGCCGGCTGGGATAGAGGCTATGATCAGTAGCCAGGCCAGCTTGCTGTCCTGGTCCAATCGTCGCGAGAAAAGACTGGCTATCCAGGCGAGCAGGAGCCGCAAAATATCGCGTCTGAAATAAATCACAACCGCCAACAGGGTACTGACGTGCACAGCCACGTCAAAAGCAAGCCCCTGATCTGGCCAACCCATAACCTCACTCGCCAGAATAAGATGCGCAGAGGAAGAAATCGGCAGAAACTCTGTTAGCCCCTGCACAACGGCGAGTAATGAAGCTTGTGGGAATGAGAGATCCACTTGTGCCTGCGCCTATCTATAGTCCATATGTTCTTTCACATAATTCGGCAAAGGTAGCGCGGACCCTCGATGCTCACCAGCCTTGAATTGAATCGCCGCCAATTCGCACAAAGAGTCTACGGTGGAATTATTCGCGGAAACCGCTAGCGCAGGTGCTGCTAATGTTTCGTGCAGATCAGCAATCCTATCCCAGGCATCGCCAACCGCAGCCCATTCCTTTCTATTAAGCTCAGCAGGCCCCTGTAATACTGCCGCGCTCAGAGTATGCA
>DLPV01000017.1:0-650 GCA_002477465.1 Gammaproteobacteria bacterium UBA7449 | reverse complement strand
TAGTAGAACTCACTTTCACGGGCATGTATCGCCACACGCACGTGGGCGCATGCATGCTGCAGAAATGCTTCCCAGGCCAGATGGGCAAGCGATGATATGGGAAGCACGGGGGTGCTGTTCGCCTCAGACAGACCTTGCGCTATGCCCACCCCAATACGTATCCCTGTAAAAGAGCCAGGCCCGGCTCTAACGGCTATAGCGTCGAGGTCACGGATGCTGAGTGTGGCCTCCGACAGTAGCCTCTGTATGAGCGGTAATAAGGATTGCGCTGCCGCTTTTTGGGTCGGACTTTGATACGAAGTCACTGCATCTCCGTTTAGCAAGCCAACGGCACACAGTTTGGATGAGGAATCGATAGCGAGGATCTTTGCCATTAACTGGTTTAAGACTCTTTAAGAAAAAATCCCCCTTGAATACTCAAGGGGGATTTTTTTTAGGAGCGAGAGGTCTGCTTCCGCTGGAAGTGAGGTCGTCACAACCAGCGGTTTTATAGCGAGTCCCAGCGCGTTAAGAGCTACTTAACGCTTCTTGCGAGCAGCTTTTTTGCGCGCTGGAGCTTTCTTCTTGGCGGCTTTCTTTTTAGCCTTTTTCTTGACTACTTTTTTCTTGGCCACCTTCTTCTTAGCCTTCTTGGCCACCTTCTTCTTGGC
>DLPV01000012.1:8859-21102 GCA_002477465.1 Gammaproteobacteria bacterium UBA7449 | reverse complement strand
GAGCAGGGTTGCTTCGACGTTCTGATGCCGGAGATAGGCGATATTGGTCCCCTGATGTCTCGCACCGTAGGAACCCTTGCGGCTGCCTACAACAGACAAGTCTCGCCGCACTCGGCGCCGTTTGAACGCCGATTAGTCAATATTTGCGGGATTCACCTAATCGCTTCAATGCCGAATGGCCCGATAACCGAGTTTATCCACGAACCACCCCACGCAGATATCTTCGAGGGTTGGCAGGTCTTCGAGAATCCACCTGTCCTTGAAGCCGACGGCCAGATAAAAGTACCTCAGGGCCCAGGCCTCGGGGTTAAATTCAGGCCGGATCTGATCGAAGAATTTTGAAATTAATAGCGAAATTAAAGAATTAATAGGTACAGATCTATTTTTTAAAAAGATGGGGAGGTGTAATCATCTGTCTGGTACGCAAACTGACACAAACAAGTCAGCTCCTTCGGAATCTCTAAAACTGGAGAACATCAAAGAGAGCGAGTTCAGTTAAAGTGACATTGCGCGTTCAAAAAATTGTGCACCCGACTCCCAATGAGTCCGCACCTCTAAGTCGCAGTGACCTTCAATCCGGCAATCTCGGAAGGTGTTGCTTTGAGCGCGATGGCTACCTGGTCAAAAAAGTCTAACTCAGGATCTCGAATTAACTCGTCAGCGCGGATCAAATTAGCAAGGCAGTCGAGTATGGTGATGCGGTGCTCCTTGCTGAGTTTGCGCGCCGCGTTTTCAAGCGTACGCTCCAGCGATTTCGATTCGAAGAGCTAGGAGGAAGCGGCTGTCAGTATGTCAGCTTCCGAAAAGTCATCGCCAGTAAATTCTTTAAGTGCTTGACGCACGTGCGTGACCTCAATCGATTCCACATTGGCGTCCGCGCGGGTGGCTCTGGCCAGAACCAATAACAGCATCTATTGAAACAGAACTTCCTGATTCTTGCCTGCTCCCCTGTCGCTTATCAGCGCCTTGATTGTGCTGAAGTGAATGAGGGCCATGCTTATTCCTTGAGTTTGACAGGTTACTAAGCGCTAGAAACCATTGATTTTTGGAAGTTTAAATAATTAATGTTTATCAGGTTGAATTTGATAAGAGTGCCGGAAGATGTATCAGTGGCTCTATTATTCCAATTTTCTTAACATCAGCCCCGCCCGCTGGCCAACCGGCACCTGCCGATTAGGAAAGACTATATATTCGGGTTCCTCACCCACAACATACTGCTCATCGCCATCCTGTGAAATAACGCTTCCTGGTGAAAACTCGGAGAAATTCGGCACATCATCAGCAACGAAAAATTCCCAGCTCTCGCTACTGCGCTGAATACTGTGTTTTACAACAAAAGAGTCCACAACACGTGTCGGTGCGTCTGGCAGATTATCCCCTGCAATGAGTGAACGCAGGATAGAATCGATACCGGTAAATCGACTCAGACCATTTTCGCCAAAAGGATTCGCCTTGCCCAACTCGAGGGTGAAACTCAGCGCGCCCTGTTTGAGTGAAGTGAATGAGGAAAAGGTATTGGCCTCCTGCTGCTGCAGCAAAACTGTGTGTATGTCAGCTTTGTCCAAAAACGCTTTTTGCTCCTCTGGCAATTCCCTGCCTTCAACAAAAGGGTAGACAGCAAATCGCTCTCTGGCGGAGTCTCGAATCGCCGTATGGCAGTCATAGTGAAAGTGTTCATTCACGGTTACCGGCTCTTCAGCAAAGAAATTGGCCACATAGGCCTCCAGCTTTGCCGCACGCTTAACCTCTTTCAGCTTAAGGTCCTGATGCTGCCAATCACCACAGAACAACCGATTCATATTGAGATCGACAAAGCGCTCGCCACTCGCCATGGCCCAGGGATTCCCCAGAATGAACAGGACCCGTCGCCCGCAGTCCAGTTCTTCGCTAAGCAGGTCATCAATGATTGTTGAGATAATTTCTATGGGCGCAGTCTCATTGCCATGTATGCCACAGGAGATCACCAGCGAAGACTCGCAGGCTGTATTCGGCTCAAACTTGATGACCCCATTGTCCAACAGCGTTACTTCAGTGCCGGCTGACAAAATGGAGTGTTTGCTGGCAACGGCTGCGTCCGCATTCGCGATTGTGTGCTTGATGATGTCTTTATGGGGAGAAAAAAAGAAGACTGTCATAATTGCGCTACTGAATAGTGACAAGCTCAGTAATCATACAGCATTGATTGAAACGGGTCAGAGGTTTACCCCCAAAGCTTTGATTCCCACCGACCGATCTCTGTGCCCATTCGACGGCACGAAGGCTACATGGACGATTCGCGATATTTGATTCAATTGATAACTTATGTCACCCAAGCTTAAAGTCAGATCTGTCAAAAAAAGGAAACAATTTCGATTTAACCTAGCCAAATTACTAATATCTCTCAACCCAACCGCGGGTAACTGCGGTTGTTGCATGCTTCTCCTATGATGAAGATACTGTTTATTTGCACCCACAATCGCTGCCGTAGCATTCTATCCGAATCCATTAGCAACAAAATCGGTGCCGGCCAGATTGAAGCCCGCAGTGCTGGCAGCCAACCTGTCGGGGAAGTGCATCCACTAAGCCTGAAGTACCTGAGTGAGGCTGGCTATCCCAACGAGGGACTGCGCAGCCAATACTGGGATGAATTCGAAAATTTTGCAGCCGACCTCATCGTGACAGTTTGTGATGCCGCCGCCGGTGAAGCCTGTCCGGTTTATTTTGGCGGCAGCTTGAAAGTGCATTGGGGGCTAGCTGACCCTTCTAAAGTAGACGGAAGCGACTCGGAAAAGGAGCAAGCATTCATGTCCTGTATCGAAGAAATCGCCAGACGCGCTGAACAAATCAAAGTGCTCGCCTCGCAGGATCTCGACAAGGACGCGTTACGCACAGCACTGCATGCAATGGGTGCCAATGGATGAGCGATAGTGAATGGGACTTGCCAAACGTCGACCGCGCCAGCTTCGACCTGCCCTCGCTGGACAAAGTGCAGGCTCAGCAGATATCACACAAGCCTCGCATCCTGTTGTTGTATGGCTCTCTGCGTGAGCGTTCCTACAGTCGCCTGGTAATCGAAGAGTGCGTGCGCCTGCTCACCGCATTTGGTGCCGACGCCAAGGTATTTGATCCCCGTGGCTTACCTCAGCCCGATACCGAAGATGAGTCCCACCCCAAAGTGAATGAACTGCGCGAGCTGATGATCTGGTCTGAGGGTCAGGTCTGGTGTTCGCCAGAGCGCCACGGTGCCATGACCGGGATTTTCAAGAGCCAGATCGACTGGGTGCCACTCAACCTGGGCGGCGTCCGCCCCACTCAGGGCAAAATCCTTGCCATCATGCAGGTCTGCGGCGGCTCTCAGTCTTTTAACGCGCTCAATCAGATGCGCGTGCTTGGACGCTGGATGCGCATGGTGACCATTCCCAATCAGTCATCCGTACCCAAGGCCTTTCTGGAATTTGAGGAAGACGGCCGCATGAAGCCCTCCCCTTACTACAATCGCATCGTCGATGTGATGGAGGAACTGATGAAATTCACACTGATGCTGCGAGGCAATAAGGATTACTTTGTGGATCGCTATTCCGAGCGGGTGGAGACCGCCGAGCAGGTCAGCCAACGGGTGAATCAGCGCTCGCTGTGACGGTGTTGCCCGCGGATAGCTTAACCCATAAATTCGCAAGGACCAGATTCCACATTCAGCGCCACATTCGTTACATCCCCATAGCGTTGCAACCCCGGAGCCCGCTGCTGGGATTGTTCACGGCACTGACCCAATTTCTGGGCACAGAGATTTTCTATATTGGAGATGCGACTGTGGCGGCGATCTTAAGCCCTATTAACAACCTCGCCACAGCGCTTGTAATTATCTGGCGTATCACCCGGTATGGGTGGAGTCACGCCAGTCAGGCCGCCTATTCCAGCTAGCTAGATTAGTCATTAGTGCGATGCAAAATCACCCCGGTGACGCCAATACGGCTCAAATTCCACTACGGCTTATCGCCGGATTCAAGTAAGCTTGCTCTCAGGAAGAACAGGGAGCACCCCATGGAAAAATTTGGCATCGGCCAGTCTGTAACCCGCGTTGAAGACCATCGTTTCACCCGCGGCGAGGGCCAGTATATTGAAGACATAAACCTTGAGAACGAGACCGTCGGCGTCTTCGTGCGCTCGCCCCACGCCCATGCCCGCATTCTCGAGATCGACAAGAGCTCGATAGCCGATGCGCCAGGCGTACTCGCAATATATACCGGCGAAGATCTGCGCGCAGACAATATCGGTGATGTCCCCTGCGGTGCCCTGGTTGAAAACATCGATGGCACGCCCTGCGCCAACCCGTCTAGGCCGGCGCTGGCACTGGAGCGAGTCAGGCACGTGGGCGACGCGGTGGCATTGATCGTCGCCGAAACG
This sequence comes from Gammaproteobacteria bacterium UBA7449, assembly GCA_002477465.1. Classification (GTDB taxonomy): domain Bacteria; phylum Pseudomonadota; class Gammaproteobacteria; order Pseudomonadales; family Pseudohongiellaceae; genus UBA9145. The sequence continues at coordinate 16,719 of DLPV01000012.1, read as the reverse complement.
CGTCAGCAGGCCCTGGACGCGGCAGAACAACTCTGGGTTGATTACAATATCCTCGATGCGACTGTAGATACCGCTGCCAGCCTTAGCGAGTCAGCACCCCAAGTTTGGGATGAGGCACCAGCCAATCGCTGCTTTCATTGGCACAGCGGCAAGCAAACAGAAACCGAAGTGGCATTCGCTGCGGCAGACAACATCGTTGAACTGGAACTGGTCAATAACCGTGTGATTCCCACCTCCATGGAGACTCGCGGCGCCATTGCAGACGTGGAGGCAGAATCGGGTCGGCTGGTTTTGCATGTGTCATGTCAGGGCGTCCATTTATTGCGACGCCTGCTAGCTGAGGCCATATTTAACTGTGCACCGGAAGACATACTGGTTAAGTGCTACGACGTAGGCGGCGGCTTTGGCATGAAGATATTCCTGTTTCCGGAGTATGTTGCCCTGCTTTACGCAACCCGCAAACTCAGTCGTCCAGTGAAATGGATCTCTGAGCGCAGCGAAGCCTTTACCGCTGACAGTCACGGTCGCGATCACGTTAGCAAACTCAAACTGGCCGTGAGCAATGACGGCAAAATGCTGGGACTGAAAGTAGAAACCATCGCCAACCTCGGTGCCTACCTCTCTAACTTCGCCCCTTTTGTGCCAACTGCCGCTGGAGTCTCCATGCTAGTAGGTTGCTACGCAATTCCCACCGCCCATGTGGAAGTGCATGGCGTGTTTACCAACACCGCGCCAGTTGATGCCTATCGCGGGGCCGGTCGGCCCGAGGCGATCTATGCCATTGAACGGCTGATAGATTACGCCGCGCAAGAAATTAGTCTTGCACCGGATGAAATGCGGCGACGTAATTTTATTCCCGCAGAAAGCATGCCTTACACCACCGCGTTTGATCTCAAATATGACTCCGGAGAGTTTGAGCAACATATGGAGCAGGCGCTGGAAGTATCCGGGTGGCACAGTTTTTCACAGCGCAAGCAGGCATCGGCAGCGCAGGGTAAGCTGCGCGGCATTGGCCTGGCCTGCTATATCGAGCGCTGCGCCGGTGGTGCGCCGGAACAGGCACGCCTCGCGGTCGATAGCGAAGGACACATCACGCTGTACATTGGCACAATGTCCAATGGTCAAGGCCACGAAACAGCATTCCGCCAGATTCTCAATGAGCGCCTTGGCGTTGACTTCGATGATATAAGCATCGTGCAGGGTGACTCTGATCGCGTGGAAAGCGGCGGCGGCACTATGGGCTCACGCTCGGTGCCTGTTGGCGGCGCTGCCATCAGCGCCGCGGCGGAAAAGCTGATAGAAACCGCGAGAGTCAAGGCAGCAGACTTGCTCGAGGCTGCCATTGCCGACATCGATTTCGAGCAGGGCAAATTCCTGATTGTTGGCACCGATCGCAGCGCCAGCTTCAAGCAAGTTGCAGCCTCGGTGAGCACCGGCGACGAACTGAGCTTCGATGAAAAAGATTCCTTCGCACCGGGCGAGGCTACCTATCCCAACGGTTCTCACGTCTGTGAACTGGAAATTGACCCGGCAACGGGGACCATCGAGATTCTCGACTACACCGTGGTGGATGACTTTGGCAAGGTGATCAATCCGCTATTGCTTGAAGGCCAGGTGCATGGCGGCATTGGCCAGGGCCTGGGTCAGGCACTGCTGGAATGCTGCGCCTATGAGGCGGAATCCGGCCAACTGCTGTCAGCCAGCTTTATGGATTACACGATGCCGCGGGCGGACGATTTACCGGCGATTAGATTTCAACGTCGGGAAGTTCCCTGTACCACTAACCCACTCGGCATCAAAGGCGCGGGAGAGGCTGGCGCCATTGGGGCACCGCCGGCGATTGTAAACGCCGTGGTCAACGCATTGGCCGAGCGCGGCATCAACCATGTGGATATGCCGCTCACTCCCAATCGGGTCTGGCGACTGGCGACCGCCTAATCCGCAGGATCCCGCCCTGCAGGCTCCTTGTGGTGCGCTGGCTGAGCAGACATCATCGGATATTGCATTTTTTTGGTGCGTTGCTTTGAGCGCTCAATGCCAATCGCGCCCGTGCGCGTTCCTCACAGGTAATAAAGACGCAGTTAATTCAGTTTAAAATTCAATAAATTCAGAGAGCTAGGGGATCACCGGGCAAGTTAGGGGAAAGCTTGCCAGGATTCCCTCAATGTTGGCCTGAAACTTGAAGCACGAGAAGTCTGATGAACCAAGATGTTGCAAACACACCGCCTTTTTTAGTGTTTACAGACCTGGATGGCAGCCTGATGGAGCACGAAACATACTCCATTGAAGCTGCGCGCCCGGCGCTTGCTGAGCTGGCGGATCGAGGCATCACTCCTATTTTCGCCTCCAGCAAAACAGCCACGGAAATCATCAGCATTCAAGCAAGCAGCGGGCTCAATGCCCCATTTATTTGTGAGAATGGCGCAGCCATCTACGGAGGCGGCAGTGAAAGCGCCGGACCCATTGCGGTTTTCGGCTCACGCAGCAGCGAATGGCTGACGGAAGTGCATGATCTGCGCGAACGCATGGGCTGGAAGTTCTCTGGATTTGCCGACTGGTCGAATCAGGAAGTGTCCGTGCACACCGGTCTACCTGCAGCAGATGCAGAGCGAGCGCGACAGCGGGAGTTCACCGAACCAATGCTATGGCAGGATACTCACGCGAATTTCCAACTGTTTCTGGAAGCGTTGGCAAAGCTCGAACTTACCACTCTGGAAGGCGGCCGATTCATCAGTATTCAAAGCGACTTCGACAAGGGTAACGGAATGAAGTGGTGGCAATCCCGTTTCGCCGAACCGAGACCATTTCTTGTCGCACTTGGCGATAGTCCCAATGATGAATCCCTGTTGGCGGCAGCCGATGTTGCGGTTGCCATCAAGTCTGCAAAGTCTGACCAACTGGATCCGGCTGGCCCGCAGCGATTGATTCGTACCAATCGGCCGGGGCCTTCAGGCTGGAACGATGCGATAAACGAAATTCTGGCGCTGTTCGATGCAGCGCAGTTACTTGAGGATTAATGGAGGAAAGATGGGCGATTTTCATCAAAACGGCGTCGTGACTACCCTGCACAACCTGGGGCAGCGACCGATTGTTGAAATGGAAGAGGAGCTTAGCCGATTCAAGAGCAGCAGGCCTATGGGCCTGGTCCTGCCCTCACTGTTTTCTGAGTTAGAAGGCCCTGCGCTTTCCCATATCGTCGATGAATTAACCGAAGTCCCCTACCTCAGTGAAATTGTCATTGGCCTGGACCGAGCTAACCTGAATCAGTACTATCACGCCATTGAGTATTTTTCCAGACTGCCCCAGCATCATCGCATCCTCTGGAACGATGGCCCACGCTTACGAGCCATCGATTCTCAGCTAAAAGAGTTAGGACTGGCACCATCACACGAGGGTAAAGGGCGCAATGTCTGGTATTGCTACGGCTATGTACTAGCTTCGGGTCGCGCCGACGCAGTCGCCCTGCACGATTGCGACATTCTTACCTACGATCGCAGCCTGTTGGCGCGTCTCATCTATCCAGTAGCAAACCCAAACTTTAGTTATGCGTTCTGCAAGGGCTACTATGCTAGAGTTGCCGGTAACCGCATTTCTGGTAGGGTCGTGCGCCTGTTAGTGACACCTCTCATACGCACTTTGCAACAGGTCTGCGGTGAGTCTGAATATCTTAACTATATGGATAGCTTTCGCTACCCGCTTGCCGGGGAATTCAGCATGCGCGCCTCGGTCATCAATGACCTCCGCATCCCCAGCGACTGGGGGCTGGAAATTGGCGTGCTGTCGGAAATGAAACGAAACTATGCAACAAACCGTCTGTGTCAGGTGGATATAGCCAACAACTACGATCACAAGCACCAGGATCTGTCCATCGATGATAAGACCAAAGGGCTATCACGCATGAGCATGGATATCGCCAAGGCCTTTTTCCGTAAACTCGCTACCAATGGCGAGGTATTTTCTCCTGAAGTTTTTCGAACGATCAAGGCCAGTTACTATCGAATTGCCCTAGACTTCATCGACTCTTATCAGAATGACGCGATCATCAATGGCCTCAATTATGACCGTCATACTGAAGAAGCCTCCGTTGAAATGTTTGCCAGCAACATTATGGAAGCCGGTGAGCATTTCCTTGAGAGGCCGATGGATAAGCCATTTATCCCGAGCTGGAATAGAGTCATCAGTGCGATACCTGATATCCTTGAGCAATTGAAGACAGCAGTTGAAGAGGACCAAGCGGAGTACACCCCTACCAAGTAACATGGAATACATTCCCGAAGAAACGGAAAAGGAACTTCATCGCCGGGTAGCAGAGCACCTTGCTGTCATCTACCCTTACGAGGATCGCGAGGCACTGAGCGCCGAGCTTGTTGCCGAAATGAGCATGGGGCGCAATATCCAGTTCCCTACCCCCCATAAGAATCTCTGGGATGAGGGTGACTGTGTCGTCATCACTTATGGCAACACCATCAAGACCGATAATGAATTACCTCTTGTTACCCTGCACCGGTTCCTCAATGAACATCTGAAGGAATATGTCACCGCAGTACATATCCTGCCCTTCTTCCCATTCAGCTCCGACGACGGTTTCTCCGTTATGGATTACCTTATGGTCAATCCGTCGCTCGGTAACTGGAAAGAGATCGAGGAGATAGCCAAGGATTACAAATTGATGTCCGACCTGGTCATCAACCATATGTCCAGCCGCAGCCGTTGGTTTGATAATTTCAAGAAAGGTCTCGATCCTGGCAAGGACTATTTCATGGTGGCGAATCCCACCGATGATTACAGCGCTGTGGTTCGACCCCGTAATTCACCGCTGCTAACCCCGGTGCAGACTGCCAATGGCGAAGTTCACGTCTGGTGCACATTCAGTCACGACCAGGTTGATCTTGATTTCCGCAACCCTCAGGTACTAAAGGAATTCGTGCATATTGTGCGGGAGTATCTGAATCATGGCGTATCGATCTTCAGGATGGATGCCGTGCCTTATCTCTGGAAAGAACCGGGTACGGCCTGCGTCCACCAGCAGCAAACCCATGAGATTATTAAACTGCTGCGCACCCTTATCGAACACCATTCGCCTGAAGCACTGATTATCTGTGAGAACAACGTACCGAACCGTGAGAATCTAACCTACTTCGGCAACGCCAATGAAGCCCACATCATCTACAACTTTTCTTTGCCACCGCTGCTGGCCTACACCTTGCTGTCCGGTGATTGCCGTCACCTGAAAACGTGGATGATGAGTATGCCCCCGGCGCAGGCAGGCACCGCCTATCTGAACTTCATTGCTTCCCATGACGGCATTGGATTACGGCCACTGGATGGGCTACTTAGTAATGAGGAGCGGGACCAATTAGTGCAGACCGCGCAGGCTGCCGGCGGCAAGGTGACATTCCGGCGAGCGCGGGAAGGATTCGATAAACCCTATGAACTCAATATCGCCCTGTTCGATCTTCTCAAGGGCACGTTTGAAGATGCTACTGATAACTATGGTTTCGAACGCTTCATTTGCGCCCATGCCATCATGCTGGCGCTTGAGGGTATACCGGCGATCTACATACAAAGCTTCCTCGGCTCGCGCAATGATCATTGGCGTGTGGAACACACGGGACGCAATCGCTCGATCAATCGCCATATTTGGCAAGAGGGAGCGCTGGAAGCAGAGCTCTCTGACACCGATTCCACACATGCCCGAGTTTTCAGTGAGCTGACTCGTCTACTTGGGTTGCGCAAAAGACAAGCTGCGTTCCACCCTAATGCCACCCAATACACCCTACACCTCGGGCACGAAATCTTTGCCTTCTGGCGACAGAGCATCAATCGAGGCCAGAGCATTTTCTGCATCAACAATGTCACCAACCGGGAACAGACTGTCTGCCTGGCGGACATTAACCTGATCAGCACTGACGACTGGCAGGACCTGATCAGCGGACAGCAGTTCGGGGAGATAGATGAGTTTTTGACTCTGCGTCCGTATCAATCTGTGTGGATTACCAACCACATCCCTGATGCAGCGGAGTGAGGTCTATTGGTCACGCTCCTGTTGGAGCTGCTCATAGTAAATCCGCTCCAGTCTCTCAACCGCTGCAACAAACCCTGAAGGATCGACAAAGTTATCTGCTGAATAGGCCTGCCCCGGCTGCCATTTTCCGTGCATGCCATACTGGCTGGCATGGGCCGCAACCCAGACGTCCACCTCCATAGCCTTCTGATTGGAATAGGTGCCGGCGAAATCATTCGACACTCCCGGGTAAGTGGGATCCACCACCAGTTGCTTACCAGGATTGATGGTGCCCATATTGGCGATAAGCACTCGGTAATCCCTGCCATTTTCCCTGACGGTCATGGCGTAGCTAGAACTACCTTCGGTATGGCCCGGATGCTCATGAACGGTAAGAGAGACACCGCCAAGTTCAATTCTGTCTCCTTCCTGAATTATGCGCTCCACAGAAACCGGCTCAAATGTCTGGCGGCCGCCAAAATGCGCGTCACTGAATCCGCCGTCTTCCAGCACCCTGGCGTCCTTCGGCGTTGCGAAGACTGCGGCGCCGCTGAGCGCCTTGATCTCTGCCATAGCAGCAGTGTGGTCCCAGTGCGCCTGCTGGGTCAGGAGAATACGCACATCTTCCAAATCAAACCCGAGAGCAGCCATATTATCTCGAATTAGTTGAGTCGAATCCTCCAGCCCCGTATTGATGAGAATATGGCCCTCTTCCGTGGAAATCAGAAAAACGCTCAGGTCATAACTACCGACGCCGTAAAGGTTGCCGATTACGCGAAAACCAGGAAAAGGCCGAGCCCAGTTTTCGCGCTGGGCCTGAGTCGATGCTGCGCTGAGCAGGGTAACAATACCGAGAATTAATAGTAGCGAACGTGATTTATGCTGCCGCACGATCCTTCCCCTTTTTTATTACTTTTCTTAATAGTCGGCTTGTTATTTTGAACAACAGCCAGATGTTAGCGATTTCGATCAGATCAGCAAAATATTAACAAGCACATCGACTCTTGTAACCCTGATTGGCTCCGGCATAGTGCACGTCTATTACGTGAACAACCTGTTTGACTAGCAGAAGCACGGATGCGGTAAAAATAATCCATCACAGCGGCCATGGCATCAGCCTAAGGCCCGGTGCTGCGGGAACAGTGCAGTGCGCTAGCGAGGTTGGCTCCAGAAAAGAAACCTACGTGTTAAAGGGCAAAATGCGCGGTAAAAGATGAGCTAGCTGTCTTTCGCTGCAGCTTCAGACTGGTCTGCTCGCAAGTTGCAGGCAGTGACCTCTGGCATATTAGCCACGTACTTCACCATCATCGCACCTTTGATGTCCTGTTTCTCAAGAAACGGCGTGGACTCATCGACATAAAACACCCGATTCGTAGTCGCGACGATGTCTGCGTCCATTGGCATGGCGCAGCGATGCACTCCAAGGTCGTTTGGAAAGTTGCCTTCCCTGTCGGGGTGATACATGAACACTTCTTTGGTATCGGTAAAATACACCACGTCCACCACGCCATCCCGATTCACGTCCCGAGCACACATATCGTAAATCAGGAAGTTATCGCAATACTGGGCGTTCACCGGCCGGGCACCATCGGGCAAAGAACTGCAGGAGGCCAGCAGCAAAAGCACGCAAAAGAATTGAAGGAACCTGTTCATGGAATGGGTCAGCTAGAATGTGGCGATCAGAATAATAAGATTCAGCCCCAAGTATAGATGGATTTGAGCGGGCGCAATATTACGACAATTTGACGCCAATATGTCAGGTCTAGATGAAAAAACTGTGATGAGCTTCGGCGTACGCAATTCGGTAGGGAACGCATTCAAATAACCCGCACCTTGCTGCGGCGAACCAGAACCAG